>CAYZCL010000103.1:0-6429 GCA_964476595.1 uncultured Desulfobacteraceae bacterium
TGCACCAGATCTTCGGCGACTGGATCACGGTGCTGGCGGCCTACAACTGCGGAGAGGGTCGCGTGCTGCGGGTCATCCGCAACCAGCGGGTCAATTACCTGGACAACTTCTGGGATCTCTACCGCCGCCTTCCCCGTGAAACGGCGCGCTACGTGCCCCGTTTCCTGGCCACGCTGCACATCGTCAACAACCCAGAAAAGTACGGCCTCGTCGGTGTCGAGCCGGATCCGCCGGTGGTGTTCGACACCCTGACCGTCGCCCGCCGCGTGTCGCTGTCCAGGGTGGCCAAGGTCGCCGGTGTGAGCACCGCGGTACTCAAATCGCTGAACCCCGAACTGCGCCGGGGCATCCTGCCCCCGGACCCCTATGAACTCAAGGTGCCGCCCGGCAAGACCGAGGGCCTGCTGGCCAAGATCGAGCGCCTGCCCCAGAGCAGCCCGCCGCCCAGCGGGGGTACTTACGTGGTGCATCGCGTGCGCCGCGGCGAAACCATCTCCACCATCGCCAGGCGCTACCACACCAGCGTGCACCGCATCGCCCGCGCCAACAACCTCAACCGACGTTACCTCATCGTGGCCGGCCAGCGCCTGAAGATCCCGCGGCGCGGTGCCGTCATCCCGGCCTCAGCGGCGCACAGCACCCAAAAGGGCAAGAGCACGGTCGTCCGCCACGTGGTGCGCAGGGGCGATTCGCTCTGGAACATCGCCCGACGCTACTCCACCACCACGCACCGCATCCAGCAGATCAACGGGCTTCGGACCACACGCCTTCACATCGGACAGGTCCTGATCATCCGCAGCGACAGCCAACGGCACACGGCCCAGGCCGGCGGCACGCGCCAGTACCGCGTGCGTTCCGGCGACAGCCCCTTCCGCATCGCCACCATCCACAACATGTCGGTGGAACGGCTGCTGCGCATCAACCACCTGTCGCCGCGCTCAAAGATCTACCCCGGCCAGACCCTCCTCGTCGACTGACGCCTCTTCCAGCCGTTCGCCACCGGCGTAGTATCCCGGGTCTACGGGGTCCCGCAGGATGCGGTCCAGCGCGGCCCCGGCCGCGGCGGCGACTTCGGGAAATTCCCTCCGCAGGCTGCGCAGGTGCTTGAGATGGTCCGCCGTGCGCAGAATCAGCATGGCCAGGTCACCGTCGGGCATCTGCGCCCAGGAGGTCAGCCTGCCCCACGGCTGCCCGTCGGCCCAAGCGTACACCACCGCCGCCGGCTTCAGGTAGAAGGGCCGCACCTCGAACCCCCGTCGGCGCATGTCCCGCACCAGCGGGGCCAGCCCCCTGAGGAAACGCGCATGGTCGCGCCGCAGCGGCCCCGGGATTCCCTCGCTTTCCAGGTGCTCGTCGGTTTCCTTTTCATTGACGAAGGCCGCCATGATGCCGGCCAGCCGCGGCGCCTTCATCCCGTCGAAGAGCCCCCTGCGCAAGCCCTCGGCGATCAGCAGCGGCTGGTCGATGCGCAGCCGGGCGGCCCATATTCCGTCGGGGGTCAGCCGGTCGCCGGCATCCACGTAGTCCTTTTCCTTGAGGAAGGAGAGGTGCCGCTGGAAGTCGGCCTTGAGGTCGGCGAGGCTCTGCCGGCTGCCCCGCCGCCTGCGGTTCTTTTCCCTCAGCAGGAAATTGGCAAAGCTGCGTTCAAGCAAATCCTCGATCTGTCCGGGGCTGTGGGACACCAGCAGGTTCAGCGTCATGGGGAAATTGATGCGGATGCGGCTGTGCACGTCTGTGGGGGGTGCCGTGATGAGCCGCGCCACCTGCCAGATGTCCATGAACTTGCCCGGCACCATAAGCACGAAACCGATGCGGTCCATGCCGCGCCGGCCCGCGCGGCCGGTCATCTGGTGAAACTCCGAGGCCGTCAGCGGCAGGAACTCAGTGCCGTTGAAGCGGTCGGAGTTCACCAGCACCACGGTGCGCGCCGGAAAGTTGACCCCGGCGGCCACGGTGGAGGTGGCAAAAACGGCGTCCAGCAGGCCCTCGCTCATGAGGGTTTCGACCACCTGCTTCCAGGCCGGCAGCTGCCCGCTGTGATGCGACCCCACGGCCAAGCGGCTCAGGTGACGCAGCTGCGGGTGCCGGGCCACGGACGGCCCGGCCGCCTCCACCAGCTGTGCGGTGCGCTCCCGGAGCCGTTGCGCCCGCGCGGGGTCCTCGATACGGTTGCCGCGGCACATCTCCAGAGCCTGGTCGCAGTCGGCACGGGACTTAAGGAAAAAAATGGCCGGCAGCAGGCGGAATTTCTTGAGCACGCGCAGGATGTCACCGAAAGGCGGCAGGCGGTGGGAGGGTCCCAGGCGCGGTGTCTGGCGGGACCGCAGGGCGGCGGCCACCTTCTTGTGGACGTGGCGCCTGGCGCCGGACCGGGTGCCCGCCATGAGCGGCAGCAGCATGCCCGAAGGGTGCAGAAAAAGCGGAAAAAGGGGCACCGGCCGATGGTGGTCCTCCACCACGATACAGCGCTGGCCGCGGATCGTCTCCAGCCAGCGCGCGATCTGGTCGGCGTTGCCCACCGTGGCCGACAGCATGAGCAGCGGAATGCGCGCCGGCAGGTAAATCATGACCTCTTCCCACACCACACCGCGCTCCTCGTCGCCCAGGAAGTGGGCCTCGTCGAGCACCACCAGGTCCGTATCCAGCGTGCCCCCCGAACCCATGACGTCGTAAAGCTGGTTGCGCAGGATCTCGGTGGTGCCCACGATCACCTCGGCGTCGGCGTTTTCCTTGCGGTCGCCGGTCAGGATGCCCACCCGCTCCCTGCCGAACAGTTCGCCGAATTCCTCGTACTTGGCGTTGCTTAAGGCCTTGAGCGGCGTGGCGTACCAGGACCGCCGGCCGGCCGTCAGGGCTTTCGAGATGGCCTGCACGGCGATCCAGGTCTTTCCCGAACCGGTGGGCGCCGTCACCAGGCAGTCGGCCTGCTCGATGGCCGCCAGGGCCTCGAGCTGAAACGGGTCGGGTGTGAACGGCTTGCGGGACGGAACCCCGATGCGGGCGAAGACCTTCTTCAGGCCGGCGTCGGCGGCGGGCTTGATGTGCACCCGTCGGGGGGGCGTCCTGCGGCTGCGGCCCGTGTACCTTGTGCGGCGCCCGGTCACTGCAGCCTTTCGAGCATCTGCTCCACGGCCCGGCGGGCGGCGTGGCTGGTGTCGTACGGCGAGACGCCGTCCAGGTCGGCTTCGATGAGCGATTCGTCGTAGGGCAGGAAGCCGAGGAATTCGAATTCGGACAGGTTGCGGCGCAGGAATGCCTCGTCCTTTTCACCGCGCACCTTGTTGCCCACCAGCAGGATGTCGGTCAGGCCGATCTCGCCGGCCAGGCCCCGGATGTTGCCGGCCGTGTCGATGCTGCGGCGTCCCGGTTCCACCACGATGATGAGTTTGTCCACCGCCTTGGCCGTGCCCCGTCCGAGGTGCTCGATACCGGCCTCCATGTCCATCACCACCACCTCGTCGCGCATCACCACCACGTGACGCACCAGGGCCTTGAGCAGTGAGCTCTCGGGGCAGAAGCAGCCGGCACCGCCCTTTTCGACACCGCCCAGGCGCATCATCTTGATGTGGTTCATCTTCACCGAGAGCGCGTCGGGCAGGTCGTCCACCTTGGGGTTGAGGCTGAAGAACTGGCCGACGCTGCCGGGCATGGCGCCGGTGCGCTCGAAAATCAGGTTCTTCATCTGTGAAATGGGGGTGATGTCGTCGGCGCCGCGGATGCCGATGGCGCCGGCCAAGTTGGCATCGGGGTCGGCATCGATGGCCAGCACGTGTTTGCCGGCGGCGTCCAGCGCCCGGATCATGAGCGCCGAAAACGTGGTCTTGCCCACACCGCCCTTGCCGCTGACAGCGATTTTCATGGGGTCGTTTCCTTTTCTGCAGTCGATAGAGGGATCAGAATTCGGTTGTTTTCAAAAAATCACCCATAGTATAAGACACAATCGACATCGGGCAAGCCGATGCGCCCGATGAACCGGTCAATCGCGGGTCGATCCCGGCACGGTGGAGGGCGGCTCCCGTCACCGTTTGCGAACCCCCGCCGCCGCGCGGGGATTGGGTCGGCCTGCGATCGCCGCGTCCAACGACACCCTGTTATTTCCGGCAATGGAACGCATGCAGAATCAAAACGATTCCCTCCCGGCCATCCTGGCGCCGGCCGGCAGCCGCGACAGCTTCCTGGCGGCACTGGCCGCCGGCGCCGACGCGGTCTACTGCGGCCTGAAGCACTTCTCGGCGCGCATGGAGGCCAAGAACTTCACCGTGCCCGAGCTGGCCCGGCTGACGGAACTGGCCCACGGGCGCGGCAGGCAGGTCTTCGTGGCCCTGAACACCGTGGTCAAACCCGACGAGCTGGCGTCCGCCGGCGGCCTCATCGCGCAGCTGGCCCAACGGGCGCGGGTCGACGCGCTCATCATCCAGGACCCGGGCATGGCCGAACTGGCCCGCCAGGCCGGCTTTTCAGGGCCGCTGCACCTCTCCACCCTGGCCAACGTCAGCTTTCCCGCCGCGCTGCGGTCCGCTGCACAGATTCCGGGTGTCGCGCGCGTGGTGCTGCCCCGTGAACTGGGCATCGACGAAATCAAGGCCATGGCGGCGGCCTGCCCCGACGGCCTGGAGCTGGAGGTGTTCATCCACGGCGCCCTGTGCTTCTGCGTTTCCGGGCGCTGCTACTGGAGCAGCTACCTGGGCGGCCGCAGCGGCCTGCGGGGGCGCTGCGTACAGCCCTGCCGGCGCATGTTCCGCGGGCACGCCGACGCCCGCCGCAGTTTCTCGTGCCAGGATTTCAGCCTGGACGTGCTGGTGCGCGTGCTGCAGCAGATCCCGCGGCTGCGCACCTGGAAGATCGAGGGCCGCAAGAAGGGCCCCCACTACGTCTATTACACCGTACGCGCCTATCGCCTGCTGCGCGACGAGGGCCGCGATCCCAAGGCCAAGAAAGCGGCCCTGGAGCTGCTGGACCAGGCCCTGGGCCGCACCACGACCCACTACAATTTCCTGCCCCAGCGCCCCCGGCACCCCGTGGACACGGGTCGCCAGACCGGGTCGGGCCTGTTCGTGGGCAGGATCCGCGGCGGCCGCCGCCGGGCCTTTCTCCAGCCCCGCCGCCCCCTGCTGCCCGGCGACAAGCTGCGCATCGGCTACGAGGACGACCGCGGACACCACCTCTACCGCATCGGCAAGGCGGTGCCGGCCAGGGGACGCTTCACCCTGCCGCCGGCCGTGGCCGCCAAAGCGTCACCGGGAACGCCGGTGTTTCTCACCGACCGCCGTGAACCGGCCCTGGAAGCAAAAATCGCCAAACTGGAAAAACAGCTGCCGGAGGTGCCGGCCGAGTCGGCGGCACCCCCCTTCCGCCCCCGCCTGGCGCCGCCTGCCGCGGCGGGTCGCGCAAAGCCCCTGGTGATGACCGTCTCCCGGGGACGGCCGGCGGCCGAAAAGCGCGGGGCGGCCGGCCTGTGGATCGACGGCCGGGGTGCGCCGCCCAAAGCGCAGGCGGCACGGGCTGCCTGGTGGTGGCTGCCGCCGGTGATCTGGCCGGACGCACAGGAAGACCTGCGCCGCACGCTCGCGGCCCTCGTCTCCCGCGGTTCCCGCAGGTTCGTCCTCAACGCCCCCTGGCAGCGGAGCCTGTTCGCCGACACCCGCCGGCTGACCCTGTGGGCGGGACCTTTCTGCAACATCACCAATGCCCTGACCGTGGAGCGGCTGCGCGCCATGGGGTTCGCCGGCGCCGTGGCCAGTCCCGAACTGGGCGCCGAAGACTACCGCCTGCTGGCCCACCAGAGCTGCCTTCCGCTGGGCATTGTGGTCTCGGGAAACTGGCCGCTGGGGGTTTCACGCATCGCGCCGGCGGGCCTGAAGGCCGGCGAGACCTTCAGCAGCCCGCGAGGCGAGCAGGCCTGGTACGTGCGCCACGGGGATCTCTTCTGGCTATTCCCCAACTGGCGCATCGACCTGGAAGCGCACGCCGAGGCCCTGCGCAGGATGGGTTACCGGCTGCTGATTCACCTGCGCGAACCGGTGCCGCCGGGCGTCGGCATCAAGCGGCGGGCCGGCCTGTGGAACTGGAAACTGGGACTGAGATAGGAGAACCGATGAGCCGACCCGTCGTCATCTGCGACAGCTTCAGCGTGGCCCTGGGAAAGGGTCCGGACATGGCGGACATCACCGCCGAACTGCGCCGTCTGCTGGACGCCTCGGACGTGGCCGAGGGCGTCCTGAGCGCCTTCGTGACCGGTTCGACCGGTTCGCTGACCACCATCGAGTACGAGCCCGGTGTGGTGGCGGACCTGCGGCGCGCCATCGATCGGCTGGCGCCGCCGGATGCGGTCTACGAACATGAAAAGGCCTGGCACGACGGCAACGGCCACAGCCACGTGCAGGCCGCCCTGCTGGGGCCGTCCATCAGCCTGCCGGTGCGTGGCGGCCG
>CAYZCL010000104.1:0-80158 GCA_964476595.1 uncultured Desulfobacteraceae bacterium
CGACTCGGGAACTGCCCTGGTATCCCGATTGGGAGGGCGGATACCGGGACTACATGATCCGGCCGGATTTTGACACCTTCAGCGTCGTGCCCTGGCTGGATCGAACCGCCATGATCATCGGTGACGTGTACGATCAGACCAACGGTCAATTGCTCGAGACTTCCCCCCGCTCCCTGCTCAAGCGAATGGTGGCCAAGGCTTCGGACATGGGATACCAGATCCAGGCGGCAACGGAACTGGAGTTCATGATTTTCCCCGAGTCGATCCAGGAAATCGCGGAAAAGGGATTTTCGGACATCAAGACGCTGGCCCCCGGTTGCTACGATTACAGTATCTACAGGATTGGTGTCCACCAGGAACTGATCGAAAAGATCGTGCGCAACATGAACCGCCGGGGCGTGCCGGTGCACACCTACCAGGTCGAAGCCGGCCCGGGGCAGTTCGAATTCCAGATCCTGCACTCCGAGATCCTGCGGGCGGCGGACAACGCGGCCGTCTACAAAAGCGGCTTAAAGGAAATCGTTGCCCGTGAGGGCATGACCGCCAGCTTCATGGCCAAGTATGATCCCCAGGGATTTGGTAGTTCGTGCCATCTTCACCAAAGCCTCCTGGACAAGGAGACGGGACGCAACCTGTTCTGGGATCCGACGAGGGAGCACAACATCTCTTCCGTCATGGCCCGGTACGCCGCCGGCCTGTTGGAGGTGATGCCCGCCTTCACCCTGATGTGGGCGCCGTTTGTTAACTCTTACAAGCGTTACGGCGAGGGAACGGCTGCGGGCATGAACCAGACCTGGGGCATCGACAACCGCACCGTCGGTGTACGCGTGTTGCCGGAAAGCGAGGGCGCGTGCCGGCTGGAGCACCGCGCCCCGGGCGCCGATTCCAACCCTTATCTGGTGATGGCCGCCATGTTGGCCGGAGGGCTCTACGGCCTAGAAAACGAACTGGCCCCTCCGGAACTGGTAGTCGGAAACGCTTACAAGCTGGCGGACAGCGAGGCCGGCAAGATTCCGCAAAATATGGGCGACGCCATAAGAAGCTTTGCCGCCAGCGACATCGCAAGGCGGTATTTCGGCGAGAAATTCGTGGAATATTACGCCGAATTCAAGCAGGCCGAGTGGAACGAATTCTGCTCATGGGTCACCGACTGGGAAAAAAGAAAATACCTGGAGATGGTGTAACCGCCAACAATGCAACCACCGTCTTGCTGCCGGTGATGAAATCGGAAAGGGATGCTATGGGCAACCAAGCTGACCCCCGAGGATACAATGGCAGGATTCTCAAGGTCGATCTGTCCTCCGGGAAAATCGTCACGCAAACGCCCGAACCGGGCTTTTACCGGACCTATCTGGGCGGAAGTCTGCTGGGGACCTATTTTCTGTTGAAAGAAACGTCTCCGGGCATCGATCCGCTGTCACCGGAAAACGCGTTGGTGTTTGCCCCCAGTGTGGTGACCGGCGTACCGGTCACCGGGTGCAGCCGATTCACGGTGACCGCCAAATCCCCATTAACCGGGGCTGTCGGCGACACGCAGTGCGGCGGGGATTGGGGGGCCAAGCTCAAGCATGCGGGCTTCGATGCGGTCGTGATACATGGCCGTAGCCGCCATCCGGTCTATCTGTGGATCGACAGTGGGAAGGCGGAACTCAGAGATGCAACCGGTTTGTGGGGCAGGGTCACCGGCGAAGCGCAGGATATCATCCGGGAGCAGCTGGGGCGTGAGGATGTCGATATCACGCAGATCGGGCCGGCCGGCGAGAACATGGTGAAGTATGCGTGTGTCACGGCCGGCCTGAGTCATTTTGGGGGACGTACGGGCATGGGGGCCGTGATGGGCGCCAAGCGTTTGAAGGCCATTGCGGTTGCCGGCCGGCGGTCCTATGACTTTGCCGACAAGGCGGCGGTAAAGGATCTGGCCCGCAGGGGAGCGGAGCGCTACAAGAAATCCGAACTGCATCAAAACTTCCACAAGCATGGAACCGCCATGGGGATGTCTTTTTTTAAAGACATGGGCCACATCGTCACCCGCAATTTCCAGTCGGGCTTTTTTGAGCGGACCGATGAAATCACCGGCGAAAAGCTCACCGAAAAGTACTTGGCGGGCACCGACACCTGCTGGTCTTGCGTGGTGCGCTGCAAACGGGTGGTCGCAATGGACGATCCCTATCCGGTGGAGGCCCGCTACGGCGGCCCCGAGTATGAAACCATCTGCATGCTGGGCTCCAACCTGGGTATTGGCGATTTGGCGCTGATCTGCAGGTTCAACGAGATCTGCAACAAACACACGATGGATACGATTACCACCGGTGCAATGATCGCCTTTGCCATGGAGTGCTTTGAAAAGGGCATGATTTCCAAAAGCGATACCGGCGGACTGGAATTGCATTTCGGTGACGGCGAAGCCGTCCTGCAACTACTGGAAATGATCGTTCGGCGTGACGGTATCGGCGGTATACTGGCCGACGGGTTCGACAGGGCCGTAGAAGCCTGGGGCGAAGCCTGCCGCCCGTTTGCCATGGGGGTGAAAAACCAACCCTTTCCCGCCCACATGCCGCGCATCAAACCCAGCCAGGCCCTGATGTATAGTGTGAATCCATTCGGGGCCGACCACATGTCTTCGGAGCATGACTGGATCGGGGCCGCCGATGTCGACCTTTCCCGGGGGCTGGCCATCACCGATTTCACCGATCTGGAAAGCCTCGATTCCGACAAGGTGCGGGCGACCATGCTGTCGCAGTTTTTTTACAGTCTGCTCGATACGCTGACGCTTTGCGATTTCTGCTGGGGCCCGGGCGCCCTGTTCTCCTTCCGGGATATTGAGGATCTCGTCACGGCGGCCACCGGCTGGCGGGTGACGTTCTGGGAACTCATGAAGGCCGGGGAGAGAAGGGTCAACCTGATGCGGGCTTACAACGCCAGGGAGGGATTCGATCGAAACAACGATTGCCTGCCGCAGCGCGTTTTTGAACCCCTGCCGGAGGGTCCGTCCAAGGGGCGCCGGGTCGATCGGCAACGGCTCGAAGAAGCCATCGGCCATTACTACCGGATGATGCATTGGGATCCCTCGACCGGCAACCCGACGCGGGGAAAACTGATGGAACTCGGCCTCGGTTGGGTGGCTGAGCAACTGCGGATACAAGATTAAAGGAGACTACCGTATGCGGCTGAAAAACAAGGTGGCGTTAATCACGGGGGCGGCAGTGGGTCAGGGTCGCACGGCCTGCCTGATCTTTGCACGGGAAGGCGCCAAAATCGTGGCACTCGATATCGATGCGGACAACGGGAAAAAGAGCGTTGAGATGGTCAGGGCCCAGGGCGGGGAAGCCGTTTTCTGCCCCTGCGATGTGGCCTCGGAAAGGCAGGTTGCGCAGGCGGTGGCCGAGGGTGTCAAGGCGTTCGGCAAGATCAATATTCTGTATAATAATGCCGGTGTATTGTGGCGCGACAGGGATTTTGAGGTGACGCGCACCATCGAGGAAAACTGGGACCGCGTCATGGATATCAACCTCAAGGGAGCGGTATGGGTCTGCAAGTACGGCATACCCGAATTGATCAAGGCGGGGGGCGGGTCCATCATCAACATCGCCTCGATATCCGCTCTGCTCGGATTCACGACCGCCCAGGACGCCTATACCTGCAGCAAGGGCGCCTTGATATCGCTGACGCGATCCCTGGCCATCGTATATGCCAAGCACGGCATACGGGCCAATACCATTCATCCCGGACCCGTTGAAACGCCCATGCAGAGGGAGTGGGATGACGAGACGAAAAAGGAGATCGCCGCCTGGGTGCCTCTGGGCCGCATTGGGCAGGCCGAGGATATCGCCAACTGCGCGCTCTTCCTGGCATCGGACGAATCTTCCTACATCACGGGCCAGGAAATCACGGTCGATGGCGGCATCATGGTAAAAGGCGGATGAGCCCCGCCGGATCCCGCTGATCGCTGGCGGTGTCGTTGGGCAAGGGCCGGCGATGCCGCCGGCCGGCGCGTTTTTTCCCGGCGGTGGTCCAACGGTGCGCCGCCGATGTTCGATCACCCCCCGCATCCGGGCGTACGCGTCCCGGGAGAGCCCGTCGCAACAGCGACATCCGTCGTTGCTTACGATTGTGCCGGGCTTGCAAACCCCCCTCATTGGTGGTAGACTCATATACCCGTAGGCGGCCGACGGCCATACGATCCGGCATGGCCCGACGAATCAGCGGCGGGATCCGTCCGCGGTGTTCGATGGGCGCCCGGGTGGCGTATTTTGTGGATAGTCCCTTTGCCGGCCCTGTTTGCGATGACGGCGGGTTGGCGTTTTTCGTTTCGGGGCGGGGAGAGGAAACGGCTTGCCATAAAATGCGCTTTTTTTGTCTTTTTATGCCCGTTGTTTGGGCGGATTTTTTTTATCGCTGACAGGCGTGCATCGACCGCTGGCCGGCGCCGGCCGTCTTCGAGAGGCGTGGCCGGCGTTCTGACTACCAAAGGAGACCTCTGCAATGCCTTCATGGAATGACTACCTCGCTGAACAGCAGCCGCGTTTCGTGGAAGAGCTATCGGATTTTTTGCGAATACCCAGCATTTCCAGCCTGGCCTCCCACGCACCGGACGTGGAGCGGGCCGGTGTGTGGGTGCAGGACAGGCTGCGGCAGGCCGGCGTCGAAAACGTGCAGCAGTTCGCCACCGGCGGACATCCCGTGGTTTACGGTGACTGGCTGCATGCCGGGGAGGGGCCCACCGTGATGATTTACGGGCATTTCGACGTGCAACCCGTCGATCCCCTGGACCTGTGGTCCCACCCGCCGTTCGAACCCGTCATACAGGACGCGTGCATCTATGCGCGGGGGGCTTCGGACGACAAGGGCAACATGCTGATCCCCATCCTGGCGGTGGAAGCCCTGCTCCATACACAGGGCCGTTTGCCGGTCAACGTCAAGTTTTTTTTCGAGGGCCAGGAGGAGATCGGTAGCCCCCAGCTGCCGGAGTTCATCCAGGCCCATCGGGAACTGCTGGCCTGTGATGCCATCCTGAGCGCCGATGGCGGGCAGTGGGAAGAGGAACAACCGGCCGTGGTGGTGGGCCGCCGGGGGCTGTGCGCCCTGCAGATCGATGTCCGGGGGGCGGACCACGACGTGCACTCCGGGACATACGGCGGTACATTCATGAATCCCATCCATGCCCTGGCGGTCATCCTGGCGTCCATGCGCGACGCCGACGGCCGGATTCGGGTGGAGGGCTTCTACGACGACGTCCGTGCGCTCTCGGAGTCCGAGCGCGAGGCGCTGCAGTCCATTCCCTACGACGAGGCCGACTATATGCGGCGGCTGGGCGTAACGGCCCTTTACGGCGAACCGGGGTACAGCACCTACGAGCGCAGCTGGATCCGGCCCACCTTGGAGATCAACGGTATCTGGGGCGGGTTCCAGGAAGAAGGAATCAAGACCGTCATCCCCAGCCTGGCCCACGCCAAGATCTCCTGCCGGCTGGTACCCGACCAGTCGCCGGAAAAGGTGCTCGAGCAGGTCAGCGCCCACGTGCGTCGGCACGCGCCGGCCGAAGTCGAGGTGACGGTCAGCCCTATTCCGGGCGGCGCGTGGCCCTGCGAGGTGCCCCTGGCGCACCCGGTCAACCGCGCCGTGGAAAAGGTGCTGCGTGAACTGTACGGCAAGGCGCCCTACGTCACCCGCATGGGCGGCACCATCCCGGTGTGCGGTATGTTCGCCCGCTCCCTTTCGGCGCCCATGATCAGCCTGGCGTTCGGCCTCAAGGACGAGAGGATTCACGCCCCGGACGAGTTTTTCCGCCTGAGCAGTTTCCGGCGCGGCCAGAAAGCCTACTGCATGGCCCTTGCGGCCATCGCCGACGAGAGCCGGGAGGATGCGTCGTGAAAAGGGCGGATTCGCAATTCCATGAGTGGCTGGTGAACCTGCGCAGAGAAATCCATCGGCGGCCGGAGCTGGCCTTCGAGGAGCACGACACCACGGCGCTGATTTGCCGCGAGCTGGCGCGCATCGGTGCGCGGGTGGAGACTTTTGCCGACCTCACCGGCGCCGTGGGCATCCTGGAGGGGGCCGCCGAGGGGCCCACCATCGCGCTGCGGGCCGACATCGACGCCTTGCCGCTGCAGGAGCTCAACGAGGTGGACTACCGTTCGACCCGGGACGGGGTCATGCACGCCTGCGGCCACGACGCCCACACCGCCATCATGCTGGGCGTGGCGCGCAGGCTGGTCGACTCCGGCCTGCTGTCGAAGCTGCGCGGCAGGGTGAAACTCCTCTTCCAGCCCGCCGAAGAGGGCGTCGCCGGGGCCCAGGCCATGATCGCCCGCGGGGTGCTGGAAGATCCGCACGTGGACCGGGTCATTGCGGGTCACGTGGGGCCCAACCTGCCCGCCGGCATGGTGGGGATCGCCCACGGCCAGGCCTACGCCTCGGCCGACCGTTTCGAGGTGATCATCACCGGTGCCGGCACCCACGGGGCGCGGCCCGACGAGGGCGCCGACCCCATCGTGGCCGGCGCCAACTTCGTGACCGCCTGCCAGACCATCGTCAGCCGCAACGTCAAGCCGACCCACCCGGCGGTGGTGACCCTGGGAAGGTTCCAGGCCGGGCAGGCCTCCAACATCATCCCCCAGACGGCCGTGCTGGAGGGCACCATCCGGGCCCTTAGCCCCGAGGTGCGGCAGAAGCTCATCGACCGGCTGCAGGAGATCGCCGCCGGCATCGGCGCCACCTTCCAGGTCGACTGCAGATTCGTGCTGCGCCAGGGCGTGCCCCCGCTGATCAACGATGAACAGGTGGCGCGGGACATGGCGGCCGCGGCCGCGGCGGTGGCGGGGGAGGACAACGTGGTCACGGAGTCGCCCACCATGGGGGCCGAGGACTTCGGCCTGTTCTGCAGCGACCGGCCCGGTGCCATGATCCGGCTGGGCTGCGGCAACCGCGAAAAAGGGCTGGTGCATCCCCTGCACTCGCCGCGATTCGACATGGACGAGAAGGTGCTGGAGGTGGGCGTGGACGTGTTCGTGGAAGCCGTGCGCCGCTTCCTGTCGTAGGGCGGCGCCGGCCGTCAACCTGAAGAGCGCGGGATGCGCTTGTCCTTGAAGATGTGGTTGGAGATCACGATGCGCTGGATCTCGGAGGTGCCCTCGTAGATGGTGAAGACCCGCGCGTCGCGGTAGAAACGCTCCACCTCGTAGTCCTTGGTGAAACCGTAGCCGCCGTGGATCTGGATGGCCTTGGCGGTGATGCGGTTGACCATCTCCGAGGCGAACAGCTTGGCCATGGAGGCCTGGGCCGTGTAGCGCTCGCCGCGGTCCTTCATGGCCGCCGCCGACAGCATCAGCTGGGTGGCGGCCTCGATTTCGGTGGCCATGTCGGCGATGATCCAGCGCAGCCCCTGGAACTTGGAGATCTTCTGGCCGAACTGCTCGCGTTTCTTGGCGTACTTGACGGCGGCGTCGAAGGCCGCCCGCGCCACGCCCACCGACTGGGCGGCGATGCCGATGCGGCCGCCGTCCAGGGCCGTCATGGCGATCTTGAACCCGTCGCCCTCTTTGCCCAGCCGGTTGGCCGCCGGCACGCGGCAGTCTTCGAAGATCAGGTCGGTAGTGTCCGACGCGCGCAGCCCCATCTTGTCCTCTTCGTGTCCCACCACGAGTCCGGGCGTGTCCTTTTCCACCACGAAGGCGCTGATGCCCTTGTGCCGCATGCTCTCGTCGGTTTTGGCCGTCACGATCACCAGGCCGCTGTTCCTGCCCGTGGTGATGAAGCGCTTGGTACCGTTGAGAACGTAGTCGTCGCCGTCGCGCTCGGCCGACGTGATCTGGCGTACGGGATCGGAGCCGGCGTGGGGTTCGGTGAGGGCGAAGGCGCCGATCTTCTCGCCGGATGCCAGGGACGGCAGGATGCGCTTTTTCTGCTCCTCGGTGCCCCAGCGGTAGATGCTCTCGCACACGATGGAGTTGTGCACCGACATGACCACGGCCGTGGCGGCGTCGCAGTAGGCGATCTCCGACAGGGCCAGCACGTAGCTGATGGTGTCGGCCCCCTCGCCGCCGTATTCCGGCGGTATCATCATGCCCAGAAAACCCAGTTCCCCCATTTTTTTGAGGATGTCACGGGGGAACTCCTTGGTGCGGTCGCGTTCGGCGGCGCCCGGTGCCACCACCTTGCGGCCGAATTCGCGCACCATGGCACGGATCATCAGCTGTTCGTCGGTCAGTTTGAAGAGCATGGCACTACCTCTTTTCGTCTGGGGGACCGTCGGCTGTCGGAATCCCGGCCCGGCACGGCGGTCACGAAGAACGTCCGGCCGCGGCGGCGGGCCGCAACGGCGCTCACGGTCCGTAGATCACCACGATCAGTTCGGCCTGCTTGTCGCCCACGTTGCGCATATGGTGGGAAATGCCCGAGTTGAAGTGCAGGGAGTCCCCCTTTTTCAGCTTGTTGACGTGTTCGCCCACGGTGACTTCGATCTTGCCCTGCAGCACGTAGACGAACTCCTCGCCCTCGTGGTGATAGCCGACCCCCTGGTGGTCCTGCTTGGGTTCCACGACGACCTTGAAGGCCTTGAGGTGCTTGTTCTCGGCACCCGGCGTCAGCGTGGTGTAGGCGTAGTTGTCGGTGCGCTTGGTGTACTCCTTGACGCGTTTGTCGAGCGTCGTCTCCTGTTCCTTCAGAAAGAAGCTGGAGTCGAGTTTCAACGCCCGCGAGATCTGCAGCAGCGTGCCCACCGCCGGCGTGGTCTTGCCGGCCTCGATTTCCTTCAGGTGTTCCACCGAAAAGCCGGTGTCGTTGGCCAGGTTGTCCAGCGAGATCTTTTTGTCCAGGCGGGCCTTCTTGATCTTTTTCCCGACGGGGACGGTTTTTTCGGCCTTTTTGCGCGCCATGACGCACCCCCCATTTGCAAGATGTTAGTGGCCTGCTCCAGCGGTCCTGTTCCGCGGAAACGTTTCTGCTCATTTATATTCATAGAACCCGCGGCCGGTCTTGCGCCCCAGCCAGCCGGTCTCCACGTATTTGCGCAGCAGCGGGCAGGGCCGGTACTTGGCGTCCTTGAATCCGTCGTAGAGGGTTTCCATGATGGCCAGGCAGGTGTCCAGGCCGATCAGGTCGGCCAGCGCCAGGGGCCCCATGGGGTGGTTCATGCCCAGCTTCATGACGGTGTCGATGTCTTCGCGCGTGCCGACGCCGTGGTAGAGGGCGAAAACCGCCTCGTTGATCATGGGCATCAGGATGCGGTTGGCGATGAATCCCGGGTAATCGGAGGCCTGGGCCGGTGTCTTTCCGAATTGTTCCGCGAGTGCCCAGGTGGTTTCGAAGGTCTCGTCCGAGGTGGCCAGGCCGCGGATGACCTCCACCAGCTTCATGACCGGTACGGGATTCATGAAGTGCATGCCGATGACCTTGTCGGGCCGGCCGGTCTGGGCGGCGATGCGGCCGATGGGGATCGAGGAGGTGTTGGTGGCCAGGATGACCTCCGGCCGACAGATGCGGTCCAGGTCCTTGAAGATCGTGAACTTGACGGGTTCGTTCTCGGTGGCGGCCTCGACCACGAAGTCCGCCGCGGCCATGTCCTCCAGGCTGGTGCTGGCCTGGATGCGGTTGAGGGTGCGTTCCTTGTCGGCCTGTTTCAGCCTGCCCTTGTCCACGGCGCGCTGCAGGTTCTTGCCGATGACGTCCAGGCCCCGCAGCACGAATTCCTCCTGGATGTCGTTGAGGATGACACCCAGGCCGCTGGCCGCGGCCACCTGGGCGATGCCGCCTCCCATCTGTCCGGCGCCGATGACGCCAAAGGTTGCGATGCTCATGTCCGACTCCTTTTGCTTTCAGCGTTTTACCACCAGGGCGACGGCTTCGCCGCCGCCGAGGCACAGGGTGGCCAGGCCGGTCTTGAGGTCCCGGCGGGCCATTTCGTACAGCAGGGTTACCAGCACCCGGCAGCCCGAGGCCCCGATGGGGTGGCCCAGGGCCACGCTGCCGCCGTTGACGTTGACTTTCTCGGGATCCAGGCCAAGCTCCCGCATCACCGCCAGCGTAGAGCCGGAGAAGGCCTCGTTGACTTCGAAAAGATCCACGTCCGCGATCCCGATGCCCTCTTTTTCGAGGCACTTGGGGATGGCCCAGATGGGGGCCACCAGCACGTACTTCATGTCGATGCCGTAGGAGGCCTGGGCCCCGATGACGGCCATGACGGAGCAGCCCAGTTCTTCAGCCTTCTCGCGGGACATGACCACCACGGCGGCGGCGCCGTCGCTGATCACCGACGCGTTGCCGGCCGTGGTCAGGCCGTCCTTCTTGAAGGCCGGCTTCATCTTCGACAGGACCTCGAAGCTCGTCTCGCGGGGGCACTCGTCCGTGTCGAAGACGGATGTCTTGCCCTTGCGGCCGCGGACCTCGACACCTACGATCTCGTCGGCGAATTTGCCGGCCGCGATGGCCGTCAGGGCGCGTTCGTAGCTGCGGGCCGCGTAGCGGTCCTGGTCTTCCCGGCCGATGCCGTATTTCTCGCTGCACAGCTCGTTGGAGATGCCCATGTGGAAATCGTTGACGATGTCCCACAGGCCGTCGTGCACCATGTGATCCTGCAGGGTGCCGGGCCCCATGCGGTAGCCGAAACGCGCCTTTTCCAGGTAGTAGGGCGCCATGCTCATGTTTTCCATGCCGCCGGCCACCACCACGTCGGCGTCGCCCAGTTGCACCGCCTGGGCGGCCAGCATGACGGACTTGAGCGCCGAACCGCAGACCTTGTTGATGGTCAGGCACTCGGCCTCCCAGGGCATGCCGGCCTGCACGGCGGCCTGCTTGGCCGGGTTCTGGCCGTAGCCGCAGGGCAGCACCATGCCCATGATAACCTCGTTGACATCCTGCTTGGCGATGCCCGCCCGGCGGACGGCCTCCTCGATGACCACGGCGCCCAGCCGGGTGGCGCCCGTCGTGGACAGGGTGCCGTTGTAGCTCCCCAGGGGGGTGCGGACCGCGCTGACGATGACGGCTTCTCTCATAAGCTTCTCCTTGTCAATCTGCTTTTCGTATTTCACCCGGCAAACGCCCCGGCACCGGTTGCGCCCTTCGAAGAAGGCACAAAGTAAAGACGGCCTCTCGTCCGGTTACATGCCGCGGCGGTACTGCCCGCCGACTTCGTAGAGCGCCTGGGTGATCTGGCCCATGCTGCAGACGCGCACGGTTTCCATCAGTTCGGCGAAGATGTTGTCGCCCGACAGGGCCACCTTCTGCAAGCGCTCCAGCGCCCGGGGCGCCTCCTCGGCGTGGCGCTGTTTGAAGTCCGCCAGGCGTTTGAGCTGGGACTCTTTCTCCTCTTCCGTGGCGCGGGCCAGCTCCAGTTCGTCCACGAACTCCTCGCCCGCGGCATCCGGGTCGCGGAAAGTGTTGACGCCGATGATGGGCAGCTTGCCGCTGGTCTTGAGGCTTTCGTAATAAATGGACTCCTCCTGGATCTTGCTGCGCTGGTAACCGGTCTCCATGGCGCCCAGTACCCCGCCGCGGGCCGTGATGCGGTCGAACTCCATCAGTACGGCCTCTTCCACCAGGCGCGTGAGTTCCTCGACGATGAAGCTGCCCTGGTAGGGGTTCTCGTTCTTGGTCAGCCCCCACTCGCGGTTGATGATCATCTGGATGGCCAGCGCGCGGCGCACCGACTCGGCGCTGGGCGTGGTGATGGCCTCGTCGAAGGCGTT
This sequence comes from uncultured Desulfobacteraceae bacterium, assembly GCA_964476595.1. GTDB lineage: Bacteria > Desulfobacterota > Desulfobacteria > Desulfobacterales > JALSRD01 > JALSRD01. The sequence goes on from CAYZCL010000104.1 coordinate 11,682, forward strand.
GGTGTGCAGGCTGTTGCAGTTGTCGTAGATGGCGCACAGGGCCTGCAGGGTGGTGCGGATGTCGTTGAACTGGATCTCCTGGCTGTGCAGCGATCGGCCCGATGTCTGCACGTGGTACTTGAGCATCTGGGAGCGCGTGCCGGCCCCGTACTTTTCGCGCATGGCCACCGCCCAGATGCGCCGCGCCACGCGCCCGATGACGGTGTACTCGGGGTCCATGCCATTGGAGAAGAAGTAGGACAGGTTGGGGGCGAAACTGTCCACCGACATTCCCCGCGACAAATAGTACTCTACGTAGGTGAACCCGTTGGATAACGTCAGCGCCAGCTGCGTGATGGGATTGGCGCCGGCCTCGGCGATGTGATAGCCCGAGATGGACACCGAGTAGAAATTGCGCACGTTGTGGTCTATGAAATACTGCTGGATGTCGCCCATCATTTTCAGGGCAAACTCGATGGAGAAGATGCAGGTGTTCTGGCCCTGGTCCTCCTTGAGGATGTCAGCCTGCACCGTGCCGCGTACCGTGGAGAGCGCCCGGGCGCGGATTTCGGCGTACTGCTCGTCCGTGGGAGGACGTCCGTTCTCGGACGTGAAACGCTCGACCTGCTGGTCGATGGCACAGTTCAGGAACATGGCCAGCATGATGGGTGCCGGCCCGTTGATGGTCATGGAAACCGAAGTGTTGGGGGCGCACAGGTCGAACCCGCTGTAGAGCACCTTGACGTCGTCCAAGGTGCAGACGCTGACTCCCGATGTACCGATCTTGCCGTAGATGTCCGGACGGCGGTCGGGGTCGTAGCCGTAGAGCGTAACCGAGTCGAAGGCCGTCGAGAGCCGCTTGGCCTCGTAGTTGGCCGACAGCAGCTTGAAGCGCCGGTTGGTGCGCGCCGGGTCCCCCTCGCCGGCGAACATGCGGGTGGGCTCCTCGTCCACCCGCTTGAGGGGAAAGACCCCCGCGGTGTAGGGGAAGCGGCCGGGCACGTTTTCTTCCCGCATCCAGCGGTAGAGTTCGCCCGGGTCCTTGAACCTGGGCAGCACGATCTTGGGGATCTTCTGGTGAGCGAGCGATTCGGTGTACAACGGCACGCGGATCTCCCGACCGCGGACGGTGTAGACCAGTTCGTCGCCGGCGTAGGCCCGGCGGATTTCCTCCCACTCCTTAAGGACTTTTTCTGTTCCGGTGTCGATCTGTTCGCGCGCGTGGGCGGCCTCTTTCTTGAGGCGCTCGAGCAGCGCCCGGGTGTCGCCTTCAAGGGCGCTTTGCTCCAGCTGGCGGGCGCTCTCCTCCAGGTGCCAGACCCGCCGCAGCGCGTCGGCCTGCCGCGCGGTGAGGCTGTGGTAGGATTTGACCGTCTCGGCGATCTCGGCCAGGTAGCGCGTGCGCTCGGGCGGGATGATGATGGTCTTCGAGGACGACGTCTTGACTCCCGGGCAGGGCAGGTTCGGTGTAAAAGCGGTCCCGGCGCGCTCGTTGACCAGCTTGAGCAGGTCGCAGTACAGGGCCGTGACGCCGTCGTCGTGGAACTTGGAGGCGATGGTGCCGTACACCGGCATCTCTTCGGGCGGCGTGTCCCAGGCGCGCCGGTTGCGTTGCACCTGCTTGCGCACGTCGCGCACGGCGTCCTCGCTGCCGCGTTTTTCGAACTTGTTGACCACCACCATATCGGCGTAATCCAGCATGTCGATCTTTTCCAGCTGGGAGGCGGCGCCGAACTCGCTGGTCATCACGTAGATGGATACGTCCACCAGGTCCACGATGCGCGAGTCGCCTTGGCCGATGCCGGCGGTTTCGGCGATGATCAGGTCGAAGCCGGCGGCCTTGGCCACGTCCAAGGCCTCGGGCAGCGTTTCAGGCACCTCGCTCTGGGACTTGCGCGTGGCCAAGGAGCGCATGTAGACGCGCGGGTCGCTGATGGCGTTCATGCGGATGCGGTCGCCCAGCAGGGCGCCACCCGTCTTGCGCCGCGAGGGGTCGCAGCAGATGATCCCGATACGGATGTCCCTGAGGTCGTGGAGCATGCGCAGGATGAGTTCGTCGGTGAGCGACGATTTGCCCGCCCCGCCGGTGCCGGTGATGCCGATGACGGGAGGCACGCGATCCTTGCCCATCTTTTCCCGGATCTGTTCGTGCAGGCGCGAGAGCAGCCGGGGGTCTTCCACCTTGGCGGTCTCCACCGCCGAGATCAGCCGGGCGATGAGGTTCTTGTTGTCCGGCGCGAGCTGTGCCGGGTCGAAGCGGAAGTCGGGTTCCACCAGCGGAAAGTCGATGAGCTGCACCAGGTGGTTGATGATACCCTGCAGGCCCATGCGCGCGCCGTCCTCGGGTGAGTAGATCTTGGCCACGCCGTAAGCCTCGAGCTCCCGGATCTCCGTCGGGACGATGACGCCCCCGCCGCCGCCGAAAACACGGATGTGGCCGGCGCCCTTTTCCTTGAGCAGGTCGACCATGTACTTGAAGAATTCCATGTGGCCGCCCTGGTAGCTGGACACGGCGATGCCCTGGACGTCTTCCTCGACGGCCGCCGACACGATTTCCATGACGGAGCGGTTGTGCCCCATGTGGATGACTTCCACCCCGGTGTCCTGGAGAATGCGGCGCATGATGTTGATGGCCGCATCGTGGCCGTCGAACAGCGAGGTGGCGGTCAGTACACGGATGTGGTTTTTGGGCCGGTAGATTTCGGTTTCAACGCTCATGGCGGCTCCCCTATCTGTCGATGAAAACTTTGAGAATGAACTCGGTCTGCAGTCGGATGTACTCCTCGATGGTGTAGTGCCGGCTGAAGAACCAGCGCCGGAAGGTCCACATGTGTCCCAGCACGGAGATGTTGTGGGCCGCGATTTCGATGCGCCGGTCGTCCATGGGCGGCAGTTCGCCGCTGGCCACCAGGCGGGCCAGCACTTCAACGAAAAGCCCGGTGATACGCAGCTCGTTTTCCAGCACCCGCTTTTTCCATTGCTCGGGCAGCGACTGGGTCTCCTGGTAGATCAGGAGGATGAAGTCGCTCATGCGGTTGCACACCAGGAAATACTCACGGATGGCCTCGGCCAGGGCATTGCGGGCGCCGTCGGTGCGGGCCAGGGCCTCGCTGACGCCGTGCTCCACCTCGGCGTGGATGGACTCGCACACCAGGTAGAGCACGTCTTCCTTGGAGGCGATGTACTCGTAGAGCGAACCGATGGAGAACCCGGCCGCCCGGGCGATCTGGCGCGTGGTGGTCTTGTGGAACCCCTGACGGATGAACAGCTGCACGGCGGCGTCCACGATCTGACGCCGCCGCCGCTCCACCAGCCGGGGGTCCTTGATCTGGGTCGGTATGTCGCCGGTGCTGTTATTCTGGCGCGGTTTCATGGCCTGTCCCCGATTGCGGTTGCCGGCGGCGATGTTCCGCCGCAGGCGGGGCTCGCATTTCCGAGCGAGCGCTCATTCGGCTTTCCTACCACGCCTGCTTTTTCCTTGTCAAGGGGCAGGGGCATTTTGGCGGGGCAACCGCCGGCGGCGGTGGGTGCACGTGTCACCCGATCCCCGCGCCATCCGTGGCCTGCGCCTGCGTAAGGGGTCGGCAGGCCTCGCCGCGGCACGGCGGCGGGACCGGCGGGAAAAAGATGCGCAAGCCGCGTGTCGCCCGTGGGGCTCGCCGGCGGCGGTCCGGTGCGATGCGGGAGCCCCGGTTCAGGGGGTCGCCGGGGAAGGCTTCTGCGGGCCGGACGTCTTGCCGGGGGCGGGCGCCGTCGGGGGCATGGCGGCGTGGACGACCTCCGAGATGCGCAGGTAATACTTGGAGGTGATCTGCACCTCCTGGCGCGTGCGCAGCGGCAGCCCGGTCTTCAGCCGCGTGTCTTCGGTGGGCCGCTGATCCTCGTAACGGATTTTCTGGAAGACGATCACGTGGGGATACAGGTGCCGCCGGACCTCGCGGGCGAAAACGCGCTTTCCGGCGTACCGGAAATTGACGGCGCCGTAACCCGCGGCCACCATCTGCCCGGGCCGGACGGTGACCGCCATGACGTTCTTGCGGGGGTAGCGGGACAGGTAGGCCAGCTCGTGGCGCGTCAGCCGGTTCAGGGTCAGGCTGTCCATGAAGGCGTTGTTGACGGCCACCGGGTAGTAGAGCAGCATGGAGACCGCCGCCACACCCAGCAGGCCACGGCTGCCCAGCCATTCGGGTTTGAAGCGGCGCAGCCAGACCGGCGCCAGGGCCATGGCCATGGACATGAAGACGAAAAAACGCGCGCTGGAAGGGTGGTCGTAGCGGCCCCAGTAGTAGGCCAGGTAAAACAGCACGTTGAGGACCGTGATGACGCCCAGCAGGGCGGCCGTGCTTTTGTGACGGGCGTCGAGGTGCCGACGGCCCCTGACGTGCCACCACAGCAGGTAGGCGTAAACGGCGATGCCGGCGGCTGTCAGCAGGTTGGCGTAGGGCAGGTTGTAGCTGAAGTCCGCAAGACTTCCGACCAGGTCCCGTCCGTGCGACAGCAGGTGGGCCGCGGAAAAGGTGGCGCCCTCGTCGGCGGTGGTGGATTTCACCGTGACGATGCGCTGCCAGACGGTGGGCAGCATGATGAGCGCCGTGGCGCACAGCTCCAGCGAGCAGGCGCGGATGTGGCGCCACCGGATTTTGCCGGCCAGTGCCAGCAGCACGATGATGATCGCGCCGAAGAAAAGCGATTCGTAACGGATGTTGGCGAAAACCAGCAGCGATAGCCACAGAAAGGAGAAAGAGCGTGCATCGTCGCGTTTCAGGTGCTCGGCCGCCAGCAGCAGCACCAGCAGCAGGAAAGCGCTGTTGAGCAGGTCGAAGCCCGCCGAAGTGGCCAAGATGGGCACCAGCGGCATGCTGAGCACCAACAGCATGGCAGCCACTCCCGCCGCAGCGTCGATCAGGCGGGCGAAAACGAGGTAGACACCGCTCAGCAGGAGGAACAGCACCGTCAGGTTGAGATAGAAAGCATTGCGGTAGTCGAAGCCCCGCAACTGGTGGAAGAGGTGCACCAGGAAGGGGAACACCAGCGGCCGCTTGGGGACGGCATAGCTGACCGTGTGGGGCTGGCCGTAGTAGACCTTGCTCATGGTGACGTTGCGGCACGTTCGGGTTTGCAGCATGGATTTGGAGACCGAAACCAGGTTGGTCTCGTCGCTGAGGGTCTTGAATTCCATGGGAACGGCGGCGGCCACGACCAGGGTCAGCGCCAGCGCCACGGCCAGTCCCGGCCAGCCGCTTTTCACCAGGTAGACCGGGGAAAGGGGCCGCGAACGCAGGTAACGCAGGCCGCTGGCCACCCACCAGACCATCAGGCCCAGGATGACGTAGTAGGACCACTTCAGCAAATAGGCCTCCATGGCCAGCCGGTCTCCGGCCGTCCTTCCCAGCAGGGTGGCGAAAGCCACCAGCGGGGCGGCGTGAAGACCCGTGGCCGCCGCCTGCCGCAGCAGGCCGGACCGATGGGAAGAGGCGTCGTTCATCACGGTTTGTCCCTCTTTGACATGGGCGTGTGTCCCTATGAAAGCTTGAGCTTGACGAAAGCCACCACCAGCATGCGCATCAGCTGCCAGCCGTGGCGCCACCGGTGAATTTTGATGTCGCCGTAGGTGCGCTGCCGGTAGCGCACCGGCAGGTCGATGATCTTGCAGTTCAGCTTGCTGGCCCCCAGGAGCAGGTCGAAATCCCCGAAGGGGTCGAAGTCGCCGAAATAATGGCGGTTGGCCGCGATTTTTTCGTAGTCCCTGCGCCACAAGACCTTGGTGCCGCACAGGGTGTCTTTGATCTGCTGCCCGATGAGCCAGGAGAACAGGTGCGCGAAGAGGTGGTTGGCCAGCATGTTCAGGAAGCGCATGGCTTTGTCCTGCATGGGGTAGACCAGCCGGCATCCGTTGACCAGGTCGGCCTTGCGGCCCGTCAGGGCGCGGTAATACTTGGGAAGCGCCTCGGGGGGCATGGTCAGGTCCGAATCCAGGATCATCAGGATGTCCCCCCGGCAGCGGGAGAAACCCTGCCGCACAGCGTCGCCCTTGCCCGTGCCGTTCTGGTGCAGCAGCAGCACCCGCTCCCAGCGGGATGCGTAGGACTGCATGCAGCGCTCGATTTCCGCCACGGTGCCGTCCGTGGAGCGGCCGTCCACGAAGATCAGTTCGGTCCAGCGCCCCATGCGGGGCGTGCGCCGGAAAATGGCCTCGATGTTGCCCCGTTCGTTGCGCGTGGGGATCACCACCGAGACCGTGGCGTCGGGTTCCGCCCGGGGCTCTTCTGCGGGAAACACCGGCCGCGCCACCACGAGCCAGTTCAGGCAGAGCTGCTGGATGAAGGGCAGCTTGGCCAGCACGCGGTTGAAGAGCGCCGTCACGCCCGGGATCTTCAGGGGCATGAGGGTTCTGCCGGCGCGCGTGACCCCGTCGAAGCCGGAGAGAAACAGGAGGTTGCGTATGTCGTGGGTGGAGAGCCAGTTGACCGGAAACGTCCGCCGCTGTGGCCGGAACAGGTTGGCCAGCGCCGTGGCCGGCCGCCAGAGATTGGAGCGGTAGGAAATGACCAGCCGCGTCGCAGGGGTGCACACCGGCCGCAGGTTGATCAGCAGCTGCTGGATGTCCTGCACCAGGGGCAGGATGTCCGCCAGGATGATGTAGTCGAAGGGCTGCAGGCGTCGGTAGTCGAATTGCTCGATGTCGGCTTCCAGGAAACGGAGCCTGCCGTCGGCGCCGTGCTGTTCGACGGCCCGCCGCACTTTGCGCCCGTCGATGTCCAGGCCGATGCCCGCCGCCGGTTTCATATGCGCCAGCAGTTCACCGCTGCCGCAGCCCAGGTCCAGCACCCGGGAGCCGGGCGGGATACAGAAGGCGTAGTATCTCGCTATTTCATCGAAAACCGCACTGCTGGCCATGACCGCCCGCCTGAAGCAATCGGAAGTCGGGAACGCGATGGATTGAAAGCGGGATGGTTGCAACCCCGACCGGGGCACCGTTCGAGGGCTACCCTACAGGCAACGGCGGCGACAAATCAAGTCAAAACAGCCTTTGGGCGTCGCAATCCGTCGGTTTTGCGACCGGGCGGCAGGCCTGAACGGACTCTCTCAACGGGGTCGGCCCACGACCGGCGGACGGGTCACCGGCGGGCGGTGAACAGGGGGGCGTACCACCGGCGGGCGACTCATCGGCGGACGACCCACCGGGGGAACGATGCCCGCGGGCGGAAGGTAGGCACCGGGTCTGCCGGGCCGGTGGTTCAGGGGACTATCGTAGTATCCGCTCTCGCCGTAGAACGGTGAGGTCTGGTAGTAGCGTTTGTGGTAGCGCCGGCGCATTTCACCGGGGGGGACCACCGGACGCCTGCAGGGCGGCGGCAGTCCGTCCGGGCAATAGACCGGCGGAGAGTAACCCCCATCCCTGCTTTCGTACACGTTGTTCTGGATGATGGTGGGGGGCTGAGCTGCCTGCCGCCGCTGCGCCGCCAGGCGTTCGGCTTCCAGTTTGAGCCGCGCCTGCTCCTCCCTGCTTTCCCGCTCCAGGTCTTCCTTGTAGGCCGCGGCCTCGGCCTCTCGCCGCCGCCGGTCGGCTTCGGCATCGTAGGGGATCTCGGCCTCCGTGGACACCGAGACGTCGCTTTTGGGCGGCTTCTGGTTGGAATAGTGGGGCACCCCGTTCTTGTCCACCCAGTGGTATATTTCAGCGTCCGCCGGTGGGGGACACAAAAAAAGGGCCACTATGAAGATGATCGCTGTCAGGTTTTTCATGATCGTTGTCCGTGCAAACTGTCCTGAATCACTCTATATCCCGTAGGGTCCAAAGTCAAGTCGCCGTCGGCGGAAGCCCGGGCGCGTGTTTGCACGCGATTGCGGTTCCGGGGGACATGGCGCCTTTGCGGCCTTTTCGCAGGGGCGCCGTGAAAGCCGCGCGGCCTGCAAGTCATCGATGGTGGCCCCGCGGCCCCGGCGGCCGCCGCCTCGCGTCGCTCCGCCGTAATAGGGACGTGAAGGACAAAAAGGGGTTGACACCCGGCGCTTCTTGAATATAGGTTGGGCATACTGATTGAGCGCTCGTTCACAAAGCGGGAGCAACGGGCGCGAGGTTGCCGCCGGTATCACCGAGAAAATGAGGAGGGCCCGTGGATTTCGATCTCACCACAGAACAGGAAATGATCCGCAGAGAGGTTCGCCGGTTTGCGCGCAGCGAAATCGCCCCCGTGGCCGGTGAACTGGATGAAACCGAAACGTTTTCCCCCGAACTGACGCGCAAGATGGGCGAAATCGGCCTGTTCGGCATGTTCGTGGACGAAGCCTACGACGGCCAGCAGATGGATTACCTGTCCTACATCATCGCCGTGGAGGAAATCGCGCGCATCGACGGCTCCCAGGCCGCCACCATCGCCGCCGGCAACTCCCTGGGCATCGGTCCGATCTACTATTTCGGAACCGAGCAACAGAAGAAAAAATACCTGCCCCCCCTGTGCCGGGGGGAGGGGCTCTGGGGATTCGGCCTCACCGAACCCACCGCCGGGTCGGACGCCGGCGGCAGCAAGACCACGGCCGTCAGGGACGGCAACCAGTGGGTCATCAACGGCTCCAAGATCTTCATCACCAACGCCGCCTGCGAGATGACCCACGGCGTCACCGTGCAGGCCGTCACCGGCAAGCGGCCCAACGGCAAGCCCGAGTACACCTGTTTCCTGGTCGAGGCCGGCACGCCGGGCTTCAAGGCCGTCGCCATGCACCGCAAGATGATGTGGCGCGCCTCCAACACCGGTGAGCTGTACTTCGACGAGGTGCGGGTCCCGGCCGAGAACATCCTGGGAAAACGCGGTGACGGCTTTCACCAGATGCTCAAGACCCTGGACGGCGGACGGCTCTCCATCGCCGCTATGGGGCTGGGGGGCGCCCAGGGGGCTTACGACCTGGCACTGAAATACGCCCGTCAGCGGGTGCAGTTCGGCCAGCCCATCTCCAAGTTCCAGGCTGTGGCCTTCAAACTGGCCGACTGCGCCGTGGAGGTCGAGTGCGGGCGCAACCTGCTCTACAAGGCCTGCTGGCTGCGGGACCGCAAGCGGCCCTTCGAGCAGCAGGCCGCCATGGCCAAGCTGTACTGCTCCGAACTGATGGGCCGCGTGGTGGACCGGGCCGTCCAGATTCACGGCGGCTACGGCCTGATGAAGGACTACAACGTCGAACGCTTCTACCGCGACCAGAAGCTGCTGGACATCGGCGAAGGCACTTCCGAAGTGCAGCGCATCGTGATATCACGCCACATCGGCTGCTGAAGCGGGCCGCGGAACGGGCGTCTCCGCGGCCGGCGAAAGCACCGGGTTGCTTTCACTACCAAGGGAGAAGACAAAATGAGCGAAGACATCCTGTTGTCGGAACACCGCGACGGCGTCGAGATTCTCACCCTGAACCGCCCGAAGGTGATGAACGCCTTCAACTTCGACCTGCTGCACGCGCTGGCGGCCCAGGTGAAGCGCATCCGTTTCGAACGCGCCGTGCGGGCCGTGATCATCACCGGTGCAGGGCAGCGGGCCTTCTGCTCGGGGGCCGATCTCAAGGAACGCGCCACGCTGCCCCCCGAGAAGGTGCGCGAGTACATCTTTACCATCCGCAACCTGTTCACGGCCATCGAACAGCTCAACAAGCCGGTCATCGCCGGGGTCAACGGCGTGGCACTGGGCGGCGGCACCGAACTGGCGCTGGCCTGCGACATCCGCCTGGCATCGACCAACGCCAGCATGGGCCTGACCGAGACGCGGCTGGCCATCATTCCCGGTGCCGGCGGCACCCAGCGGCTGCCCCGGCTGATCGGGCGGGGCAAGGCCAAGGAACTCATCTTCACCGGGCGCCGCGTGGGGGCCGAGGAGGCGTTGCAGATTGGACTGGTGAACCACGTGTACGCGCCGGACGCGCTGCTCGACGAGTGCCGCAAGATGGCGGCCCTGATCGCCGAGGGCGGTCCGGTGGCCCTGGAGCAGGCCAAGTACGCCATCAACCACGGGCTGGAAACCGACCTGGCCACCGGGCTGGCCATCGAATCCAATGCGTACTGGGTGACCATCCCCACCCAGGATCGCCTGGAGGGCCTGGCCGCTTTCCGTGAGAAACGCAAACCCGTCTACAAGGGTGAATAAGAAACAAGGAGGATATCCCGACATGACCGAATACGACTACTGGAAGATTTTCCCCCGCATGCCCCGCAAGGTGACCATCGGCGACATCACCATCCGCGACGGCTTTCAGCACCAGGAGAAATTCGTTTCCACGGCCGCCAAGAAGTTCTACCTCGAAGAACTCATCTTCGCCGGCTGCCGCCACATCGAGGTGACCAACCTGGGCAACCCCTACCTGATGCCCCAGTTCCGCGACGCCGAGGAACTGCTGGCCCACCTGCGCAGCGACCGCTTCAAGAAGCGCTGCGAGCGCAAGGGCGTGCCTTACGACGAACTGGTGCTGACGGCCATCACCATCCGCGAAGGGGCCGTCGACCGCGCCATCGAACTGCGCGAAAAAGGCATCGGTCCGGATCGGTTGCTCATGATGGTGTCCACCGAGGAGGAGCACCACTTCGCCAACTCCGGCACCACGCTGCCCGACTACTGGAAAGAGGCCGAACGCTGCATCCAGAAGTGCAACGACGCCGGCATGATGATGTGCGGCACGGTCAGCACCATCTGGGGCAGCCCCATCGGCGGCGCCACCCGGCTGGAAGACGCCGTGGAGTTCACCAAGCGCTGGCTGGAGATCGGCGCCCACGACGTGGAGCACGCCGACCACGACGGCAGTGCCTCGGCCCCCGAGGTGTACCGCTATTTCTCCATGATCCTGGACGAGATCCCGGACACCGAGGTGCACATCGCCCATTTCCACGAAACCAAGCGCGTGGCCTCGGCCTCGGTGCTGGCGGCCTTGCAGGCGGGCATCACCCGCTTCGAGGCCACCCTGGGCGGCCAGGGCGGCCAGCCGGCCAACTTCCTCGACGACTGTCCCGTGCGAGGCACCGGCGAATACTATTACGAGGATCCCCGCTACGTGGGCCTGGTGTGCCTGGAGGACACCCTGGTGCAGATCGACGAGATGGGCATCGAGCACGGCTACGACGTGGACCGGGTGCTGCAGCTGGGCCGCATGATGGAAAAGACCATCGGCCAGCGGCTGCGCTCCGAGGCGGTGATCAACGGCCGCACCCTCAAGGAGGGCCATCCCCAGTTCGCCCGCCCGGGCCTCCGGCGCCGCAAGGAGAAACTGGGCGAAAAACCGGGCCAGAAGCTGCCCGACGACTGGGCGCCCCGGGCCGTGCTGCCCGAAAAATACCGGCCGTAGGCGGACCGGGCCGGCGAATCGCCGGCCGCCATGACACAATTCCCCTTCTTTACCGGAGGGAAACCCTGCCCGCAGCCGGGTGCACCGGCGCGGGCAGACATCCCCCGGGACGCCTGAGCCCGGCGGGGATGTGCCGGCCGAACGCGCCCGTAGGTGCGAGACGCGCTCTTGGCCGGAGCGTTCGGCTTTCCCGGCACACCGCCGGGGCGAACCTCCTTCCCCCCGGTTTCCCAACCGCGCACCGCAGAAACCCGCCCGCCGCTCCCGCGTACATGGACGGCATCCGGCGCGGGAATCTCTGCCGCCTGTGATCGCCCCGGCCGCCGGCCCGCGATGCATTGACAAAGGCCGCCTGTGGGGCTTACAATAATCGAAAATCCACTCCGACCAAAGGGAGCCTGCATATGCCCCGAGACGCTGATCGAATCGAAGCTTTAGAAAACCCCGAACTGGTGCGCCTGATCGGGGACATGTTCCACCGCATCGTGGTGCACTACGCGCTCTGGTTCACCGAGGTGCGCCATCAGATGGGGATGGAGAAAGCGTTGGAAACCCTCGACAGCGCCTCGCGTCGCAGCATCGCCATCCAGATGAAGCGGCTGTCCAGGGTGCTGGGCTTCGAAGTCAAAGACGACCTCCCCGCCGCCCTCCACGACCTGCCGCGGGAGCAGCTGCTCTCCCTGCTGGACGCCGTGGCGGTCAATTGGCTGGCCAACGACGGGGTCTGGTTCCAGGCGGTGGAGTTTTCCTCCGGCATGACCGATGCCAAACGCTGCAACGACTCGTGTTGGGCCCACTTCTCGCCCTTCGAGGCCTGGTCGATCCGCCGCTTCCTGCAACTCGGCGAGCGGCCCGGCCTGGAGGGACTCAAGCGGGCGCTGAATTTCCGGCTGTACGCGCGCATCAACACCCAGTCTTTTCACGATGAGACCGACGGCAGCTTCATTTTCCAGATGAACGAGTGCCGCGTGCAGGCGGCCCGCAAGCGCAAGGGCCTCGCGGACTACCCGTGCAAATCCGGCGGCATGGTGGAGTACACCTATTTCGCACGCAGCATCGATGCACGCATCCGTACCGAGTGCATCGGGTGCCCGCCGGACAGTCACCCCGACGAGTGGTACTGTGCGTGGCGCTTTTTCATCGAAGAGTAGTACTGTGTTCCATCGGCACGGGGGGGCGTGATGCGGACGGCCGGCAGTTGAAACCAGAGCGCAAACAACGAAAGGGGGATGCCATGAAAGCCATGATTATGGAGGAAACCCAGGACCTGTGCTGCACGTCTCACCCCCTGAAACCGGCCGAATACCCAACGCCCGAGCCCGGGGAGGGGCAGGTACTGATCAAAGTGTCCGCCTGCGGGGTCTGCCACACGGAGATCGATGTCATCGAGGGACGCACTTCGCCGCGGCTGCCGGTGGTGCCGGGCCACCAGGTGATCGGCCGCATCGTCGCACACGGGCCCGGCGCCGGGCGCCTCGAAAAAGGCGCCCGGGTGGGTGTCGCCTGGATCTTCAAGGCTTGCGGCGAATGCGATTTCTGCCGCAGCGGCCGGGAGAACCTGTGTGCCGACTTCACGGCCACGGGCTGCCACGCCGACGGCGGCTACGCCGAGTACATGGTGGCCTACGAGGATTTCGTCTACCCCATTCCGGATGCCTTTTCCGACGTCAAGGCGGCGCCGCTGATGTGCGCCGGGGCCATCGGCTACCGCTCGCTGCACCTGACCGGTATCACCAACGGCTGCATCCTGGGTTTCGTGGGCTTCGGCGCCTCGGCTCACCTGGTGCTGAAAATGGCCCGCAAACGTTTTCCCGATACCGCCGTTTTCGTCTATGCGCGCAGCATAAGGGAACGGGAGTTCGCCGAGGAACTGGGGGCGGCCTGGTCGGGCGACTACAATACCGATCCCCCCGAACCGATGGACGCCGTCATCGATACGACCCCCGCCTGGCGGCCGGTTCTCAAGGCCCTGGAAGTACTCAAGCCCGGCGGACGGCTGGTCATCAATGCCGTCCGCAAGGAGGACGCCGACCGCGATCTGCTGATGGGGGTGGACTATCCGCGCCACCTGTGGATGGAAAAGGAAATCAAAAGCGTGGCCAATGTGACCCGCAGGGACGTGTCCGAGTTCCTGGAACTGGCCGCCGGGATGGACATCGACCCCGTGGTGGAGGAGTATGGCCTGATAGACGCCAATCGGGCCCTGATGGAACTCAAGACCCGCAAGATCCACGGCGCCAAGGTGTTGGTCATGGACTGAGGCGCAAAACCCCATCCGGTTTTCACAGGTGCCCCCGGCCGGCGGTCCCGGCGGAAAAGAGAAAAGCCCGAAGCGGCAACGCTTCGGGCTTTTCTCTTTTTACCGGGTGACGCCGAATCGGTCTGTCGTGACTAGAACAGGCCGGTGACCTTGCCGGTCTCGACGTCCACGTCGACCCGACGGAAGGCCGGGTTGGAGCCGGTGCCCGGCATCAGGCTGATGGTGCCGGCGCAGGGGCACAGGAACTTGGCGCCGGAGTAGATCAGCACGTCACGGATGGGCAGCGTCCAGCCCTTGGGCACGCCCTTGAGCGTGGGGTCGTGGGACAGGCTCAGGTGCGTCTTGACCATCATGGTGGCATAGTCGTCGTACTTGGGATCGGCTTCCAGCATCTTGGCCTTGGCCTCGGCTTCCGGCGTCCAGGTGACACCGTCGGCGCCGTAGACCTCCTTGGCGATGATTTCCACGCGGTCGCGCAGCTTCATCTCCAGCGGGTAGAGGAATTTGAAGTCGTTTTCCTCGTTGCAGGCGTCGATGACGGCGTCGGCGAATTCCAGTGCGCCTTCGCCGCCCAGTTCCCAGTGCTTGGACTCGGCACAGCGGGCGCCGGCTTCCTCGGCCACGCGACGCACGATCTTGCACTCCTCGTCGGTGTCGGTGTAGAAGCGGTTGATGCAGACCACCGGGTTGATGCCGGCCTTGCGGATGGTGTTGATATGGTGCACCATGTTGGCGCAGCCCTTCTCCACCAGTTCCAGGTTCTCCTTGGTGTACTCTTCAGGCATGGCGATGCCGGGCACCACCTTGGGGCCGCCGCCGTGCATCTTCAGGGCGCGGATGGTGGTGGTCAGCACGGAAACGTGCGGTTTCAGGCCGCTGAAACGGCACTTGACGTTCCAGAACTTCTCGAATCCGATGTCGGCCGCGAACCCACTCTCGGTCACGTGGTAGTCGAACAGCTTCAGTCCCACGCGGTCGGCGATGATGGAGGACTGGCCCACGGCGATGTTGGCGAAGGGGCCGGCGTGCACCATGCAGGGGTTGTACTCGGCGGTGCACATCAGGGTGGGGTTGATGGTGTTGCGCATGAAGGCCGTCATGGCGTTGCCCACTTCCAGGTCGCCGGTGGTGACGGGCTTGCCGCTCTTGTCGAAGGCCACGGTGATCTCGTTGAGGCGTTTCTTCAGATCGGCCAGGTCGCGGATGACGGCCAGGATGGCCATGCACTCGGAGCCCACCGCGATGCCGAACTTGGACTGCATGGTGAAGCCGTCGTAACGGCCGCCGAGGCCGATGACGATGTTGCGCAGGGCCTGGGCGCAGAAGTCGATGATCCACCCCATCTCCACGCGGGTGGGGTCGATGTTCAGGCGGGGCATGCCGCTCAGGCGCTGCAGCTGCTCGTCGTTGTAGTTGCGTTCGTGCTGCATGCGGGCGGTCAGCGCCACCATGGCCAGGTTGTGGGCGTTCATGATGTCGTTGATGTCGCCGGTCAGGCCCAGGGAGAACTCGGTCATGGGGATCAGCAGGGAATTTCCGCCGCCGGCCGCCGTGCCCTTGACGTTCATCGTGGGGCCGCCCGAAGGCTGACGCAGTGCGCCGCCGACGTTGACGCCGCGCTTGCCGAGGCCTTCCATCAGGCCGCAGGAGGTGGTGCTCTTTCCCTCTCCCAGGGGCGTCGGGGTGATGGCCGTCACCTCGATGTACTTTCCGTCCGGTTTATCCTGCAGACGCTTGATGATTTTCAGAAAGTCGAGTTTGGCCAGCCTGCCCATGGGCAGGATTTCGTCTTTCTCAAGACCCAGTTTCTCTCGCCACTCGTCCGGGCTCGGCATGTTTTTTTCGGCTGCCTCGGAAATCTGCCAATCAGCCATCTCCACAGCATTGTAAGGCATGGACCCATTCCTCCTTTTATTAGATTGAGATTAACATCGCTGAAAAACGCCCTATCCTCTTTTCAGAGCCGTCGTCCCCGGCTCTGGTGCATACCACGCAGCAAAACCCCCTCGGTTCGGCCTTAGGCCAGAAATTATAAGACATAACCAATAACACGGGAATCTGATTTTATCAAGAAAATATACACCGTTTTTGGGCTGCGGGAGGTGCGCGCCGCCGGAGTCGCCCCCGCCGCTGCCGGGGTCAGGTGTCCCGGCCGGTTCCCGCAACGTTTTCCATTCCCACCATGTTGTAGTAGACCCCCCGCCGGTCGAACAGCTCGCGGTGGCTGCCGGATTCCACGACGCGTCCGCGGTGCAGCACCACGATGAGGTCGGCCCGGCGGGCGGTGGCCAGGCGATGGGCGACCACGAAGGCCGTGCGCCGCATCGTCAGGACCTCCATGGCCTGCTGCACCAGCGCCTCGGTGTGGGAGTCGACGTAGGAGGTGGCCTCGTCCAGGATGATCAGGTCGGGATCACGCGCCAGGGCCCTGGCGATGGAAATCAGCTGGCGCTCGCCGCTGGAGAGGCCGGCGCCCCCGCCGGAAAGGGGTGTGTCCAGCCCCCGGGGCAGCCGCCGGACCAGTTGCGTACAGTTGGCGTCCCTCAGCACGCGCGCCAGCTGCTCTTCGGACAGGTCAGGGTTCCCCGCCAGGATGTTGTCGCGCACGGTGCCCGAGAACAGGAAGGGGTCTTGGGCCACCAGGGCCATGCGGGCGCGCAGGGCGCGCGGCGGGATGTCGCGGATGTCGCGGCCGTTGATCAGGATGCGGCCGCCGTCCGCATCGTAGAAACGCGCCAGCAGGTGCACCAGCGTGGTTTTTCCCGAACCGGTGGCGCCCACCAGCGCGACGCTCTGGCCCCGGCGAACCTCCAAGGAAATGTCCCGCAGTACGGGTTCCCGGGGGTTGTAGGCGAAGCAGACGCCGTGGAAGGCCACGGTTTCGATGGGCTCCGCCGCCGGCGGGAGGGCGCCCGCCGGCGGCGGAGCGGTGCCGTCGTATTCGTCGCTGTCCAGGATCAGGAATATGCGCTCGGCCGAGGACAGGGCGTTCTGCAGCAGGTTGTACTTGTCGGCCAGGTCGCGGATGGGCCGGAAGAACATGCGGATGTAGGACAGGAAGGCCACCAGGCTTCCCAGGGTCAGCGAACCCGACAGCACCTCACGGCCCCCGAAGTAGATCAGCACGGCCACCATGGTCGTGCCCAGGAATTCGATGAAGGGCAGAAAGAGCCCCAGTACATGAATCTGGCGCATGCCGGCCCGGTAGACTTCCCGGTTCAGGGCCGCGAAGCGGCGATAGTTGGCGGCTTCCTGCGCGAACAGCTGGATCACGCGGATGCCCCCGATGGTTTCGGCGAAACGCGTGTTGATCTCGGCGATCTTCAGGCGCAGGGTGCGGAAAGCCTCCCGTACGCGCCCCGCGAACAGCGCGGCCGCGTAAATCACCAGCGGGATCGCGGCGAAGGTGACCAGCGCCAGCCTGACGTTCAGGAACAGCAGTACGCCGGCGATGCCCGTCAGCAGCAGCAGGTCCTTGAAGATGGTGGAGATAAACGAGGTAAAGAACTCGTGCATGTTCTGAACGTCGTTGGTGACGCGTGTGGTCAGGCGCCCCACCGGCTGCCGGTTGAAAAAGGAGACCGACAGGTTTTCCAGGTGCCGGAAGAGGGTCATGCGCAGGTCGTGCATGATCATGTGACCGGCATACTCCATGATCACCTTCTGCAGGAAATTGAGAGCGAACCCCGCCGCGATGAGGGCCAGGAAGACCAGCGTGATGTGCAGCAGCCCCTCGAGGCGCGGCCGCTGAAGGGCCTCGGCATCCCCGGCGGCGAGGGCGGACAGGTTTCGCGGCGCGATGCGCGCCTGCCGGCCGGAAACCGAAAAAAGGTGCGGTTGGCGGGACACGACCTCGCGTACCGCCGGCCGCTCGAGGGAAAAAACCGCCTCCGCGGGGCCGCGGCCTGCGGAAACCCTCCGGGAGGCGGCAAGCTGATCTGTCCGCGGAACGATATAGCGGTCGATGGCCCTGCGGGTCACCAGCGGCAGGGCCAGGTCCACCAGCGTGATCAGCACCACCAGGGCGACGGACAGGGCCAGCAGCGCACCCTGGGGGCGCAGCAGCGGCGCCAGGCGTCGCATCAGGTGCAGGTCGCGGGGGCGCCCTGCCAGGTCCGTCTCCTCGAAATGGCCGAATTCACTCCTCATCGAGTTCTCCACGTACCTTCTGAAGGTGGTACATGCGGCTGTAGTAGCCGCCGGCGCGCACGAGTTCGCGGTGGCTGCCGCGTTCCACGATGCGGCCGCCGTGCAGCGACAGAATGCGGTCGGCGTGGCGCAGGGCCGACAGGCGGTGGGAGGCGATCAGCACCGTGCGGTGCCCCTGCAGGGAGCGTACGTAGGCCATGATGCGGTTGCCGGTCTCGACGTCCACCTGGCTGACGGGGTCGTCGAGGATCAGGACCGGCCGGTCCTGGAGAAAGGCGCGCGCCAGGGCGATGCGCTGCTTCTGGCCGCCGGACAGGATGACCCCCTTTTCCCCCACCACGGTGTCGAAGCCCTGCGGGAAAGAGACGATGGTGTCATACACGGCGGCGTGTCGGGCGGCCTCTTCCAGATCCCGCGGAGAAACATCGGGGTTGCCCAGGGTGATGTTTTCCCGGACGGTGCCGGCGAACAGGAACGGTTCCTGGGGCACCCAGGCCACCGTCGCGCGCAGGCTCTCGAGCCGCAGCCGCCGCACGTCGCGGCCGTCCAGGAGGATGCGTCCGCGGTCTGGGTCGTAGAGCCGGGGAATCAGGTTGAGCAGGGTGGTCTTGCCGCTTCCCGGCGGGCCCACCAGGCCCAGCACCCGGCCGGCGGCGAGGGTGAAATCGATGTCCCGCAGGGCCGCCCGCTGCGTGCCGGGATAGGTGAAGCGCACCGCTTCGAAGGCGATGTCCCCCCGCACGCCGGAGACCGCCGCGGCACCCGGGGCATCGCAGATGGCGGGGCGGGTCTGCAGGATGGCGTCGATGCGTTCCAGCGAGGCGCGTCCCCGCTGGATCAGGTTGGTGACCCAGCCCAGGGCCATCATGGGCCAGGTCAGGAGGCTCAGGTAGTAGATGAAGGCCACGAAGTCGCCCGGGGTGATGGCGCCCAGGATGGTCATGCGTCCGCCGAAGTAGAGCACGATGGCCAGGCTCAGGTTGGTGAAGAAGAGCATCATGGGAAAAAAGAGCCCCACCGTCCGGACCAGCTTCAGGTTCTCCCGCACGTAGGCCTGCGATTGCCGCGAGACCTCCTCGGCGGCCGGTGTTTCACAGGTGTAGGCCTTGATGATGCGAATGCCGGCGAAGCGCTCGCGCACGGTTTCGGTCAGCTCGGCGAACACGCGCTGGACGCTGCGGTAGTGGCGGTGCATGCGCCGGCTGAGCAGCCGCGTGCCCAAGGCGATGCACGGCATGGGGATCAGCACCAGGGCCGTCAGGCGCGGGTCGATGTAGGCCATGAAGGCCACCGCGGCCAGTCCCAGCACCAGGGCGTCGTTGAGTGCCACCAGGCCCATGCCGGCGGCCATGCGCACCTGTTTGATGTCGTTGGTGGCGTGGGCCATCAGTTCGCCGGCCGGCACGCGGTCGAAATACGCGGCCGACAGGCCTTGGATGTGGTCGAAGAGCCGGTTCCGCAGGCCTTCCTCCACCCGCCGCGAGGTGCCCAGCAGCAGGCGGCGCCAGATGTAGCGGAAGACCCCGATCAGCAGGGCCATGCCGGCGATGGCCAGGGCGTAGCGCAGCAGGTCGGGGGCCGTGGCGCGCAGGGTGGTGAGGTCGTCGACGGCGTGCTTGATGAAGCGCGGAATGAACAGCTGCAGGAAATCCACCGTGGCCAGGGACAGCAGACCGGCGGCGATGGCGCCGGCGCGCTGCCGGAAATAGGGCAGCACCAGCCGGAGGGGCTTTTTGACAGACGGCTTGTCCTGCGCGGGTGACATGGTCGGATGGCGCTCCTGAACTGAAATGGGAGACACAGGCTACCATCTTTTTCAAGGGCGGTTCAACAGGAATGTGCCCGATCGCTACCCGGGGCCGCCGAACCGGGAGGCGCCGCGCTCGATTGACTTTGAGGGGGGGCGTTGGTAAGGTGTCTGCCCATGAAATCCGGAACCGTGGTCGAATTCATCGACCGGGAAAAGATCACCTGCGCCGTCATCCAGGAAGTCAAGCAGCGGCGGGTGCGCCTGCTGACCCAGAACAACCGCGAGGTCAAGATATCCGCCGCCCGCTTGGCCGAATACGGCGACCTGTGCCTGGACCTGGGCATGGGCCGCGACCGGCTGGTGGAGGCCCTGCGCGAAATTTCGCGCAGGCGGGACGAACTGGCCGCCGGCATCGACATCCGCGAGCTGTGGGAGGTGCTCAACAGCGAACAGGAGTGGATCGACCTGGAGACCATGACGGCTTTCTGCTTTCCGGAGAACGTCAACGGCGACCACGCCTCGGCCGTCATGCGGGCCTTTTTCCGCAACCGGCGCTACTTCAAGTTCAGCCCCGAGGGATTTTTCCCGTACACGCCCGAAGAGGTGGCGCGCAAAATCGCCCAGGAGCGCGAGGCCGCCCGGCGGCGGCGCATCGTCGAAGGCGCCTCGCGCTGGGTCAAGGAGGTGCTCGACGGCGGCGGCGGCCCCCCGCCCGCCGAACTTTCGGAGGAGCAGTCGGAATACGTCGATATCCTCAAGTCCTATTTCCTCTTCGAGGACCGGAGTCCCCACCGTGACGTGGGCCGGGCCGTTTTGAAGAAAGCCGGCGTCAAGTCGGTGGACATGCTTTTCGATTTCTTCGTGAAGCTGGGGGTTTTCTCGGAGGACGAGAACATCGACCTGTACCGGCTGGAGATCCCCATGACGTTTCCTCCCGACGTGCTGCGGGAAACCGAGGCCCTCACGGAACGCACGGCGGCCGACGCCGACGACGGGCAGCGGCGCGACCTGACCGGCCTGGAGGTGATGACCATCGACGGCCAGGGCACCCAGGATTTCGACGACGCCCTGAGCATCGAGGACCTGGGGGACCGCTACCGCGTCGGGGTGCACATCGTCGATGTGGCCCGCTATGTCAAGCCGGGAAGCGCCATCGACCGCGAGGCCCTGCGCCGGGCCAGTTCCATCTACATGCCGGACCTGAAGATCCCCATGCTGCCCCCGGCGCTGGCCGAGGGGCACTGCAGCCTGGTGGCGGGTCGGCGACGCCCGGCCATCAGCATCCTGATGCTGGTCTCCAAGCCGCCGTCCGCGCAGATCCTCGGCTCCGAGATCGTTCCCAGCGTCATCGAAGTCCGGCGCCAGTTGACCTATTTCGAGGCCAACCAGCTGATGGCCGAGGAACCGGGACTGGCCGTGCTGGCCGAAGTGGCCGCGGCTTTCCAGCGCCGCCGCCTGGACGAGGGGGCCGTGCAGATCAACCTGCCCGAGATCAACGTGTGGCTCGACGACCAGGGCCGCGTGAACGTCTCGCGGGGGAACCGCGAGAGCCCGGCGCGGATGCTGGTCTCCGAACTGATGATCATGGCCAACTGGCTCATGGCGCGCGCCCTGACCGACCACGGCATCCCGGCCGTCTTCCGCTCCCAGCCCGAACCGCGCGAGCGCCTCTACCGCGGGGCCGAAGGCACCCTCTTTCAGAACTGGATGCAGCGGCGGCTGGTGAGCCGCTTCGTGCTGGGGCACGAGGCCGAGAGCCACTCGGGACTGGGCCTGGACGCATACGTGACGGCCACTTCTCCCATCCGCAAGTACTTCGACCTGCTCACCCAGCGCCAGGTGCGCGCCATGCTGGGCCTGGAGGCGCCCAGCAGCGCCGACGAGATCGACCGTATGATCCAGTTGCTGGAGGAGCCCATGGCCAACGTGGGCCGTATCCAGTTCCGGCGCAACCGCTACTGGCTGCTGAAATACCTGGAGGGAATGGTGGGCCGGCGCCTGGAGGGGGTCGTGCTCTACAAGAAGCGCCACGGCTACCAGGTCCTGCTGGTGGACTACATGCTGGAGGCCACCCTGCCGATTCCGGGCGGCTTCGAGCTGAAGCCCGAGGACCTGGTGCAGGTCACCCTGCAGCAGGTCAACGCCCGCCGCGACACCCTGTCGGTGTTTCTGTCCTGAAGGACAGGCTGCCCGCCGTCCGTCGCCAGGTGTCAGCCGCTTGTTTTCCCCGAGACCGACCCCTGAAACCGGGGCCCGTAAATCCTCATTGCGGCCACGGAGCGTTCTCTGTCTCGGCGGGGGGCGGCGCGTGTGTCTCCTGCCGGATGACGCGCACGATCTTGGGACGGTAGGCGGACTTGCGGGCCATCTTGTTGCCGCGGACCTTGACGAAGGCCACGGCCGCGAAGAGAAAGGCGAAGGCGAAGAGGGCCGAGAGCACCGAGGGGTTCACCTGGAAACGGGGCGCTAGGTTCTGGCCGATGACGGCGCCCACGATCATCCACAGGATGGGAAAGACGTAGAGCAGGAAGGTGGCCTTGAGCAGGGAGGCGGTCTCGAAGCTGATGACCACGCGGTCGCCGCTGCGGGCATTGGCCAGGTTGATGGCCTCCACCCGCATCTCCTTTCCCTGGCTCTGGCAGGAGTCTTTGGCGCTGCAGTGCTTGCAGGCGCTGTTCTGCGTCGTTTTGACCCACGCCGTGCGGGCGCGCACGGCGGTGACGATTCCCTCTTCGGTGGCCATGGGGACGCCCTATCCGTCTGCGTTTACGCCGTGGCGGCGGCGGTCTGCGGCTCCGCCTGCGGCGTCTTTTCCTGGATCTGTACGGGCGGCTGCTGCTTGTAGCAGATCAGACCGCACTGCAGGCAGCGGGCCGACTCGCTGCGCGCCATCTCCTCGGTGAAGCCCAGTTCCAGCTCCTCGCAGTCCGGCTCGGTGCACAGCGGCATGATCTGGCGCGGCGTGGGTTCTACGCCCTCCACGTGGTCGATGTTCTGAATGTAACGGTCCGGCGTGAGCACGTTTTGCGGCAGGTCCAGGTCGATGCCCTTGATGGTCTGGTGGATGGAGGCCGCCGCCCGCCGTCCGCCGCCGATGGCCCGCACGGCGGCGCTGTAGTCCGACAGCTCGTCGCCCTCGGCCAGCAGCCCGATCTCCATGGAGTAGGCCGGTTTCTTGTAGGGCTCCACCGTGATCCAGGTGAGCGGGCCCTCGTTCTGCGGCGCTTCTTCGGCCTGACGGGGCCGGGTGAAGATGAGCTCCGGCAGGCGGCCCGAGGCCAGGAAGAGGCGGTCCACGGACAGGGTCTGCTTCTCCCGGCTGGCCAGGTCCACGATTTCCACCTGCTTCAGCTCGTCGCCCTCGCCGGACAGGCCGAACACCCCGTGGCCGAAGGTGACGGAGACGCCCGATGCGCGCAGCTTCTCCACCTCGGCGGCCGGCAGGGGACTGTCCGCCTCGGTTTCGCGCAGGAGCAGGGTGATGTTCGCGGCGCCCCGCTCGCGGCAGATCTGCACCGCCCGGGCCGCCAGCCTGCCGCCGCCGGCGATGAGCACGCCGCCGCTGCAGTCGATGGCCTTCTCATCGGCGTTTTCGGCGGACTTGACCAGGTCCATCAGCAGGTAGGTCCCCGGCACGGGCTGCTCGTCTGCGGCCGTGACGCCGCGCGCCAGGCGGCTGTCCCAGCCGCCTGCGGCCAGGTACACGCACTCGTAGCCCTCGGAGAGCAGGGAGGCGATGGTCACGTCGCGGCCCAGCGCGGTGCCGGTGCGGGCCTCCACGCCCATCTCCATGACGCCCTCGATGTCCCAGTCCAGGACCTCACGGGGCAGGCGCTCGAAGGCGATGGCCTTGCGCAGCAGCCCGCCGAGCTTGTCGGTGGCCTCGAAAAGCGTGGGGCTGTGCCCCAGGCGGGCGGTGAAAAAGGCCGCCGAGAGCCCCTCCACGCCGCCGCCGATGACGGCCACGCGGTGCCCGGTTTCCGGAGCCTTGTAGGGCTGCACGCGCTCGCCGCGCTCTTTTTCATAGTCGGCCACGAAGCGTTTCAGGAAGTTGATGGCCACCGGTTCGTCGGCCAGGCCGCGGCGGCAGTCGAACTCGCAGGGCCGCGGGCAGATGCGGCCGATGACGGTCGGGAAGGGCAGGCGTTCCTTGATGACCTGCACGGCCCGGTGGTAATCGCCCAGGTAGATCTGGCGGATGTACTCACAGATGTCGATGCCCGCCGGACAGGTGCGCTGGCAGGGGGTGGTGCAATCGTCGGTGGTGTACTCGCGGATGATGCGGCGCGTGACCGAGGACAGTGTGATGATGTGCTTGGGGCAGGCGCGTTCGCAGGCGCCGCAGCCCGTACAGCGCTCCTCGTTGACCACCGGCAGGCCGTTTTCACCCATGGACAGGGCCCCGAACTGGCACGCCCGCACGCAGCTGCCCAGGCCGATGCAGCCGATGGAGCAGACCTTCATGCCGCCGCTCAGCAGGGTGGCGGCGCGGCAGTCGCGGATGCCGTCGTAGATGAACTTGGTCTCGGCTTCCTCGACGCTGTAGGTGCACCCCGGGCGGGCGATGTCCGGTTCCCTGGCCTCGATGGCCGCGCCGATGATGCCGGCGATGATCTCGGCCACGTCCGGACCGGCGGCCACGCAGGAGTTGGGCGAGGACTTTCCCGCCACGATGGCTTCGGCGTTGGCGCTGCAGCCGGGATAGCCGCAGCCGCCGCAGTTGGCGCCGGGAAGCGCTTCGTCGACGGCCACGATTTTGGGATCCACGTAGACGTAGAAGATCTTTGACGCCACAGCTAGCCCGACGCCGACAATCAGCCCGATACCCCCCATGATGATCACCGCTGTCAACATGATCCGCTGCTCCTTGAAATGGTTTCCGGTTTCCGCTTGACGAGTTTTCAGTTCGTTGGTGCTACCACGACCCGTCCAGTCCGCGCAGCCCGTTGATGTAGAGCCTGCCGCTGGCCACGAAGAGCGAGTAGCGGGTGCTCAACAGCGGCAGTTGCCAGTTTTCGGCCAGCGCCACCGTGCGGGCATCGGGTCGTTTGCCCCGCACGAAGACGATGGCGCCCACGCCGGCGATGCGCGCCGTCTGCAGGGACCGTTCGGTGGTCAGGCCCGTGAGCAGGACCGATCCCTGGGCCACAGCGGCGAGTACGTCTTCCATGAGATCGGCGCCGCCGGCGGCCATGATGGTCTTGTCCAGCTGGGATTCTCCGGTGAGCACTTCGGCCTTCAGGATCTCTTTGATTTCTGAGAGTTTCATCGGTCCGGTCCGTCGGATGGGTTGGTGCGCCGGCCCCTCCGGAAAAAGATTCCCGCCGCCCCCTGGAAAAGGGCGCCCTGAACTCATTAACCTCTCATAATGATGAAAAAAAGTCAATGCCGAGATGCCCAAAAAATATCGGGGCGTGAATCCGGGGAGCGGCCGCATTGGCGGTTGACGCCGGTCGGCGGTTTTCCTAAACTGGTTCTTCCCCGAATCCTGGCAGGTGCCGCGCCCGTAAACGGCGGTGCGCACCGACCGGGGGCGACACAGGAGGATGCCATGACACGAACCAGGAGCCAGGCCGTCGAGGCGGCGGCCTTCATCCGCCGGTGGGGCGACGGCCTGTCGCCCGCCGTGGGCCTGCTGACCGGCACGGGACTGGGATCGCTGGCCGCTATTCTGGAGGACCGCCGCGAGGTGCCTTACGACCGCATTCCCCACTTCCCGCAGGCCACCGTCGAGAGCCACAGCGGCACCTTGGCGGCGGGCACCCGGCAAGGGCGCGGCGTGGTGGTGCTGCAGGGGCGTTTTCACCTGTACGAGGGGTACGACCCGCGCGAGGTGAGCTTCCCCGTGCGCGTGCTGCAGGAGCTGGGGGTCGGCGTGCTGGTGCTGACCAACGCCGCCGGCGGCCTGAACCCCCATTTTTCCAGCGGCGAGCTGATGCTCATCGAGGACCACATCAACCTGACGGGGGAAAATCCGCTGGTGGGCCCCAACGAGGACCGCTGGGGGCCGCGTTTTCCGGACATGTCGGTGGTCTACGACCGGCGGCTGGCGCAGCGCGCCCGTCAGGCGGCCGACCGGCGGGGCATCGCCCTGCGAAAGGGCGTCTACGCCGGACTGAAGGGGCCCAGCCTGGAAACCCCGGCCGAGGTGCGCTTCCTGCGGACCATCGGGGCCGACGCGGTGGGATTTTCCACGGTCCAGGAGGCCATCGCGGCCGTGCACGCCGGCATGCGCGTGGTGGGGCTGTCCACCATTACCAACGTGCACCGGCCCGAAGACCCCCGGCCGGCCGACCTGCAGGACATCATCGACCAGGCCAACCGTGCCGTCCCGGCGCTGCAGGCCCTCGTCGGAGACCTCATCGGAGGGTTGGATGCCTAGCGATCAAACCGTCGACCTGGTGGTGGAAAACGGCCGCCTGCTGACCCTGGACGCGGATTTCACGATCCTCGACGACGGGTTCGCGGCCGTGAGCGACGGCCGCATCGTGGCGGTCGACGACCGCTCGCGGCGGAAGCCCCCCGCGGCTGCGGTGCGCGTCGACGCCCGCGGCGGGGTGATCATGCCCGGCCTGATCAACTGCCACACCCACGCCGCCATGACCTGCCTGCGGGGCCTGGCCGACGACCTGCCGCTGATGACCTGGCTCAACGACCACATCTTCCCGGCCGAGGCGCGCCTGGACGGCGAGAAGATCTACCAGGGGGCGCTGCTGGCGTGTGCCGAAATGCTGCTGTCGGGCACCACCTGCTTCTGTGACATGTACCTCTTCGAGGAGTCCGTGGCACAGGCGGCGGCCGATGCCGGCATGCGTGCCGTGGTGGGGGAGGTGCTCTACGATTTCCCGTCTCCCAACTACGGGGCCGTCGAAAAAGGGCTGCGTTACACCGAAGAACTCATCTGCCGCTGGAAGGATCACCCGCTGGTGTCGGCCGCCGTGGAGCCGCACTCGACCTACCTGTGCGCCCCGGAACTGCTGCGCGAATCTTTCGCCATCGCCCGGCGGTACGACGTCCCATGGGTGATTCACCTCTCCGAGACCCGCAGCGAGGTGCGGCAGGTCAGGCAAAAACACGGCCGCACCCCGGTGGCGCTGCTGGCGGATCTCGACCTGTTGGCGCCCCGAGTGGTGGCCTGCCACTGCGTGGAACTCGACGATGCGGACATCGACCTGCTGCGCCAGGGCGATGTGCGGGTGGCCCACAACCCCGAGAGCAACATGAAGCTGGCCTCGGGCGTCGCCCCCGTGCCGCGGCTGCTGCGGGCCGGCGTCTGCGTGGGGCTGGGCACCGACGGGTGCGCCAGCAACAACGACCTGGACATGTTCGCCGAGATGGGATCGGCGGCCCGCCTGCACAAGGTGGCCAACCTGGATCCCACCGTCGTGGACGCCCGCACCGCCATCCGCATGGCCACCAGCGAGGCCGCCCGGGTGCTGGGGCTTGCGGATTACATCGGGTCGCTGGAGCCCGGCAAGCAGGCCGACATCATCGTCGTCGACACCCGCCGCCCGCACCTGACACCGATGTACCATCCCGAATCGCACCTGGTGTACGCCGCCCGCGGCAGCGACGTGGCGGCCGTCATCGTCGCCGGCCGGGTGGTCGTGCAGGATGGGCGCGTCGCCACCATGGACGTGGCGGACGTCATGACGCGTGTGGCCCGCATTGCCAAGGAACTGCGTTGATCGCCGAAACGCTCATCGAAAACGCCGCGGTCGTCACGGTCGACCCGCGGACCGGCGTGCTCGAAAACGGTTTCGTGGCCGTGTCGGAGGGTGTCATCACGGCCCTGGGCAGCGGGGCCGCCGCTGCGGCCGGCGTGGCGGGCCGGCTGCGCCTGGACGCCGAGGGGGGCATCGTCATACCCGGGCTGGTCAACTGCCACACCCACCTGCCCATGGTGCTGTTCCGGGGCCTGGCCGACGACATGGCGTTGCAGGACTGGCTCTCCGGCTTCATCTTCCCCGCCGAGCAGCGTCACATCAACCGGTCCAGCGTGCGCGCGGCCACGCGACTGGCCTGCGCCGAGATGCTGCTGTCGGGCACCACCACCTGCTGCGACGGCTATTTTTTCGAAGACGAGGTGGCGGATGTCCTGGCCGACTGCGGGCTGCGGGCCGTGGCCGGCCAGGGCGTCATCGACTTCCCGGCCCCGGGCGTGCCCGACGCGAGGCGCAACGTGGCCCACGGGGCGGATTTCCTGGACCGCGGCGAGCGGGCCGGCGGGCGCGTGCAGCCCTCGTTGTTCTGCCACGCACCGTACACCTGCGCTTCCCGGACCATCCGCGCCGCCAAGGCGGCCGCCGACCGCCGGGGTGCCTGGCTGCAGATCCACGTGGCCGAAACGCGCGGGGAGAAGGCGCAGGTCCGGGAAGCGGGCGGGCTCTCGCCGGTGGCCTACCTGGACCGCCTGGGGGTGCTCGACGGGCGCACCCTGCTGGTGCACTGCGTGTGGGCCGACGAACGCGACGTGGCGATCATCGCCGCTTCGGGCGCCGCCGTGGCGCACTGTCCCCAGAGCAACATGAAGCTGGCCTCGGGGGTGGCGCCCCTGCCGGATTTCCTGTCCGCCGGCATCCCCACGGGCCTGGGCACCGACGGCTGCGCCAGCAACAACGACCTGGACATGTTCGCCGAGATGGACACGGCGGCCAAGCTGCACAAGGTGTTTCGCAAAGACCCCACGGTGGCCGACGCGGCCGCGATCCTGCGCATGGCCACCCTGGGCGGGGCCGAGGCGCTGGGGATGGCGGAGCGCGTCGGTTCGCTGACCGTCGGCAAGGCCGCCGACCTGGTGGTGCTGCACGCCCGGCGGCCGCACCTGGTGCCGGTGTACGACCCGGTGTCGCTGGTAGTTTACTCCGCCGGCGCCGGCGACGTGCGCCACGTGATGGTGGGAGGGGAACTGCGGGTGCGCGAGGGGCGGCTGGTCGACGTGGACCTCGAAGGGGTCATGGCGGAGGCGGCGCCCTTTGCCGACCGCATCCGTCGGGATTTGCTCTCCGGCGGGAAAGAGGCGTCCGCCGCCGAGCGGGACTAGAAGCGCAGCGTCAGCGCCAGGGCCGCGCCCCCGCCGGCGGGGGCCAGGCCGATGCGCAGGTCCTGCCTGAGGCGCTCGACCAGCGAGCGGGCCCGGCGCCGGTTGTACTTGTGGGCGCTGGCCACCGAACCGTAGATGTTGCCGGTGTAAAAGCCGGCGCCCAGCACCGACAACAGGGCCCCCAGACCGTCGTTGCCGTTGTCGAAGGAGTCTACCGCCGCCCAGATGACCAGCCCGTTGGCCACCAGGGCGATGAGCGCGTCGCGGTAGCGCCCGCAGTAGGCGAAGCCCGCGCCGGGCACCACCGCCAGCAGGCCGGCCGTGCGCGGGCTTTTCCGCGGCAGCCGCACGGCTTCGTCCAGCCCGGCATAGAGCGCCGGCAGGTGGTAGCTGTCGCCACGCTCGGACCGGATGTGGCCGAAGGCCCTGCGGGCGTTTTCCCAGTCCAGGTTCTCCAGGTAAATCCACCCCGTGCGGTACCAGGCCTCGTCGGCCACGGACGGGTTTTCGGACTGCGCCAGGCGCGCCAGCAGCGCTAGGGCGCTGCGCTCGTCTCCCAGCCGGCGGTAGCAGCGGCTGACCAGAAAACGCGCCCGGTCGGACAGGGGCGAATCGCCGAACCTCGCGGCGAAGGAGCGCAGTTCACGGATGGCGTCCTGCCAGCGCCGCCCCTCGAAATAGGACTGGCCGATCTTGAAGGCGGCCAGCGGCGCCCGCTGGTCGTCGGGGAAGAAGTGCACGAAGCGTTCGTACTCGGCGGCCGCCTGGGAGAACTTGTGCTGCCCGAAAAGGGCTTCGGCGAAGTCGAACTGCCGGTCGGCGTCGATGATCAGGATGTCGCCGGCCACTGCCCCGCGGCACAGCACCGCCAGGATCAGGGCCGTCGCCAGGAGCACCCTTGCGGGCACGGCCGGCAGTAGCGCGCGCCCCGTCATACCCGCGTGACCCTCAGGATTTCCTCGATGGTGGAAATTCCGGCGATGACCTTGGCGATGCCGTCCTGGCGCAGGGTGGTCATGCCCTGGCGCAGGGCCTCGGCCTTGATGCGGTTGGAGTCGTAGGTCTCGAGGATCAGGTTGCGCAGGGCATCGCCCATCACCATGATCTCGAAGATTCCCACCCGGCCGCGGTAGCCGGTGTTGAAGCACTCGGGGCAGCCCCGGGCACGGTACAACCGCCCGTCCACGAGTTCCCGCGGGGAAATGCCGGCCGTCTTCAGGACCGCCTCGCTGGGCTCGAAGGGCTCCTTACAGGCGTCGCACAGCCGGCGTACCAGGCGCTGGGCGGCCACCGCCAGCACCGACGACGAGATCAGGAAGGGTTCCACGCCGATGTCCACCAGGCGCGTGATGGCGCTGGCCGAGTCGTTGGTGTGCAGCGTGGAGAAGACCAGGTGCCCGGTCAGCGCCGACTGCACCGCGATGTCGGCCGTCTCGCGGTCGCGGATTTCGCCGATCAGGATGACGTCGGGGTCCTGGCGCACAATGGAGCGCAGGCCGCGGGCGAAGGTCAGGTCGATCTTGGGGTTGACCTGAATCTGGCTGATGCCCTTGATCTGGTACTCCACCGGATCTTCGACCGTGATGATGTTGATGTCCGGCTTGTTGATGGATGACAGGATGGCGTACAGCGTGGTGGTCTTGCCGCTGCCCGTGGGGCCGGTCACCAGGAAGATGCCGTTGGGCGACTTGATCAGCGACTCCAGCTGGCGGCGCTGTTCGGGCACCAGCCCCAGGTCGGAGAGCTGGAACAGGGCGCCGGACTTGTTGAGCAGCCGCAGCACGACCCGCTCGCCGAAGGAAGTCGGGATGGTGGACACCCGGATGTCGACTTCCTGGTCGCCGATCTTGACGTTGATGCGGCCGTCCTGGGGCAGGCGTTTTTCGGCGATGTTGAGCTTGGCCATGACCTTGATGCGCGACGTCAGGGCCGGCTGGATCCACTTGGGCGGCGTGAGCAGGTCGTAGAGGATGCCGTCCACGCGGTAGCGCACCTTGAAGCTGTCCTGGTAGGGTTCGATGTGGATGTCGCTTGCGCGGGCCTTGACGGACTGCGAAATGATGTGGTTGACCAGCTTGATGATGGGCGCGTCGCTGGTGTCGTCCAGCAGGTCGGCCGACTCCTCGATCTCGTCGAGGATGTCGCTGCCGTCCTCCTCCATGTCCTGGACCAGCTGTTCGGCCGAGTCGCGGGTCAGGTCGTAGGCCATGTTGACGGCGTCCAGGATGGCGTTGCGGGTGGCGAGCACCACCTCCCAGCGCTCCAGTTCCAGCAGCCGCGCCAGGTCGTCGACCATGGGAAAGCGGGACGGGTCGTTGACGGCCAGCACGACGCCCGCGTCCCGGCTTTTGCCGCCGTCGCCGTCCGGCGGCGGCGTACTCCCGCCCGCCGTGCCTTCGGGGGGCATCTCCAGCGGCACCACCAGGTAGCGTTTGAGGTAACCGATGGGCACCTTCTCGGTGAAGTCGCCCCTGAGCCGCTCCAGCGGCAGGGTCCGCCAGAAGGGCAGACCGTACAGGGCGCTACGCGCCTCCTGCAGCTGGACCTCGGTGACCAGTTTGCGGCGCAGCAGGATTTCTCCGAAGCTGCCGCCCTTTTCGGCGTGGATGCGGCGCGCCTCGGAGAGGGCCTCCTCGGACAGGCCGAAGCGTTCGGCCAGCACCTCTTCGAGGGAGGCGGCGCTGGTGGTGTCCTGCTCGGCCATGGCAATCGTTCCGGCGGCAGCCATCGTCAGAAACTGCCGGATTTCGTCGAGGGCGCCGCCTCGACCGGTTTGTCGACCGCCCCGCCCTGCGGCCGAATCGGTTCTTTCACCGCCTCGCCGGGAGAGATCCGCCGGGGCGGGGGAATCTCCCCGGAAGGAGGACTCTTCAGGCCCCTCTCGTACATCTTGATGTGACCGCTCTTGATGCGGTCGATGTACCCGCGTTTCTTCTCGTAGACGTGCAGCGCGTCCTTGGGGTTGTTGATCACGTGGGGCGTGAGAAAGATGTAGAGGTTGGACTTTTCGCCCGAGTTGGCCCGGGATCGGAAGAGCCAGCCGATGAGCGGCACGCTGCCCAGGCACGGCAGCTTGTAGTCCGCCGTGACGCCCAGGTCTTCGATCAGCCCCCCGAGCACCACGGTGCCCCCGTCGCGCACGATCACCGTAGTGTTGATGTTGCGTTTGAGCGTGGTGGGACGGAAGTCGGTGGTGGACTCCAGCGCCGTGACCTCCAGCGAGATGTTCAGGCGGACCATGTTGTCCTTGCTGATGATGGGGGTCACCTTGAGCATCTTGCCCACGTCGCGGTACTCGAAGGAACTGAAGGTCTCGTTGTTGGTGGTGGTGGACTTGGTCTGGAAAGGGATGTTCTTGCCCACCATAATGCTGGCCTCCTGGTTGTCGGTGGTCAGGATCTGGGGGGTGGACAGGATGTTGACGTCGCGGTCTTTCTGGTAGGCCTGCACGATGGCCGAGATGTTGGGAAAGACGAGGTTGCCGATCTTCAGGGCCGGCCCGAAGATGCCCATGGAGAAGCCGGGCGGCAGGGGGATCGTGGCCCCGTCGCCGGGCGCCAGGCCCTGGTAGCCGTCGTCGCCGGGCATGGCCCCCAGCGAGCCGCCCGAAAAACCGGCCCCGGCGATGGCCTTGCGGCCGCGCACGTTGACCTGGTCGCCGAGCACCCACTCGGTGCCCAGGCGGAAGTCTTTCGTCACGTTGACCTCCATGATCAGCGCTTCGATGTAGACCATGGCCCGCGGGATGTCGAGCTTGCGGATGATGTCCTCGAGGACGGCGTAGTCCTCCTTCTTGGCGGTAATGATCAGGCTGTTGGTGGCCTTGTCGGCCGTAATCTTGACGTCTTCGGAGATGGCCGACGGTTGCGTTTTGCCCTTCTTAGCGGTGGTTTTCTTCTTGGGCATCTCCTGCAGCACCTTGACCAGTTCTTCGGCCGACGCGTTTTCCAGGTAGTAGACCCGCACGCGCTCGCTGCCCTGGGGGGCCTCCTTGTCGAGCATCTGGATCAGGTTGCGGATCTTCTTGGTCTCGATCTCGCTGGCCAGCAGAATGATGCTGCCGGTGCGCTCGTCGGCCACGAAGCGCGCCACCGCGCCCGGTTCGCCCTTTTTGGGCTTGCGCCGCGTGCGGAAGACGGACTGCAGGATCTTGACCAGGTCGGCGGCATCCGCATATTTGAGGGGCATGACCGTCAGCTCCTGCCCCATGCCGGGCACGTCGACGGCTTTCAGGATCTTGAGCAGGCGCTTGATGTTGGAGTAGACGTCGGTGACGATGACGGTGTTGGTGGGCGGGTAGGCCAGCATGACGCTGCTCTTGGAGATCAGCGGCGTGAACAGCCGGCGGATCTCGGTGGCGTCGGCGTACTTGAGCTGGATCAGCTGGGTGACGACCTTGTCTTCGGGGCGGCCGTGCTCTTCCCGCAGCAGGGTCTCGATGTTCTTGGTGCGGGCGTCGGGGGCCGGCACGATCTTGATGACCTTGCCGGCCCTGACCGTGGTGTAGCCGTGCACCTCGAGCACCGACTCGAACACGCGGTAGGCTTCCTGCACCGAAATGCGGGAAGGGGAAATGACGGTCACCTTGCCGCGCACGCGGCGGTCGATGACGAAATTCTTGCCGGTCAACTCGCTGATGAACTTGATGAAGACGCCGATGTCCACGTCGTTGAAGTCGATGGTCACGAAGCGGGTCGCGGAGTCGGCCGCCGTTTTGCGGGTGCTCTGGGCCCAGGTTGCGGCCGGCGCCAGGCAGATGCACGTGCACAGCAGCAGCCACAGTATCCACCGGGGGGCCCGCGGGGCGCCTATGTCGTCGTTTGCCGGATTCATTTTTCTGCAAGCAGTGTAAAGTAGCACTATTCCACCTGATAATCGATGGTTTTTTCTCGCCCGCCGCGTTTGACGGTGAGCTTGACATTGGTGGCGGACTTGAGGCTCCTGTAGAATTTGAGGGCGTCGTCCACCGATTGGATGCGTTCGCCGTCCACACCCACCAGGATGTCGCCGCTGCGCAGCCCCATGCGGCTGAAAATGGAACCCGAATGGATGCCGGTCAGCCGCAGGCCGTCAGCCTTGCCGTTGGTGAAGTGGGGCCGGATGCGCACCTGCCGCATCAGCTGGTTGACGTTTTTGACGGCGCTTTCGATCTCGCTCTGCGGAACGCGCACGTGTTCCTCGGCAGGCCCCTCGCCCCCCTCGGCCCGGGCGGGCAGGCGCGGCACCCGGCGCGAGGCGGTGCGGATCTTCTCCATTTCCAGCACTTCGTCGCGTCCGTCGACCGCCAGGATGACCCGCCCCCGCAGGATTTTCTTGACCGTGGCGTTTTCGATGCGGTCGTTTTCGCGGATCAGGCGCTGGCGCCGGTTCTTGACGTCCTCGATAACGGCGAAGGACCGCCCCCCCGGCGAGGCCACCGTGCCCCACAGTTTCAGGTTGAGCTGGGTCGGCTGCAGCTCTTCCACGTCCACCGGTTTTTCGGCCGGCGGCGTCGAGGCCACCTCCGTGTCGGTCTTGAACAGGTTGCGCGACACGATGGCCCCGATGTCCGCCGTCCGTCGCGGCCGCAGGGCTTTGTGCGCCTGTCCTGCGACCGCGGGCGTGACGGGCAGGGCCTCCACCACCAGGTCGGCCGTCGACAGGCGGTAGAAGATTCGGACGGCGTAGTACGAGGCCGCCGTCAGCAGGATCAGGTTGACGATGACGAAAATGCGTTTCATAGGCGTTGTGTTCCGCGTTACCGCACCGATACCTGCGGATCCCCGACGGTGCCGGAGATGCGCAGCGGCAGTCCCCGGCTGCCCACCATGCCGGCCGATACCCACCGCAGGGCGGGGTTCTTGCGCAGGGCGGCGATGAATTCCGCGTGGGGCCGCAGGGTCAGCGACAGGTCCAGGCCGCTTTGCCCGAAAGGCGCCGCCACGTCGAGCGACCCCCGGATGGCGGCGTCGGTCTGGCGCCCCTTGGCGCGGCCGTCGGCGATGGTCAGTTGGGTCCCCTTCAGACGGAGTTTGCCGTCCACGCCGGCAAATGACAGTTCCGCCACGCCCGGGACCATTTCTTCGAGGCTGAACCTGAAGTCCTTCAGGTGGAAGCGGCCTTTGCCCGTGAGCACCCCGTTGTCGGTCAGGAAATCGACCTCGAGGCCCAGCCGTCCGGCCGGTTTCAGGTCGTCGATCCCCTGGAGCAGCGGGATCTTCGCCAGATCCAGGGCGTCGACGCGGATGCGTCCGGCCGGCTGGTCGTCCGCGATCGCCACCTTGGCCGAGATCCTGCCGCCGTACGTGTCGCAGCGCAGGGTGTACCCCCTTCGGCCTCTAAGGTAGGCCAGCAGGTGCGGGGACACCGTGGCGCGGTCCGCCTTGAAGAGCAGGCGGCGGTCGTAACGCAGGCGGATGCCGGACAGCCGCACGCGGGCCGGAAACGCGGGGCGCACCGCCTCGACGGTGGTGCGCAGGGCCGGGTCCAGCCGGCTTCCCAGGCTCTCCACGTAGCGCTTCACCGTGGCTGCGGGAAACAGCGCGTAGAGCAGGACGGCCGTGACGGCCAGGAAATAGAGGCCGTAGAGCACCCACGGCGGTATGCTTTTCATCTTCGGTGCCAACGCAACTCCCCCGACGGCCAAAAAGTGCGTGTGTTCATCTCTTCACAGCGGGCCGACAGGTCTTTGCCTGCACGGCGCATGCGGGTGGGCGCCTCAGAGCACATAGGTTTCCACCAGCAGCACGGCGTCGATGCGTTTCTGCCGTTTCCCCTGGCGGGTGACTGAGAGGCGCTTGATGAAGATGCTCTTGTTGGCGGTCTCCACCCGTTTGAGGAATTCGGCCAGCTGTTTCAGCGTGATGGACTTGAATTTCATCTCCACACTGGCGCTCCTGAAGCCGCCCTTGCGGTGTTCCTTCACCGCCGGCTTCATGTAGCTGATGCTCTCCTTGAGGCCGGTTTGCCCGGCCAGGCCCTCGAGAAAGGAAAACAGGGTGAACCCCTTCTCGCGGTGCATCAGGCGCGTCCGGGTCTGGTCCGCCTGGCGGCGGAGGCGTTCGTACTCGGACCTGAGCGCCAGGATTTCGGCCAGGTTCTTCTGCTGCGAGGCAATGCTGTCGCGCAGGCGCTGGCGCCTGTCCAGCAGGGGGCCCACCACGAACTGGGTCGCCACGAAGAGGGTCACCAGCACGGCCGCCGTGATGACCAGGATCTTCTCGCGTCTGCCGAGGGTCAGGTTCTTCATGACCGGCGGCGTCCCCGTCCCGCGGCTTTGGGTGTCTTGTCCATATCCTGCCTGTTCATGAAACCCGTCACGTCAGGTGCAACTTGAGTTTGAAGCGGACGCGTCGGCTGGTCTTGTCCATGTTGGCCGACGTGATGTCCACCTTGCCGAACAATTCGGATCGCATCAGGCGGTTCTTGATCTCGTCCACGGCGTTGAAAGTGTCGGTTTCGGCCGAGATCTGGACGTTGTCTCCGGTGATCACCAGCCGGGAAAACACCACGTCGATGCCGGCCGGGATGCTGCGGCTGATGTCGTCCAGGATGGCCAGGGCCGGCGCCCGCGTGCTGATGCCCTCGGGTATGCGGCGGTCGATCTCGCGCAATTTGATGCGCATCTGCTGCAGGGGGTCGACGATGTTCTTGACTTCCGGGAAAGTCGACCGGAAAACTGCTGTGATGCGCGCGTTGAGCCGCTCCAGGCGCCGCTCCAGGACGCGCGTCTGCGAGAGCAGGTCCGCGCCCATGAGGCCGACCACCACCAGGGCCAGCAGCCCGGCCGTGACCAGCTGCCGGCGATACTGGGACCAGAAGCGGATGCGTGGCGCCGAACCTTCCCGGAAATCCAGCAGCTGCCGTCCGGGAAGTCCGAAACCGGCATACGCCAGGGCCAAGGCCTTGTCCATGCGGTGGGCACGCCAGTTTTCACCCGCACGCTCGTCGAGGGTCACGGGCAGACCGCCCGACAGGTCGGTGCGTTTGACCGGCAGGGCCAGCAGGGCCGCCAGTTCGGTTTCCAGGTTCACGTCCAGCAGGTCGTATCCGGTGATAAACGCCTGCGCGGGGCGGTAGCCGCCGGGAGTGCGTTCCGAAAAGGCGTGCAGGGTCTGGCGGATGGTCCCGGCCACGTCCGCCGCCGACCAGGGGTGCGCGCTCCTGCGGTACACCGGGCGCACCGCCTGGATGCGGCCGCCGGTCAGCAGGAAGAGGGTCGCCGTCCGCCGGCCGATGTCGATCAGCATCCAGCGGTCGTCGTCGCTCTCCCGCCGCCCCGCCTGTTCGCCGGTCAGCAACGCCAGGGCATAGCCGGCCGGAGACACCGACACCGGGTCGAGATCGAAACTTTTCAGGCACGCCAGGTAGGCGTCGAACTCGGCCTTGACGGCCGCCGCGGCCAGCAGGGTGTTCGGGCGGGCGCCGCCCAGGCCCTGGTAGGCCCAGACGGTTTCCTCCACGGCAAAAGGCAGACTGGGTTCCAGTTCGAAGGGCAGTACCTGGCGGATCTTGCGCGCCGCCTTGAAGGGCACTTCCACGTGGCGGTAGGAGATGCGCTCGGCCGGAAAGGAGGCGCTGCAGATGACGTCGTCGATGTCCACCCGGGCACGCAGCTTTTCGAGTGCGTCCCCCAGGGCTTCTTCGAAAGGGGCATCCTGTGCCAGGGCCACGTGGGCGCAGGCCTCCACCGTGTGGGTCTTGACACCGCGTTTGAGCAGAACGGCGCCGATTCCGTCCGAGCTGACATCCAAACCGAGAACTTTTTTGGCCATCAAGTGGATTCTATTCGCTTTTCAGCCTGCAGCGGCGTCGCCGCGCGCCGCGGCGGCCGTCGCGGGCGGGGTTGCGCCGCGTCAGTCGATGCGCCAGGTCAGCACCCTGCAGGTCGTCTTTCCGCTTCTGGGATCCTGGACGCGCTGCACCACGGTGGTCACCGTCAGGGCACGCCCCCTGGCAGTGGCCTTGGACTCGATCCGGAAAACGTCGCTGGCGGTCGTCATGATCTTCGGGTCGATTTTGAGGCCTGCGGCCCCCGGAACGTTCTGGATCCATCCGGGAGCGGATATGTCGTTGGCAAACTTGTCGTCGGAAATTTCCTGCCGATAGTCGAAGATCGCCTGCGCCAGATCCTGGTTTTCGGTCGGCAGCATGGCCGCGATCACGGGTAATGCCGCGGTATTTATATTTATTTTTCCATTGAATGTCAAGGTATTATCGTTGGGTGCGCCCGCCCCCCAGACCGTCAGGTAGGCGCCGATGCCGGGCTGCTGTTCGGTGCCGAAAAACAGCTGCGGGGTGACGCCCTTTATCTTCAGCATTTCAGGCAGGTAGGGCAGGGGGGCGTTGCGGCATGCGTAGGGCGGATCGAGTTCGCGGTAGTAGTCCGACTCGGCGCCCGTCAGGCCGGTGATGGCATCATCGTCGCCGGCGTCGATCCAGTCCTTGACGCTGTTGATGACGGTGGTGGCCTCGAAATCATCGTCCATCTCCAGCAGCGGGCCCATGATGCCCAGAAACCGCTCCCACAGCCGCTGCTGGGGGGTGTTGAAACGGTGGCCGCCGGGCGTGTCCACCAGCGCATTGACCTGAATCTTTCCCATTTCGTCCGTAATGGCGACTTCCACTTTGCCCTCTTCGAAGGGCAGCGCCTCCGTTGCCTGCTTCAGGAACAGCGGATTGGCCCAGTCTTCCTGGATGGTGTCGGTGCGCGATGTCTGCTTGTCGTGGACGAGCACGGCCATGCCCACCTGAACCCCGGACTCGGCCATGAGCAGCAGCGATGTGCGATCGCGCATCGCTGCGGCGGTGCCGAGCCCCGAGCGCGCCTGCCGATTCATTTCCAGCACCGTGGTGACCAGCACGGTAGTCACCGCCAGCGTGATCAGCAGGGCAATGCCGCGTTTGCTGCCGGTATCGGGCGCGTGTTTCATGGGTTCCTCGGCCCACGGGAGACGGGCAGTTTGACGGTGGTTTCGAACTTGCGCACCTCGGGGGGACGGCCGATGGACAGGGCGATGCGCACCGCACGCGGCGTCGCGTAGCCGAATTCGTCGCGGTCCGAGTGCCAGCGCGGGTGGCGCTCGCCCTCGTGGTCGATCAGCTCCACGCTGAAGCCGTCCACGTCCCGGCACAGCAGCGGGTCGGCCGGTCCGGGTTTGACCCTCTTGTAGGGAAAGAGGGTGTCGGAGCGACGCAGCTCCGGCCGGCCGTCTTCGGCGGCCGTCACGTAGTACACGATCTGGGCGATCCCCTCGCCGGGGTGCATTCCCATGGGGGTGTGGGCCAGCGAAGTGAACCGCAGGCGCGAGAATTCGCGGCCGTCCACCACGGTGGTGTCCGCCACCAGGCGGTAGTCGGTGGGCGGGTCGTTCATGCCCGGCGGTTTGTAGTAGGGCGGCAGGGCGATGTAGATCTCCAGCAGGTCGACGACCATGCGCGCAAAGCAGGCCTGGGCGGCTTCGGTGGCGGCGTCGGAGGTCCGGATTTTTTCGCTGTTGAAAAAAACCGCCTGGAAGGAGCCGAAAACCGTGGCCATGACCACCGCGAAGATGAAGATGGCCACCAGGATTTCCACCAGGGTGAACCCGTGGCGGCGTGCAGGCGTGTCGGTCTCCGGGCGGCCCGTCATTTCTCGATGAACCGGTAGGTCTGCAGGTGAAGGGTGAAGGCGTCTTCCTGGTAGGAGACGGTCATGTCGATGCGCACCAGCCGGGCGCCGGCGGCCGTCAGCAGTTCCGAATCGACCGGTGTCGCCGTGACCCGCCAGCGGTAGCCGGGGTAGTCCTCCCCGAAATCGCCGGATTCGTCCGCGCCGTCTTCCAGGGCCGTGCTCTCCAGCGATGCCAGCCGGCCGGCGCCCAGCAGCGGCGCCAGGGTGAGGAACTGCTTCTCGGTGTTCATGGAAATGGTCTGGGACTGCATGCGGTAGACGGCGGTCAGGACGATAGACAGGATGGCCAGGGCCACCATGATCTCGAGGAAGGTGAACCCGCTTTGCCGGCCGCGGCAGGCTGCCCGCCGGGCGCCGGCGGCCGGAAAGTCGCTGGTGGCATCGTTGTCATTCATTGAAATCGACGAAGTGGTCGTAGAATTCGGGGCGCGGCAGAAAAGGCTCCACCAGCACCGAAAAACGCCGGTCGTTGTCGTCCTGCAGGTGGATGAACACCCGGTCCGAGTAGCCCTGCCGGTAGAAGCGCAGGACCGCCTGCGCGCCGGAGACCGTGGGGCCGCCGGCGAACGCCAGGTCCGCCCACCGCACGCTCTGCGGCGGCCGGTAGCCGTCTTCGGCCGCCGCCCGGGCCTCCTCCTCCTTCATGCCCTCGTGGGTCACCCACGCCAGCCGGCGGTCGAAATCGAAATGCAGCAGGTAGTCGCGTTGCTCCTGGACGGCCCGGCTCTTGAGCAGGGGCACCTCCACCATCAGCCAGCGGGCCGCCCGGCGGGCTTCGTCGCCCGATACCAGCACCTGGAACCGGGGCACGGCCATGAAGAGCATCAGCGTGATCAGCGCGGTGACCACCACCAGCTCGATGAGGGTGAAACCGCTCTGCCGGTCGTCGCGAACCCGCATGGTTTCACTCGACTTCCCAGCTGTTGATGTCCTTGTTGTTGTCCTCGCCGCCCGGCACGCCGTCGGCCCCGTAGCTGATGATGTCGTAGTCGCCGTGGGCGCCGGGACTGAGGTAGACGAAGTCGTTGCCCCAGGGATCCTTGGGGATCTTGCCCTTTTCAATGTAGCCGCCTTTGCGCCAGTGCTTGGGCACGGGGGCCGACTCGGGCTTTTCCACCAGGGCCTGCAACCCCTGCTCGGTGGTCGGGTAGAAGCCGTTGTCCAGCTTGTAGGATTTCAGCGCAGTCTCCAGGCTTTCAATTTGGATGCGGGCTTTTACTATTTTAGCCTTTTCAGGCTCTCCCATTATACGCGGGACGATGAACGTGGCCAAAATACCGAGAATAACGATGACCACCATAAGCTCAATAAGGGTAAAGCCGTTCGACGTTTTTAAAAATACATGTTTTCTGGCGTACACATTTCCTCCCTTGACCCCCCATCCCCTCCGTGGGGACGGATCAGGCGTCAATCCATTCCAGCATGAAAAAAGATTTGTTTTTCGATCTGGTGCACACGCCGCCGTGGCACCGGATTAATGAAAGCGAAAAAACTTCCATCACTTGACCAGCTGGTTCATTTCGAAAATGGGCAGGCAGATGGACAGCACGATGAAGCCGACCACCACCCCCATCACCAGGATCATGACCGGTTCGAGCAGGGACGTCATGGCCAGCACCCGCGATGCCACCTCGGTTTCGTAGACATCGGCGATTTTTTTGAGCATCTGTTCCAGGTTGCCGCTCTGTTCGCCCACCTGGATCATCTGGATCGAGAGGTCGGGAAAGGTGTCTCCCGGCTCCAGCGACCGCGCCAGCGGCTGTCCGCGGCCCACTTCCACGGCGGCCCCCTCGATGGTTTCGGCGATCAGGCGGTTGCCAGTGATGTTTTTGACAATGTCCAGCGAATTGAGCAGCGGCACGCCGTTTTCCAGCAGCGAGCCCAGGGTGCGTGCGAAACGCGCCACGGCCAGCTTCCTGACCAGCAGGCCGATGACCGGCAGCCGCAGGATCATGCGGTGGTAGGCGTACTCGCCGCGCGGCGTCTTTTTCAGGCGGCGCAGCACAACCGCAACGGCGGCCGCGGCCAGCGCCATCAGCCACCAGTAGCGTTTGAAGAAGGCGCTCACCGCGATCAGCATGCGGGTGGGCGCCGGCAGCGTCTGGTGCATGTCCGTGAAAATGGAGGTGATGTTGGGCACGATAAAGATCATCAGCAGAAACAGCACCACGATGCCGATCAGGGACATGAACAGGGGGTAGGCCAGGGCGGCGCGGATGCGCGTCTTGAGCTCTTGCTGCCGTTCGCTGATCTCCGCCAGGCGCTCCAGCACGATCTCCAGCGTCCCCGACGTTTCGCCGGCCCGCACCATGTTCACGTAGAGCGGCGAAAACAGCCGGGGATAGGCGGACAGGGCCGTGGCGAAGTCGGCCCCCTCCACCACGGACTCGCGCACCTGGGCCAGCACCTTCTTGAGCGCCGGGGCCTTGGTCTGGGGGATGAGCACGTCCATGGCCGAGACCAGGGGGAAGCCCGCCCCCACCAAGGTGGCCAGCTGGCGCGTCATCATCGAGATCTCCACCGGGCGCACCCGTGAGAAAACCCGCAGCGAATCCGGTGCGCGCTTTTCGCGCGAGGCCTCGCCCGCACTGACCTCCCGGATGGACACGGGGTAGATGCGGGATTCGCGCAGCCGCTGCCGCGCCACCACGGGGCTGTCGGCATCGATGATGCCCGTCACTTTTCTGCCCTTGGCGTTCAGG
The DNA here is from genome assembly GCA_964476595.1 of uncultured Desulfobacteraceae bacterium. Taxonomy (GTDB): domain Bacteria; phylum Desulfobacterota; class Desulfobacteria; order Desulfobacterales; family JALSRD01; genus JALSRD01. The sequence goes on from CAYZCL010000104.1 coordinate 53,529, forward strand.
GCCGTGTAGTCGTAAACCGGCATGGCGGTTATCCGTGGCGGTTTCCCGGGGACCGGCGGCGCGTGGCGGCCGCACGGAAGGTAAAATCGCAAAAGCATTTCGCCTGCATGCCCGGATTATACCCCATTGGCGCCGCTTTGCAAGGGGCACTGTTTGGCCGGGCACGCACGAACCCATGAAGCGGCGACGCAAAAGAGGCCGTGTTGCCACGGCCTCTGAGCGGAACGAAAGGTCTCTGCGGTTTTGACTACGGCGCGACCATGGCGACGTGGATCACCTGGTAGCTGCCCTCGGCGGCCACTGTCACCTCGGCCATTCCCGGGGTGGTGCCGGCGAACAGCTGCGCCTTTACCGTACCGCTCTCGTCGGTGGTGGGCAGGGTGTAGGTCTGCCGGCCGTTGGCAAAGGACCCCAGGGTGGTGGAAAAGGTCACCGGCGTGCCGATGGGCACGATGTGCGCTTCGCTGTCGGCCACGCTGACCGTCAGGGTGACGGAGGCGTTGCCGTCGGCCGCCATGGCCTGGGTGGGCACGTCCACCATGATCATGGCGTTGGTGGTGGGCCCGGTACTGGTGCCGGTGTCCGTATCCGTGGTGGTGGCAGTGGACGTTCCGGTATCCGTACCGGTTCCGGTGTCCGTCTCGGTGTCGGTGGAACCGGTGTCCGGGTTGCAGTTCTCGTCGATGGGGATGTCCACGCGCTGTTTCATGCCGTTGGACTCCGCGGTGACGGCCATTATGCCCTCGATGTCGCCGGCGATGGCCACCACCGAGGCTACACCGTTGGCGCTGGTGGTATGGGTGGTCAGTTCACGGCTGCCGTTGGCGAACGTGCCGATGCCCGTCGAGATGCGGAAGGTCACACGCGTTCCGATGTCGGCGGTCTCGCCGCCGGATTTGTGCACCGTGGCCACGATGACCGACGACGTGCGTTCCAGGGGCCTGAGACAGGACGGGGTGGCCGTCAGTTCGATGTAGCCGGCCTGCGGGTCGGCCACGCCGCCCTTTGAACCGCAACCTGCTATGTAGCCAATCAGCGACAGGATCACCACCACCAGTATCGTTGTTGACAGATTCTTGAATTTCATAGACTTCCTTTCCGTTCCATCGGTTTTTCGTTTCATGATTCCTCGGAACCTCCTCCGGTCAGGAAGAGACCGTCACCTTCTCGCTGCCACGCTTTTCCAGGTTCACGATTCTGGGCGTGATGAAGATCAGCAGCTCCTCTTTGCGCTTGGCCTTGGACTCGGTCTTGAAGAGCCAGCCCAGAATGGGAATCTTGGAAAGGAAAGGCAGCCCCGTCTGACTGGCGCCCTTGGAAGATTTGATGATGCCGCCGATGACCACCGTGTCGCCGTCGTTGACCAGCAGCACGGTTTCGGCTTCCTTGGTGGTGAAGGACTGTTGGCCATTGATGAGATCGCCGAGGTCTTTCTTGGTAATCTTGAGTCGCATGGAGATGCGCTGGTCCAGCGTCACGTGAGGCGTGACCTCCAGCACCAGGTCGATGTCCTCGAACTCGGTGACCGTGTTGCCCGATTCGTCCAGCTTGTTGTAAGGGTAACGCAACCCCGATTTGATAGTTGCTTTGACGTTGTCTAGCGTGGCGATCTTGGGCGCCGAGATGATCTTGCTCTCGCCGTTGGTTTCCGAGGCCATCAGCCGGGCGTTGATGACCAGCCCGGTGCCGGCGATGCGCAGGAAGTTGAAGCCCAGCGCACCCGCGGCGGCACTGATGGGCAGGTTGACGGCGGTGTCCCATCCGTAGGTGCCGCCCAGGGTGTCGAAACCGCGCTGGGGGCCGATGCCCGGCTGGCCCTCGGCACCCATTTCCCGCAGCCAGCTGGGCTGGTTGGGGTCGGAGGCCGTACCGGAGCCGGGAAGCCGGCTGGCCGTGTACGGCTCGGTGCCGGTGCTGGAGATGCCGCCTTCCACGCCCCACTGGACACCGATCTCACGGGCGAAGCTGCTGCTGGCCTCCACGATGCGGGCCTCGATGCTGACCTGCCGGGTGGGACGATCCAGTTGGGAGATGATGCGTTTGATCTGCTCGATTTTGGGCGGCAGGTCGGTCACGATGATCTGGTTGGTGCGCTCGTCGAACATGATGCTGCCGACACCGGGGGTCAGCAGTGCGTTGGAACTGGCGCTCTCCTCGGCCACCGCGCTACCCATCTGGGTGCTGCCGCCACCGCCACCACCGCTGCCGCTGCCGCGCGAAATCATGGCGTAGATATCCTTGGCGTTGGCGTAGTTGATGGGGATGTACTCGGTGACGGCCTGCGCCAGCTGCACCTCCAGTTTCTGGCGCTTGAGTTCCTCTTCCCAGCGCTTGCGGCGGGCTCTCTCCTCGGCCTCGAACTTGGCCTGGGTGCCGATGCGGATGACGTCGCCCTCGGTGACCATGGCCAGCTGGTTCATTTTCAGCACCAGGTCCAGCACCTGGTCCCAGGGAACGGGTTTGTGCAGGCTCAGGGTGACCTTACCGGTGACATCCTGGTCGATGGCGAAGTTCTTGCCGCTGACGTCCTGCAGGATCCGGAAGACGTTCTTGATGTCGGTTTCATAGAAATCCAGGGCGATCTTTTCGCCGGTGAATTTCTTGGGTTTCACGCGGTCCCATGCCGGGATGCCGGCCGCCGGTTGCGGTCCGGGTGCGGCCGGGGCACCTGCCGCCTGAATGGCATGGGCGGCCGCTTGCTTCTGCTGCATGGCGGCAGCGGTGGCGCTGGCGACTTCCTCCCAGGGCGGCAGCTGGGCCTCGGCAAAAGGCTTGGGGGGCACCGAAGAGGCTTCGAAGTGCACCAGGATCCGATTGCCGTCCGTTTCGGTGCGGTATTTGACGCCCTCGCGCAGTTCGATGGAGATCAGCGCCCGCTTACGCATGTCCGGTGTCTGGATGGGGATGATGCGGTCCACCGCGCTTTCGAAGCGGGTGGTGATCAGCGGCCGCTTGCGGTAGTCCGGGATCCGGGTGTTCTGGAGGCTGACCACGATCTGGCGATCGTTCTTCTTGGCGACATCGTACTTGACCGGAACCGTGGTTCCGATCACCACGGTCGACTTGCCGCCGGCCTCGCTGGAGAAATCCAGCCGGTTGAGCCAGGCCCCGGTGCTCCCGGCGGGAGTCGGCGCCGGGGCCGGTTTCTTGGCGGTTTGCGCCTGGGCCACCAGGGCGGCTTCCTTTTCGGGTGCTTTTTCAGGTTCCGCGACACTTTCCGCGGCCGGTGTCCGGTCGGGTGTTTCCGCGGGCTGCGCCTGGGCCGTTATGGTCCCGGACGTCGGCCCGGGTGTTGCGGTTTCGGCCTGCGGTTCGGCGGCTTCAACAGCCTCCGTTGCGGGCCGGCCCACCGAGATGGCCAGGCCGTTTCCCGTCGGTTTGGCGTCGTAAGCGGCCAGGTAGGCGTCGTCCGTGTCCAGCACGACCCGCAACTTGAAGGGGTCGGCGTAGTAACGCACGCGCTTCACCCACGGGGTGTCCACCATGACCCGCTGCTCGCGATGGTAGGGGCTCTCCAGATTGGGGATGTCGTAGACGATGCGCGGCGGCGACTTGAGCGTAAAGGTGCTGTATTCGCTGATGACGCCGTTGGCCGCCAGCAGCACCTGCACACCCCGGTCGCCGGCCTGGGCGGAAACCGATTCCAGGCGTGTGGCCGGAGGGGCGTCCTGCGGGGGAGCGGCGGAGGCGGTCTCTTTGCGGGGCTCGTCGGCCACTGGTTCCCGGGCCGCCGCCTTTTCCGTTTCCGCGGCCACGGACGATGGCGCCTGATCGGCGGCCGGTTCGGCCAGCGTCTGCTCCTCGATGTCGGCCGATACCGCCGGTTCCTGCTGCGCTACGGCCATGCCGGTGGGAAACGTCAATTTCAGGCCGCGTCCCTCTTCCCGGGTGACGTCACAGGGGACGTCCTTTTTCAGGAAGAGCTCGATCCGCGAGGTGTCGTTGTCCTCGTCGGCCGGGATTACCTTGACGGACTCCACCACGCTGTTTTCCGGAATCGCGGGTTCCAGGCCGGGCGCGAACACGGCCCCGGGAAAGTAGAACACCATGCGCAGCGGCACGGCCTGTTTGATCGACGTGTAGGTCAGGTTCTGGTTCCCCTCGATGAGTACGTTCACCGAGTCCTGCTGCGGCACGGCCCGGATGGCCGTGATGTGTCTGCCGTCGGCCGGTACCTCCGCGGGTGGGCTCTCGGATTCGGCCATCTGCGCCGGCGGACTCTCGGCTTCGGCGACATCGGCCTTGACTTCGGCACTTTGCCCCGCACCGCGGCTGGTGGCACATCCTCCCAGCCAGAAGGCGGTCAGCAGCAGGGCCATTGCAAGAGCTGTAGCACTGGAGCGCATCCACTTCCTCTCATCCATGGCGTCATTCCCCTGAAGATTTCTGAAGTTTCAGTTGGCGTGGTACTTTTTTGACTCCCCCTAACGGATTTTCTATCTCTTCTTCGACAATGATGCGATCGTCGAGTATTTCCGTGATTTTCCCCCCCTGGTTTCCCAGGTAGGTGCCGATCGTGACGACGTATCCCTTGCCGGTGGCTTCTTCCACCAGCGCTTTGTTGCCCTGGGGTGAACGGATGATGGCGGTGAGTTTCAGCTGGCTGAGGTCGACCCGTTCCAACGGCGTGCGGGGGATGTGCTTCCTGCGCTTTTTCCTGGGAGAGGCCGTGGACTGGGTCTCTTCGGTTTCCTGTTTGCGGAACAGAGGGACAAACGGGTCTGTCTTGCCCGCGGGACTGTAAGGCTTGATGCTGGCCATACGGGTGTCGGAGGCAGGCGCCGTGCTTTTCTGCTGAGCCGCAGCCTGCTTCTTGCCCGCCGGCGCGCTTTTCTTGGAGGAAGTCATAATTTTCTGTCTTACGACGGTCTTCTGAACGGGCTTTTCGGTGCCGCTGTCGCATCCGGCCGCCAGGAAGGCCGCAAAACAGAAAAGACAGGCCAGTCGGGTCAGGGTGGCGTTCGCTTTGAACATAATCAGTGCCGTTTCTGCTGTTATTTTTTCTTTTTCTTCTTGTTCTTGCCGGATTTTTTCTGCTGGGACTGCTCGATGAACTTGTAGGTCACCGCCGTGCAGGCGGTCAACAGTTTGACACCCGGGCCGGACTGTGCCTTGGCCGGAAGCGGTGTCATGGTGATGTCCTGGATGTTGACGATGCGGTCCAACCGGGATACCTTGTCAAAAAAGGTCGCCACCTGGTGAAAGGTGCCGGTCACCTTGATGGCCAGCGGGAGTTCGGCGTAGAAGTCCTTGGGGATTTCCGCCTTGGGCTGAAAGAGGGTGAATTCCAGGCCGGCCCGCTGTCCGGCACGGGAGATACCGGCCAGCAGCGATGGAATCTCCTGTTTTTCAGGAAGGGCCCGCATGGCCATCTTGAACCGGGCCTTGGCCTGCTCGATGCGCTCGCGATAGGCTTTGATCTGGCGGGCGTTACGCTTGGCAACGGTCAGCTTCTCCTGCAGCTGCTTTTCTTCCTTGGACAGCTTGTTGACGGCCTGCCACGAGGGGTAGAAGGAGAAGTATCCGAACGCGGCCGCCGCCACCAGGATGCAGACCACGTAGATCAGGACCTTCTGGGTTTTGGAAAGCTGCTCTATCCTTTCGAACAGTGCGGTTTTATCTGCGGATGCGCCTGATTTCATTTCTTTTTGGCCTTCTTGTTCTTGTCCGTCTGCGCCGGGTTCTTCGCTATCCGTTGACAGGCAATCTCAAATTTCTTCAGGTCGATGCTTTGGCTTTCCTTGATGGTGTGCTTTTGCAGGTTCTTGAGCTGCACACTGGCGAAGAGGCCCGACTTTTCCAGCCGCGTCATGAAATCGGCCACGGTCTTGTTGTCCATGGCGATGCCGAGGATGCGTACGGTTCCCGACATCGAACCGTGGCTTTCCAGCCGCGTGAACCACATGCGCTTTTTGATCACCAGCCCGGTGAAGGCGTCCAGCAGTTCCAGCGCCTGTCGGCGGTTGGCCTCCAGGTTTTTGATGACGTCGGTCTTTTTCTTGAGAATCTCCAGTTTCTTCTTGATCGCGGTGATTTCCTTGTTGATCTTCTCGTACTTGGCCAACTGGGCCTTGGTGGACTTGACCCGGGTCTGCAGGCTCTTTTCCTGGTTTTTCAGGTAGAACTGAACGACCAGCAGAAGACCCAGCACCACGGCCATGGTCAACAGGAAAATACCCACCTGTTTGCGGGCGGTCTCTTTTCTGCGTGCATCTCGGAATGGTAACAGGTTGATTCGTATCATTTGTCGTCGATTCTTCGTGTGGCCAGTCCCATGCAAATGGCCGCCTGGGGAGCCACCTGTGACAGATAGGCGGGGTCGAGCCGTCCGCTGTCGGCCTTGAAAGGCGCGAAGGGGTTGATCACTTCCACTTCGGCGGAGGTTTCGACGCCCAGTAATTCCCTGAACTCCTTGATGTTGGCCCCGCCGCCACTCAGCACGATGCGCTTGATCTGGTCGTCCGGGTAGGTGGAATAGAAGAAATCCAGCGCCCGCCGGATCTCCTGGCACCAGTCGGCCACGATGGTCGAGATGATTTCCTTGATCTGTTCGGAGGACAGGGTGTCGGATTTGCCGGTCAGTTTGATCTCTTCGGCCTCTTCAGGGGAGCAGTCGGCCATGGAGGCGATCTTGTGGTTGATCTGGGCGCATCCCAGCGAGACATCCCGCATGAAGAGGGACTGGTTGTTCTTGAGAATGTTCAGCGAGGTCTTGGAGGAACCGATGTCGATGAGCGCGACGTTTTCATCGCCGCCGCCGTGGGTGAACTCGAAGATGTTCTGCAGGGCGAAGGCGTCCACGTCCACCACGCAGGGGGTCAGCCCCGCCATGTCGATGACGCCGGCGTAGTCGTCCACCATCTCCTTTTTGGCCGCCGTGAGCAGCACGCTGGTCAGGTTGGCGTTGTTCTCGTTTTCACCGATGATGTGAAAATCCAGGTAGACATCGTTGATGTCGTAGGGGATGTACTGCTCGGCCTCGAGGTGGATGTTTTCCTGCAGCTGCTCTTCACTGATGGTCTGCACGTCGATTTTCTTAACGATCACCGAGTATCCGCCGATGGAGGTGGCGACATTGTGTTCCTTGATCTTGTAAGTGGAGAACAGTTCACGGATGAACTCGGCCACCTTCTCCGGTTCTTTGATGGCGCCGTCCTCGATGAGTCCGGGCGGTATGTCGATGAGCCCGAAGGCCTTAAAGGATCCCCCTTTATTCAGCCCGGTGATTTCTGCGACTTTAATGGTGCGGGAACCGATGTCGAGTCCGACTAAGTGGTTTTTCTTGGCAAACAGCATGAATATCTCTCAATCATCTTGGAAAATTTCATCTTTATCTGCAAGATTCAGCCCCAACGCCAGAATAATTTTACGCTTGGTTTCCAGCCGGCAGGGCTTTCCCTTTTCGATGCGGGCGATGGTCATTGGAGAGACGTTTGCTTTGCGGGCCAGCTCTGCTTTGCTCATGAGAAGGGATTCTCTGACAGCCTTCAAACGATTTCTGCTCATTTGAATCGCCTGTATGTGCGGTTTTTCAGGGCGCTGCTGGGTAAAGCAAAAGGGTGCGGAAGTGTTCTGGATATGTTTCAAAACCCCATTGCATTTAATTTCGGTCATGTCAAGAACTTTTTTAGCTAATTACGCATAATTAACATATAATTGCGGTGCACCACACTTCCGGTTCACCATCCGTGTCTTCCGACGCCCGCATGTTGCGCTATCAAGGGTTGCCTCTCCCGGATGAGGAGAATTTTCGAAGGTCCACCAACAGTATCGTCCGATACGGTTAATGTGGTTATCGGCCAAAAAAGCTTGACCTTTATGCCAAATTTCGCGCACCATATAAAAAAAATGAACGACCCGGCGATATCGACCCCAGGGAGACCCGGCCTGCATGAAGAGCCGCATGAATTCCGAAAAAATAAAGCCTTTCAGGCTGGTGAAATATTTCACCTTTTCAAGCCTTATCGCGGTTTTCATCGGAACGCTGGTGCTCTCCCTGCTCAATATCCACTGGGCGCGGTCTTTTCAGCTGAAAAAGAGCCAGGCCTATGCGTTGGTGCTCATGGAGAACCTCAACCACCAGGTTTTTCTGCAGTTCATCGTGCCGGTGGTGCTCAAATACGGCAAGATCGAGCTGAGCAACGCCGAACAGTTCCGGCGCATGGACGACGTGGTGCGCAGCACGCTGCACAGTTTCCACGTGGCCATGGTGAACATCTACGACATGAAAAACAAGATCTCTTACAGTTTCGACCCCGAACTGGTGGGCAAGGAGAACCTGGGCGGTGCACTCTACAACCGTGCCCGGGAGGGACACATCGGCTACAAGCTGGTGCAGCAGGGCTACAAATGGGGCATCCCGCTGGGCATCCCCAAAAAGAGCCTGCTGATCACCTTCGCGCCGCTGCGGGCCGAGAGGGAGTTCCTGCGGATCTCCGGACCGGTGCTGGGCGTGGTGGAGATCGTGCAGGACGTCACCGACGACTATCGCGCCATTTTCCGCTACCAGGTGACCATCATCATCACCTCGACGCTGGTGATGTCCATCCTGCTGCTGGTGCTGATCTTCGTGGTTAAACGCGGCGAGGCCATCATCGAAAAACGATCCCTGGAGAGGCAGCGTCTGGAGCAGAAGCTCAACCGCGCCCGGCACCTGTCGTCGCTGGGGGAGATGACCGCCGGCGTTTCCCACGAGATCCGCAACCCCCTGGGCATTATCAAGAGCTCGGCCGAGCTGCTGAAAAAGAAGATGGCCGTGGTGGATCCCGGCAATCCCATCCCGGACGTGATCGTACAGGAGGCCACGCGCCTCAATGACATCATCACCGATTTTCTCAACTTCGCCAAGCCGCGCGAACCGGACCTGGCGCCCTGCCGCCTGGGCGACATCGTGGCGCGCAACATCGGTTCCCTGGCCCCGCGCTTCAAGGAGCAGGGCATCGTCGTCGAAGACCGCATCGACGAGGGACTGCCGGAAATCCATGCGGATGCCAACATGCTCTACCAGGCGTTTCTTAATATCCTGCTCAACGCCCTGCAGGCCATGCCCGAGGGCGGCACCATCCGCATTCACGCCGAGGCGGACGACGCCCGGGTGCGCCTTTTCTTCGAAGACAGCGGTCCCGGGTTTTCCGAGGAGATCGGCGAAAAGATCTGGGACCCTTTTTTCACCACCAAGGAAAAGGGCACCGGCCTGGGGCTGGGGATCGTGCGCAACATCATCGAGGCCCACGGCGGCAGTATCCACATGGAGAACCGTGAGCGCGGCGGGGCCCGGGTGGTGGTGGAACTGCCCCTGGAACCTTAGTGCCGTGTCCGCTGCGCGCGGTGGAAACCGGAAACCTACACGGATTGCCTGTCATGGATACCGTACTGATCGTTGACGACGAAAAAAACTATCCCCTGATTCTCAGCGAGGTGCTGAAGGAGGAGGGCTACGCCACGCTGACGGCCAACAGCGGCCAGGAGGCACTCTCCATCCTGGCGCACTCCGACGTGGACCTGGTGCTCACCGACATGAAGATGCCGGTCATGGACGGCATCGAGCTGCTCGAGCAGATCAAGGCCCGCGACCCGGAGCTGCCGGTCATCATGATGACCGCTCACGGCACGGTGGAAAAAGCCGTGGAAGCCATGCAGAAGGGGGCCTACAATTATATCCTCAAGCCCTTCGAGAACGAGCGCCTGATTCTCTACGTCAAAAAGGCCTGCGCCTTGTACCAGATGGTCAAGGAGAACCGTCACCTGCGGCACGCGGTGGAGGTGCAGTACCGTTTCGGCAACATCATCGGGCGCAGCCGGGCCATGCGGGACGTTTTCGCCACCATCGAGAAAATTGCACCGGCTTCGGCCACGGTGCTGCTGGAGGGCGAGAGCGGCACCGGCAAGGAACTGGTGGCCAAGTCCATCCACTTCAACAGCCCGCGGCGCAACAAGCCTTTCGTGGCCGTCAACTGTTCGGCATTAGCCGAGAACCTGCTGGAAAGCGAGCTCTTCGGACACGAAAAGGGGGCCTTCACCGGCGCGGTCTCCATGAAGAAGGGGCGCTTCGAACTGGCCGAAGGGGGAACCCTCTTCCTGGACGAGATCGGCGAGCTGCCGCCCAACCTGCAGGTCAAGCTGCTGCGGGTCATCCAGGAGCGGACCCTCGAACGGGTGGGCGGCATCAAGCCCATCCCGGTGGACATCCGCATCATCGCCGCCACCAACCGCAGCCTGAAGAAGGAAACCGAGGCCGGCCGATTCCGTGAAGACCTGTACTACCGCCTCAACGTGCTGCACCTGGTGCTGCCGCCCCTGAGAAAGCGCACCGAGGACATCCTGCCGCTGGTGGAGCATTTCATCCGGAAGTACTCCGACGAGCGCAAGGGACAGGTCCCGGTCACGGACGTGGACCAGGATGTCTATCGGCTGTTTTACGAATACAGCTGGCCGGGCAACGTGCGCGAGCTGGAGAACGTCATCGAGCGGGCCCTGGTGCTGTGCCCGGGGCCTACCATCCGGGTGGCCGACCTGCCGCGCCAGTTCCGGCAGCACTCGGACCACACGCTGCCCCTGGAGGGCATCGCGCCGGACGCCAAGCTCGCCGAAACCCTGGCCCAGGTGGAGAAGATGATGATCGAGCGCGCCCTGAAAATGAGCGACAACGTGCAGTCGCGTGCCGCCAAGCTGCTGGGGATCGGCAAGAGCGGGCTCAACCAGAAGATCAAGAAATACAAACTGGACGTCGGCCCCAGGAAGTAATCGTCCGGCCCGAAGCGGCGGCGGGCAGGCGCTTTCCGGCACCGCGAAAGGGCAGCCGGCCGCCGCAGGCGGCCGTACTAGAGCACCGCCAGCTTTTCGCGGGCCACCGGCGCGTAGACCGAGTTGTCGTACTCGGCCACGATTTTCTGCAGGGCTTCCTTTTCCTTGTCGCCGTCGCCCGACTGCGCATATACGATCGCCAGGTTGAACAGGGCCTCGGGTTTCAGGGTGGGACGCGCGCCGTCGACGATCCGGCGGAAATACTTTTCGGCCGAGGGGTAGTCTTTCTTTCCGGCGTAGGCGTAAGCCAGGCTGATGACCACCAGGTCGTGGATGACGGGCTCTTCGCTGTAGTCGTCCAGGGCCTGCCGGTAGAGCTTGACGGCCTGGTCGTACTTCCCGGCGCGGTAGCTGATGTCGGCGTAGAATACCGTTGCCATCTTGGCCCCGTTTTTTCCGCTATATTTCTGAATGATGTTCTCCAGGGAAGGCTTAAGCTGTTCCCAGGCTTTTTCGGGCGTGCCGTCTTTCGCCAGCAGTTGCCGGTAGGCGCTTCTCTGCTGGTCGTAGAGGGCCAGCGACCTGGCCTCGGCCCGCGCCGAGAAGAAGCGCACGGCCGAAAAAACGACGGCCACCAGCAGTATGGCGGCCAGGGTCCAGCTCAGCTGGCGGCTGTTGGCGCGCGCCCACTGGATGGTCTTGGCCGACAGGGTCAAAAACTCGTCGGGCTCTTTCAACAGTTGTTTGCGGGTAACTTTTTTTCGGGCCATGTCATCTCCGGCGGCCGTTGAAGCCTCTTACCTGCGGGGTCGCCGCCTCACCACACCAGGGGCTTGAAAATCCATCCCTTGTCACCGTCGGCGTGCTGAATCTGCAGCCACTTTCCCCGGGTCTTGAGAACCTTGAACGGCACACCCCTGTCCTCGGTTTTGAATACGATCGGGAAGTTGGTGCCCGGTCCGGACCGGATGTTGCACTCTTTCTTCACCGTGATCACCGTGGGGATCTTTGCCAGCAGGTTCTTCTTGATCCAGCCCTCGTCTTTTTCGAAATCGCGAAAGAGGATCCACTGTCCCTTCTTCTGGATGACCACCACGGGGTAATAACGTTCGGCCTGCCACAGGATTTCGTACTTGGTGCCCGGACCGGAGCGGATGTTGGCCTTGGGCACGTTTACCGCCAGCCGCTCCGCCGCGAGCGCCGGAACCGCCATCAGCAGCAACGCTACTGCCGCCAAGGCGATCGGCGCGCCCCGCGTGCGGCGGCCATTGCGGCCGTCGATCCGGAATCTCCTGTCGTTCCGATGGTTGCCTGCTACACTCATATCGGCGCCACCCTTACAATAAAAAAGTCTGCGGATCAAGCAAAAAGCCCCGGCCGGTGTTTCCCGGGCGATGGCGGGAATGCCGGGGTCGGCATTCCGGGGCCGCTCAGAATTCGACGGCGAACACCCGGCGCGGACGGTCCAGGCGGCGCAGACCGGCCCGGCGCGCCATCCGCAGGGTCTCCTGGAACTCGGCGTGCCGCAGCGGTCGCGCCAGCGCTTTCACCTCGGCCGCCCGGCCGCAGGGGCGGTACTGGCCCATGATGTTGACGTAGGTGTCGGCGGAAATCTCGCCGGCGATGAAGGTCATGACCTCGCGGGTGCCGGCCAGTCCCGCGGGCATGACCAGGTGGCGGACCAGCAGCCCGCGGCGGGCGACGCCCGCCGCGTCCAGCACCAGGTCCCCCACCTGGCGGTGCATCTCGCGTATCGCCCGGCGGGTGCACTCCGGGTAGTCCGCGGCGCCGGTCAGCCGCTTGGCGGTTTCGGGGTCCCAGAATTTGAAGTCGGGCATGTAGATGTCGATGACGCCCTCGAGCAGGCGCAGCGTGCGCACCCGTTCGTAGCCCGAGGTGTTGTAGACCAGGGGCACCCGCAGGCCCCGGGCAGCGGCGATTTCAAGGGCGCCCAGGATCTGCGGCACCACGTGGGAGGGGGTTACAAAGTTGATGTTGTGGCAGCCGGCGTGCTGCAGGGCCAGCATCATGTCCGCCAGTTCACGATCGTCCACGGGCCGTCCGGCCCCCTCGTGGCTGATGTCGTAGTTCTGGCAGAAGATGCACCCCAGGTTGCAGAAGCTGAAGAAGATGGTGCCCGACCCGCGGCGGCCCACCAGGGGCGCCTCTTCGCCGAAGTGGGCGTCGTAGCTGGCCACCACCGCCCGCACACCCGTTCGGCACAGGCCCCGCTGGCCCTCCGAGCGGTCGACGGCGCACCTGCGGGGGCACAGGCTGCAGGCTTTCAGCAGCTTGCGTGCGGCGGCCGCGCGGGCCGCCAGTTCGCCGCTTTCGTGCAGGGCGATATAAGAGGCCGGTTTACCGTGTTCCATGATTCAACCCGAGGCCCCCCGCAACCGGGACGGGCAACGATCTTCGGGCAGGCTGAACGGAGGTCAGTCGCCGTGCCCGGGCAGATCGTAGGTGGTACACGAGCCGCTGGAACAGGTGCGCGTCTGGGCGCTGGGCCGCGCACCGGACGCGCCGGTGGCCATGCTATAGTGGGTGGTGCTGATGATACGCTCGAAGTTCTCGGATTTGCATGCCGGGCAGCACATCTCCACCTGCTCGTCGCTGTTCATCAGCAGCAGTTCGAAAACGTGGCTGCACTGCAGGCACTTGAATTCATAGATGGGCATGAAACCTCCTTGGTGTTTCGGTCCCCATTTGCGGGCCGGACAGGTCCGCCCAGGCTGTTGCGTCCGGCGAATGCTGTCAAAAAAATTCGGATGACCGGGACGTGGGCGGTCCCCTATCCTGAAAGAATACTATTTCCGTCCCCGATGTCAAGATCCGACGGCAGGTGCGGCGGGGCCATCACAGGCGGCGGCCGGCACGGCCGCAGTCCATCCGCCCCGGCGCCGCCTCGAACACCCGGGCGGCTTACCGCTGCTTCTTGTTTCGGTCCGCACGCGAGGCCGCCAGCATTTCCTCGGCGTGGGCCAGGGTGGCGGCGGTGATCTTCTCGCCGCCCAGCATGCGGGCGATCTCCTCGGCGCGGCGGGCCTCGTCGATGGGCACGAATCGGGTGCGCGTCCTGCCGCCGCGCACCTCCTTGGAGATGCGGAAGTGGTGGTCGCCGAAGCGGGCGATCTGGGGCAGGTGGGTGATGCAGATGACCTGGTGACTCCGGGCCAGTTCGGTCAGCTTGCGGCCCACGACCTCGGCCACGGCGCCGCCGATGCCGGCGTCCACCTCGTCGAAGACGATGGTTTCCACGGTTTCGGTGCCGGCCAGGATGGCCTTCAGGGCCAGCACCACCCGCGACAGTTCTCCGCCCGAGGCGATGGCCGCAAGCTGCTTCAGCTCCTCACCCACGTTGGGCGCGATGAGGAATCCGGCCTGCTCGCGGCCGGTTTCGGTGATCGCGGCGTCGTCGGCCACCAGCCGCGGGTCGGCCGCTTCGGCGACGGGCACCGGCCGCAGATCGATGGCAAAACGCGTGCGCGGCATGCCCAGCCGGGCCAGTTCTTTTTCCATGGCCGCGGCCAGTTCGGCCGCCGCCGCCCTGCGCCGGGCGGACAGGCGGCGGGCGCTGTCGGCCAGTCGGCGGCACCGTTCCTCGATGCGTCCGCGCACGTCGGCCAGCTCCGTTTCCAGGTTCCCGATGGCGCCCAGTTCGGCCTCGATCTCCTCCAGGCGCCGCGCCACGGCCTCCAGGCTGCCGCCGTACTTGCGCTTGAGCTTGAACAGGGCGTCGAGGCGCTCTTCCACCTCCTCCAGACGCTTATCGTCCACCTGCACGGTGGCCAGGTGCGCGCGCAGGGCCTGGACCGCGTCCTCGATGCGGTAGCTGATGTCCTCGATCTGCTGCAGCGCCTCTTCCAGACCGGCATCGATGGCGGCGGCCCGGCGCAGGTCTTCAATGACCTGGGCCACGCCGTCCATGACGGCGCCGCGGGCGCCGTAGAGGCGTTCGACGCCGCCGTAAACCAGGGAGTAGAGCTCCTCGGCGTGGCGCAGCCGCCGGCGTTCGGCCTCCAGGGCTTCGTCTTCGCCGGGGGTGACGGCGGCGGCCAGGATCTCCCGGCGCTGAAAGGTCAGCAGTTCGCGTTGGGCGTCCTGGTGGCGCTGTTTTTCGGTCAACGCCTTTTCCCGCGCGAGCAGCGGCTGCAGTTCCAGAAAACGGTCGCGCACCTCGTCTCCCAGGCCGGTCAGCCCGGCGAACTGGTCGAGCATATGCAGGTGCAGACGCTCCCTGAGCAGGCCCTGGTGGGCGTGCTGTCCCGAGATGCTGGCCAGGTGTTGGGTGAGGCCGCTGAGGGCCTGGGCCGTGACCAGGCGGTCGTTGATGTACACCCGGTGGCGGTTGTTGGCGGCCACGATGCGCCGGATGAGCAGGCCCTCGGCCGGGTCGAAGCCCAGTTCCCGCATGCCGTTCCAGGCCGGGTTGGCGGGCGGGATTTCAAAGAAACCCTGCACTTCGGCCCGTTCGGCGCCGGTGCGGATCACCGTGGTGCTGGCGCGGCTGCCCAGCAGCAGGTTGACGGCGCGGATGATGATGGACTTGCCGGCGCCGGTTTCGCCGCTCAGGACCGTCAGGCCGGAGTCGAAGCGGATGCGCAGCTTCTCGATGATGGCGAAGTCTCGGATCAGCAGTTCCCGCAGCATGATGTCCTTTACTCTCACAAGCGGTTGAAATTGTAAAGTCGTCAGTGCCGGCGCCGGAACAATCGCAAGAATGCCTGCCCGCCCCTCGAACACGGGTGCACGCTACCCGTCAAAGGCCCCGCCAATCGTTCCGCGCGACCGTCCCGGGACTGGAACAGTTTTTGCTTGATTTTTGGGCCGCTTTTTCCTACCTTTTCTGACAATTTTGCGAGATTTGCGGGTGTATTACTACAAAATTGTTATTTTTCCGCGGGGGAGTTTGGATACCGGATTCGTAACGTATTGTTAGAATAGGGTTACCTGCATTTCCAGCCCCTGGCACGGGGTTTGCCTCTATTCCTATTTTCCCTCCTCAGGTTCAGGGCTTCGGCGTCCGCCGGGGTTCGCGGTATCGCGTCTTTTCCGTGAAGCTGTTTCTCGTGCAGTGTGCGGCGTAGCAAAGGAGAAATGCCATATGTGTCGACTGTTTGCCATAACCAGCGAAGAGCCCTTGTCGCCCATGGTGGCCATCGAGGCGCTGGACGTCATGCGTGAAGGGCATGACGGTTCCGGGGTGGGGCTGTTCATGCGGGACCTCTCGGGGCCTTTCGAGGACCTCAAGACCGCCCCCATCCTGTCGGGCATCTTCACCCGCGAGGGCATCAAGCGCCTGGACCGTTTCATGATGGACATCGGCTTCATGACCCAGTACAAGCTGACCATCAAGGTGCCCAAGACCCCGCCGCCCGGCACGCCACGCCGCGACAGCTACCTCATCCGGGCCTACGAGTACCCCGAGGAGTGGGAGGGCTGCAGCCGGGAGGAGCTTTACGACCGCCTGCTGGAGACCCGCCTGCAGCTGCGGCGCATGGGCGAGGAGAAAGGGGACATGATCGTGTTCTCCTTCTGGCCGGATGTTATCATGATCAAGGAGATCGGCGATCCCATGAAGGTGGCCGAGTACCTGGACCTGGGCCGCAAGGAGCTCAAGGCCCGTGTGCTCATGGCCCAGGGGCGGCAGAACACCAACTACGAGATCAACCTCTACGCCTGCCACCCCTTCTTCATCCAGGGCTTTTCCACCATGACCAACGGCGAGAACACGGCCTTCATCCCCATCCGGGAGTTCCTGGCCTCGCGTCATTTCCCGGGCTACTCCGGATACCAATCCGACTCGGAGGTTTTTACCCACATCCTGCATTATACCATGGCCAAGCTGGGGCTGGGTCTGGAGGCCTACAAGCACGTCATCACGCCGCTCAAGGACGAGGACATTGCACAGCACCCCGACGCCGAGTTTTTGAAACACCTCAAGCACAGCTGCCGCCGCATGATCATCGACGGCCCCAACTGCGTCATCGGATGCCTCTCGGACCACACGCTTTTTATGGTCCAGGACCGCAAGAAGCTGCGGCCCGGGGTGGTGGGCGGCCGCCCCGGCATGTACGCCTTCTCCTCGGAGATCTGCGGGCTGGACGCCGCCATCCCCGACCGCGACAAGAGCAGCGATTTTCAGCCTATGTATCTGGACACGGCCATCGTCGGTCCGGACCGCAAGGAGGTCAGCATATGCCGGCAGACGGAAAAATTACCCCTTCCACACTGAGCGTAAAGGACCTGCCCTGGCAGATCCTGTGGGACAAGGACAAGTGTACCCTGTGCGGCAAGTGCACGGCGGTCTGCCCGGTGAGCGCCATCGAGCTGGGGGTCTTTCGCAAACGCGTCGTGGAGCCCGTGCCGGGCATCGCCGAGAAACCGCGGCACGACTACCGCATCTACTACGGCATCCGCCAGCGCACCGACCCGGCCTACCGCTGCGTGGGCTGTGCCATGTGCACCCTGGTGTGCCCCAACGACGCCATCGTGCCGCAGCGCAGCGACGAGGCCGACAAGCTGGTCTTCCACATGGACCGCGGCGGGCAGCCGCGCCGGCGCGGCGGGCGGCGCAACGTGGGCGGCACCATCCTGGACCGCATCAAGTTCATCCGCATCTCCATGCTTACCGACCCGGCCCTGGACGCCGGGCGCCACGAGTTCGAGCTGCGCACCCTGCTGGGGCGCGTGCTGCCGCCCGAAGAGAACCTGGCCTTCCTGAACAGCAACGGCTGGATCCCGCCGGTGCGCGAGATCTACCCCCTGGTCATCGGCGGCATGTCCTTCGGCGCGCTGTCGCCCAACATGTGGGAGGGGCTGCAGATGGGGGTGGCCTACCTCAACGACGAACTGGGCATGCCGGTGCGCATCTGTACGGGCGAGGGCGGGTGTCCGCCGCGGCTGCTGCGTTCGCGATTTTTAAAGAACGTCATCCTGCAGATCGCCAGCGGCTACTTCGGCTGGGACGAGATCATCCACGCCATTCCCGAGATGAAGGAGGATCCCTGCGCCATCGAGATCAAGTACGGCCAGGGCGCCAAGCCAGGAGACGGCGGGCTGCTCATGTGGTACAAGGTCAACGAGCTGATCGCCGCCATCCGCGGTGTGCCGCCGGGGGTCAGCCTGCCCAGCCCGCCTACCCACCAGACCAAGTACTCCATCGAGGAGTCGGTGGCCAAGATGATCCAGTCCATGTACATGGCCTGGGATTTCCGGGTGCCGGTGTTTCCCAAGATCTCGGCCACCTCCACCACCCTTGCGGTGTTAAACAACCTGGTCCGCAACCCTTACGCCGCGGGCCTGGCCATCGACGGCGAAGACGGCGGCACCGGCGCGGCCTACAACGTCTCCATGGACCACATGGGCCACCCCATCGCCAGCAGCGTGCGCGACGCGTACCTGAACCTGGTGACGGTGGGCAGGCAGAATGAGATCCCGCTTCTCGCCGGCGGGGGCGTGGGCAAGAGCGGCAACCTGGCGGCCAACGCCGCGGCGCTCATCATGCTGGGGGCCAGCGCCGTTCAGACCGGCAAGTACATCATGCAGGCCGCCGCCGGGTGCCTGGGATCGGAGTCGGACCGTTGCAACATCTGCAACATCGGCCAGTGCCCCAAAGGCATCACTTCCCAGGACCCCCGCCTCTACCGGCGTCTGGACGTGGAGGACGTGGCCCAGCGGGTGGTGGACGTGTTCCTGACCTTCGACACCGAGCTGAAGAAGATCATCGCGCCCCTGGGCCGCTCGACCTCGCTGCCCATCGGCATGGCCGACGCCCTGGGCATTGACGATGCCGACGCCGCCCGGCGGTTGAAGATCAAGTATGTGGTGTAGAGTGTAGAGCCTTACGGCTTTTAACAGGCACAGAGGCACAAAGGCACAAAGTGACGGAAGAACATCCATTGGGTTTTGCCTTCACGAAACGGACGTGACGACGAGACAGACGAATACCATGAGCGATAACCTGCATCGGAACATATCGGGAAAAGAGGACGGCACGCGCATCGAGTCGCGGGTGCTGGAGGAGCGCATCCAGCAGGCCGTGGCCGACGGCTGCCGGCGGCTGGAGGTGGAGGCCTTCGGCCAGCACGGCATCGGGGGACGCCTGTGGCGTGCCGGTGACGACCCCGTGTACGTGCGCATCACCGGCCACGCCGGCCAGCGCGTGGGCGCCATGGGCTATCCCAACACCACCATCGAGGTGCTGGGGCCCTCTTCGGACGACGTGGGCTGGCTCAACGGCGGCGCACGCATCATCGTGCACGGCAACGCCTCCAACGGCGTGGGCAACGCCATGGCCCAGGGCAAGATCTACGTGGCCGGCAATATCGGCGCCCGCGGCATGACCATGACCAAGCACAACCCGCGCTTCGATCCGCCCGAGCTGTGGGTGCTGGGGTCGGTGGGCGACTACTTCGGCGAGTTCATGGCCGGGGGCGTGGCCGTGGTCTGCGGCGTCGAGGCCCAGGACTCGGACAACGTGCTGGGCTATCGGCCCTTGGTGGGCATGGTGGGTGGGCGCGTCTTCTTTCGCGGCCCCATCAAGGGCTTCAGCCAGGCCGACGCCCGGATGGTTCCCATCGAGGATGCGGATTTTGCCTGGCTGGTGGACAACCTGAAAGATTTCCTCTCCGCCATCAACCGGCCGGACCTGCTGCAGGACCTCAGCCGGCGCGACCACTGGCAGCTGCTGCGGGCGCGCACGGCCCAGGAGAAGCGCGGCCGGCAGCTGATGTCCATGGCCGACTACCGGGTGCGCAGTTGGGAGGCCGAACTGGGCCGCGGCGGGCTCATCGGGGATCTGACGAACCTGGACCGCAGCCCCATCGGGCTGATCGTCAGCGGCGATCTGCGGCGCTACGTGCCCGTCTGGGAGAACCGCAAATACCTGGCGCCCTGCGAGGCCACCTGCCCCACGGGGATCCCGGTGCAGCAGCGCTGGCAGCTGGTGCGCGACGGCCGCGTGGACGAAGCCGTGGACCTGGCGCTGGCCTACACGCCTTTTCCGGCCACGGTGTGCGGCTACCTGTGCCCCAGCCCCTGCATGCAGGCCTGCACGCGGCAGCAGTCCATCATGGCGCCGGTGGACGTGCGCCGGCTGGGCCGGGCCAGCCTTGCAGCCGGGCTGCCCGACGTGCCCGAACCCAGCGGCCGCAAGGTGGCCGTCATCGGCGGCGGGCCGGCGGGCCTCTCGGTGGCCTGGCAGCTGCGCATGCGCGGCCACGAGGCCACGGTTTACGACCTGTCCGAGACCTTGGGCGGCAAGATCGCCTCGGTCATCCCGTCTTCGCGCATTCCGGAGGAGGTGGTTTCGGCCGAGCTCGAGCGCGTGCGCAAGGTGATCCCTCACGTCCACCTGCAGCAGAAGTTGAGCCGCGAGGACCTGGCCCGGCTGCGCGATGACTACGATTTCGTGGTCATCGCCACCGGCGCCTCCAAACCCCGCATGCTGGACGTGCCCGGCAAGGAACGCCTGATCACGGCCGGCGATTTCCTGGCCGACGCCAAGGCCGGCCGCGCCCGCGTGGGCGAGTGCGTGGTGATCATCGGCGCCGGCAACGTGGGCTGCGACGTGGCCACCGAGGCCGCCCGCCTGGGGGCGCGTTCACTGCTGCTCATCGACGTGCAGGAGCCGGCCTCCTTCGGTGCCGAGCGTCGGGCGGCCGAGGCCGCCGGCGCGCGCTTCCGCTGGCCCTGCTTCACCCGCGAGATCACCGACGAGGGGGTCGTTCTGGCCGACGGCGAGCGGATCCCGGCCGACACGGTCGTTATCTCCATCGGGGACGTACCGGACCTGGATTTTCTGCCCGAAACCGTCGCCACCGAACGGGGTTTTGTCACGGTCAACGAATTCGGCCAGACTTCCGACCCCAAAATCTTCGCCATCGGGGACATCGTGCGGCCCGGGCTGCTGACCGACGCCATCGGCGCCGGTCGCCGGGCGGCCGAGGCCATCGCCGACATGCTCGACGGCAAGCGCCCCAGCGCCAACCTGCAGCAGGTCATCGACACCCGCCGGGTCAAGCTGGAATACTTCGACCCGCGCCTGACGGACTTTGAAGACCTGGAAGACTGCGGGTCGCAGTGCTCGTCGTGCGGCAGCTGCCGCGACTGCGGCGTGTGCGCCACCATCTGCCCGCAGGCCGCCATCGAGCGCATCGAGCCCGAGGACGGCGGCTTCGAGTACGTGGTGGACGCCGACAAGTGCATCGCCTGCGGATTCTGCGCCGGGGCCTGCCCCTGCGGCATATGGAACCTTGTGGAAAACGATCCTTTGGTGTAAGGGGAGGGTCATAAATAAACTCACGAAGGATGCTGGCCCGGGCGCCGGTCGTGACCCGACGCGTCATTTCGCCCGGTTCGTGTTTTTCGCGGGTTTGGTGGATGGGAAATGCAGCCCGATCCCTTCCCTTCAGTAAATGGTTTCACGAGATTGCGCCGCGGGCGGCCGCCTGTTCCTGCGACCGTCCCGGGCGAATAAGGTACCAAGGATCCCATGCGAGCCCTTTTGACCCTGGAAGACGGACGTAGTTTTGACTGCCGGTCCTTTACCGGGCGCGGGGAGACCGCCGCCGAGGTGGTCTTCAACACCGGCATGACCGGTTACCAGGAAGTGCTCACCGACCCTTCCTACCGCGGCCAGATGGTCACCATGACCTACCCGCTGATCGGCAACTACGGCGTCAACCCCGAAGACGTGGAGTCCGACCGCATCCAGGTGTCGGCCTTCCTGGTGCGCGAGTACCAGGAGGCGCCCAGCAACTGGCGCGCCGCCGGCAGCCTGGGCGACTATCTCCGGCACCAGGGGGTGCTGGGCGTGGATCAGCTGGACACCCGGGCCCTCACCCGCCACATCCGCAAGGCCGGCGCCATGAAGGCGCTGCTGTCCACCGAGGACCTGGACCCGCAATCCCACCTGCGCAAGCTGGCCGACGTGCCCTCCATGGAGGGGCGGGACCTGGTCCGGTCCGTGACCGCCCCCGGTGCTTTTCGCTGGCGGGACGGACGGGCCGAACCCATCGAGGGGGACGCCGCCGCCCTGGACGACGACTGCTGGCGGCGGCGCGGAGAGCGGTACGCCGTGGCGGCCTTTGATTTCGGCATCAAGTACAACATCCTGCGCTGCCTGGAGCAGGCCGGCTGCGAGGTGATCGTGCTGCCGGCCGCCACCCCGGCCGAAACCGTGCGGCGCATGGCCCCCGACGGCATTTTCCTGTCCAACGGGCCCGGCGACCCCGAACCGGTGGACTACGCCGTGGAGACCATCGGTGAACTCATCGACTATCGTCCCATGTTCGGCATCTGCCTGGGTATCCAGTTGCTGGCCCTGGCCCTGGGGGGGCGAACCTACAAGCTCAAGTTCGGCCACCGCGGCGCCAACCAGCCCGTCAAGAACCTGCAGACCGGACGCATCGAGATCACTTCCCAGAACCACGGCTTCGCCGTGGACCCCGACAGCCTGGAAGGCGGCGAGGTGGAGATCACCCACGTCAACCTCAACGACGACACCCTGGAGGGCTTCCGCCACCGGCGGCTGCCGCTGTTCGCCGTGCAGTACCACCCCGAGGCGGCGCCGGGGCCCCATGACGCCCGTTACCTGTTCGAAAACTTCACCCGCTTGATGAAGGAAAGCGCCCAGGGGTAACCTGTCCATGCCCAAGAGAACCGATCTTGAGAAAATCCTGATCATCGGCGCCGGCCCCATTATCATCAGCCAGGCCTGCGAGTTCGACTATTCCGGCACCCAGGCCTGCAAGGCCCTGAGCGAGGAGGGCTACGAGGTGGTGCTGGTCAACTCCAACCCGGCCACCATCATGACCGACCCCGAGATGGCCGCGCGCACCTATATCGAGCCGGTCACGCCGGACACCCTGGCGCGCATCATCGAGGCCGAGCGCCCCTGCGCCCTGCTGCCCACCCTGGGCGGCCAGACGGGGCTCAACACCGCCTTCGAGGTGGCCAAGAGCGGGCTGCTCGAAGAACTCGAGGTGGAGATGATCGGTGCCTCGGTGGAGGTCATCGAAAAGGCCGAAGACCGCGACCTCTTCCGACAGGCCATGGCGCGCATCGGGTTGCGGGTGCCGGCCAGTGGCATCGCCACCGACATGGAGACGGTGCGCGCCATCGTCGACGAGATCGGTTTCCCGGTCATCATCCGGCCCAGTTACACGCTGGGCGGCACCGGCGGCGGCGTGGCCTACAACACCGAGGAACTGGAGAAAGTGGCGCGCGCCGGCCTGGAGGCCAGCCTCATCGGCCAGGTGATGATCGAGGAGTCCGTGCTGGGCTGGAAGGAGTTCGAGCTGGAGCTGATGCGCGACCACAACGACAACGTGTGCATTATCTGCTCCATCGAGAACCTCGACCCCATGGGTGTGCACACCGGCGACAGCATCACCGTGGCGCCGGCCCAGACCCTGACCGACCGCGAGTACCAGCAGATGCGCAGCGCCTCGATCGCCATCATGCGCGAGATCGGGGTGGACACCGGTGGATCCAACGTGCAGTTCGCCATCAACCCCCAGAACGGCGAGATGGTGGTGGTGGAGATGAACCCACGCGTGTCGCGAAGCTCCGCCCTGGCCTCCAAGGCCACGGGTTACCCCATCGCCAAGATCGCGGCCAAGCTGGCCGTGGGCTACACCCTGGACGAGCTGCCCAATGACATCACGGGAAAGACCCGCGCGTCGTTCGAACCCACCATCGACTACTGCGTGGTGAAGGTGCCCCGCTGGACCTTCGAGAAGTTTCCCGAAACCGAGGACCTGCTGACCACCGCCATGAAGTCCGTGGGCGAGGCCATGAGCATCGGCCGCACCTTTAAGGAGGCCCTGCAGAAGGGGTTGCGCTCGCTGGAGATCGGCCGCTGCGGCCTGGGGGCCGACGGCAGGGACCCCGTCGACCGCCGCGGGCGCCTGCCCGGCCTCTCCGAGATCAAGAAGCGCCTGGCGATCCCCAACTCCCAGCGCATCTTCTACCTGCGCCTGGCGCTGCTGGCGGGCATGACGGTGGAGGAGATCAGCGCCATCACCACCATCGACCCCTGGTTCGTGGAGCAGATCGAACAGATCGTGCACCTGGAGCAGGCCCTGTCGGTGGAGGGGCCCGAACTCTCCGACCGGCGCATCCGGCGGGCCAAGAGCTGGGGCTTTTCCGACGTACAGATCGCGCACCTGACCGGCAAGACGGCGGAAGAAGTCTGCCGGCGCCGCAAGGATGCCGGTATCCGGCCGGTCTACAAGCTGGTGGACACCTGCGCGGCCGAGTTCTCGGCCGAGACGCCCTACTACTACTCCACCTACGAGGAGGAGAACGAGGCGCGCGTCTCAGAACGACGCAAGGTCATGATCCTGGGCGGCGGCCCCAACCGCATCGGACAGGGCATCGAGTTCGACTATTGCTGCGTGCACGCCTCCTTCGCGCTACGCGAGGAGGGCGTCGAGAGCATCATGGTCAACAGTAACCCCGAGACCGTCAGCACGGACTACGACACCTCGGACAAGCTCTACTTCGAGCCGCTCACCGACGAGGACGTGCTGCACATCGCCGAGACCGAGCAGCCCGACGGCGTCATCGTGCAGTTCGGCGGCCAGACGCCCCTGAACCTGGCCGGCGCCATCGCGGCGGCCGGCTTCACCATCCTGGGGACCCCCCCGGCGAGCATCGCCCGCGCCGAGGACCGTGAGCAGTTCCAGACCATGCTGCACAAGCTGGGCCTGGTGCAGCCCGACAACGGCACGGCCCTGACCGTGGCCGAGGCCCTCAAGGTGGCCGACCGCATCGGCTACCCGGTGGTGGTGCGGCCGTCTTTCGTGCTGGGCGGACGCGCCATGAAGATCGTCTATGACCAGAACGACCTGGAGAACTTCACGCGCCTGGCCATCGAGGCCTCGCCCGAGCACCCCGTGCTGATCGACAAGTTCCTGGAGGACGCCGTGGAGATCGACGTGGACGCCATCTGCGACGGCCGGCGCACCATCATCGGCGGCATCATGGAGCACATCGAGGAGGCCGGCGTGCACTCCGGGGACTCGGCCTGCGTGCTCCCGCCTTACAGCCTGAGCCCGCGCAACATCGACGAGATCGCCCAGGCCACGCGGGACATGGCCGCCGAGCTCGGCGTGCTGGGCCTGATGAACGTGCAGTACGCCGTCAAGGATGGTCAGCTGTTCGTGCTGGAGGTCAACCCGCGGGCCTCGCGCACGGTGCCCTTCGTCAGCAAGGCCACCGGCGTGCCCCTGGCCAAGCTGGCCGCCAAGGTGATGCTGGGCCGCAGCCTGGAATCGCTGGGACTCACCGAGGAGCGCGTGCCGATTCACATTTCGGTCAAGGAGGCCGTGTTGCCCTTCGACCGTTTTCCGGGGGTGGACACCCTGCTGGGCCCCGAGATGAAGTCCACCGGAGAGGTCATGGGCATCGACCGGGGCTTCGGTGCGGCTTACGCCAAGGCCCAGCTGGGCGCCGGCAACCGCCTGCCCGACGGCGGCACGGTTTTCATCAGCGTGCGCGACCGCGACAAGCAGGCCTGCCTGGACGCCGTGCGCCGCTTTCAGGACATGGGCTTCGGCCTCATGGCCACGGCCGGCACGGCGCGTTTCCTGGCCAACCACGGCATGCACGCCGAGGTGGTCAACAAGGTGTCCTACGGGCGGCCCCACGTGGTGGACGCCATCAAGAACGGCCAGATCCAGCTGGTGATCAACACCGGGGGCGGGAATGACACCCGGCGCGACGGATACGAGATCCGGCGGGCGGCCATCAAGTACCGTGTGCCATACGCCACCACCATCCCCGGGGCGGTGGCCATGAGCCGGGCCATCGTGGCCATGAAAACCACCCAGCTGGGCGTAAAGCCCCTTCAGGAGTACCACGAGAAATGATCACCTGCGACAAACCCCGGGAATCCTGCGGCCTGTTCGGTATCTACAACCACCCGGAAGCGGCCCGCATGACCTACTTCGGCCTCTACGCCCTGCAGCACCGCGGCCAGGAGAGCGCCGGCATCGCCGTCACCCAGAACCACAGCATCACCTCCCACAAGGGCATGGGCCTGGTGCCCGACGTGTTCAGCACCCGGCAGCTCAAACAGCTCACCGGCACCAGTGCCGTAGGCCACGTGCGCTACTCCACCACGGGCAGTTCCATCCTGGAAAATGCCCAGCCTTTCGTGGTGCACCACCGCAAGCGCTCCTACGCCGTGGCCCACAACGGCAACCTGGTCAACGCCGTGCAGCTCAAGGATCGGCTGGAGGAGAGCGGGTCCATCTTCCAGACCACCATGGACAGCGAGATTTTCCTGCACCTGTTCGTCAAGAACCTGACCCATGGCTTCGAGGGCGCCCTGGTACGGGCCGCCGCGGGCCTCAAAGGTGCCTTTTCCATGATCATGCTCACCAACAAAGGAGAAGTCATCGGCATCAAGGACCCCCACGGCTTCCGGCCGCTGTGCCTGGGGGAACTCAACGGCAGCTACCTGCTGGCCTCCGAGACCTGCGCCCTGGACTTGGTGGAGGCGCGCTTCATCCGCGAGTTGGAGCCCGGCGAGATCGTGATCATCGGCGAAGACGGCGTGCGCAGCGTCAAAGCGGATTCGGCGCAGCGGCGGGCCTTCTGCATCTTCGAGTTCATTTACTTCGCGCGTCCCGACAGCACCATCTTCGGCCACAACGTATACCTGACGCGCAAGGCCCACGGCCGGCGCCTGGCGCAGGAAGCGCCCGTGGAGGCCGACCTGGTGATGCCCTTTCCGGACTCGGGCACTTACGCCGCCCTGGGCTACTCCGAGGCCTCGGGCATTCCCTTCGAGATGGGCATGATCCGCAACCACTATGTGGCCCGCACCTTCATTCAGCCCACCCAGAGCATGCGCGACTTCGGCGTGCGCGTCA
>CAYZCL010000105.1:0-20080 GCA_964476595.1 uncultured Desulfobacteraceae bacterium
ATGGCCCACCACAGGCCCTTCCTGCGGCCGAGCGTGCCCAGCACCAGCCCCGAAAACACCACGGCCACGTCGCCGAAGTTGAAATACCCGCGGCTGGGCAGTGGAATGCGGACGAACAGGGTGGTCAGGGCCACGACCACCGTCAAGGCGATAAAGGCGATTTTGACATTCTTCATTTCTCTTTTCCTCCCAAGTGGCGGTATCGGTTTTCCAGCAGCCGTCCAGCGCTTTCGATTTCGTCGTACAGATAGAGGTACAGGGCGATGACCAGGCAAGCGAAACGCTTCATCTGGCGCCTAAGCCGGCGTTCTTCCCCGTCGCCGGTGTAAGTCCCCAGATACCAGGAAAAGCGCCGCAGCATGACCCCGCCCCGCTGGAAGGCCGATTTCATGGTGATCAGGTCCACGCGCCGCTTCATGGAGATCGGCAGCTGCAGGATGTCCAGGTAGGTAATATAACTCAACAAAATCTTGATGTAAATCAAGGAACTGGGAAACACTAGACACTTGATGAGGGTGTCGTTCAGCCAGTCGTCGCGGCCCAGCAGGCGCAGGAACTGGAAAGCCAGCCCGAACACCAGCAGGCTGGCCACGAAGGGCAGGCAGAACTTGAGCAGCGCCAGGGTGCTGCGCCAGGAAAAGCGCAGCGTGTTCCACAGCACCACGCCGCCCAGGGCCACCGCCTGCACCACAGGGCGATCATAGAAAGGGCCGAAGACCAGCAGTCCGAAAAAGAGGCCGGCCAGCACGGTTATCAGTAGGAGCTTCAGCGTGGCCACGGCTCTTCCTGTCGGATGCGGATGTGCTTGACGGCGCCGTCGCGGCCGGCCAGCTCGAAGTGCAGCCGCCGGTGACGGAATCTTTCCGGGTCCGGCCGGATGTGCGCCGGGTCGAGGTGCGAAACGATGAAATAGGTGCGGATGAAGGCGTCGCAGCGCCGGAAGAGCGTGCCGAAATCGGGCAGGTACTTGTCGTACTCGTCCAGCAGGAAAACGTCGGCCGCGGGGCCGCTCCGGGCGATCCACATCTCGACCAGCCGCTCGTCGTCGACCCCGGACACTGCGGCGCCGCGCACCGAAAGCAGCGCCCGCAGGGTGTAGAGCTGGGTGCGGATGTCCTGGCCCAGGTACAGGAACGGGAGTCCCTCCTTCTGCAGTGCGGCGATCACGACCTTTTCCAGGAAGGTGGTCTTGCCGAACCCGTTGTCGCCCGACACCAGGTAGCAGACGGGATCCCGGGACACGGCCAGTCCGTCTGGGAGATCGAAATCCAGGCCGCGCTCGGGCACCGGGTATCTGCCCGGCGGAATCATCATGGCAGTTCCAGTTCCCGCAGCCCGCCTTCGCGGGGGGTGAAAAACCGCAGGCCGTGGCTGGCGGCCATTTCGGTGAACAGCACCCGCAGGCGCCGCCGGTTTTCGCCGCTGATGGAGTCCATGACGTTGCTGAGCAGCAACTTGATGCCCCTCACGCCGCCGGCCCGGATGAGGGCCATGACCAGCAGGCAGCCCAGGATGGCCTGCTGGCCGCCGGAATAGGTGTCGAAGCCCTTTTCGGCGGAGGCCTCTTGGATGCCGAAGGTGCGGGCCGCCTCCAGGATCTCGGACACCAGCGCCGGTTCGTCGGCCCGGCGCAGCAGCCAGACCTCCTCGCGCAGGCTGCCGGACACGAAGAGGTGGTTGTAGTCCAGGATCAGGTACTGCCCGTCGTAAGCGTTCAGCAGCGTTTTGATGTCGGAGACAGCCATGCAGTGGCCTCTGGCGATTGAAGATTACCGGGACGTTTGCGTGCCTTGCGCAAAACGCGCCCCTCTATAGCACAATCCCTTCACGCGGTCCACAAGCGCCTGTGATTCACCCGGCGCAATCGCAAGAGATGGTGGGCATACGTGTTGCGTGCTTCCGGCGTTATCCAGGTTCAACCGCAGGCGGCAGGGGCGGGCAGGCCATGCTGTGGACGGCGGCGGGGTCAGGCGACGACGGCGATAAAGGTGTCCTCCAATTCCTGCCGGAGGCGTTTGACGGCCGCGATGTCGGCATCCAGGCAGATGTGCCGGCTGCGCAGGACAGCGGTCTGGGACGGGCACAGGTACCAGGTGCACAGCCAGGGGCGACGGAGGCGCGGCAGGCGGCAGCCGTCGGCGGACAGGAAACGACAGCGCCGCCGATGGGGATAGCGCGGCTGGCAGGTCGGCACCGGCAGACCGGCCAGGTGCAGGAAAAGCAGGTCCCGGAAATCGAACCACACCAGGGCCGTAGCGCAGCAGGGCGGCCGGCAGTCGGGGCAGGTGATCCCGCACAGGTCGTCCATGAGGGGGCCGAAGGCCGTCAGTTCTCGCTTCAGAAGCGCGGCCACCTCGCGGCAGCGCCCCAGCGCCGCGTGGTGGCGCTCCAGCAGGTGGACCAAGGAAGCATTGACCTCCCGCCAGCGGGCGGCCCTGTGCCAGGGTGGGCCGAAGGGATCGGGGGCCGGCCGCATCGCTATTTCAGCAGGAAATGCGGTATGTAGCGCGCATCCAGGTCCCGGCTGGACACGCGGCCGTATTCGTCTTCCAGTTCGGCGAAAAGCGCCTCCAGGGTGGGGCCCAGCCCGGTGGAGATTTTCTCGGCCGGCCGCCCGGAGCGCTCGGCGAGCCAGCGCAGGAAAGCGGTTTTCATGGCCGTCCGGGTTTGGTCCCCGGCGGTGTCCGGCGACGCCTCCCCGCGGCCGAAGAGCGCCTCGAAAAAGGGCCTGAAACGGTTGACCTCAATGGGCTCGGACGACGCCTCCAGCCGCAGCCAGTGCCGCGCCCATCCCGTCAGCAGCAGGTTTTTCCAGGTCAGCCGCTGATCACCGGAAAGATCCGGCAGAGGCGGATCCATGGCTTCGAGCAGGGCGTCCACGGCCATGATCTCGTCGAGCAGGACGTCCGTGCGGCGGGTGTCCGCAGTGCTGCGAAATTCCCGGTAGAGGGTGCCGTCGCGATAGTTGTCGTAATAGAGCGGCCGTTTGAGCAGCAAGCCGCCGAGCACCCCCATCCAGCGCTCCCCCCAGAAGGCCAGGCCGCGGTTGCGGGCGGCAAACCAGCTGCGCGCCAGCCAGCGCCGGGCCCGCCACTGGAGTTTGAGGGCCCGGCCGTAGCCCAGCCGGAAGATCTGCTCCAGCCCGTAGCGCACCAGGGCCTCGGCGGCGCGTCCGGGCCGGGCACGCCGCCCCTCGCCGGCCAGGTGTTCCAGCCCGATGGTCAGGTAGCCGTGCACCTTGCGCGCCAGGGCCGTGAGGTCGTCGGGGCCGTCGACGCTGAGCCGGTCGGCCACGGCGATGCGGTTGCACAGGGCGGCCAGTTCGGACTGGATACGGCCGGCCACGGCCGGGTCGTCCACCAGCGCCAGGGCCTTTTCCAGCAGGGAGCCGGCCGCCATCACCTTGACGGGGTACAGCGGCGCCTTGACCTGCAGTTCGGCCAGCGCCTCTCCACGGCGGTACGGATCCGGCAGCGGCCGGAGGCGGTCGGCATCCAGGGGCTGGTAGATGCCCACGGCCTCGTCGAAAGGCAGGAACCCCTTTTCGGCCAGGCGCACATTGCGCTGCCGCAGGGCCTCCTCCTCGGCCTCGGCCGGCAGCACGGCGGCGGCCTCCAGCAGCAGCTGGTGATAGCGCATGTAGTCGCGGTCCGCCAGGCGCCGCAGGAACTTGAGCACGAAGTCCCGCACCAGCCCGGCGTAGGCGGGATCCTCCTCGCCGTCGGACTCGCCGCGGGGCCGGGAACGGATACGGAAATACAGGGTTTCGTCGAAGGAAACAAACCCCTCGGGAATCTCGGAAGGATCCTGGTCGTGCTCGCGCAGGGTCATGTCCAGGTGTTTGTACAGGTACCACTCCGCAAAGAGGGTCTCCTCCTGGAGCACCCAGGAGACCATGTGGTCGGGGTCGGCCCGGAAAATCAGGTCCAGCCAGTGGGTGGCCGCGCGGGGCAGCGGGCGGTCCTTTTCCCAGACCTCGACATCCACCAGGTGGGTCAGCTGGCGGTAGGAGGCCAGGGCCAGCAGCGGCAGGGCGTCCCTGGGGCCCAGCTGCCGGATGAGCAGGTGCAGGTCCTGTTCGGGAAAAGAGTGCACCAGGGCCGCCGGCTGGGGGGCGTCAAGGATGCGGGCGAGCGCCTCGGCGGGCGGCATGTCCAGCAGGCGCCGGCGCTCCTGCAGAAAGCTGCGGGCGCGCGCCAGCTGGACGCGGTCGGTGGTCGGTTCGTCGTTCATGATGCGGGCTCCCGTTTCAAACGCAGCGGTGCGAAGCGCTGCAGCAGCAGCAGGCCGGGGATGGCGATCAGGGTGCACAGGATAAAAAAGCCCTGCCACCCCATGACCTTGGCGAACCACCCGGTGGGCGCCGAGGCCAGCACGCGGGGCACCCCCATCAGGCTCGAGAGCAGGGCGTACTGCGTGGCGGTGAACTTCTTGTTGGTGATGCTGGCCATGAAGGCCGCGTAGGCCGCCGTGCCCATGCCGCCGGAAAAGTTCTCGAAGGCGATGACCCCCGAGAGCGCCGCCACGCTGTGGCCGATGACCGCCAGCAGGGCGAACCCGGCCGTGGAGACGGCCTGCAGAAACCCGAAAAGCCACAGCGACAGCCGGATGCCCAGGCGCAGCATGAGCACACCGCCGGCCAGCGATCCCAGTATGGTGGCCCAGAAACCGAAGAGCTTGACCACGGCCCCGATCTCGGTCTTGGAAAACCCGATGTCCAGGTAAAAGGGGGTAGTCATGGCGCTGGCCATGGTGTCGCCCAGCTTGTAGCACAGGATGAAGGCCAGGATCCAGACGGCGTCGGTGCGCGAAAAGTATTCCACCAGCGGGTCGATGACCGCCTCGCGGATGGAGGTCGGCGCCCCGGCCGGCATGTCCGGCTCCGGCGCCAGCAGGGTGGTCACGATGCCCGGCAGCATGCAGGCCGCCATGATCAGGTAGACCGCCGAGAAGGGGATGTGGTCGGCCAGGATCAGGCCGCCGCCCGACGCCAGCAGCATACCCACGCGGTAGCCGTTGACGTACAGCGAAGACCCCAGCCCCAGTTCGCTGTCGGCCAGGTCCTCCCGGCGGTAGGCGTCCACCACGATGTCCTGGGAGGCGCTGAAGAAGGTCACCAGGCCGGCGGCCGCCGCGATCAGCCAGGGGCTGCGCGGGTCGGACAGTCCCAGACCGGCGATGGCCGCCGCAAGGGCCACCTGGCTGACCAGCAGCCACCCGCGGCGGCGCCCCAGGAAGGGCAGCCGGAAGCGGTCGAACAGCGGCGCCCAGAGAAACTTCAGGGTGTAGGGCAGCCCCACCAGGGCCATCAGGCCGATGACCGTCAGGTCTACTCCGGCTTCTTTCATCCAGGCCTGCAGCACGGCGAAGGTCAGCAGCAGCGGCAGGCCGCAGGAAAAGCCCATCAGCAGGGCCACCAGCATGCGGCCGCTGAAGATCACCTTGCGCAGCGGCCCCTGCCGCGCAGCGTCCGTGAAACGCCTTTCGCTATCCTCGGCCAAGGGTCACCACCCGGTCTGCGGCCGGCATGCGCGCCTAACGGCCACCGGCGGCCTTTTCCAGCTGTACGGGGGGCACCACGGGACCGTATTCGGCCTTGAGGGCCAGGAGTCCCTCGCGCTGGGCCTTGAGGATCTCAAAGAGCCTGGCCGGCGTTTCGGGGTCCTTGCCGTAAGCCTCGATCTGCAGGTCGATGCGCGCCACGATGTTGTCGATGTACAGCGAGAACTGCTTGACGTACAGCTCCTCGGGGTACGGTTTGTCGATGATGTCGGCGAACAGGGCTTTGAGGTCCGCGTAGCGGGGCAGTTCGCCGATGGGCGTGGTGATGGTGTCCACCTCGCCGTGGGCGCGGCGCTCCAGCCAGGCCAGCCACACCTTGACGTCGCGCTTTTCACCCAGCAATTTTTTGGAGGTGCCGCCGCGGGCCTCGTCGGTCAGGAAGTAGTTGAGGCCCGCCAGGATCGGCCGTTTGGCATCGTCGATGGCCGGGTTGGCGAAGAAGCGGAACTGGATGTCCATATAGTCGGCCAGGGAGCCCGGGATGAAGGGCGCGTTGGCCCACGGCGCCCGGCGCACGCCCACGGCCCCCACCTCGGTGGCCGTGGCGGCCGACACGATGCAGGCCCCGATGACCACCCCTTCCTCGGGGGTCCTGGCCACCCACACCGGCGGCATGGTGTCGCTGTCGCGGCCGCTGTAGGTGATCACGCGGGTCTCCACGCCGGCCGGGTTCTCGGCCTCCTCGGAATAGTTCTTGAGGGCCGCCGAGGACAGGGTGCAACGCGAGTTGGGGTGCGACAGGGGCACGGGTTTTCCGTTTTCGTCCACCATGCCCTCCTCCCAGGGACCCTGGAAGTTGAACCCCTTCCTGGGCGGCGTCTCGCCGTTGCCCACCCAGTGGGGCACCCCGTTCTCGTCGATGAGCACGTTGGACCAGATCACCTCGTGGCCCGGCTTTCGCAGCACCTCCATCAGGTAGGGGTCGCCCTCCCAGTTGACGTCCTCGACGATGCCGAAGATGCCGCACTCGGGGTTGATCGAGCGCACGCTGCCGTCCGCGCTGATCCACATCTGCGCCAGGTCGTCGCCCACGAACCAGGTGCCGGCCATAGCGGTGGTGGTCTTGCCGCAGCCGCTGGGTGCGGCGCCCGCCACCCAGGTCACCCGGCCGCCGGGGCCCTCGATACCGGTGATGAACATGTGCTCGGACAGCTCGCGGCCCCCGCCCAGGTAAACGGCCTTGTCCACCGAGAAACGGTGGTTGCCCTTTTTCAGCAGCAGGGTGTTGCCGGCGTACGTGCAGTTGAAGCTGAAGGTGGTGCGGTAGCTGCGGTCCATGAACACCCTTGCGTTGGGCAGGTCCTCGGGCCGGTTGAGCCCCTGGCTGTGGATGTTGGTGTAGAAGTGCCCGCGGTCGGCCACCTCGCGGTCGAACTCCCGGTAGGCGTGGCGATAGAGAATGTCCGCGCTGTGGGCCACGTAGGCCGAACTGGTGATCTCCAGCGCCGGGTTGGACACCGGTGCCCCGGCGGGCCCCCGGATGTAGAAACCGATGATCATGGTCTTGTCCTTCATGATGCCGGTCATCTTGTCGCGGATGTCCGCCAGCGCCGCCGCCCGCTCCATCTTCTGGGCCAGGGTGTTGATCTGCTCGCCGGGGTTGACGATGTAGTAGGTGCGGTCGATGATGCGCCCCTGCTCCTGCTTGAGGTCAAAGTGAATGGTGTGGCCCTCCATGGCCAGCTTCTTCTCCTCGCCGTTTTTCAGGGACAGCTCGCGGATGTACTGCCGGTCCCCGGCGGAGCCGGTGTGCACGAACACCCCGGCGGGGGTGCACATGGCGATGGCGTTGGCGATGCGCACCAGCACGGACTCGGTTTGAATGTGCTCGAGCCGGGAGCGCTGCTCCGGGTCCAGGTAGCGTGCGAAGACCTCGCGGGCGGCCGCCAAGTCCTGGATACCGCCGATTTCCTGTGCGATGTCGGTTCCCTTGTTCAGTTCTAGCGTCATGAAATCAAACCCCCTGCATAAAAGTGTTGGCTTCCCGGCCTGGACGCGACGGCCGCGGCGGGTTTTTCGCCCCCGGGGCGCACACCGCGGAGACCGTCGACCGGGAATCTTTGCGTTACTCGTAGGCCGCCACGATGATGTCGGCCAGGGCGCGCTTGGGCACGTGGTGGATGCCCTTCTCGTCGCGCCAGTAGCGGACGCTGCCGTCCGGGCCCAGAGGCTCGATCATGATGTCCTCCTTGGGGGCCCCCAGGGCGATGACCAGCAGAATCTTGTACTTTTCCGGAATGTCCAGGTGCTGCCGCAGCCGCTTGCGGTCTACGGCCCCCAGCATGCAGCCGGCCAGCCCCTTTTCGCGGGCACCCAGCAGGATGCTCTGGCCGGCGATGCCGTGGTCGCAGCCGAAATCCTTGGCGATGGTGGTGTCGCCCATCACGACGATATAGGCCGACGGACGCTCGCCCTCCTTGGGACCGGGCCAGTCCTTGAGATAGGCGGCCCAAGTGAGGCAGGAAAAGATCTTCTCGTTCTTATCGGCATCGCAGGAGGCGATATAGGCCAGCGGCTGCAGATTGGCCGCCGACGCCGACAGCCGGGCCAGGTTGATGAGACCTTTGAGGGTCTCCATGTCCACTTCCCGGTTCTGGTAGAATCTCCGGCAGCTGCGATTCTTTCGGATGAGGTCGGCAATCATTCTTCAGCCTCCTTGACAGTCAAAAGGCGCTTCGTCGGGCATTTGCATTCGAATCCAGGCCAGCACTTTGTCGAATTCCGCGCTGAGCTCCGCCAGGGCGCGTCCCCGGTGGCTGACGCGGTTTTTCTCCGCCCTGCTGAGCTGGGCGAAGGTTTTGTCCAGGGGCGGGTAATAGAAAACCGGATCGTAGCCGAAACCGTTCTCCCCGACGGGCCGCTCGGTGATGAGCCCCTCGCAGCGTCCCTCGTAGGTCAGCGCGGCCCCGGAGGGCACGGCCACCGAGATGACGCACGCGAATGCCGCCCGCCGGTTTTCGACACCCCGCAGCTTTTCCAGCAGCAGGCGGCACCTGTCGGCATCGTCGGCCGCCTCCCCGGCCCAGCGGGCCGAGTGCACACCGGGGGCCCCGTCCAGGGCCTCGACCACCAGCCCCGAATCGTCGGCCAGGGCCGGAAGCCCCAGCACGCGGGCCGTGAAAGCGGCTTTCTTGTATGCATTCTCGTCGAACGTGCTGCCGTCCTCCTCCACTTCGGGAATGGGCCCGAAGTCCGCGAGGCTCCGAATGTCCACGGCAAAACCCGACAGTAGCTCCGTGATTTCCCGGATCTTGCCCGCGTTGCGGGTGGCGATCACCAGGGGAATTTTGCGTTCACCGCTCACCGTTGGCCGATTTCCACTTTCCCGTGTGTTCAATACGGATGAAAAGAAGGGGACAGGTCGTCCGCCGCGGTTCTTTTCGCTCCTGCCGCTGAAGGGTTACATTTATCCTAAACCGGCCGAAGTGTAAAGCGCTTCCGGCGTTCCACGCGAAGCAATTGCACCGCACCGGCCTTTCGGGAGGGCCGTGCCGGCTCACGGGGAAGCGTCGGCATCCCCCCGGCGGTCAAAGAGGTACAGGCCGTCGCCGGGCGAAAGGCACCCGATGGCGATGCCCAGCGACGTGGCCAACGACAGGGCCAGCGACGTGGGCCGCGAGATCGAAAAAACGTAGCCCAGCCCCGCCCGGGCGGCCTTCTGCACCAGGTCGCAGCTGATGCGCGAGGAGAGCAGCAGTACCGCCGCCTCCGGCAGGCCGCCCGCCAGAAACAGCCGCCCGACGGCCTTGTCCAACGCGTTGTGGCGCCCCACGTCTTCGGCCACCGTCAGGATTTCCAGGTCGCGGCCGCACAGCGCCGCGGCGTGGGTGGCGCGCGTGCGGTCCCGCAGGGGCTGGCGCCGCACCAAGTCCAGCAGCGCGTCGACCGCCCCGGCCAGGTCCGGCCACCCCCCGCGCGGCGGTGTCGGCATCCGGGAAGACGCTGCGGCCTCCCCCCGGACGCACGTCCCGCAGCCGGCCGGGACGTTGGTGCCCCGGCGCGCCAGCAAGTCGGCCACCCGGCGGCGCCGGTCCACGGTGAGGGTCACGCTGACCGTGTGGGGATCGAACTCCCCGTGGAAGGCCAGCGCACCGAAATCCTCCGGGCTGTCCACCAGGCCCTCGGACAGGCAGAAGCCGGCGGCATGGGCGATCTCGTCGCCGGGCGTGCGCATGATGACCGCATAGGGCGCACCCTCGACCTGCACGGCCAGCGGCGCTTCGCGGATGAGGTCCAGTGACAGCGGTTCCTCCAGCCCCGGCCGCCAGGAAGTCACCCGGCAGCGGGCGGTCTGTGAGACCGGACGGCGTTCGTGCCCTGCAGCGCTCATGGGCCCCTCCTGTTCACGGCGGCGCAAAATTTGCGCCTTCCTGAAAAAATCGCTTGTCTTTTGAAGTGCATGGAGCGAAATAAGGGAATGTTCCGGTGAGGGCGTTCCCTTCGAAAAACGCGGTTCGTCCGGCCAAGTGCTTCAGCATGAAAACCTATCGGGGAAAAATCAAGCTTTTTTTCAGCCTGTGCCTCGCGTTTCTGGGGATCGTGACGATGCTTTACATCGCCAACTCTTTCGACCTGTATCATCGGCTGGTGACGGTGGAGCGCTTTGACGATCTGCTCGACAACGTGCTGGAACTTCGCCGCTACGAGAAGAACCTGCTCTTCTTCAAAGATACCCAGAGCCGAGACAAGATCCTCTTGTACCTCCGAAAGACCGAGGAAACCTACCGGGAACTGGCCGACACCATCA
This sequence comes from uncultured Desulfobacteraceae bacterium, assembly GCA_964476595.1. Taxonomy (GTDB): domain Bacteria; phylum Desulfobacterota; class Desulfobacteria; order Desulfobacterales; family JALSRD01; genus JALSRD01. The sequence goes on from CAYZCL010000105.1 coordinate 10,310, forward strand.
TCCGCCTGAAGGGACGCCGGGACTACGAGGTCTTCGGACGCGACCTGGAAAAGTACGAGTCGCTGCTCACCCCGGCAATGGCCGCCTTGCCCGGCGAGGTGACGCGCGAACAGATCGAGGCCATCCGCCGCCAGGCCCGCCGGCTGGTGGACGACGCCACCCGGTTCTCGCGCATCGAACGCCAGAGCAGCCAGGCCATCCTGTATCGCCTGATGGCCATCCTGGTGGTTTTCATGGGGTTTTTCTTTTTCATCGCGGTGCTCAGCTACCGCCTGCTGGTAACCCGTATCCTGGGGCCCCTGGCGCGGATGAAATCGGCCACCGAACTGGTCATGCAGAACAACTACCGGCCCGTGGACCTGCCCCCCCAGGAACAGGACGAAATCAGCGACCTGTTCCGCGCCTTCAACAAGATGGCCCGCGAAATCGACACCCGCTGCGACCAGCTGGTGCAGTCGCGCAAGATGGCCGCCATCGGCACCTTCACCTCGGGCATCGCCCACGAGCTGAACAACCCCATCAACAACATCTCCCTGGTGGCCCAGGCGCTCATCGAGGACGAAGAGGATCTGGACCACGCCGAACGCCACTCCCTCTACCGGGATCTCATCGAGCAGAGCCGGCGGGCCAGCGGTATTGTTAAAAACCTGCTGGAATTTTCGCGCACCACCCCCCACCGCCACGAAAACGTCGACCTGGGGGAACTGGTGGACAAGACGGCGGCCCTGATCCGCAACGAACTGCGCTTCCACCGCATCCGCTTCAGCAAGGAGGTGCACGGCGACCTGCCGCCCCTCTATCTGGAAAAAAACAGCTTTCAGCAGGTCTTTATCAACCTTTTCCTCAACGCCGTGCACGCCATCGGGGAAAAGGCCGAAAAGGGCGGGGAAATCAAGGTGGTGATCACCCGCCGGGAGAACGACCCCCAGGTGACCATCGAGGTCATCGACGACGGCGTCGGCATCCCCTCCGACAAGATCAACGAGATCTTCGACCCCTTCTTCACCACCAAGAAGGAGGGCGAGGGCACCGGCCTGGGGCTGTCGGTGACCTACAACACCATCCGCAAGCACAACGGCACGGTCGAGGTGCGCAGCGCCCCCGGCCGGGGGGCCCGTTTCATCATCCGACTGCCGGTTGGAGATCCGCATGACGCCACATGACGAATGCGAATCGGCGCGCATCGCCGTCATCGACGACGAGGCCGTGGCCTGCCGCGAGATCCGGCGGGCCATGGAAAAGTCCGGCTGCCGCGTGGAAACCTTCAGCGACGGGGAATCGGCGTTGAAAAAAATGACACGCACGCCCTTTGACCTGGTGCTGTGCGACCTGCGGCTGCCGGGAATGGACGGCCTGGAGGTGCTGGAGGCCGTCAAGGCGCGGGCCCCGGAAACCGAGGTGATCCTCATGACGGCCTACAGCAGCATCGAGACCGCTATCCGCGCCATCCAGAGCGGGGCGTTTCATTATGCAACCAAGCCGCTCAACATGAAGGAACTGTGCAACCTGGCCATGCGGGCCATGGAAAAGGTACGCCTGACCCGCGAGAAGGAGGCCCTGGAGAGGGCCCTCTTTCCCCGGCACCACCAGATGGAGCTCATCGGTCACAGCCGCCAGATGCAGGAGATCCGCGCCCTGATCCGCAAGGTGTCGCACCTCAACTGCAACGTGCTCATCCAGGGCCAAAGCGGCACGGGCAAGGAGCTGGTGGCGCGCGCGCTGCACTTCCAGGGTCTGCGGCGCGACAACCCCTTTATCTCCTTCAACTGCGGCAGCTTCACCGAAGAGCTGTGCGCCAACGAACTCTTCGGGCACGAACGGGGCGCCTTCACGGGCGCCAACGAAACCCAGATCGGGCTGATCGAGTCGGCCCACCGGGGTACCATCTTCCTGGACGAAATCGGCGCCATGCCCATGGCAATGCAGGTCAAACTGCTGCGTTTCGTCCAGGAGCGAACCCTGATCCGGGTGGGCGGCGTCAAGCCCATTCCCGTCGACGTGCGCCTGATCGCGGCCAGCAACCAGGATCTCAAGGAGGCCGTGGCCAAGAAGAAATTCCGCCAGGACCTCTACTACCGGCTCAACGTGGTGGTCATCAGCCTGCCGCCCCTGCGGGAACGCAAGACGGACATCCCCCTGCTGATCCGCCATTTCCTGTCCAAATACAACCGCATCTTCGGCAAGCGCATCCGGGGCGTCGACCCCGAGGCCGTGGAGATCCTGGTACACTACCCCTTTCCCGGCAACGTGCGCGAACTGGAGAACATCATCGAGCGGGCCGTGGCCCTGGGCGACCATGAGACCATCCGCAGCACCGACCTGCCGCCGGACCTGCAGAAGCTGTCCATCAGCAGCGCCGACATCGAGGACTGGCCCTCGCTGGAGGAAAAGGAGCGCGAATACATCCGCCAGGTGCTGCTCAAGACCCACCACCACAAGGCCGCGGCGGCTGAAATCCTGAAGATTCCGCGCACCACGCTGTGGCGCAAGATCAAGCGCTACGGACTGGAGTGAACCCCCCGCTCTGCATCATTTCATTTTGAAACAAATCTTCAAGAACTTGGAAACAATCTAAAAAAACACCGCATGACGGCGGTCCCCACCTGTTTTGTCTCATTATGAAACAGTGTATTCTTTTTTCTGTTTTTTGTCAGACCACACAACATTTTGAATTAACACCAAAAAGATAGTCTGGCACGATTCTTGGTACTCCCGATACACGGTGACCGCCGGCAGGTGCGGTGCAAACCGGGACGGCCACCGTGATTCCGTGCCCAATCCAGGGAGGCGACGTGACCCACCAGAAGAAAATCCTGGTCCTCTTCACACCGGCCACCAGAGGACTGAATGCCGCCTACCACGCTTTCTCGCTGGCCGAACGCATCCGTGCCAGGATCACCGTGCTGTACTTCAAGGCGCCCGGCCGCGGGCCGCGGGGGGGCAACTGGCTGGAAGAGGCGCTGCGCAACATCACCCGCGACGCCCGCCAGGAGTCGTTACCGGTGACCTTCCGGGTGGCGGAAGGGGCCTTCGAAGAGGAGGTCACCGCGCTGATCGACGAGGCCGACATCGACCTGGTGGTCTACGACGCCGACGACAGCACGGGCCCGCATGGACCCGCCATCCGTCGCATCCGGTCACGCGTCTCGATTCAATTCATCGAGGTCAAGAAAAAATATGATTACCATTTCAACTGTTTACAGGGAAAGGAGCACTAGGCATGCCCATCGTGCTGATCTCTAGCGCACCCCACGGCATGGGCGAGGAACTGGCCCGCAGCCTGCAGCAGAAAACGGGCTGGCCCCTGCTGGACCGCGACATGGTGGCCGAGGAAGCCCGCGACCGGGGCATCAAGCTCGGGCGGCTGGAGCTGGCCGTCATCAAGTCGCCCCGGATGCACGAGAAGCTGGCCCGCGAGAAGAAACTCTACCTGGCCTTCGTGACCGCCAAGATCTGCGAGAAAGCCCGCGACGGCAACCTCATCTACCAGGGCCGCGCCGGCCATCTCCTGCTGCCCGGCGTCAATCACCGACTGCGGGTGGGGGTCATGGCGCCCAAGGACCTGCGCATCAAGAAGGCCATGCAGGACCTGGGGCTGTCCCTGGAAAAGGCCACCGGCTACATCGAACAGCTCGACGAGGACATCGACAAGTGGGCCCGCTTCGCCCACCGCGAGCCGTCACTGCGCGACCCCCTGCAGTACGACGTCTACCTGCACCTGCAGACCATGAGCCTGAGCAGTGCGGCGACCGTGTTGTGCGACATGGCCAACCTGCCCGAGTTCCGGCCCTCGCCGGTGAGCCTGCAGGCCATGCAAGACGTGGACCTGACGGCGCGCGCCATCCTCAAGCTGGCTTTCGACGAACGCACCCGTTCGGCCGACCTCGGCGTGCGGGCCGCCAACAGCGTGATCACGGTCACCTACCGGCCGCGCCAGGAGGTGGACGACCGCGCCATCACCTCGGTTCTCAAGGACCTCGAGGGCGCCCGCGAGTGCATGTGCACCATGGCCGAATCGGTCATCCTGTGCATCCAGGAGAACTTCGACCCGTCCTCGAGAGACTTCGCCCAGATCCTGGAGCTGGCCGGCCGCTGGGGCGCCGCCGTGGAATTGCTGCGCTACATCCCGGCCGAAAAAGCCGCCATGGAAGACCAGGCCACCGCCGCGGCCGACACGGATCGGCCCGGTGCGGCACGGCGGCAAAGCGCGTACACCGGCGGGGTGGAAGACGACCGCCCGCGGCCCCCGGGGGACGACGGCGGGCTGGCACGGGCGCTGGAGGAACTAATCTCGGCGGGGCGATCGGCCGGCGGCCTGACCATCTGCGGCGAGCGCAGCGACCTGCTGGAAGCCATCGAGGTCAACAGCAACCTGTCGCTGGTGGCGCTGGGGGACCTGTTCCTGGAAAAGGGAAAGGAGGCGCGCCAGCGCAACACCCGCGAACTGGCCCTGGTCATCCGCGAACGGCTCAAGGTACCGGTGATCACCTGCGAGGAGATGGCCTCGCGATTCCTGTTCCGCAGGAAACAGGCCCTGCGGCTGGCTTTTTTCGCCGCACTGGTGGTCTGCATCTACGCCGTGGTCTTTTCGTTCCAGGATCCCATCCTGAACTTCCTGGGCGGCGAGATGCACGCCCGGCTAAAGTGGGTGGCGCCCATCGCCGTGTTCCTGTTCGTACCCTTCGTGGCCTACTGTTACAGCACCGTGACGGGGTTGCTGCTCAAGCTGATCGGCATCGACTGACCGGGGGGGACCGCACGGGCGACGGCGATTTTCATCCTGAACGCTAAGGAGGCAACATGCACGATATGGTGATCCACTTTCTCTCCATCGACCTGGGCACCGGCCTGCAGGTGGTGCTGCTGGGATTCATCGGCGGCGTCCTGAGCGGCTTCATCGGCAGCGGCGGAGCCTTTTTCATGACGCCCGGCATGATGAACCTGGGGGTGCCCGGCGTGGTGGCCGTGGCCAGCAACATCACCCACAAGTTCGGCAAGGCCATGATCGGTTCGCGCAAGCACGGCGAAGCCGGCAACGTGGACAAGAAGCTGGCGGCGTTCCTCCTGGCCACCGCCATCATCGGCATCCAGCTGGCGGTGTGGATCAACAGCATGCTCTTCCGCGGCGGGGCCGGTCACGGGGCCGCCAAAGGCGCCGGGGCCAACCTGTACATCAGCATCGTCTTCGCCACCATCCTGCTGTTCGTGGCCCTGTCCATGCTCAAGGACATCATCGGCTCGCGGGGCGCCGACGGCGACTCTTCGGGGCCTTCGACGCGCATCGCCGATTTCTTCGCCCGCTTCAACCTGCCGCCCATGATTTATTTCAAGGTGGCCGACCGTAAGGTCAGTCTGTGGATCCTGATGATCGTGGGCATCGCCACCGGCTACCTGGCCGGCACCATCGGTGTGGGCGGTTTCATCGGCGTGCCGGCCATGATCTACATTTTCGGCATCCCCACGGCCGTGGCCACCGGCACCGAGCTTTTCCTGGCCATGTTCATGGGGGCCTATGGCGCCGTCAGTTACGCCTTCCAGGGTTTCGTGGACATCCGCCTGGTGATGCTGCTCTACCTGGGATCGCTGCTGGGCATCTACCTGGGGGTCTATGGCGTCAAGGTGGTCAACGAAAAGATCATCCGCCTGGTCACCAGCCTGATCATCCTGCTGTGCGTCTTCAGCCGCATGATCGCCATACCGGTGTACCTGCGACAGCTGGGGCTGCTGGCCATCGATCCGCGCTGGGACACTTGGTTCAACCTGGTCAGCAAGTTTTTCTTGTTCGCCAGCGGCATCACCGGCTGCCTGGTGATCCTGTTTTTCGTCACCCGCGCCTACCGCCAGCGCCGGGAGATCCAGAAAACCCTGCAGTTCACCGCCGTCTCGGCGCAGGGCACCAAAACGGGGTGACGGTCCGAGACACATCCGGGATTCCCGCCGGGCCGGGGATATCCACGAAAGGGGGACAATGCCATGGACGACCAACTCAACATTTTGGTGCTCGACGATGAGACCGTGGTGGGTCAGCGCCTGGAAAAGGCGCTGACCAAGAACGGACACTACGTGGAGGTGTTCGTGGACCCGCTCCAGGCCAAAGCGCGGCTGGACGAGCGGGATTTCGACATCGTGGTCACCGACATCCGCATGGACGACATGGACGGCATCTCGCTGCTGGAGCACGTCATGGCCCGCAGCCCGCGCACCAAGTTCATCATGATCACCGGCTACGCCACCCTCGAGCTGGCGCGCGAGTCCCTGGCCAAGGGCGCCTTCGACTTCATCGCCAAGCCCTTCGAACTCAACGAGGTGCGCAGCGCCATCGAAAAAGCGCGCGAAGCGCTGCAGGCCGAGGAACCACCGGATTCGGCTTCGGCCTGACGGCCGCAGCATCCTTTCCCGCGACCGCGGGCGGGCTCATCACGCCCGTCCGCCCATCCCCGAGCGCCCCTCCCATCCGCCTCTTGCCAAGCGGGCGGTTTTGCGTTATGAAGGCGCGGCCGTTTCGGCGGCACCCCCGAATACAATTTTTCCTTGACAAAGTCAGGCATTAGAATGATAATTATTAATTTTCAAGCCAAGAACTAGGGTTCGTTCATGAATACCAACCGGGAGGTTCAAAACATGTACGCGGTGATTGCATCGGGCGGAAAGCAGTACAAGGTCCGAGAGGGAGATATTCTCAGGGTCGAGAAAATAGCGGGCGACGTCGGCGAAGCGGTATCCTTCGACCAGGTGCTGATGCTGGCCGATGGAGACAACGTCCAGGTGGGCACGCCCGTGGTGGACAACGCTCTGGTCAGCGGGCACATCGTCGAGCAGGGCAAGGCCAGGAAGGTCCTGGTTTTCAAATACAAGCGCCGCAAGCGCTACCGCCGCAAACAGGGCCACCGCCAGCTGTTCACGGCCGTGCGCATCGACAGCATCCAGGTCTAGACGACCCCGAACACCACCGGTTTTGATTTCACCTTCCCGCCCGCCCCCGCCGGCGGGCGGCGAATCGCAAGGAGCAGACGAAAATGGCACACAAGAAAGCAGGCGGCAGTTCCAAGAACGGCCGCGACAGCAACGGCCAGCGCAGGGGCGTCAAGCGTTACGGCGGCACGCGCGTCAGGGCCGGCAATATCCTGGTCCGCCAACTGGGCACCCACATCCACCCCGGTGAAAACGTGGGGGTCGGCAAGGACTACACGCTCTACGCCAAGATCGACGGCGTCGTCGCCTACGAACGCCTGGGACGTTCGCGCAAAAAAGTCAGCGTCTATGAGCAGTGAAATTCATTGACGAAGCGGTGATCACGGTGGAATCCGGACGCGGCGGCGCCGGATGCGTGAGTTTCCGCCGTGAACGATTCATTCCCAAGGGGGGGCCCGACGGCGGCGACGGCGGCGACGGCGGCAGCGTCGTGCTGAGGGCCTCTTCCCAGAAGCGCACCCTTTACGAGTTCAGACACCGACAGCACTTCAAGGCGCGCAACGGTATGCCGGGCCAGGGGAAACAGAAAACCGGCCGCAGCGGCACCGACATCGTCATCGAGATCCCACCGGGCACACTGGTCAGCGACGCCGAGAGCGGCGAGCTGATCCGGGATTTCGTCCACCCCGGCGAAACCCTCGTGCTGGCCCGCGGCGGCCGCGGCGGCCGCGGCAACGCCCGTTTCAAGTCGTCCACCAACCGCACCCCGCGACACGCCCAACCCGGAGAACCCGGACAGGTCCGCAAAATCCGACTCGAACTCAAGCTGCTGGCCGACGTGGGCCTGGTGGGGCTTCCCAATGCCGGCAAGTCGACCCTCATCCGCACCATCTCCGCGGCACGGCCCAAGACCGCCGACTACCCTTTCACCACCCTCACGCCGCACCTCGGCGTGGTGCACACGGACTGGAGCGACCCCTTCGTGGTGGCCGACATCCCCGGGCTCATCGAAGGCGCCCACGAGGGCGCCGGCTTGGGCATCCGTTTCCTGCGCCACATCGAACGCACGCGGGTACTGGTGCACCTCGTCGACGTCTCCGGGGTGGATCCCGGCGACCCCCTGAAGGCCTACCGCACCATCAACCGCGAGATGGCACTCTACAACCACGCCCTGGCGGAAAAGCCGCAGATCGTGGTGCTCAACAAGATCGACCGGCCGGACACGACCGCCGCGGCGGAAGCCTTCGAGGCCGCCCTGGCGGAAAAGGCCGTGCTGCGCGTCTCGGCCCTGGAGGGCACCGGCGTGCGCACCCTGCTGTCCCGGATCGTGAAAGTGCTGGACCATGAGCCCTCCCGAGCGTAGCCGCGAGACGATCCTGAACCGCGCCCGGCGGGTGGTGGTCAAGGTGGGCAGCAACGTGCTCACTGCGGACCAGGGGCTCAACCTGCACGCCGTGCGGTCCATTTCCCGGCAGATTTGCCGCCTGACCGACGACGGCCGCCAGGTGCTGCTGGTCACCTCGGGGGCCATGGCCGCCGGCCTGCGCAAAATCGGGCTCGAGAAGCGGCCCGACGACGTTCCCCGGCGACAAGCCGTGTCCGCCGTGGGCCAGGCCGGCCTGATCATGGAGTACGAAAACGCTTTCGACCGCTACGGCATCCAGGTGGCCCAGATCCTGCTGACATCGGACGGCATCAGCAACCGCCGACGCTATTTAAACGCGCGCAACACCCTCAATACGCTGCTGGCCTGGAAGGTGATTCCGATCATCAACGAGAACGACACCGTGGCCGTGGAGTCCATCGAATTCGGAGACAACGACAACCTGTCGGCCATCGTGGCCCTGCTGATGGACGCCGACGTGCTTGTCAATCTGACGGACATCGACGGCCTGTATGACCGGGATCCCCGCCGGCACGCAAACGCGCGCCTGATCCCGGAAGTGACCGCGTTCGGAAAGGACATCGAGGACTACGCATGCGGCATCGCGGGCCCCCTGGGTACCGGCGGAATGCTCAGCAAGATCCGGGCGGCCCGCAAGGTCACCGCCGCCGGCATCCCGATGATCATCGCCAACGGCCGCCGTGAGGACGTTTTGCCGGCGATTTTCGCGGGCGAGGCCGCGGGGACCTTTTTCGCCCCGCGCCGCCGCCGGCTGACCAGCCGCAAGAGCTGGATCGGCTACTCGATCAAACCCGAGGGCGTCATCGTCGTCGACGAGGGCGCCGCCCGGGCGGTGTTGGAAAACGGCAAGAGCTTGCTGCCCAGCGGCATCGTGGCGGTTCGGGGGCGCTTCGAAGTGGGCGCGCCGGTGGAGTTTGTGGATCCGCAGCAGCGCGTGCTGGGCATCGGACTGGTCAATTACTCGCACGCCGACATCGCCCGCATCAAGGGGCTGCGCTCGGACCAGATCGAGAAGCGCCTGGGGCACAAGCCCTTCGACGAGGTCATCCACCGCGACAACCTGACCATCACGTTCGAAGCAGAACACCCTTAAACCATTCAATAACCCGGCCGACAGGGTGCCGGACCCACGGCCGAATCGACCGGAAAGGGCGGAAACATGGATATCGACGTCACCATCACCGAAATGGCCCGGGCGGCCCGCAACGCCGCGCGGGAAATGGCCCGCTGCCCCGCATCGCAGAAAAACGAGGTGCTGCGACGCATCGGCGATCTCCTGGGTGAACGGGCCGCCGAGATCCGGGCCGAAAACCAACGGGATCTGGCCAAGGCCCGGGAACAGGGTCTCAGCCCGGCCATGATCGACCGCCTGACCCTGGACGACGCCGCATTGACCGCCATGATCGACGGGCTGCACGAGATCCGGGTCCTGGTAGATCCGGTGGGCGCCACCA
>CAYZCL010000106.1:0-50120 GCA_964476595.1 uncultured Desulfobacteraceae bacterium
GAAACGAGATTTCTCAGGGCCGGTCGCCCGGCTTCCCCCTCCTCTTTCCGGTGCAAGACGCAACCGGACATCGTCAGAATAAGTTCCGTACCATCTCGACGGCCCTGACCAGCGCATCCAGCAGGCCGCCGGCGGCCGACACGCCCTCGACAACCGTCCTGGCGCGGTCCACGTGCGCCAGGATGCCCTCTTTGTCCGGCGTCTCCTGCGCGGCCTCTTCGGCCGCCCGCTCCAGGTGCTCCCGGGCGGCGTCGCCCGCGTCGCCTTCGATCACCCCGGCCTCCACGGCCCGCCGCACCTCCGCCGCCAGCTTCTCCAGCTGCCGGACCGCCTCTTCCCGGCTCTGCACCGCCTCCAGGTGCAGGTCGCCGGCCACGTTGTACGGGTAGGTCACCGCCGGGCAAAGAACTGGTCCTGATCCAGGGCTCAGTGGGTTCCCTTTCCGACCCGGTTGGCGTAGGAATCCGGGATGAAGCCGCGTTCGAAAACCGGCTCGATCACGTTGCACTGTGCGTGGTGCACCACCCGGTCCCGGAAAGGAGCCGCGCTGATGAGCCGCCGCTTGGGATCGTGGATGAAAAAGGAATGGTAGACCCCAGGCCGGTAGGTCCTGTTCACCAGTTCCCGCTGCAGCTCGATCAGGTTGTCGGCCAGCCGATACTCGATGGCCGCCGCCGCGCTTCTCCCGCGCTTTCCCCCGGCGGCCCTGCGATGGGCCATGTCCAGGTTCTCCCAGCTGCAGATCCTGTCGTACATCTTTCCCATAAGCAACCTCTTTCCGCCCTTTTCCAGAGCGCCGGAGCGCAGAGGACCAGAGGGCAGAGATGGGGGAAAACACCACCCGAAACCCGCTGAGGACGTTCCGGCTGCGCGGGAAGTTCCTGTAGCGGTAGGCGCAACGCGCGCCGACCCGGCAGAGGTCCCAGGAGCCCCCGCGCAACACCCGTTTTACATCCTCTGAAGCCTCCGGATCTTCCCGGCCGTCATCGGGTCGGTAAGGGTACCGGAAATCGGGCTCTCTCAAAGCTCTTTCCCACAGGCTGACGGTCCACTCCCAGACGTTGCCCGCCATGTCCAGGCAGCCGAAAGGGCTGGCGCCGGTGGGGTAAATACCCACCGGTGTGGTGGCGGAAACCACCTGGTCCCCATCCCCGCTGTTCAGGCGCCGCGGGTCGAACGCGCCTTCCCAGGGATACGCGCGCCCGTCCGTTCCCCGGGCGGCCTTTTCCCATTCGGCCTCGGTGGGCAGGCGCCAGGGCCGGCCGGTCCCGGCGGCCAGCCAGCGGCAGAAGGCCGCGCACTCGTACCAGCCGACGCCCACCACCGGCCGGTTGGGGGTGTTCCACGCCGCGTCCTGCCAATAGCGGGGCTCCTGCCGATTTTCCGCTTCCGCCCATTTCCACCCATCCCGGGTCCACCTCCCCGATGCGCGGGTCTCCAGGCCAGCACCTCGCCGGCGGCGATGCGCACCTGCAGCGCCACCTGCGGGTCGGAGACGGCGGCCAGCACCGTGGTCTCCTTCCAACCCGTGGGCGGGGGCGGCGGCAAGCGGTCGATGAAGCGGCGCAGTTCCTCCACCCGCCGCCGGTAGCCGCGGTGGGGCATCTCGTTTAAAGCATCCAGCAGCAGGAAGAGGCGGCCGGACTCCAGCAGGGAGTCCAGGTGCGCCGCCAGCTGCGGCATGCCCCAGTGCCACTTGCCGGGGTCCAGGGTGTCGCTCAGGCCCCGCAGGATGAAATCTTCCAGGGCGGTGTGCGGCCCGAACCCGGAAAGCGCCAGGGGCAGGGGCAGGCGGCCGGGCTCGCCGGCCAGCCGGTAGGCCAGGTGCCGCAGGGCGGCGGTCTTGCCGCAGCCGGGCTCTCCCAGCAGGATGATGCAGGGGTACTTGTCCACGCCCTCGCGCAGGGTCGCCAGCTTCACCCGCCGCATCTCGCGGCCCTCCCCGATCCACGCGCGGTACTCGGGCCGCATGCGCCGCCGGCGGGCCGAGCGGTCCGGCGCGCAGGCCGCATCCCGGTCGGCGGGCTCGGTGGTCTCGCCGGCCAAGGGGACATAGTAGGGCACGTCCTCGCAAAAGCCCTCCCGGATGCGCCGCCGCAAGCCGGCCTCGTGCGCTTCCAAGTCCTTCATGAAACCCGGCAGGGCCGCGGCCAGTTCCAGGTCCCGCCGCAGGCGGCGCACCAGCTTCTCCAGGCCGGCGGCGTAGTCGGCAGCGGGGCGCATGTCCACGTACTTGCGGTCGCGCAGGAAGCCGGGGATCTCGCAGTCTTCGCGCAGCACCGGGATGACGGTCACCTTCCGCCCGGAAATACCCTTGTGCAGGGCCATGCGCAGCTCCTCGGCCACCCAACCCGAAGCCACCGCGGCGGGCGAGAGCACCACGATGAGAAAGTCCGTGCGGTCGATGCCCGCTCCGATGGCACCGATGATGGAGTCTCCGGGGGCCAGCTCGTCTTCGTCGAACCACACGGGGATGTCGTTCCGCCGGAGGCCTTCGGCCAGGCGGTGCACGAAGTCACGGTCTGCGTAGCTGTAGCTGATGAAGGCGCCTCGCGTCACGCTGCGCTCCAGGAGCAGGGGGTTGTCGTCAGGAGATGCCGCCGCCTGCTGTGTACCGTATTTCAGGCTTTTTGTCGAGTACGAAGCACGTCCGTAACGGGGCATTCACCACCGGCAGCCGGCCTGCGTGCCGGCGGCGCTCTTCACTGTTCGGATCTACCCACGGGTGAGCGGCGGGCAGGTATCGGCTGAGCACAGTTGGAGAACCGGCGGGAAAGAGATGCGCAGGCCGGCGGCGCGTCAGGAAAGGCCGACTGTCTGGGCGCAGCGGGTTTCGGCCTTTCAGCGCCGGCGGCCGGAGCATCCCCGCCGGGTCTCACGGAGCGCAGACGATGCCTGTCCGCCCCGGGGGCCAAACCGCACGCTTGGCTCACCCGTTCATGCAACAGGCTGCTTGAAATAACCCTTTCGATTCTGCGTGGAAGCGACCTTTACTCGCCGATGATCTTGACCAGCACGCGCTTGCGGCGGCGGCCGTCGAACTCGCCGTAGAAGATCTGCTCCCAGGTGCCGAAATCCAGGCGGCCGTCGGTGACGGCCACCACCACCTCGCGGCCCATGATCTGGCGCTTCATGTGGGCGTCGGCGTTGTCCTCGCCCACGTTGTGGCGGTAGCCCGAGACCGGCTCGTGGGGCGCCAGCTTCTCCAGCCACACGTCGTAGTCGTGGTGCAGGCCGGGTTCGTCGTCGTTGATGAACACCGAGGCCGTGATGTGCATGGCGTTGACCAGCACCAGTCCCTCGCGGATGCCGCTCTCGTGCAGGCAACGCTCGACCTCGGGGGTGATGTTGATGAAAGCCCGGCGCGCGGGCACCTCGAACCACAGTTCTTTGCGGTAACTCTTCATGGCGTCCTCAAGGAAACGGTTGGGGCCTTACGTTGGTAAGGCGGTCATCATCATGAGGCCCTTCCGGCTTTGCATGAAAGGGGCGAAAGGGCAAAGGCACAAAAATACAAAGGCACAAAGTGAAGGAAGGGGGTCAATTTTATCTTTTCTTTCTGGATTGCGGTCAACGTGGACGTTACAGCCGGCTTTGGCCGCCGGTCCAAATCAGGGCCTGAATTAGGTCTTGCCTGGCCGGCGGACCGGCAGTAGAGTAGCACACCCGGCGCGATTTGGGAAACCTGCGAAGACCCGCACGGCCGGGTGATCACGAGCAGCCGTTGGCAGGCGTGATGCGGAACCCTCCGCCGCCCGGACCCGCCCGGTGTGAGGAGCGGGCCGGTATCGGCGGAGCGCAGTTGGAGAACCGACGGAAAAAGATACGCAGGCCGGCGGTGCGTGAAGAAAGGCCAACGGCCTGAGCGCGAGCGCGTTCCCCGCCATCCAGCGCTGGCGGCCGGAGCATCTTCGCCGGGGCTCACGGAGCGCAGACGATGCCGGCCCTCACCGGGGGGCAGGCTGCAGGCATGGCTTCCGGCAAAAAGATGGTCATGTGCGATTGCCCTGCCCCGCACAAACGGGAAGCCGCCGCCCGGGTGCCGGCACCCGGTTCGACCACGGGTAAACCACGAGAAGACAGGAGAGGAAACGGGCGCAGCAATGAATTCGGCGGAGACACTGGCCATCACCTACGGCCTGGGATCGGGGTTCGCCTGGGGCGCCGGGGACTTCAGCGGCGGGCTGGCCGCCAGGGAGACCGGCGTTTTCTCGGTGATCCTGTACTCCCAGGTCATCGGCGGACTGCTCCTGCTGGGCATTCACCTGGCGTTGGGCGGCGGCACGCCCGGCGGGGTGTACCTGCTGTGGGGCGGGCTGGCCGGGGCCTGCGGCGCGCTGGGGCTGGCGGCCCTCTACCGCGGCCTGGCCGTGGGCCGCATGGGCATGGTGGCGCCGGTCTCGGCCGTGGTGACGGCCGTGGGGCCGGTGATCTTCGCTTTTTTCACCGAGGGCATGCCCCGCACCACCCAGCTGGCGGGCTTCGCCGGCGCCGTCTTCTCGGTGTGGCTGTTTTCGTCCACGCGCACCCGGGGCGGCATCACCGCCACCGAACTGGGCTTGGCGACCGTCTCGGGGGTGTGCTTCAGCCTGTTCTTCATCTTCATCGACCGCGCCAGCAGCCAGGCCGTGCTGGCCCCGCTGGTGGCGGCGCGCGCGGCCTCCATCGCCCTCATGGCGGCCATCCTGGCGGCGCGGCGGGAGCTGGCGCCGCCGGCCCGGGGCCCCCTGCCCCGGGTGGCGCTGGCCGGGGTCATGGACGCCGTGGGCAACACCTTCTTCGCCCTGGCCTCGCGCTCCGGCCGGCTGGACGTGGCCGTGATCCTGGTGTCGGCCGTCTACCCGGTGGCCACCGTGGTGCTGGCGCGCTTTATCCTCCTGGAGCGCCTGCGGCCGCGTCAGCGCTTCGGGCTGCTGACCACGGCCGTTTCGCTGGCGCTCATCGCAGCTTGAAAGGGCGCTGGATCCAAGCGCCTGTTTTGCAATCGATTTTCCCACGCAGCCACCCCACGGCCGAGCGGACATTTTTCTCTTGACATCGGCGGCCGATATAACTACATAGTAGCTACATTGTAATCAAGGATAAAAAGGCCGGCCCCACGGCTGCCCGCGTGCGCTCCGCACGTCGCGCTTCCCGGGGTATTCGAGGCGCCTTTCGCGGGTCGGCCCGGAGAATAGACGATCCGTGCAGGGTCGCAGTGAATTCAGGCTATTAAAAGGGGACAAAAATGAGGTACGCAGAGACAGGGTTTAATCTGGAAATCGATCTGACCCGCGGCAACATCGAGAAAGTGGCCACCGACCGCCGGGACACCGAGCTCTACCTGGGGGGCCTGGGCACCAACGCCAAGATCCTGTGGGACCGCGTCCCCCCCGAAGTGGAAGCCTTCTCGCCCGACAACCTGCTCATCTTCGCCGCCGGCCTGCTGTGCGGCACGCCGGCCACGGGCTGCAACCGCACCATCGTCTCCACCATATCGCCCCAGACCAACCTGATGGCTTTTTCCATGATGGGCGGCTTCTGGGCGCCGGAGCTCAAGTACGCCGGTTGGGACAAGGTCGTCCTGCGGGGCAAATCGCCCGACCTGGTCTACATCTGGATCCACAACGACAAGGTGGAGATCCGCGACGCCGCTCACCTGCGCGGCAAGGGCGCCCTGGAGACCGCCGAACTCATCAAGCAGGAGCTCAACGAGCCCAAGGCCCAGGTGGCGGCCATCGGCCTGGCCGGCGAAAACCGGGTCTTCTACGCCTCCATCGAGCAGGGCCGTGCCAGTGCCAGCCGCGGCGGCATCGGCGCCGTCATGGGCGACAAGGGCGTTAAGGCCATCGCGGTGCGCGGCACCAACGACATCCAGGTGGCGCGCCCCGAGGAGTACCTGCAGCTGTGCCTGGAGGTGCTCGACTACATCAAGTGGCGCGAAGAGCACCCCATCCCGGGGGTCATGCCCATCCTGGCGCGGCTGGGCTCGCCCCAGGAAATGGCGGTGCACGACGAGAAGTGGCACACCGAGAACTTCTCGTGGGGCAATTCGCGGGTGCGCAGGAAGGGTTTCTGGACCGAAGAGGTCGCCAAGCAGTGGGAGGAAACCCTGGAAGGGGCGCGCAAGCGCCTCATCAGCTGCTTCAACTGCCACCTCAAGTGCGGCGCCACGCTCTCGCTGCCGGGCGTGCCAACCTACATGATGAAGTGTTTCACCAAGCTGACCTATACCATGGCCGCCATGTCGGACCTGGAGTTCGGCCTGCGCATCGCCCAGCGCGCCACCGAGTACGGCGTGGACGGCTACTCGGCGCCCCAGGTGATGGCCTTCGCGGTGGAGCTCTACGAGAACGGCATCCTGACCGACGAGGACATGCCGGGCTTTCCGTCCGACAACGAGGAGCGCTTCTACTGGCTGCTGGACAAGATCGTGCGCCGCGAGGGCATCGGCGACGTGCTGGCCGACGGCACCTACTGGGCGGCGCGCAAGATCGGCCGCGGCGCCGAAGAATACGACCACAACACCATCAAGAAGCACGAGCAGCTGCCGCTGAAGCTGTCCATGCTCAACCCCATCTACTTCCTGATGTACAGCACCGGCGAGAAGATCAACATCACCCAGATCGAGGGGCAGTTCCCCCAGGCGCCCTTTCCCAAGCGCGAACAGCGCGAGGAGTTCGTCAAGGACTGGTTCCAGGTGCCGGACGAGAAGTTCAAGCAGTACTTCCTGGACTGGGAACCGCGCGGCGAGAACTCGATTCCCTTCTACCCCACGGTGGAGATGACCTGCGACATCGTCGACTGGCAGGAGAAGATGCACTACATCGACGACGCCCTGGGCATGTGCGCGGGCCTCTCGTCCTTCCCGCTCAAGCCGCCCTATCACATCCACAACTACCCGAAATTCATTTCGGCCGGCGCCGGCATCGACATGGACGAAGAGAAGCTCTCGCAGGCCGCCAAGCGCTATCGCACGCTGGTGCGCGCCATCAACATCCGGCGCGGCATGCGGCGCAGGGACGACAAGCCGCCCGAAAACCACTGGAAAAAGCGCTTCCCCGAATTGGAGAAGAAGCTGCTGGACACCTACTACCGGTACAAGGGCTGGAACCGGGAGGGCATACCCACCAAAGAGACCCTGGACGAACTGGACCTGGATTACGTCAGCCGGGACTTCATCGAGCGGGGTATCCTCAAGGAGGACGAGGATGCGGTTGCGGAGACGGCCGCGGCGGAACAAGAGTAGAACTCAAGGCAGGGAGTGACGACCGTGAACGCTGAGAAAAAGAAGAAAACCATCAAGACCATCGTCATCGATGCGGACAAGTGCGACGGCTGTCGGGCCTGCGAAGTCATCTGCTCCGCCTATCACGCCGACCCCAAGTTCGGCAGCAACAACCCGGCCCGGGCCCGTATCCGGGTAATCCGCGACCCGCTCAAGGACATCTACATCCCCGTGTACGCCGGTGAGCACACCGTGGCCGAGTGCGCCGGCCGCGACAAGTACGTCATCGACGGCAAGGAATACGACGAATGCGCCTTCTGCCGCGCCTCCTGCCCCTCGCGCGAGGACTTCAAGGAACCCGACTCGGGCCTGCCCCTCAAGTGCGACATGTGCGAGGGCGAGGAGGAGCCCTGGTGCGTCAAGGTGTGCCTGGCCGAGGCCCTGGTCGTCATGGAGCGTGAAGAAGAGGCGCCCGAAGAGGAGGAGGCCGGGGAACTCGAGGACCTGGAGGTCGGCCTGGAGTCGCTGGCCAGCAAGTTCGGCATGGACAAGATGCTGGACGCCCTGGCCCGCATGTCCAAGGAGGACTGAGGGGACCCCGACCGCATAAAGACACGCATACAGAGGATCGGTTGAGACAGTGGAAACAGTAGCCCCCTTCAAGGAAGTAATCGACGAGATCAAGGAGGCCGGCGGCGAAATCTTCAAGCTGTGCTTCCAGTGCGGCCTGTGCGACGCCGTCTGCCCCTGGAACCGGGTGCGCGACTTCAGCATGCGCCGGCTGATCCGCGAGGCGGCCTTCGGCCTGACCGAGATCGACGGCGAGGACATCTGGCGCTGCACCACCTGCGGCAACTGCCCCCAGCAGTGCCCCCGCGGTGTCAAGCAGATCGACGTCAGCGTCTCCCTGCGCCGCGTGGCCACCGAGTACGAGGTCTTCCCAGCCTCGGTCAAGTCAGCCCGCAGCGCGCGCGCCAGCATCATCTCCGAGGGAAACCCGCTGCAGGGCGAACGCGGCAAACGCGCCGACTGGGCCCGGAACCTGCCGGTCAAGCCCTACGCCGAGGGCATGGAGATGCTCTACTTCGTGGGCTGCTACCTGAGCTACGACCCGCGCATGAAGAAGGTCGCCGCGGCCACCGCCGCCATCCTGGACAAGGCGGGCGTGTCCTTCGGCATCCTCGGCGAACGCGAGAGCTGCTGCGGCGAGAGCATCCGCAAGACCGGCAGCGAGGAGGTCTTCAAGAACCTGGCCCGCGCGAACATCAAGGCCTTCATCGACAACGGCGTGACCCGCATCCTGGTGTCCTCGCCCCACTGCTACCACACCTTCAGGAACGAGTACCCCGAGTTCATGGTGCACTTCGAGGTGGTGCACATCTCGCAGCTCCTGCAGGAGCTCATCGCGGAGGGCCGCCTGGAGCTGACCGGCAAGTTTGAAAAGCGCGTCACCTACCACGACCCCTGCTACCTGGGGCGCCACAACGAGGTCTACGACGCGCCGCGCGAGGTACTGGCGGCCGTGCCCGGCCTGGAGCTGAGCGAGATGGCCGACCACCACCGCAACAGCCTGTGCTGCGGCGGCGGGGGCGGCCGCATCTGGATGGACACGCCCATGGGCGAGCGCTTCTCGGACCTGCGGCTCAAGCAGGCCCGCGACACGGGGGCCGCGGTGCTGGCCACCTGCTGCCCCTACTGCATCACCAATTTCGAGGAAAGCCGTCTGAACCTGGAGTTCGACGACGTCCTGGAGATCATGGACATCACCGAAATCATCCGGGAAGTCATATAGCCGCATCCCGGGAAACCGCGTGAGGAAACGAAGAAGTGGAAAAAGAACAGATCAAACGGCTCTGCGCAAGCATGGTGGACGGCAACTTCGGCGACGTGATGGTCGTCGGCGGCGGGGTCTCCGGCATCCAGGCCTCGCTGGACCTGGCCGCCGCCGGGTTCAAGGTCTACCTGGTGGAGAGGGGACCGAGCATCGGCGGGCACATGGCCCAGCTGGACAAGACCTTTCCGACCAACGACTGTTCCATGTGAATTCTGTCACCCAAACTGGTCGAGGTCGGCCGGCATCCCAACATCGAGGTTCTGACGTACACCGAGGTGGACGGCGTCGAGGGGCAGGCGGGGGACTTCACCGTCACCCTGGTCAAGAAACCGCGCTACATCATCGAGGACAAGTGCACGGGCTGCACCACCTGCATGGAATACTGCCCGGTGGAGTACCCGGACCCCTTCAACCAGGAGCTGTCCCAGAACAAGGCCATCCACATCTACTTTTCCCAGGCCATCCCGCTGGTGACCTACATCGACGAGACGTGCCTGTTTTTAAAAGAACAAAAGTGCGACATCTGCCGTGGCGTCTGCCAGAACAAAGCCATCGATTTCACGCAAACGCCTGAAAAGGTCGCCGTCAATGTGGGCGCCGTGATCCTGTCGGTGGGGCTCGAACCCTTCGACCCCTCTGTGCGGGAAGAATACGGCTACGGCCGGCTGCAGAATGTGCTCACCAGCATGGACTACGAGCGGCTGCTGTCCTCCACCGGTCCTTACGAGGGGCGCATCCTGCGCATGTCGGACCAGACGCATCCGCGCAAAATCGCCTGGCTGCAGTGCATCGGCTCGCGGCGCGTCACGCCGGGCGACAACAGCTACTGCTCGGCGGTGTGCTGCACCTACACCCAGAAGCAGGTGATCCTCACCAAGGACCACGAGCCCGAGTCCGAGTGCACGGTCTTTCACAACGACATCCGCGCCTTTGGAAAAGACTTCGAACGCTACTTCCAGCGTGCCGAGCAGCTGCCGGACGTGCGCTTCATCCGCAGCTACGCCACCATCGTGGGCGAGGACCCGCAGTCGAAGAACGTCATCGTGCGCTACGCTACGGCCGACGAGGGCGTCAAGGAAGAGCCGTTCGACATGGTGGTGCTGTCGGTGGGGCTAAACCCCCCGACCGGAAACCGCGAACTGGCCGAGAAGTTCGGCATCGCACTTACCGATCACGGGTTTCGTCAGGGCACGGCAGATAATCCCCTGGCCACCACGCGCCCGGGCATCTTCGTGAGCGGCGGCTTCCAGGGACCCACGGACATCCCCGAGTCGGTTTTTTCCGCCAGCGGGGCCGGCGCCCAGTGCGGGCAGCTGCTGGACTACCGGCGCGGCAAGCTGACCACCGAGCGGGTCTATCCGCCCGAAAAGGACGTCTCGGGCGAGAAACCCAAAATCGGAGTCTTCGTATGCCACTGCGGCGCCAACATCAGCAGCGTGGTGGACGTGCCCGCCACCGTGAAATACGCCCTGACCCTGCCGGACGTGGTCTACGCCAAGCAGCAGCTGTTCTCCTGCGCCACCAACTCGGCCACCGAGATCACCGACCTGGCCAAGGAAAAGGGCTTAAACCGCGTGGTCATCGCGGCCTGCTCGCCGCGCACGCTGGAACCGCTCTTTCGCGACACGCTGCGCGAGGCGGGTCTCAACCAGTATTTCTGCGAGATGGCCAACATCCGTGAGCACTGCTCCTGGGTGCACGCCAAGCAGAAGGAAGACGCCACCGAGAAGGCCAAGGACATCATCCGCATGTCGGTGGCCCGCGCACGCCACTTGGAGCCGCTGCAGGAGTTCAACCTGCCGGTGGACAAGGCCGCGCTGGTGGTGGGCGGCGGCATCGCCGGCATGACCTGCGCCCTTTCCATCGCCGCACAGGGACACGAGGTCTACCTGCTGGAAAAAGAAAACGAACTGGGCGGCAACGCGCGGCGCCTATACACCACCCTCGAGGGCCTGGACGTGCAGGCCTATCTTGCGGACCTGATCCGCTCGGTGTACGCCAACCCGCTGATCCACGTCTACCACCGGGCCGTCATCCGGGACGTCTCCGGCTACGTGGGAAACTTCGTGACCACCGCGGAGACCGAGACCGGCGTCAAACAGATCAAGCACGGCGCCGCCGTCATCGCCATCGGCGCCGAGGAGTACCGGCCCACGGAGTATCTTTACGGCGAAGACGAGCGCGTGCTGACGCATTTGGAACTCGAGGAGAAGATCGCCGCCCGCGACGAGCAGGTCGTGGGCGCCGAGGCCATGGTGATGATCCAGTGCGTGGGCTGCCGCAACCAGGACCGCAATTATTGCAGCCGCGTGTGCTGCAGTCACGCGGTCAAGAACGCGCTGGAGCTCAAGGCGATCAACCCCGGGATGGACATCTACATCCTCTTCAGGGACATGCGCACCTACGGCTTCAACGAGGACTTCTACCGCCAGGCCGCCGAGCGGGAAGTGCGTTTCATCCGCTACACGCCCGAGGACCCGCCCAAGGTGGAGGCGGTGGTGTCCGAGGGCAAACCCGTGCTGCAGGTGACCGTAGCCGACCCCATCATGGGGCAGCGCCTGGCCATCGACGCCGACTGCCTGGCGCTGGCGGCGGCCGTGATCCCCTCGTCTTCGACCAGGGAGATCGCAAGCCTGTTCAAGGTGACGCTCAGTCCCGACGACTTCTTCAAGGAGGCACACGTCAAGCTGCGACCGGTGGAATTCGCCACCGACGGCGTCTACCTGTGCGGCCTGGCGCACTACCCCAAGCACATCCCCGAAGCCATCAACCAGGCCTACGGCGCGGCCGGGCGCGTGCTGACGCTGCTGTCTCACGACACGGTGGTCGCCTCGGGCGCCGTCTGCGAGGTGCGCGACGACGACTGCGTCTCCTGCGGCGCCTGCATCACGGCCTGCACCTACGGCGCCATCGAATTTCGCGAAACCCCGAAGGGGCGGAAGGCTTGGGTCAACCCCATTTTATGCAAGGGCGACGGGCTCTGCAACGCCAAGTGCCCGACCAACGCCATCGTGCTGAAACACTTTACCGACAAGGAGATCACCAGCCAGATCGACGCCGTGATCACCGCCGAGGAGATCTTCGAGACCGGCTGAGGCGGTCGCCGGCGGCCAAAGGGCCGCCTGGGGCCGGCCCCAAAGGCCAGGATCCGAAACAAGGAGGCAGACAGGGATATGACGGAGTTCAAACCGGAAATACTGGGTTTCGTGTGCCACTGGTGAGCCTACGGCGCCGCAGACATGGCTGGGGTCTCCAGACTACAATATACGAGTGAAATCCGATTCATCCGGGTCATGTGCTCGGGCCGCATCGACCTGGAATTCATCCTGAGGGCCTTTGCCAACGGCCAGGACGGCGTCTTCATCGGCGCCTGCCGCCTGGGCGAGTGCAATTACGTCACCCACGGCAACTACGACACCTTCGGCACGGTGTTCCTCTGTCGGCGCATCATGCGGCACATCGGCATCGCCCCCGAGCGCCTGCACATCGCCTTTATGTCGGCCGCCGACGGCAACATCCTGGCCGAAAGCATCAACAGGTTCGTCGAGACCGTCAAGGGGTTGGGGCCCCTGGGCCGGGCCGAAAACGAGAAGGGAGACGACTTGCCGCTCAAGCTGGAGGCCGTGCGCCGCCTGGTACCCTACATCAAGCTGGTCGAACGTGAGCGGCTGCGGGTGCCGGTCAAGACCCGGGAGGCTTACGAGCAGTTCTACACCGGAGCGGAGTTCGAGCGGCTGTTCGGGGAACTGGTGGCCGAGCGGCTGGCCGTCAGCCGCATCATGCTTCTGCTGGGGCAAAAGCCGCTGACCACCCAGGAACTGGCCGCATCCCTGGAACTGACCCCGTCGGAGATCTCCGGCTACATGAACCGTTCGTCGCGGCAGGGACTGGTGCGCTACGACGCGGGCAGCAAGCGCTACACCCTGGCGGGGGTTGGATAGAAGGCACGAAGGGGCAAGGGCACGGAGGCATCAAGGTACAACGGCAAGGATAGGACAGCGTCAATGGATATCGCCAGAGTAGATCAGATCATCGACAAATACGAAGCCGAACCCAGTTCCCTGATCCAGGTGCTGCTGGAGATCCAGGCCGAGAACAACTGGCTTCCGGCGGAGGCCCTGGAGCGCATCAGCGAAAAGCTGCAGGTTCCGCTGGCCCGCATTCAACACATCGCCACCTTTTACAAGGCCTTCAGCCTGGTGCCCAAGGGGCGCCACCGCATCCACATCTGCATGGGCACGGCCTGCCACGTGCGTGGCGCCACCCGCATCCTCGACACGGTGCAGGAGCTGACCGGCATCCAGCCCGGGGAAACGGACCTGGAGCTCAAATTCAGCCTGGAGACGGTCAACTGCCTGGGCTGCTGCGCGCTGGGGCCGGTGATGGAAGTCGACGGAGAGACCCACGGCAAGATGACCACGGCCGGAATCGAAGACGTATTGAAAAGCTACGAATAGGGAAAAAATATGCCGCTGATCAATTCTCCAGCCGAGTTGGAAGCATTCAGGAAGAAAATCCTCGCCGGCAGAGACCCCGACAAGCCCTGCATCACACTGTGTTCCGGATCGGCCTGCCACGCCTCGGGCAGCAGGTCCGTGGCCGCCGCCATCGCGGCCGAACTCGACAGGCAGGGGCTGCGCGAACAGGTGGACATCCGGCTGACGGGATGCCACGGCTTCTGCGAGCAGGGTCCCATCATCGTGATCTACCCCGAGAAGATTTGCTACTTCCAGATCAAGCCCGACGATGTCCCCGAAATCGTCGAACGCACCGTCAGGGAAAAAGAAGTCATCGACCGGCTGCTGTGCACGGACCCGGAGATCAACGAAAAGGTGATCCACGAATCCGACATCCCCTTCTACAAGTACCAGGAGCGGCTGGTTTTCGGATCCAACGGCAGCATTGACCCCAAGAGCATCGACGATTACCTCGCCATCGGCGGGTACGCCGCCCTGGCCAAGTCGCTCTTCGAGATGAACGCCGAGCAGGTGCTGGCGGAAGTCAAGAAATCCAACCTGCGCGGCCGCGGGGGCGGCGGATTTCCCGCCGGTATCAAGTGGGAGGGTTCGCGCAACGCCCCCGACGAGACCAAGTACGTGATCGTCAACGCCGACGAGGGGGACCCGGGCGCCTACATGGACCGCAGCCTGCTGGAGGGCAACCCCCACGCCATCCTCGAGGGGCTGACCATCGGCGCGTACGCCATCGGCGCCCACGAGGGGTACATCTACGTGCGGCAGGAATACCCCCTGGCGGTGGAGAACGTGACGCTGGCCATCGCCAGGGCCGAGGAATACGGTCTGCTGGGGGAAAATATCCTGGGCTCGGGCTTCGATTTCAGGGTCATCGTCCACAGGGGGGCCGGCGCCTTCGTGTGCGGCGAATCCACCGCCCTGATGACGGCCCTGGAGGGCCGTGTGGGCGAGCCGCGGCCCAAGTACATCCGTTCCAACATCCGCGGCCTGTGGAACCGGCCCAGCGTGCTCAACAACGTGGAAACCTGGGCCAACGTGCCGCTGATCATCAATAAGGGCGCCGACTGGTTCACGCAGTACGGCACCGAGACCAGCAAGGGCACCAAGATCTTCTCGCTGGTGGGCAAGATCAACAACACCGGCCTGGTGGAAGTGCCCATGGGGACGCCCCTGCGGGACATCATCGACAAGATCGGCGGCGGCATCCCCGGCGGCCGCAAGTTCAAGGCCGTGCAGACCGGCGGTCCCTCCGGCGGCTGCATCCCGGAGGAAATGCTGGACCTGCCGGTGGGTTTCGACGAACTGACCCAGGCGGGCTCGATGATGGGCTCCGGCGGCATGATCGTCATGGACGAAAACACCTGCATGGTGGACGTGGCGCGCTACTTCATCGAATTTCTCACCGACGAGTCCTGCGGCAAGTGCGTGCCCTGCCGCGAGGGGCTGCGCCAGATGCTCAAGATCCTGACGCGCATTACCCGTGGCGAGGGGCGCGAGGGCGACATCGAGCTGCTGGAGACGCTGTCCGAGACCGCCCGCGAGGCGTCCCTGTGCGCCCTGGGAAAAAGCGCGCCCAACCCGTTTCTGAGCACGCTGCGCTACTTCCGCGAGGAGTACGAGGCCCACATCCGGGACAAACGCTGCCCGGCGCTCTCCTGCAAGGCGCTCATCTCTTTTTACATCCACCCCGACAAATGCAGGGCCTGCATGATATGCGCCCGCAAGTGCCCGGCCGGGGCCATCGACGGCGGCAAGAACAAGATCCACATCATCGACCAGGACAAGTGCACGCGCTGCGGGACCTGCTACGAGGTCTGCCCTCCGCGCTTCGGCGCCGTGACCCGGCTTTCCGGTGAGCCGGTGCCGGCACCGGTTCCCGAGGACGCCAGAGTCATCAGAAAGAAAAAGAAAAAAAATGAGTGACATGCGATTACAGATCGACGGACAGGAAGTCGCCGCGCAGCAGGGAATGACCGTGCTCGAAGCCGCCCGCCGCGCCGGGATCGAGATCCCCACCCTCTGCCACCACGAGGAACTGGAGCCCTACGGCGGCTGCCGCCTGTGCATCGTGGAAATCGAGGATCGCGGGCGCACGAAAATGGTGGTCTCCTGCGTTTACCTGGCCGCCGACGGCCTGGTGGTGCGCACCCGCTCGGAAAAAATCGACCGCATCCGCCGCACCATCCTGGAACTGCTGATGGCCCACGCGCCGGACGCCTTCGAACTGCAGAAGCTGGCCGAGGAATACGGTGCACAGCGCGACCGATTTGAAAAAGAGCCCATGTTCTGCATCCACTGCGGGCTGTGCGTGCGCTACTGCGCCGAGGTCAAACAGAAGTTCGCGGTGGGGTTCATCGACCGGGGCATCCGCAAGGAGATCAGCTTCATCCCGGAGATCGCCGCCCGGGAGTGCGAGCAATGCAAGGCGTGTTTCCCGCTGTGTCCCACGTCGTACCTGCAGGCGGCCTACGTGCTGACCCAGTCGCTGGCGCCCCGGGCCGGCGAGGCGGGCTGAACGGGGCAGACAGGGGCCGCGGACACCGGGGCGCAGGGGGAAGGGAAGGAAACCATTGGAAGCCGGAAAACCGACGGAACGCTACAGTCCGTTTCGCTGCCGCAAGGAGGTCTGCCGCACCGACCCCATCGAGCTGATCGGGGAGGAGCCGCTGCTGATCCGGGTGGAGGGCAGCCCCTATGCGGTGGTCATGCGCACCCCCGGCGAGGAGCTGTTTCACGCCGCCGGTTTCTGCCTGGGCGAGGGCATCGCGGACACGCCGGAGGACTTCCTGACCGTCGGCTACTGCCGGGACCTGGACCCCAACGTCATCGAGGTGCGCCTCCGGCCGGAACGCGTCGAGGAAGTCGGCGACATCCTGGCGCGCCGCAGCTTCGTCAGCCAGACCAGCTGCGGCATCTGCGGCAAGGAGCTGATCGAGGACCTCTACCAGAAGCTGACCCCGGCCCCGGACGGGTTCACGGTGGAGATCGGGCGCATCTTCGACTGCATCACGCGGCTCTTTGAACACCAGCACTACTACCCCAGGACCAAGGGGTCCCACGCGGCCCTGCTGCTGGACGAGGTGCTCGAGACCGTCTCTTTCGCCGAGGACGTGGGCCGGCACAACGCCCTGGACAAGGCCGTCGGCAAGGCCTTCATGGAACGCCGGCTGTCCGCCGCGCGGCTGCTGGTGATGTCGTCGCGCATCAGCTATGAACTGGTGCAGAAGGCCTCGCGCGCCGGGCTGTCCATGCTGCTCAGCAAATCGCGGCCCACCGCCCTGGCGGTGGCCATGGGCCGGGCCCTGAACCTGACCATCGTCAGCGCCTTCGACCGCTCGGACATCATCGTCTTCTGCGGCGAGCACCGCGTGCGGAAAGAGTAAAGAACCGGAAGTCACAAGCAACAGGAGGATACCTTGAAGATTCTGACAACCGTGAAAAAAGTGGTCGATGTGGAACTCAACATCCACGTGCAGGACGGCGCCATCGTCGAAGACGGGCTGCAGTACGTGATCAACGCCTGGGACGAGAGCGGCGTGGAGACCGCCGTGCAGCTCAAGGAGAACCACGGCGCGGAAACTACGCTGGTGAGCATCGGCGGCGGCGACAACACCGACATCATCCGTCGCTGCTACGCCATGGGCATCGAAAAGGGCATGCACATCGATGACCCGGCCCTGGAAAAGGCCGACGCCTTCATCTACGCGCGGGTGCTGCAGAAGGTCTTCGAAAAGGGCGACTACGACCTGGTCATCACCGGCAAGCAGGCCCAGGACACGGACAACGGCCAGACCGGCATCATCCTGGCCGAGTACCTGGGGCTGCCGTGCGTCAGCAACGCGGTGGGCATCGAGGTCATCGACGACACCCATCTCAAGGTGACCCGCTCGGGGGACACCGGCGACGAGATCATCGAACTGGAGCTGCCCGCCGTGGTAACCGTGGACGTCAGCATCAACGAACCGCGCCTGCCCCAGATGCGCGGTCTGATGATGGCCAAGAAAAAGCCCATCGAAAAACTGGACCTGGCGGCGCTGGGAACCTCGGCCGAGGAAATCGGCTGCGCGGCGCCCAAGTCCGAGGTGGTGGAATTCATGGCCACCGAGAAGCGCGCCGGCGGACGCAAGTTCGAGGGCGAGGCGGCCGACATCACCGCCCAGGTGGTGCAACTGCTGGCCGAAGAAGCCAAGGTGCTGTAGTTCACGCTTCCCGATCGGGGACACGCATGCCAACAACCGGATAGATACGGAGACGATACGATCATGGCCAAAATCCTGGTAGTCGCAGACATCAAACAAGGGGTATTGAAAAGCAGCACCACCGAACTGCTGTCCAAGGCCAAGGACCTGGGGGCCGAGGCCGCCGTGGTGGCCGTGGGCAGCGGCGTCCAATCGCTGGTTGCCGAACTGGTAAAGGCCGGCTCCGACACGCAGTACGTCGCCGACGACGCGGGCCTGGAGCTCTTTTCGGCCGGCCCTTACGCCGCCGCGGTCGTGGACGCCGCCAAACAGTTCGGCGCCGACATGGTGTGGTTCGGCTTTTCCGAGAGCAGCAAGGCCGTGGCGCCGCGGGTGGCGGCGCAGCTGGACGCCGCCTGCGCCACCGAGATCACCGACGTCACCCTGGGCGAGCCCGTCGAAGTCATCCGGCCGGCCATCACCAACAAGGTGCTGCAGCGGGTCAGGATCAACACCGCACAGCTGGTGGCGGTGGTGCGCGCCGGGGCCTTCGAGGCCGACGAGGGCATCACGGGCACCGAGAACGTGGTCCAGCTCGCGGCGCCGGAACCCGACACGAAAGCCGTCGTCAAGGAGGTCGTCTCCGACACCAGCGGCGACATCGACCTGGGCGACGCCGACATCGTGGTTTCCGTGGGGCGCGGCGCCCGCAACGAGGCCGGCGTGGAACTGGTGCACGAGCTGGCCAGGGATCTGGACGCCGCCTTCGGCTCCTCGCGGGCCATGGTGGACGCCGGCTTCATGCCGCACAACAAGCAGGTGGGCCAGACCGGCCGCATCGTGGCCCCGTCGCTGTACATGGCCGTGGGCATCTCCGGCGCCATCCAGCACCTGGCCGGCATGAACGGCTCCAAGGTGATCATGGCCGTCAACAAGGATCCCGAGGCGCCCATCTTCAATGTGGCCGACTACGGCATCGTGGGCGACCTGTTCGAGGTGGTGCCCATCCTGCGCGAGGAGATCAAGAAGGTCCGGAGCTGACAACCGACACCTGAACCCTTTTCCACGAGGTCCCCATGAATCCTGTGCTGATGTCTGTCCTGCTCATCGTGGCGCTGGGCATCTTCACGCGCACGATGATCCGCAAGATCCGGCTGCTGCAGGCCCTGCAGCCCGCCGAGCGCGTCAACCACATCGCCGAACGCGTCAAGAACATGCTGGTGCTGGCCGTGGGCCAGAAACGCCTCATCGGCCGGCAGCGGGAGCGCAGTTCGGGCATCATGCACGCCTTCATCTTCTGGGGTTTCTGCGTGCTGCTGATCCGCAGCATCATGATCTACGGCGAGGCCTTCCAGCACGGCTTCACCCTGCCCCTGCTCAACGAGGCCCACCTGGCCGGCTACCTGTACACCGCCCTGAAAGACGTCATGGAGGGGATCGTGCTGGCCATGATCCTCTACGCCTTCTACCGCCGCATCGTCGTCCGGCCGGCGCGGCTGCACAACTCCTTCGAGGCCTACCTGGTGCTGGCCCTGATCGGCATCCTGATGGTCTCCGACCTGCTCTACGACGGCGCTCGTTACAACCTCACGCAGCTGTACAACAACCCGGTGGGCATCCACTTTTTCGACAACCCGCGCTACGGCACCGAGTTCGCCTGGACCCCGGTGTCGGTGGGGGCCGCCTCGCTGATCTCGAAGCTGGGCATGGAGGCCAATATCGTCATCATGACGATCATGTTCTGGCTGCACATCTGCACCCAGCTGACGTTTCTCAACATCCTGCCCCTGGGCAAGCATTTCCACGTCATCACGGCCCTTCCGAACGTGTTTCTAAAGAGCCTCGGCTACCCCCACGAAAAGCCCAAACTGCTGGACCTGGAGGACGAGGCCGCCTGGGAGGACGAGTCGCTGGGCGTCAACCACATCCACCAGCTCGACTGGAAGCAGGGGCTGGACCTGTATACCTGCACCGAGTGCGGCCGCTGCAAGGACGTCTGCCCCGCCCACGTCACCGAAAAACCCCTGAACCTGTTCGAATTCAACGACCACCTGAAACACGAACTGTTGGCCAATGCGGACAAAATCATCGAGCGCTCCCGCCTGGCGGCCACCCTGGCGCAGTGCAGCGACGAGGCCGAGGCCGAAAAGATCCGGGAGCGTATGGCAACGCTCAACAGCGAAAAGCAGTTGGTGGGTGACGTCATCGCCGAAGACACGCTGTGGGCCTGCACCACCTGCCGCGCCTGCGAAGAAGTATGTCCCGTGACCATCGAGCACGTGCCGCGCATCGTGGCCATGCGCCAGGGCCAGACCCTGATGGCCGAGGCCTACCCCAGGGAGCTCAACCCGGCCCTCAAGGGGCTGGAGCGCAACGGCAACCCCTGGGGCATCGGCTACGACAAGCGCGCCGACTGGGCAGACGGCCTGGGCGTGCCCACCATGGCGGAAAACCCGGACGTGGACTACCTCTTCTGGGTGGGCTGCGCCGGCTCCTTCGACGACCGCTCCAAGAAGGTCTCCAGGGCCATCGTCACCATCCTGCAGAAGGCCGGCGTGCGCTTCGCCATCCTGGGCACCGAGGAGAAGTGCACCGGCGATTTCGCCCGCAAGGTGGGCAACGAAATGCTATACCAGATGTCGGCCCAGGAGAACATCGAGACGCTCAACGGTTACGGCGTCAAGAAGATCATCACGGCCTGCCCGCACTGCCTCAACACCTTAAAGCACGAGTACCCCCAGCTGGGCGGCCATTACGAGGTCACGCACCACAGCGTGTTCATCGCGCAGCTTGTAAAGAGTGGCAGGATCCAGATCAAACCCTCGCTTACCGGTGCTCTGACCTACCACGACCCCTGTTACCTGGGGCGCTACAACGAAATTTTCGATGAACCGCGGTTTCTGGTGCAGGCCGCCGCCAAGGGGGTCTACAGGGAACTCGACCGCCACGGCCGCGAGAGTTTCTGCTGCGGCGCCGGCGGCGGCCGCATGTGGATGGAGGAGACCATCGGCAAGCGCATCAACCTGGAACGCGCCGAGGAGATCGTCTCCTGCCAGGTGGGCAACGTGGCCGTGGGCTGCCCCTTCTGCCTGACCATGATCGAAGACGGCATGAAGGAACTGGAGAAAGAAGAAGAGATTCGCACACTGGACATTGCTGAAATCGTGGCGGAAAGCCTGGCATAGGTCAACGCCACGGCCGCCTGCCGCCGATGTTCGGCAGGAGGCGGTCTTATTTTCGGTATTGAATTTTCGAATTTGATGCAGTAATTGGCCCTCGTTTACCATTCGAAATCAAACGGTCGGACTTTAAAGGGCGCCATCGCTTGTTCTCATCCTCCACATCGCCGGGAAGTCCATTCACCCGTTCCTCAGCGGCCCGGCCAGGGAGCGTAACCCTCTTCGTCCAGTGCCTGGTGGATACCTTCTACCCGGAGGTGGCCGAGGCCGTGGTGACGATTTTCACGCGCCTGGGCATGGCGGTGGACTGCCCCCCGGAGCAGACCTGCTGCGGCCAGCCGGCCTTCAACGCCGGTTACCGTCGCCAGGCCCGGGCCGCCGCGCGGCACTTCATCGAGGTCTTCGAAAACGCCGGCGACATCGTCTGCCCGTCGGGTTCCTGCGTGCACATGGTGCGCCACGGCTACCCCATGCTGTTCGCCGACGAGCCCGCTTGGCTGGCGCGCAGCCGGCGCGTGGCGGCGCGCACCTTCGAGCTGAGCGAGTACCTGGTGGACGTGCTGGGCGTCACCGACCTGGGCGCCCGCTGTGAAGCCAGGCTGACCTACCACGACGGCTGCCACCTGCTGCGCGGCCTGGGCATCGAGCGACAGCCGCGGGCGCTCATCGGCGCGGTGCGCGGCGCGCAACTGGTGGAGATGCAGGACGCCGCGCGCTGCTGCGGTTTC
This sequence comes from uncultured Desulfobacteraceae bacterium, assembly GCA_964476595.1. Lineage (GTDB taxonomy): Bacteria > Desulfobacterota > Desulfobacteria > Desulfobacterales > JALSRD01 > JALSRD01. The sequence continues at coordinate 21,602 of CAYZCL010000106.1, forward strand.
GGCGGCACCTTCGCGGTGCACTACCCCCGCATCTCCACGGCCATGACGGCCGAAAAGGTGGACCGCATCGCGGCCTCGGGCGCCGAGGCCGTGGTGGGCTGTGACATGAGCTGCCTGATGAACATCGAGGGAATGATTCGGCGACGCCGCCTGGACATCCGCGTGGTCCACATCGCCCGCCTGCTGGCCGCCGCCGGCCGCGAGGACATCCGGCATGCGTGACCTCGACCCCCGGCGCTACCGCCAGACGGCCGGCGAGGCCCTGGAAGACCCCGTGCTGCAGGGGGCCCTGGCCAACCTGCAGCAGCGCCTGGGCACCGCCACGGCCGAAGCCTACCGGGCCCTGCCCGAGGGGCCGCAGCTGAGAAGGGTCGCCCACGACATCCGGCGCCGGGCCATCGGCAACCTGGATACGCTGCTGGCGCAGCTCTCCGACCGCATCGCGCAGAACGGGGGACACGTCTTCTTCGCCGCCGACGCCCAAGAGGCCGTGACACGCTGCCTGGACATCGCCCGGCGCCACGGCGTCAGGCTGGCCGTCAAGGGAAAGTCCATGGTCACCGAGGAGATCGGCCTCAACCCGGCCCTGGCGGCGGCCGGCATCGAACCGGTGGAGACCGACCTGGGAGAGTACATCGTGCAGCTGGCCGGCGAACGTCCCAGCCACATCATCGCGCCGGCGGTGCACAAGACACGCCGCGAGATCGGCGAACTCTTCGCCCGTAAGCTGGGCATCGCCTACACCGACGACCCCCCGACGCTGACCCTGGCCGCCCGCAGGGCACTGCGGGAAAAATTCCTGGCGGCCGACATGGGCATCTCGGGGGTCAACCTGGCCTGCGCCGAGACCGGCCACATGGCGGTGCTGTCCAACGAGGGCAACATCCGCATGTCCACCACCCTGCCCCGCGTGCACGTGGCCTTCATGGGCATGGAGCGCATCGCCCACCGCTTGGTCGACCACGACATCCTGATCCGCCTGCTGTGCCGCGGGGCGTCGGCCCAGAGAATGGCCGGCTACGTCTCCTACATCGGCGGGCCCGCCGGCCCCGGCCAGGCCGACGGGCCCCGGGAATTTCACCTGATCATCGTGGACAACGGCCGCAGCCGCATCCTGGCCGACGAGACCTTCCGCGAGATCCTGTACTGCATCCGCTGCGCGGCCTGCCTGAACGTGTGCCCGGTCTACGGCCGGATCGGGGGATACCCTTACGGCTTCGCCTACTCCGGTCCGGTGGGGGCCGTGGTCACGCCGCTGATGACGGGCATCAACCGGGCCGCCGACCTGTGCCGGGGCGAAACCCTGTGCGGCGCCTGCCGCCAGGCCTGCCCGGTGGACATCGACATTCCCCGTATGCTGCTGGCCTTGCGCGCCAAGCTGGCCGAGGGCGACCGCGCCTGGCAGGTCACCCCGGACCGGCCGGTCGAGGGCCGGCTGTTCGATTTCTGGGCCTGGGTCATGGGCAGCCGCAGGCGCTACGATGCCGCCCTGGCCGCCGCACGCCTGCTGCAGTGCCTGCTGCCCCGCGAAAACGGCCTGCTGCGGCGCCTGCCGCCGCCGCTGGACGGCTGGACCGCCGGCCGGGACATGCCGCCCGTGGCGCCGCGGAGTTTCCTGCAGCGGCAAAAAAAGCGAGGGGGATGATCAATGGAACGCGACGCATTCCTGGACCGCATCACGCGCGCCCTGGGCGCCTCGCGGCCGCCGCGGCGCGAAGTCGACCCGGCGGCAGCGGAAACGGTGCTGCGGTCCGTCCGGGAGCGGGGCGACGCCCGCCGCGAACGGCTGCTGGCGGTGCTTTCGGCATCGGCCCGCGAGCTGAACATCACCCTGCGGCGGTTCGTAAGTCCTGACGCTGCCGGGCAAGCCGTGGCGCAGCTGGTTCAGGAGCGCCGGCCCGAGTGGAGCGAACGCCGCGAGGTGGTGGCCTGGGACGACCCCCTGGTGGCGCGCCTGGGCCTCGAAAAGCATCTGGCCGGCACGGACGTCGGCCTGGCGGTCACCGCCGGCGCCGCGGCGCCGTCCGATGAGTCCCGAACCGGCGGCGGGACACACCCGCCCGCGGTGGCAGCCGCCGCGCGCGCCCTGATCGGCGTCACGGCCGCCGATTTCTGCCTGGCCGACACCGCCACCCTGGTGATGAGAACACGCCCCGGACAGGCCCGCAGCGTGTCCCTGCTGCCGTCGATCCAAGTGGCCGTGCTGCCCGAGGCGCGCCTTCTGGCCGATTTCAAGGAACTGTGTTATCTTTTATCCTTTGATGAAAAAGAGCGCCGCGAGGGACTGACCCGCTGCATGACCCTGATCTCGGGCCCCAGCAAGACGGCCGACATCGAGGTGGTCATGGTCGAGGGTGTGCACGGACCGCGGGAAGTGCACATCTACGTGATTTCCGACGAGTGAGGTGCCTTGCAAACCGACATCAACGCCATCACCGTCCACTACGCCTCCGCCGGACTGGAAGAACGCATCCTGGCGGCCGTGACCTCGGCCGCCGGCAGGGGCGAGGCCGTCGGACGGGACCTGCTGGCGGCCTTTGACGAGTTTCACATCGGCGGGCGCCGCGCCACCCGGGAGCTGGGACGGCTGTGCGGCCTGCGGGCCGGTTGGCGGGTGCTGGACGCCGGCTGCGGCGTGGGCGGACCGGCGCGCACCTTGACGGCGGAATTCGGCTGCCGCGTGGCGGCCTTCGACCTGTGCGGCGAATACTGCCGCAGCGCCCGGCGCCTGACCGACCTTGCCGGACTGTCCGGCAAGGTCGCCTTCTGCCGGGCCGACGCGCTCGAACTTCCCTTCCGGAACGGCTGCTTCGACGCCGTCTTCAGCCAGCACGTCACCATGAACATCGCCCGCAAGGGGCGGCTGCTGCGCGGCTACCGGCGGGTGCTGCGGCCCGGCGGGCGCCTGGCGCTCTACGAAGTGTGCGCCGGCCCGGGCGGCGCGCCCCGCTACCCCCTGCCCTGGGCCGACGACGAGGCCATCAGTTTCCTGGTGACGCCGGAGAGGCTCAGGGCGCAGGTCGTCGAGGCCGGCTTCGAGGAAACCGCCTGGCAGGACATCAGCCCGACGGCCCTGTCCTGGCTGCGCGAATCCGTCGCACGGCACCGGGAGATGAAAAAAACCGCTCCCCGTTTATCTCCTCGCCTGCTTTTGGGGGAACGCGCCGCCGAGAAGGGTGCCAATGTATCGCGCAACTTGCAGGAGCAACGCATCCGCGTGATCCGGGCCATTTTAAGACGTCCCTCAATTTCGGCCTAAAGTCCCCTCCTGAATCTACCGATTTTAAGCGTCAGACAAGCATCACATTTCCGGTGGCGACGGAGGTGTGACTCTGTAGAGGCTCCCTGACAATGGCGCACACGACCGCTTTCCATAGATACCCGTAACCAGGTTTTGGGGAATGATCAAAAACGAATCAACGGGAATTCCACCCACAGCAGGGCCGGCGATGACCGACAAGCCAAGCCAGCAGGCGACCCCGACGTCCGAACAACAGCCTTTCACCCCCCGCCGATACGACCGCTACAGTTTCACCTACCCCCTGGCTTTCAAACTCTTTTCAAGGGATTTCGGAGACATATGGATTGAGGGGCATCTAAAGGACATTTCCATGGGGGGCGCCTGCATCCGCGTCGAGGACCCTTACGGACGGCTGCGCAGGAATCAAATTCACGACCTGCGTATGAAGCTCAAACTCTCCGAACCCAGTGGAGAAAAGCTGCTGCTGCTGGCCGTGGTTCGCTGGACACGCACTAACCAAACAGACAAGGGGGTGGTCACGCTCATCGGCGTGGAATTCGACGGACTGCTGGAGTGGCAGGAGGAGCGGCTGCAGCACCTGATCAAACTCAAGGGCAAGGATCACAAGATGCTCTGGTCGCTGTGGGACAATTTCATGCAGGCAGAAAGCAGGTAGGCAATCATGCAGGACGTTCTGAGAAAAAAAATGTGGGCCGTGGGCGGAGGCAAGGGCGGGGTCGGCAAAAGCGTCTTCACATCGTTGCTGGCGTCCCGACTGGCGGGACTCGGGGCCCGCGTGGTGCTGGTGGACGCGGACCTGGGCGGCGCCAACCTGCACATCCTGTTCGGCATCCGCTATCCGCTCTACACCCTGGGGGACTTCATCACGCGCCAGGTGGAAAACCTGGAGGACGTGCTGCTCCCCACCCCCATCGAGAACCTGAGGCTGCTGTGCGGAGCAGACGACATCCTGGGCATCGCCAACCCCAAGTTCGCCCAGAAAATTCGTCTGCTGGGTCACCTCCGGCGCCTGTCGGCCGATATCATCCTGCTGGATTTGGGTGCCGGCACCTCCTATACCACCATGGATTTCTTCCTCTATGCCGGCGGCAAGATCGTGGTCATGACACCCCAGGTGACCTCCATCCAGAACGCCTACGGCTTCATCAAGAGCTGCCTGCAGCGCAAGATGGTGCGCACCTTCGCCACCGACCCGGATGCCCTGGAGCTGATTAACGACGCCGTGGGCAGCCAGAAAAACGAGAAAACGGAGTTCATGGGAGAACTCAAGAAGGCTTTCCGGAAACTGGGGCCGGAGCAAAGCGCCAGGCTCTCCGAGTGTTTCGAGGAGATGAAAGCCGGCATCGTGGTCAACATGGTACGCGGCAAAAAAGAACAGGACGTGGGCCGCATCGTCCAGGAAGTTTCCCGCAAATACCTGGACCTCTCCCTGGAGTGCATGGGGTTCATCAACTACGACCCCCTGCTGGACCGCTCCATCAACAACATGGTCGATTTTCTCAAGAAAAGCGGCGGCCAGTCCATGGGTATGGAAATCTACGACATCGCGGCCAAGGTGCTGCGCCGCTCGCGCCCGGACAACCCGGCCGACCAGACCGAGGCCATCGCCGCGGCCAAGAAATCTCTGCAGCAGGCCTACGCGGCCGTGCGCATCTGAAGCCGTCGGGTGCCGGGGAAACATTTCCCGCCCGGTCCTGGCGGCCGAAAAGCTTCCCCTGCGCCTGCTGCCCTCTTCGCAGCAGCGGTCCCCAAACGGCTTGAACCGCCACATCCAGCGGATCGGCTTACGTTCCAAAATTGCGTATTTTCTGTAGACCGTCCCCCGGCAAAACGCTTGAAAAAGAGATCCCCAACCTGACCGCCTCAACCCGGGGTTCGGTTTCAGATTTGCACGTAACCAATTAAAAAACCCCCATGATCATTGTCTTGAGCAGTTAAATGATGTGCCCAATGGCGTTATTTTCAGGCGGGGCTCAAATGTGCATATGATCCTTCTGAAAATCAAAAAAGTCGTGATCTTTTACTGGCAAACGGTCTCCAGCGTGCTGTTGACTGAAATGCTTATCGAAGCCGAGTGAAAATGGTCTCAACTGCGTCGATTTACGAGGCCGATGCAAAATCCGGGTTCAAGAAAGTTTCATTGCCATCGTAATCGCATTTGCGGGACAAGTGGTTACGCAAAGTCCACATCCAAAGCACCGTGCCAGGTCATAATTCATTTTGGCATCTACCCACTTCCGTGCACCAAATACGCACCGTTCAATGCATTGGCCGCAATGCAGGCAGGCCTCTATATCCGTGGTAGAAACATAGTCAGAATGGGCGACCAGTTGACTCTGCCCGTAAGCCATCAGCAATTGGAGATCATGACAGCAACAGGCGCAGCAGCTGCAAAGCGCATACAGCTTATGGTCCGGTCGATACAGGCTGAGATGTACCAGACCTTCCCGGTTGGCGACCTCCAAGACCGCCGTCGCTTCATTATAAGATATTCTTTTACCGGTTGCCTTTTCGACGAGTCTTTCACCATAGTCATCCAGGAGGAGGCATACGGCAACAGGCTTTGTACAGCGCTTGTAATAACTCCGGCATACACAATCCGCCAAAACGATACTTTCCGCTTTTTGGATAATGCGCAATACCTGCTCGGTCGGAAGAACCCACTGCTCATCGGCCAGGGACGCCCTGACGGGAATCACTCGTGAGGAAAAGGCGATCCTGTTTCCATCCATCCAGGCGCTATACTTTTCAAGCCGCTTTTGAAGCCATCCATCCATCGTCTGTTTTGATACCGCTATTGAGTTCGATCGACCTGGGTTTCTGCTCCCGCGGCATTTTCTTGCCGAAGCGCATGGAGTCGCTCACGGACCATCTCGATACTGCCGGGATCTACTGAAAGGTCCACCCTGATCAGCCGCCTGCCAGGACCCACCATTTCCCTGACGCGATCATACACGTAACCGGTTGCAAAGATGACATCACAACGGCCGAGCATTTTAATCAGTTCATCAGGCCTGTCGAGTCCAACCAGTATGCGGTGCAATTGTCTTCCCGCGGAGAAAAATGAGCTGTTGTAGAAAGTCTCTGTGCTGCGCTGGTTTTCGCAACAGTAGCCGACGCGGGTTCCCGGAGGCAAACGCAACAATTCGCCTATTACTCTGACATCCGTTCTGAGCATTACAGCCGTTATCTCGGGCCTGGGATTTCCAGGCAGAACGCCCGTCAGTTCTTCAAAATGGTTGAATCCGCAGACCACGAGATCGACATCCTGGACGTATTCGAGCGCCTTTTGAGCATCCTTTTCCAAGGATTGGATCAATACGCCCCTTGTCTCGACCCGCAGCTCCTGCTCCAGCACACGGCAGATATGGTCGATTACCGCATGGTTGCAATCGACCACTAGTATCCGTTTTGTTCCGATGCTGGCGGTATAGGATAGAAGCTGATTGAGAAAAACATCCGTCGCTTGTGCGGTATCAAACCCAAGCATTTTGGCTTCCGCGAGCGCTCTATCCATTATCTGTTTAAGTTTAGCCATGTTGGCGGTCGATCGTCCATGCCGAACATAGGTGCCCGCACCCACGGCAACCCGGAGAAGCTTCTGATCGGCCAACTCTCTGTAAGCCAAGGATACGGTGTTTCTGTTGACCGACAAATAGGCCGCAAGATCCCTGGCAGAAGGGAGCGCATCGCCGGGCTTCAATTGTCCCGTTTCGATAAGATTGCGAATCTGCCTTTTTATTTGTTCTTTGATTGGAAGCGGACTTTTTCTGTCGACCCCTATTTGCATAGTGTCATATATATATAGGTTAATATAATTTTGTCAAACATTTTATCCGACAGGGGGGCCGATCAAGAATCTCAGGGGAAAGCCGGCGGGCTTGAATCCGTCAAGGCCTCGGGCCAATCCGGGTCTGGTTCCTCGCATTACGGCAGAAATACCGGTCTGATGTCGGTGCCCCCTGCTCCCTGCCTGGAATGCGGCTCGTATAGGAAATGGCGTGCGCTTCGGTTTACCGCGGGGAAATCGCATGCGGCGCATCCGGGTGATGCCGATGGAGATAAATAACGATCCCCAACCATTGCTGGACAACATCGAGCGCGATTGGGTCTCCGGTATGGCCTCTAGGGCAGACTGCCGGCATAGCGTCGAAAAGAGTCGTTTGTTTCGCAAGCGAAAATCCATCGTGCCTGATCCTGGAAGAACGGATGGTAAAAGCGTTGACGTACAAGGGTCTTTTTGGGTAACCTGGATTGTCGAAATAGAACCTTCAACACCCCATAAACAGGCAGCTCCGCCTGTTGGATAACAACATGTTGCCGCTGAACCCGATTGTGATAGTCGTATTCATCCTTTTCGCCGCACCCCCGGCCAAAAGATCCGCCCCATGATCTCTATCCGGTCGCGCCTGCCTTTTGTACGGATCATTCTAGCGCCTTACCTCGTTTTATTGTTGCTGTTTGTGACCGTAACGGGCGCCGGTTCCATCTGGCTGTATGTCAAGGCGCGCAAGGCCCAGTCGCAGCTCGTGGTCCATGGCCTGTTGCAGACAGTCCGCCCGTTGATCGTCAGGCTGTCCCGCGCGGATGTGCCGGCGCTTGTCAATAACAGCGAATCCTGGCTTCATCAGCGCCTGGAGGAGATGTTCCGCCTGATGCCGAACCTGGAAAGCGTGCAGCTGGATGCATCTCACGGTGGCTTCCGAAAATTTCATGACCCTGCCCACCGGTTGGTAACGCAGTCGCTGACGGACCACATCGTCCCCCATGCCAGCGATCTGAGCAGCCAAACGGCCGGCAGGCGGCTGTATAGCGAATCGGCCCCCCTGCTGCGCATTGCCTTTGAGGTGGACGGCAGCCGCAGCGGACCGGTTTACCTGGAGTTCGGCTTTAATCGGTCCGCGCTGCAGGATGCCGTGGGCCGGGCCATGGGTACCATGCGGCAAGCCATCAGCCTGTTTTTCATGGCGGGGTTGGCGTGCTTGGTCATCGCCTTTGCCGTGACGTTGTGGGCCGCCACGCGGGTGCGGCGATTGGAAGCCCAGGTACAGGAGTTGTATCGGCATGCTTCGGCCGCCGAATTGATGGCGGGACTGGTGCATGATCTGCGCAATCCGCTGGCCAGCTTTCGTGCGAACCTAGCGGCGCTGCGTATCACCCCCAAAGACACCGAAGAAATCATCGCCGACATGGACCAGGACCTCGTCCGAATGGATGCCAAGCTGAGCGCCATGCTGGATCTTACCCGCCCCCGGGACGAAACCCCGGTTCCGGTAAATGTCGATCGATTTTTGGACGATATCGCGCGCCAGGCCGAACCGGCCTTGTCGCAGCGCGGCATTGCGTTGCGCCGCCGCTGCAGAATCGATCATCCGGTGAGGGTCATGGCGGATGGCCTGCACGATGTGCTGCTGAACCTGTTGATCAACAGCGCTGAAAGCGGACAGCGCGGCGGAGAGATCGAGGTGGAGGCCTGGCTGGAAAACGACCGTCTGGTGTTCCGGATCAGCGACCGGGGCGACGGTTTGCCGGCGCGAACCGATATTTTTGCGCCTTTCGTTTCCACCAAGCCGTCGGGCCATGGCCTGGGGCTGGCCATCAGCCGTCGTACGGTGGAGGCCTATGGCGGCAACATCACGGCCCGCAACCGGCCCGGCGGCGGAGCCGTTTTCACCGTCACCCTTCCACAACCACCGAGGGGGACGGGAAGATGAGCCGCAAGAATGACGGCTTCCCGCGCCTGAATGGCATCCGAGTGCTGGTGCTCGATGATGACCAGGCCATTTGCCGTAGTCTGGCCAGGGTACTGCGCGGCCTGGGGGCCGAAGTGGCCACTGCGGGCAGCCTACGGCAGGGCCGGCTGTTGGTGGAGAGGGCCACCTCCGATGTGGTGCTGGCCGATCTGAAATTGCGCGACGGAACAGGCCTGGAACTGCTGCCGGTCTTTCAGAAAAAAAACCCCGAGGGACTGTTTTATCTCATCACCGGACACGGTTCGGTGGACAGTGCCGTACAGGCCCTCAAGCACGGCGTGCGCGATTACCTGCAAAAACCCGTCGATCCCCTCAACCTGGCCCGCCGGCTGGCGCGTGATGCGGCCGGACGCCGTCCCTCCATCCTGAAAGTGCGCCTGGACCCCTATCTGCTGTTCCGCGACCCGGTGATGGCCGAGGCCCTGGCCGATATCCCCCGTTTCGCGGCCCTCGACGAACCGGTTCTCATCCAGGGGGAAACCGGCACCGGAAAAGAGTTGGTGGCCATGGCGGTGCACAAGATGAGCCCCAGGGCGGCGGCGCCTTTCGTCGCCGTCAATTGCGGGGCCATACCGGAGGGCATGCTCGAGAGCGAACTGTTCGGCCATGAGCGCGGCGCGTTCACCGGAGCGTTGGGCGCACACCGCGGACGGTTTGAGCAGGCTGCAGGTGGAACGCTGTTCCTCGATGAGGTTGGAGAGATGCCGCTGCAGTTTCAAGTGCGACTGCTGCGGGCCCTCGAAGAGGGCAGGATTCAGCGCATCGGAGCGGAAAAGCCCATTCCAATGGATGTCCGCATTGTGGCCGCCACCCACCGTGATCTGCGGGAAGATGTAGAGGCCGGCCTGTTCCGGCGGGATCTGTACTATCGACTGGATGTGCTTCCCGTGCGGTTGCCCCCCCTGCGGGAGCGTCGCCAGGACATCGTTTTGCTGGCCGATCATTTCCTCCGGCGGACTTTCGACGCCATGGGCCGCCACTGCAGACCGCCGGCATTGGCCCCGGATGCCCAGGCCGCGCTCGAGGCCTACCCCTGGCCGGGCAATATCCGGGAACTCCGCAATGCCATGACCCGTATTGCAGTCAGGATACCGGAAGAAATGCGTGAGGTTACCGCAAGTTTCTTAGAGTCGTTTCTGAACCGGCAAATCCGGCGGGAACCAACGGGTGACGGCATCTGGATCCCCGCCGATGCGACCCTCGCCGAGGCCGAGCAACGGCTCATCGATCACGCCTTGAAACGCACCGGTTTTAATCGCCGGGCAGCCGCCCGACTGCTGGGTATCGGGGAACGCACCCTGCGTCGCAAACTCAATCGAAAGTAGTCCTGAAGACGCGACGGCCAGACTGGCCGCCGCTCCCACCTCCTGGGCGGCCAGTCTGGCCGGCATCCTTCTTTTCCGGTGACCCGAAAAGCCATAACTTACCGAAAAACGGGCAAACAGAAAATTGGCACGAAGGTTGCGTAAAGGGTCGACAGCATCTTTAACCAATTATCTGTAAAAGGGGTGAAGGCCATGAAAAGAGGAATCGCAGGTAAACGTATTGGACTGCTGGCAGGTGTGTTGGTCACCGCCTTTCTGCTGCAGCCGTGTTTTTCCGCGGCGTCCGACACCACAACACGGAACTCGGGCGTGGAAAAAGAGGTCCGGAGCCGTTCTCGACATCAGGCATGGAAAAAGCGGGAGACCATTATCAGGGAAGCGGTGTCCGCTCTGGATCAGACGCGCAAGGCCATCGAGGCCATCAAGAAAAAAGACCGCCAAGCCGCTCTGGATGCGCTGGCCATGGCGGCAGGGAAACTTGAGATCGTGCTCGCCCGGGATCCCGCCCTGGCGGCAGCCCCCATTGACGTTCAGGTCGAGACACTGGATCTGTATGCCTCGGTGGACGCCATCAAGCAGGCCGTGAAGAAGGCCGAAGAACATCTCGAAAGCGGGCAGGTACAGCAGGCCCGGCATATCCTCGGCAGCCTGGCCTCCGAAATCGACATCGTGGTCACGTCCATTCCGCTAAAAAGCTATACAGCCGCCATCAAACGCGTTGCCCGGATGGTGGACCAGGAAAAGTACCAACCGGCGGTAGAAACGCTTTATGAAGCCCTTTCAACCCTGGTCGTTACCCGCAACATTATTCCGTTGCCCATCCTGCGGGCAGAGGAATTGCTGAAAAAAGCCGAAAAGCTGGCCCAACACCAGGGACGCACTCAAAAACAAAACCACCAGTTGGACCGCCTGCTCACCGATGCCGGCCGCCAGTTGAAGATCGCCGAGGTGCTGGGTTACGGCGATACGGATCAGTACAAGGGGTTTTACGATCAGATCGAGGGGATCCGCGATAAAACCGCAGGCGGCAAGTTCGGCAAGGGCTTCTTCGACGGCTTGAAAAAATCCCTGCAGAAATTCAAGGACAGGATATTTAATGCAACCGAGAAAAAATAGGGCCGTCTGGAGTGACGATTTTGCAGTCTAAACCGAAGTGGCAGCCCTCTGGGCTGCCCCGTACAATCGACAAGGAGGGATCCATGACAAACGACCCCGTTACCGAACCCCAGGCGCACGGAGACGGACCCCTCGTGGGCGTCACGCTGGAGGAACTGCCGCGCAAATGGAAATGGTTGATGGCATTGGGCATACTGATGCTGCTGGGAGGCTGCCTGGGGTTTTTCATGACGGTGGCCGTAACCATTGTCACCGTGCTGTTTTACGGTAGCATGATTCTCGTGGGAGGGGTGGCCAGTCTGCTGCACGTCATCAAGGAACGCGAGGAGCGTTGGCAGGGCCGGCTGATACATATCCTCTTGGCGCTGGTGTATATCGCCGCCGGCATGATTCTCCTGGTCAACCCGGTGGCGGGCTCCATGGCCCTGACCCTGATGTTGGGCGCTATGTTCCTGACCATGGGGGCCATGCGCATCGGTTACGGGTTTCGTTGCCGCAAAAAGGGGTGGCGCTGGGTCTCGATGGTGCTGTTCGGGTTGGTCGACGTTCTTTTCGCCGTCATCATCATCGCCAGCTGGCCGCTGTCGAGCCTGTGGATCATCGGCATCATGGTCAGTATCGAACTGATCATGAACGGCTGGTTGCTGACCTTCACCGCCCTGGCCGTGCGCAGATTGGCGCAAGAGCGGTGATCGACGTCATCACAGGAGACGGGAAGGAGAAAACGCTATGGTGATGGGAATCAAGCAGATGCAGCGGCTGTTTCGAGTCGCCGCTGGCATGACCGTAGACAAGAGCGACATGAAACGGCTCAGTGACTTCATCGGGGACCGGCTGCACGACTTGCTCGTACTGGGCCAAGTGGCGGCCAGCGTCAATGGCAGGGACATCATCGAATACCAGGATGTCCCCATCACCGCGGGTCTTCAGCAAGCCATACGGGAATTCCGCCAGATCGACGAAACGCTCTCGCTTGCCGACATCCTCCGGCAACAGGCGCACCTGCCGCCGTTGCGTTACGGGATTTCAACGGTGCTGGAACAAAAACTCGCCGAACTCGTCGGCGGTATTACGGTCAGTCTGGCAAAAATTTTCAAAGTGGTCAATCGTGACTGCAAAAACCCGGGTGCCGCCGAATGGGAGCAGGTGGAGCAAATTTACGCCATCCTGCTTTGAAGCGCCGCCCCTCTGTCCAGGCGGCGGGCTTTCCAGGTCCCGGGGCCACGGATTTCATCGCAGACGCCGGATACCGCTTTGCGCAGGGCCAAAGACCGAAGACCGTGGGGGCAGTCGGTAAAAACGCAATGGCCAGCCATGAATCCGGCAGGTCCGGGGGCTTCATGGCGACATCCCGAAACACAGCCACTTGAAGCGCGTGCGCATCTCGCCGGAGACATTCTCCCCGATCCTGGCCATGAACAGGTTTTCGGGCTTCAGGCAGATGTTGGGCTCGTTGGTCTGGTATTCCTTGTAACCGAAGGGTTCGAACAGGCGGATGAGCATCCCGCGGTACTGCTGGGCCGTGACCCCCGCCCCCTCCAGGTCCCACGTCCAGGAATAGCCCACCATGTAGGCGATGATGTCCTCGACGGCGGGGTCGTCGTGCATTTTGGCCAGGATGCGCGAGGCGATCCCCCGTGAGCGCCAGTTGCGGCTGACCTCGATGACCTTGACCTCCAGCATGGCACCCGGCCCCAGACCGGCCCAGCGTTCGTCGGGGTCGGGGCGCGCCAGCACGCCGAACCCGATGATGTGGCTGTCGCGGGCCAGTGCCAGCACCACGTTGGCGTCGGGCTGGCCGGCCTGCTTTTCGAGGCTCTCGCGTTTGGTGTACAGCGACTTGTACTGGGCGTAGGTCCCGAAATGGGGGCTGAAGGTGCAGGCGCGGATCTGTTCGGGCGTGCAGCGCGACACGATGCGCACCTCGCCGCCGTCCGTGTGTGAAGCGTCGTTCATGGGGCTCCTGAAAACAGGGGATCAGAAGTCGCTCCATCCCCGGTGAAGGCGCTTGATCATGATGACCAGGTCGTGGCGGTTGCCCTCGGGGTCCTTGACGTAGTCCCTGAGCACGGCTTCCTTGAAGAAATCGAACTTGGTCACGGCCTCGATGGCAGCATCCTCCACGCCCACCACCAGGTCGGTGCGCAGGGCCTCCAGGCCCTTGTCCATGGCGATCTGGATCAGGTCCAGCAGCAGCCAGGTCCCCAGGCGCTTCTGACGGTACTCCGGCAGCACGATGATGCGGAACCGCCCCACGTGGCGGGTGGCCCCGAAGGGCCGCAGGTAGAGGGTGCCGATGCCCATGATCTCGTCGTGGCACAGCCCGATGATGGAGACCACGCTGCCCTTTTCGATGTCTTCCAGGCGCTTGGAGATGAAATCCGGATCCTCGATGGAGGCCCGCATGTACCAGCGTTCCTTCTCGGTGGTCTTTTCGTAGAATTTCCTGAGCAGCGGCTCATCGCCCTTTTCCAGGGGACGGATGATGGCCTCTTCGCACTCTTTGAGGATGCATTCCTTGGGGTATCGCAATGAAAAAATCCTCCGGTCAGGGGGTGAAGGAGCGCCGCGGGCAGGTGCCGCGGCATTTTCAATCTACCCGGCGGCGGGACGCCGTGTCAACACGGACCGCCGCCACAGGCACTCTTTTCAGTAATATAAAACAATATAAATCAACAGGTTTTACATTTTCCATAAAGCACTGCGGCAGGCGCGTCGTCTCCCGTGGAGCGACGGCCTGCCGCATGTCGCGCGTCAACCCCCGAGGGCGGGTCACTCCCTGGGCTTGCCCATCACCTCGGCGAACATGTCCATGTCCCAGGTGCGGGCCCTGGCGATGTTTTGGCGGAACTTGATGAAATCGATGGTGTCGCGGCCGGTGATCTTCTTGGTGTTGAAGGCGCCGAACCCCAGGAAGGCCTCCCCGCCCATGTTGGCGGCCAGCCAGTGCCGGTTGTAATTCTTGGAGTAGTCCCAGAAGAACTTCTTCTTGGCGCGGATGCTGTCGATGGACTTGATCAGGCAGCCCGGGAACAGGTTGGCGAACTGCCACACGATCTTGTCGACCTCCTTGTCCAACAGCTCGAAGTCGGCGTTGGGCTGGTGTTCCCTGACGAAGGCGCGCGCCTCCTTAAGTTCGTCTCCGGTCTTGAACTCGCCGTAGACGATCTCGCCGTCCTGAACGTAGCGGTCGGTGATCACCATGGGGTTGCGCACCCACTTGCCGTCTACCTTGAGCACCGGGACCACCTTGCTGATGAGGGTCTTGGCCTTCATCTTGTAGGCCGACCACATCTCGCACGACACACAGTTCCACATGGCGTCCTCCATGCCCAGAAACCAGGGCAGGAAGTCCGACGAGCCGCCGTCGGGCGCCGACCCGTGGCGCGGCCCGGCCTGCCCGAAGATGGCCAGGTCCGAGGAGACGGCCAGGTCGCAGGCCATGCCGATCTCCTGGCCGCCGGCCACGCGCATGCCGTTGACCCGGCAGATGACGGGCTTCTTGCAGGCCAGAATGGAATCGACCATGTGGTTAAACAGCTCCATGTACTGCCCGTACTCGTCGGGCCGCAGGCTGTAGAACTCGCTGTACTCCTTGGTGTTGCCACCCGTGCAGAAGGCGTAAGGGCCCGTGCCGGTAAAGACCACCGCCACCACGCTGCGGTCCAGGGAGGCGTTCTCGAAGCCGGCGATGACGCCCTTGACCATCTCGGTGGTGTAAGAGTTGTACTGCCGGGGGTTGTTCAGCCGGATCCAGGCCACGAAGAGGTCCTCGACCTCGTTGCCCTGGGGGTCGGTAAGGGGCTTCTTTTCGTAGACCACGCAGGGCGGCTCGCTCCCCCAGTGAATGTCCGTGTGCAGCAGGTGGTCCTTCAGCTCGTTGTCGCGGGGCATCCAGTCTAGCGCCATGGTACCTCCTTAATTTCGTCTTTTGATCGTTTCGTGTGTTTCCCGGCTTTCCATGGAAGGGAAACGATAAAATGCATTTCCCTCCTTTACTGAGTGCCGATGTGCCGTTGCCCCTTTGGGCCTTTTTCGCAAAGCCCCCACGGGCTGGCAAATTGCCCTGTCCCTTAGGACGGCTCCACCGGGTTCAATGATCCGATAATCAAAAATCCGGCGTCAGCACGATGCGCCTGGCCGGCGGCACCTTGTGGGCTTCTTCGAAGGCCTCGGCGATGGTGCTCATGGGGCGTGTCTGGACGAAATCGCTGACGTTGATGCGGCCGCTGAGCACCATGCCCAGAACGGCCGGATAATACTCGGGAAGGCATCCCCAGGTGCCGATGATCTCGGCGTCGAAGGCCATCAGGCGACTGAACATGTACTCGATCCTGGCCATGCCGAATCCCACGATGATCAGCTTGCCGATGAAGCCCAGCAGCGCGAGGCCGATCTCCTGGCCGGGCTTGACGCCGGTGACCTCGAAGATCTTCCAGCCGTAGGAGGGCAGTCCGTTCTGCTTGCAGATGGCCTTGAACTCCTTGGACACCTCACGGGCGTCCTTGCCGGCGGAGTTGATCACGAAATCGGCGCCGTACTTCAGGGCGCGGTCCAGCTTGGCCTGGTCGATGTCGATGCCGATCACCGTGCCGGCGCCCAGCGCCTTGGTGATCTGTCCGGTGTACTGCCCGACTCCGCCGCCGATGCCGATGACCACCACGTTGTCGCCCGGCTGCAGGTCCGCCCGCCGGCAGGCCTGGTACGGGGTCGTGGCCGCGTCGGCCACCACGGCCAGGTGGGCCAGGGGCATGTCGCCGCGGTCCTTGATCTCGCACAGGTCGATGCTGGGCACGGGGATGTGGCTGGAAAACCCCCCGTAGATGCCCAGGCTGTTGCCGGGCATTTTCTGGGCCAGGCAACGGTTGCCCCGGCGGGTCTTGCAGAAAATGCACTGCCGGCAGGGCATCACGGCGGGTACGATGACCTCCTTGCCGACCCACTGCGCGTCACCAGCCACCACCTTGCCGGCGATCTCGTGGCCCAAGGTCAGCGGCGGCTTGTTGACCGTGGGTACGCCGTCGTAGAAATAGCCCAGGTCCGTGTGGCAGACCCCGCACCCGGCCACCTCCACCAGCACTTCGCCCGGCTTGAGTTCGGGGACGGGCAGTTCGGTCTTCTCGAGCCTGCCCGGGGTTACCTCGCCGGTCTCCCGGTCGCGGGTGGTCGGCTGTGCCATCTGCCATGTCAGAATCTTGTCCGGTACTGATGCCATCAGTCACACCTCCTTCACCTGAAGTCACGGAAAAAAGCCTCTCGCAACACGTCCGCCAACCGGCGGACCGGTTGGGCGGGCCCGGAAATTCAAGACTATAATGTAGCTATAATGTATCTAGAGGCTAAATCCTTGTCAATCTTTTTATTTGCGCGTATGGTTTCCGTGAAAAAAGGTCGGGGCGGCCGTTGCAGACCGGCCTCCGGCGACGGGACGGTGGCGAACGGCGCGGCGGTGTCAGCGTTCGGCCAACGCCAGGCGCAGGGCCAGCAGCACCAGGACGGTGCCGGTGATGCGGTTGAGGATCTTCTGGGCACGCGAGGAACGCGCCAACCACTGGCCCAGGGTGCCGGCCAGCAGGCTGATGGTGCCGAACACCAGGATGGTGGCCACGATGAAAAGGCCGCCCAGCATCAGCATCTGCGGAGCGATGGGACCCCGGGCCGCGTCGGTGAACTGGGGCAGGAAGGCCAGGAAAAACACCGACACCTTGGGGTTGGTGACGTTCATGAAGATGCCCCGCCGGTAGAACTGGAGCAGCGACAGGGGGTTGGCGTTCTGGGCCTGCAGGTCCTGCCCCGAGGCCCGGAAGGCCTGCCAGCCGAGGTAAGCCAGGTAGGCGGCACCCACCAGTTTCAGGGCGGTGAAGGCCACGGCCGAGGTTTGGAAGATGACGGCCACGCCGAAAGTCACCAGCATGGTGTGCACGATCAGGCCGGTGCACAGCCCCAGGGTGATGGCCAGGCCGGCCACGCGCCCGCACATGGCCGACTGCGTGAGCACGAAGATGTTGTCCGGCCCGGGCGCAACGGCCAGCAGCAGGGAGGCGGCGAAAAAAACCATCATGGCATCGGCCGGAATCATTTCGGACCCCTTGTTTTTGCAGTGATGCGAATATGTTGACTGTTGTTTCCTGCAATGAAACGTAAAACGGACGGATCGGGTGCGCGCAGCGGGCCGCAGCGATCTTCCCGGGGATCCGCCCGGCGCGGGCGATCGGTGCCGTTTCAGACCGCGATGTCCCGCAAATAGTGTACCTCCCGCCAAAGATCAAGGAAAACCGGATGCCGAAGACCATCACCGGAACCAACGACCGCCTCCTGGAAATCGACCTCACCACCCGGCAGCTCCGCCTCCTGACGGTCACCGAACGGCAGCGGCGTCTGTACCTGGGCGGCAAGGGCCTGGGGCTGCTGTATCTCTACGAGCGGCTCACGCCGGGCACTGACCCCCTGGGCCCCGACAACCGGCTGGTGTTCACCACGGGCGTCCTGATGGGCAGCGGCGCGCCCTGCAGCAGCCGCTTCGCGGCCGTTACCAAATCCCCCCTCACCGGCATCATCCTCTCGTGTTCCTGCGGCGGTCCCTTCGGGCTGGCCCTGAAAACCGCCGGCTACGACGGCCTGATCATCGGCGGCCGCTCCGAGACTCCCCTCTGGCTGCATATCGACTCCGGGGGCGTGGCGTTCCGCGACGCCGGCAGCCTGTGGGGCCGCGACACCGTGGAAACCCAGCGGCGGCTGGAGCTGGGCGCAAGGGACGGCGCCCTGGTCATCGGACCGGCCGGCGAGAATCGGGTACCGTTCGCCAACGTGGCTTCGGGGCACCGCTTCCTGGGGCGCGGCGGCATGGGGGCCGTCATGGGCGCCAAGAACCTCAAGGCGGTGGTGGTGCGCGGGGGGGCGGTGCGTATCGTGCCGCGCCAGCCCGACCGCTTCGAGCGCACGCGGCGTCGGGCGCGCCGACTGATCGACGCCAACGCCATCACCGGCCACGCCTACCGCCGTTACGGCACGGCCGCCAACGTCAACCCCTGCCGGGCCGCCGGGTTGCTGCCGGCCCACAACTTCCGGGCGTTTTCCAGCCCCGAGGCCGCCGCCGTGTCCGGGGAGTCCATGCGCCGGAAATACGCCCCGCGCCCCAGTGCCTGCCGGACCTGCACCATCCTGTGCGGACACAAGGGAACCTACGGCGACGGGAGCACCCGCCAGATCCCGGAATACGAGACCGTGGGCATGCTGGGGCCCAACCTGGGCATTTTCGACACCGACCGCATCAGCGCGTGGAACGACCTGTGCGGCCGCCTGGGGCTGGACACCATCTCCACCGGCGCCACCCTGGCCTGGGCCATGGAGGCGGGCGAAAAGGGGCTTTTCGAAACCCGCCTGCGCTTCGGCTCGCCGGAGGGCATCGGCGAGGCCATCGCGGCCACGGCCCACCGGCGGGGCATCGGCAGGGACCTGTGCCTGGGCACCCGGCGGCTGTCGGAGAAATACGGCGGCGCCGACTTCGCCATGCACGTCAAGGGCATGGAGATCGCGGCCTACGACCCGCGCGGCGCCTGGGGCCAGGGCCTGGGCTACGCCGTGGCCAACCGCGGCGGGTGCCACCTGTCGTCGGCGGTGTTCGCCCAGGAGGTGCTGCTGGGACTGCTCCGGCCGGACAGCACCCGCGCCAAAGCCCGCTTCGTGTATTTTTTCGAAAACCTCTATGCGGCCGTCAACTCCCTGGTGACCTGCCAGTTCACGTCCTTCGCCTACCTGCTGGAAGAGCCGGCCGTCAAGTACACCCCCCGCCCGCTGCTGCACATGACCATGGGACTCCTGCCCGGGCTGGCCCAGGCACTGATCTCCTTTCCGGTGCTCACGGGCTTCTTCACCGCCGTCACCGGTCTGAGGCTTTCCCGGGGCGATTTTTTGCGTGCCGGTGAACGCACCCACGTCCTGGAGCGCTGGATGAACACCCGCGAGGGCATCCGCCGCCGCGACGACACCCTGCCGCGCCGCTTTCTCGACGAGCCCCGCGCGGGCGACCCGCAGGGCCTGACCGTGCCCCTGGCGTCCATGCTGGAGGGCTATTACCGCCTGCGCGGATACGACGCCGACGGCGTGCCGCGTCCCCGCAGCCTGACGCAGCTGGGGATTTCAGGGGATCCGGCGCCCGTTGCAAACGTCACGGCATGAGGCGCGCCACCACCAGGGTCACGTCGTCCTCGGGCGTCGTCCCCTCCCGGAATTCGTCCACCGCATCGACCACGGCGCCCAACATGCCGGACGCGGTGCGGTCGCGGTTCCTGCGGAGGACCGCGTGCAGGCGGGGTTTGCCGAACATCTCCCCGGCGCGGTTGCGGGCCTCCCAGATGCCGTCGGTGGCCAGCACCACGAACCGGCCGGGAGACAGATCCGTTTTCTCGTACTGGTCGTAGCGCCAGTCGTCATCGACGCCCAGCGCGATCCCGCGTCCGCTCAGCTCCGTGACGGTATCCGCACGAGGATCGTAGAGGAGCGCGGCATCGTGGCCGGCCCGCACCCAGCGCAGGTGCCGGCGCCCGGGATCGACCTCCAGGAAAAAGAGGGTCATGAAACGCCCGCTGTCTTCCATGTCCCCGGCCAGCTGGCGGTTGACGTCGCCGACAATCTGCGAAATCGACCCCGGCAGCCGGCAGCGCAGGCGCAGGGAAGCGCGCACGGTGGCCATGATCAGCGCCGAGGGGATGCCCTGGCCCGAAACATCGCCCACCACCAGCGCCAGCCGACCGTCGGACTGCGCGCCGATGTCGATGAGATCGAAGTAGT
Source organism: uncultured Desulfobacteraceae bacterium (assembly GCA_964476595.1). Classification (GTDB taxonomy): domain Bacteria; phylum Desulfobacterota; class Desulfobacteria; order Desulfobacterales; family JALSRD01; genus JALSRD01. The sequence goes on from CAYZCL010000106.1 coordinate 41,848, forward strand.
CGCCCCCGGTCTGGTCGCAGAAGGTGCTCCGGCCGGCGACGTCCAGGCCGGCACGCCGCACCGGGCGGCGGGGCAGCAGGCTCTGCTGCACCTCCCAGGCCAGCGCCATGGCGTGGCGCATCCGCTCCCTTTCGCGCAGGCCTTCGGTCATGTCGTTGATGACGTCCCCGGTGTAGCCGATCTCGTCGTTGGACGTCACGCGGACCTTTCGGTCCAGGCGCCCCCGGCGAATGGCCCGCAGCACCTGGATGATCTCCCCCAGGGGACGCGTCAGGTTGGTGGTCACCACTACAGCCAGGAATACGCCCACGGCAATGAAGATGAGGGCGTCGACCACCAGCGAAGCCCGCAACAGATCCAGGTTGCGCCCGGCATCCAGACCGGAAAGGTGCGAAGTCCAGACGCTGCGCAGAACCGCGATGGCGGGAATGATGTTGCACGCGAGCACCAGCACCGCAATGCGCGTGGCGATCCGGATACGAAGAGTGCCGGTCGTCATGAAAAGCCCGCCGTCGGGAAACAGCCGGGGAACCAGCTGTTTCTGCATGATGCGCTCCAGGATAATAAAGGCGGCCACGGAGGTGACCAGGCCCACCATCATGGTGCGAATGAAAATCTCGCCGCCCGCCGCGAAGTCGGGGAACCGCGTCCGGTAAATCAGGGGATAGGCGATGGCCGAGCACAGCCAGATTCCCAGGTCAAGCGCGATGAGCACGAACGGCTCGTTGAGCAGTCGGCGCCGGGCCTGCAGGTCGTCTCCAGGCGGTACGCCGGCAGACTGCGAAACGCGCTGCAGGACGCTGCGGATGGGCCGCTCGTAGAGCACCGTCAGGGTACCCACCAGGATAAAAGACAGGGGCAGAAACCACCGGTCGACGCGGTCGGTCAGGGCCAGCAGGTCGATCCGCATCCCGACGGGCAGCGGAGAAATGGACCGGTGCCCGATGAGGTCGACCACCAGCACCCCGATCAGGTTGGAAACGAAATTGCCGAAAATCATCAGGTTCTTCAACACCGCCAGCTTGGCCCGAGTCACGTCCCCTCCCCTCGCTTCTGTTCCCGGTGTATTCAAGCGCCATACGCATGAAGCCGCAAGGCGGGTACTGCGCACCGTATTGCAACGATCGCAGCGATGCAATGGTCTGCCGCCGCATGCCCCTGCTGCGGTGCGGCCGGAAGGCACGGCCCGAAACGGATTTCCCGCGCGGTGTTCCCCGGTCACCGGAGCCGCGATCCCCGGAGAAGCCGCCAACGCTGAGGCACATCTCCGGGAAATCGCGGTCAACGCCCTTTTTTGACCGGACCCGCGGCGCGGATGGCCCCGGATAACGCAGGGAGCGTGCGACACGTATGGCAACGGCTGCCTGCGATTGCCCTGAAGCGATATGCGTCTTGACATCGGCTGCGGTGTAAAATACATTCATGATCCCATCCGGTGAGCCGGAAGCGGCGTTTCACGTCGGCACGTAAAGTTGGGATCGTAAGACCCCCATGGCTTCCCGCCAAGAGACCGGAAAGGCACCTCTGATATTTTCCGGAAGGTGCTTCAGGACGCCGGTCTGCGGTGGTGAACCCCAGATCGCCAGTTTCGACAACCGCCCCTGTAAGTTAACGTATGTTTTTTCGTATTCTACGATGCACCCGCGATGCTCCGACATATCCCGGTCCGTTCGGGGCGGAACGGACATGTCTGCAGCGCCGATGCGGTTCGGGGGCAGTGGCATTGATACCGAACGAAAAAAGGAGGTCCAGTATGCCCAAACAGATGATGCGTTTCGCTGTACCCATTTTGTCCGTGCTATTGCTGCTGGCCGGGGCCGCAATGACGGCCCAGGCCGGGAATACCGTTAAGATCGGCCTGTCCGCTCCGCTTACCGGTGACTGGGCAGAATATGGAAACGACTTCAAGCGCTCCATCACCATGGTGTTCGACAAGGTCAACAAGGAGGGCGGCGTACACGGCAAACAACTCGAACTGGTCATCATGGACAGCCGTGGCGATCCCAAAGAGGCCGTGCTGATCGCCCAGAAGTTCGTTGCCAACCCCGAAATCATCGCCGAGATCGGAGACTTCAGCAGTTCCTGCAGCATGGCGGCGGCGCCCGTCTATGAGAAGGCCAACATGACCCAGCTGTCGCCCACGGCGTCCCACATGGATTTCACCAAAAAGGGCAAAAACATGTTCCGGGTGGTAACCACCCAGGGAATCGAAGGTCCCTTCAACGCCCGCTGGGCAGTCAAAGATCTTGGCAAAAAGCGAATTGCGACGATTTACATCAACAACGACTGGGGCGTCGACGCCAACAAGTTTTTCGTCCAGGAGGCGAAAAAACTGGGGGCCGAGGTGGTGGCCCAGGAAGCTTTCGTACCCGGTGAAAAGGACTTCACCGCCATCCTGACCAAGGTCAAACGTCTGAAGCCCGATCTGATCTACCTGCCGGCCTTTTATGCCGATGCCGCGGCAATCCTGAACCAGGCCAAGCGCATGCATTTCAAAACCACGGTGATGGCGCCCGGATCGCTTTTCTCGGAGAAAACCATCGAACTGGGGGGCAAGGCCGTCGAGGGTCTGCTGGTGGCGGCCAACTACTTCAACACCGACCCGCGCCCCGCGGCGCAGGCCTTCAATAAAGCCTACCAGGCCGCCTACGGCAAAGAGCCCAACATGTTTGCGGCCCTGGCCTACGATGCCGCCGGCCTGATGGTGGCGGCCCTCAAATCGGCCGGAGTCAACGACAGGTCCAAAATCCGCTTTGCACTGGAAGGCCTCAAGGATTACCAGGGTGCCACCGGAACCATTTCCTATGCCAATGGCCACGATCCGGAAAAGGAACTGTTGAAGATCACCGTCAAAAACGGCAAATGGGTGGTCTACAACCCCTGAAGTCCCCATGAACCCGGGACATCCCGTCCCCCGGCCCCACCGGTCCCGGGGGACGGACCACGCCCCGGCGATCGGCTCCGGGGCCCCGGTGGAACACGGTCCCGCCCGGGCCTGTGTTGCGGCGGGGGCCTAACGCCCGGCGAACGTACGATACCCATCGGTTCAGGGAAGCCACCCGGAATAACCGAACCCGGGCGGCCATGGGCGGGGAAAGGCGCAACATGTTCGAACAGCTCATCAACGGTCTGACCCAGGGCAGTGTATACGCCCTGCTGGCGCTGGGGTTCACCCTCATTTTCGGGACGCTGCGAATGGTGACTTTCGCCCATGGCGAAGTCTACATGGTCGGTGCCTATGTCGGATTCGAAATCATTCGCCTGCTGGCGCCCAGCTTCATGCTTGCCATATTCGTCGCTCTGGTGGCAACCGCGCTGCTGGGCGTGGTCATCGAGATCCTCTCCTTTCATTTTCTTCGTGATGCCCCCCATGTCACCTCCCTGCTGGTGACCATCGGTATTTCCATCCTGCTGATCAATCTGGCCCAACTGATCTGGGGCCCTGAGACCAAGTCGATTCCCTATGCCCTGCTGGACCGGCTGGATTACGGAGAATTTGAGATCTGGGGGGTTTACATCACCTATCTTCAGATCGCGGTGTTGGTGGTGACGGTGCTGCTCATGACCGCCCTGTACCTGCTCATCAACAAAACCAAACTGGGAATGGTGATCCGGGCCACCGCCCAGGACTACGAAGCCGCTTATGCCATGGGCGTTAATGTAAACGTGGTCTTCTCCCTGGCTTTCGCCATTGGGTCCATGCTGGGAGGTGTCGCCGGCGTGCTCATCGGCGTATATTACAACCTCTTCTATCCCACCATGGGTCAACTTTACGGACTCAAGGCCTTTTCAGCCAGCGTGGTCGGCGGACTGATGAGCCTGCCGGGATCCGTAGTGGCGGGTCTGCTCATTGGCGTCGTTGAAACTTTCGCCGTTGAATTCGGCGCCTCCAGCCTGCGGCACATGATCTCTTTTCTGTTCATGATCCTGATTCTGCTGTTTCGCCCCAGCGGATTGTTCGGCGGCAAGGAACTGATTCAGGCCAGAGGGGATTGATGCCCAGCGTCCTGCGTTCCATACTGGCCAACCTGCCTTATATCGGCCTGCTCGGACTGGCGCTCGCGTTGCCTTCATTGCTGGGCAATGCCTATTACATCCAGGTGGCCATCTTCATCGGCATCTACGTCATTCTGGTGCTGAGCCTCAATCTGCTCAACGGCTATATCGGTCTGCTCTCCATCGGCCATGCCGCCTTTTACGGCATCGGTGCCTACGCCTCGGCAAAGCTGATGATGGGGCTCGGGCTGCCCTTTATCCTGGCCATGCCGGCCGCCGGCCTCATCTCGGCGGCTTTCGGTTACCTGATCGCCAAGCCGACACTGAAACTGTCGGGGATCTACCTGACCCTTGCCACCTTGGGATTCAACATGATCCTCTTTCTCGTGCTTCAGAGCTGGATGAGCTTCACCAACGGTCCCTTGGGGATCATGGCAATCCCGCCGCCGTCGCTTTTCGGACGGGAAATCAGCAGCCGGCCCCAGTATTACTACCTCATTCTCGCACTGGTACTTTTGACGCTGTTCAGCATGCAGCGCCTGATCAACTGCCGCTTCGGCCGGGCGCTGCTCGCCATCCGGGAGGATCAACTGGCCGCAGAGGCCATGGGCATTCGTGCCGCCCGCTACAAGATACAGGCCTTTGTGTTGGCCGCTTTCTACGCCGGTATCGCAGGGAGCTTCTATGCCCATTTCGTCAAGTTCATCAGTCCAGACAGTTTTTATATCTACGAATCATTCATCCTTCTGGCGATGCTGGCCCTGGGCGGGCAGGGCAATCTGGTCGGTCCCATGGTGGGGGCAGCCATCCTCGTCCTGATCCCGGAGGTCTTCCGATTTCTCCAGGAATACCGCATGATCGTGTACGGCAGCGTTCTCATCGTCATGATGCTGGTGCGTCGCCAGGGCCTGCTGGGCGGTAAAAACTACAGCCTGCGGCTGACTTGGTTCGATCCGCCGGCGAAGAAAAAATATTTCCGGGGAGACAAGTTCCTGCCCGAAGAAGAGCGGATGCAGGAATAGGCCATGGCACTGCTGGAAATCGAACATGTCACCAAGGATTTCGGGGGACTGGAAGCGCTGCACGACGTTTCCATGACCGTCGACAGGGGGGAGATCGTCAGCCTCATCGGTCCCAACGGCGCCGGCAAAACCACGTTGTTCAACTGCATCACCGGCACCATGCCACCCACCTCGGGTCGAATCACCTTCGAAGGACGTTCGCTGGTCGATCTTCCACCTTACGAAATCGCCGCCCACGGGGTCAAACGCACTTTCCAGCATATCCGCCTCTTCGACCAGATGACGGTTCTGGAGAACGTCATGGTGGGAAACGACCACCAGGGGCGCACCGGTATCTTCAGTGCCCTTCTTCGTCCGCCCTGGGTGTCGCGGGAAGAACGGGAAAACCGTCGCAGGAGCATCGAGGTTCTCTCCCTGTTCGGCGAGCGCCTGCTGCCGCGGCTCGATCAGCAGGCCCGGATGCTTTCCTATGCCAACCGCAGGCGGGTTGAAATCGCCCGTGCCCTGGTGTCCGGTCCCAAACTGCTGCTGTTCGATGAGCCCACGGCAGGCATGAATCCTCATGAAACCCAAGGAATCGTCGACCTGATCCGGCTCATCCGGGACCGCGGCCATGCCATCCTGGTGATCGAACACAAGATGAAAGTCGTCATGACCGTCTCGGACCGCATCGTGGTGTTGGACCACGGAGAGAAAATCGCCGAGGGCCCCCCGCAAGCCATCGCCCGTAATCAGGAAGTCATCAACGCCTACATGGGGAAGCGCCGTGCTGGAATTGACTGAAATCGACACCTATTACGGGCCCATCCAGGCATTGAAAAACGTCTCTCTGACGGTCAATCGGGGGGAAATCGTCTCCCTCCTGGGGGGCAATGCCTGCGGCAAATCGACCACCATGAAAACCATTCTGGGACTGGTGAAACCACGCAGGGGCCGCATCATTTTCGAGGGACGGCGCATCGACCGCCGTCCCCCCTCGGTGGTGGTCAAAGCCGGAATTTCGCCGGTTCTCGAAGCGCGACGACTGTTTCCCTATCTCACGGTGCTGGAGAATCTCCGTATGGGGGCCTACACGCGAAGGGACAAGAAGGGCATTGAGCAGGACATCGAGCGCATGTACGAGCTGTTCCCGGTGGTCCGGGAGCGTCGCCGCCAGCCGGCCTCCACCCTGAGCGGCGGTGAGCAGCAGATGGTAGCCATGGCCCGGGCGCTGATGGCGCGCCCCAAGCTGTTGATCATGGACGAACCCTCCATGGGCCTGTCGCCGTTGTATGTGGAAAAAGTGTTCGAAATTATCGAAGCGGTCAACCGCAGGGAGGGGGTTGCCATCCTGCTGGTGGAACAGAACGCCAACATGGCCCTGTCCATCGCCAAACGCGGGTATGTACTGCAGACCGGTGAAATCGTTCTCAAGGACACCGCCGAAAATCTGCTCAACAACCCGCTGATGCAGAAGGCTTATCTAGGTGTGGCCTGACGGCCCAAGATCCAACGGGCGTCCCCTGCGGGGCCGCCTGTCCAACCCAAAGACACGAATCGCGACGAGCGATCCAGACGAGAGGAGATACGAATGAATAAAATCGAACGTGTCGACACGGTGTTGAGCGGACAGGAAGTCGATCGCCCGCCGCTTTCCATGTGGTATCATTTCGGGGTCCAGCACGGGTCGGGTGAGCAGTTCGCCCGCTTGTCTTTGGAATATTTTCATCACTACGACCTGGATTTTCTCAAGGTGATGAGCGACTATTTCTACCCGGCTCCCGAGGGGCTGGAGACCGTCGCTTCGGCCGAGGACCTGAAGCGTTTCGAACCCGTCGATATCGACCGGACCGAGTGGACCGAACAGTTCAAGGCCCTGGAGACGATCGCCCGGGATCTGGAGGGCAAAGCCTATTTTATCGATACGGCTTTCGATCCCTGGCAGAGCATCCGCCGGACCCTGGCCGGAGAGACCATCCACGATCTGATGGACCGCTGCCCGGACGCACTGCACCAGGCATTGGATATCGTGGCGGACAACCTGATCGCCTACTGCAAGCGCTCCCTGGAGCTGGGTAGCGCGGGAATTTTCCTCTCCGTCGCCGCCGGCAGCGAAATCGTGGACCGGGAGCATTTCCTGAAATTCGTCAAACCGCCCGCCATGAAGGTATTCACGGCGATCCGCGGGCTGGGCCGGATGAACACCGCCCACATCCACGGAAAGGAACTCTTTTTCGAAGACTGTATCGATTTCCCGGTGGATGTTTTCAGCTGGTGGGATCGCGGTCCCCATGGCCCCTCTCTGGCCGAGGTGAAGGAAAAAACCACGGCCTGCGTCATGGGCGGCATCGACCAGACCATCGTTGCCCGCAAGAGCCCGGGATTCCTCAAGGCGCATGTCAGGGAGGGCTGCCGGCTGGGAGGCCGCAGGCGGTTCTTCCTGGCCGGCGGCTGCAGCATCGAGGGCTGGACCTACCCCGCCTCGCTGCGCGCCATTGTCGAAGCAGCCAGGAACTGCACCGACGACTGATGACATTCCTGGTCATCGACTGCGGGTCTTCTTCCTGCCGGGTGATGGCGGTTTCGGACGCCGGCAAGATTCTCTCCATCAGCCGCGCGCCCTTTAAAGTCACCACGCCGGAACCGACCTTCGCGGAGGTCGACACCGATGACCTGTGGCGCCTTGTCGGCGGGCTGATCGCATCCGAGGTGGAAAAGAACCGCAATGCCCGGTTCGACGCCGTCGGCGTCAGCGCCATGCTGGGGTATGTTTTCCTGGGTGCGGAGGGCCGCCCGCTGATGCCGGCCATGGTCTACAGCGACAACCGGGCAACGGCCGAAAGTGAGGAGATCGGAAAACGAATTCCCGCGAAGGCCTTCCACGCGGTCAGCGGCCGTCGCATCAGCCCTTTCCTCCTGGCGCCCAAGATCAGGTGGCTGCAGAAATTCCGTCCGGAGGTCTTTGGCCGGCTCTCACGGATCATCGGCTTGAAGGACGAAATCGTCCGCCGCCTGACGGGGCAGATTCAGACGGACACCACGCATGTGGACTACTCCGGACTTTTCGACATCCGCACGGGGCGGCCCTACCAGGATCTGCTCGACGTCCTCGGGATCAGCGGCGACCTCATTCCGGCAGGCGGTTCCCCGGCCGCCCTGGCCGGAAAGGTGCGGGCCGAAGTCGGACGGAGGCTGGGACTGCCCGCCGGTACACCAGTGATCAGCGGGACTTCGGACGGCACTGCGGCCATGTATGGTGCCGGGGTGCTGGAACCC
>CAYZCL010000107.1:0-29753 GCA_964476595.1 uncultured Desulfobacteraceae bacterium
GCCATGAAGGCCCCGATCTGGGCGTCGGTGATTTCACCGGAAAAGATGGCCTCGATCATGGACGCCGTCTCTTCCTCGGTCAGGTCTTTGCCCGCGATGATGCGGGCCAGGTTTTCGGTAAACATGGCGTGCCTCCCCCGGTTAAGCGTTGTTTGTCTCGTTTCGGGTGATTTTCAGGAAGTTTCTCAGGATGCGTTTGCCCACCGTGGTCATGATGGATTCGGGGTGGAACTGGATGCCCTCGGTGGGGTGCCGCCGGTGTCGCAGTCCCATGATTTCGCCGTCGTCGGACCGGGCGCTGATTTCCAGCCCGGCCGGCAGGCCCTCGCGGGAGACGGCCAGCGAGTGATAGCGCATGGCGGTGAAAGGGGAGGGGATGCGGCGGAAGATGGTGCGTCCGTCGCAGGTCACCTCCGAGGTCTTGCCGTGCATCAGGCGCCGGGCCGGGACGATGCGGGCCCCGAAAACGGCACCTACGGCCTGGTGACCCAGGCACACCCCCAGGATGGGCACCCGTCCGGAGAAGTGCCGGATGGCGTCCATGGAGATGCCGGCCTCCTCGGGCCGTCCCGGACCCGGCGAGATGATGATGCCGGCCGGCCTCAGCGCCGCGATGTCCGCCAGGTCCAGCGCGTCGTTGCGGGCCACGTGGACTTCGGCACCCATCTGACGCAGGTACTGGACCAGGTTGTAGGTGAAGGAGTCGTAGTTGTCGATGGTCACGATCATGAGGTCTCCTCTCCCCCGGCGCCGGCGTGGCGGGCGGCCAGGCGCAGCGCCTTTTCGATGGCCCGGGCCTTGCTGACGGTTTCGCGGCGTTCGCTCTCGGGGTCCGAGTCGGCCACGATGCCGGCCCCGGCTTGCAGGGTCAGGGTTCCGTCCTCGATGCCGGCCGTGCGAATGATGATGGCCAGGTCCATGTTGCCGGAGAAGGAAATGTAGCCTACGGCACCGCCGTAGGCGCCGCGGGGCCGTTTTTCCAGTTCGTGGATGATCTCCATGGCGCGCACCTTGGGCGCGCCGCTCAGGGTCCCGGCCGGGAAGGTGGCCGCCAGCAGGTCCCAGGCGTCCAGGCCGTGCGCCAGGTCGCAATGGATGTTGGAGACCAGGTGCATGACGTGGGAGTAGCGCTCGACCACCATCAGGTCGGTCACCTGCACGCTGCCCGTGGCGGCCACGCGGCCCAGGTCGTTGCGCCCCAGATCCACCAGCATGAGGTGCTCGGCGCGCTCCTTTTCGTCGCTGAGCAGTTCGTCGGCCAGGCGGCGGTCCTCCTGTTCGTTTGCGCCCCGCGGGCGCGTGCCGGCGATGGGTCGCAGGGTGCACACCCCGTTTTCCAGGCGCACCATGGTCTCGGGCGAAGAGCCGATCAGGGTGGTGCCGTCCAGCTGCAGGTAGAAGAGATAGGGCGACGGGTTGACGTAACGCTGGACGCGGTAGAGCATCCAGGGGTCGGGGGCCGGCCGGCAGGTGAAGGGCTGGGAGATGACCGCCTGGATGATGTCGCCGGCCACGATGTGTTCCTTCACCCGGCGTACCCGCCGGCGGAATTCCGCTTCGGGCACCAGGGGCGTAAGGCGGCAGCCGCTGTCTTCCGCGATGCCCTCAACCCCTGTTGCCGGCCGGGAGATACCGTCCAATAGTCCCTCCATGCGTGCGGTCGCCCGGTCGTAGACCCTGTCCGGCGATGGGTCCTCCCCGGTAAACGCGACGACCACGGCCATCAGGGTGTGGCGGATGTTGTCAAAGATGATCACTTCGTCCGGGATCATGAAACGGGCCAGGGGTTGGTCTGTAGGAAGGTCGTGGGGCACCTTTTCGAAAAACGAGACCGTCTCGTAAGTGAAAAATCCCACCAGGCCGCCCCAGAAACGCGGCAGGTCCTGCACCGGCGCCGGCCGATAGGCCGCCATGATCTCGCGCAGGATAGGGAAGGGATTTTGCCCGTGGCGAAACACACGGCGGTCCCCGTTTTCGGTTTCCACATAATCCCGGAACACCCGGACACCCAGGCGTGCCGAAATTCCAAGGAAGCTGTAACGTCCCCAGCGTTCACCGCCTTCGACGCTTTCAAAGAGGAAGAGGGACGGGCGGCGTCGATAATATTTGCCCAGTAAAGAAACAGGGGTATCGGTATCGGCCAGCACCTCTGTGCATATCGGGATCACGTTGTAGTTCTGCGCCAAGTGGCGGAAAGCATTTCTATCCGGAAAGCGCTTCAGTTCCATGATGTCTGCTTCCTAAAAAATACCGTATCGTGAAAAAGAAAAAGGCCGCTGGACTACCGCGGCCTTTCTCTGACAAAAAAACCGCGGCGGATGCCCCTGCCGCGGTTTGGAAATCGATTTCAATTCGGTAAAAATTACACTGCAACACCTCCACCGGCAGGCGCATTTATGACCGCCCGCCACCACCAGCGATGGTTAACCCTGTGGCAATGTGCGTTTCCCATTTTCATTAAAACGTCCTGTGAGAGGAAATTTTTCTTTGTCCATATCGATCGTTGTCCGGTTTGTCAAGGCATTATTTGCGAAAGCCGGTTTATCTTTGTAGGTTGGTTTATTTCACGGCCCCTTCGGAGGGTTAAAAATCCTGGAGGTCCCCCGCTTTGGGAGAAATGACCGGATTTCTGGCGGACTTACCATCGTCTTCACAGTCGATACCGAATGAGGGAGCGGGCTGTTTTGATTTCGCCTGCCTCCACGACAGCCAAGAAGTCGTCCGGGACCTGGGGGTACTTCCGCCCACGAGGGCCATCAGATCTTTTACCGAACCATTCATTTCCTCTGCCTGGGAGCTGAGCTGTTCCGCGGCCGCCGCCGATTCTTCCGCGTTGGCCGCCGTTGCCTGAATCACTTTTTCCATTTCCGAGACAGCCACGTTGATTTGGTCCACCCCACGGAATTGCTCCTCCGAAGCCGATGATATTTCGTCGAGCAGCTGGCCAACCCTGGAAACACTTTTCGCCACCTCGGCAAAGGCCCCGTTGGTGCGTTCAACCAGTTGTGAACCGTCGGCGACTTTCTTCACCGTGCCTTCAATCAGTCCGGCGGTGTCCCGTGACGCCTCCGCTGCACGCATGGCCAGGTTCCGAACCTCGTCGGCGACCACGGCAAACCCCGCCCCGGCTTCTCCGGCCCGGGCGGCCTCCACGGCAGCATTGAGGGCCAATAAATTGGTCTGGAAAGCGATCTCGTCGATGGTTTTGATAATTCGGGAAGTTTCTTCGCTGGCCTTGGATATCTCGACCATCGAGCCGGTCAGTTGACTCATGGATTCATTGGCTTCGCCTACCACCTGGACCGCAGCGTGCATCAACCGGTCGGCCTCCACGGCATGTGCCGAATTTTGTTTGGTCATGGCGGCCATCTGTTCCAGGGAGGCGGAGGTCTCCTCGATGGAGGCCGCCTGTTCGGAAGCGCCTTGGGCCAACGACTGGCTCCCGGACGACACCTGTTCGGCAACTGATTGTACCTCCCCGGATCCCTTTACTAGGCCCTGAATCGTTTTTTTAATGGGTCCGGAGATCGATCTGCTGAGCAAAAACGCGAGCACGATGCCGACCAGCACCGCCACGGTACTGACCGAACCGATCATCCGGCGCGCAGAGGCTCCCGCCGCCTCCGCTGCCGCAGCCACGGCAAAGGCCTCCTTTCGATTCATGTCACAGAAGTGATCGACGTGCCCCTTGAGCGTGTTGGACTCGGCGGTCACGTCTTTGGCGAGAGTGTTTACCGCCTTGCCGGTTTTGCCATTTTTGACGGCATCCATGAGTTTTTTGCAGGTTGCCACAAAGGCATCGTGCTGGGAATCGATGGGGGAGATGGCCTTCAGCCATCCCCGCTGTACCAACTCGGGTTCTGACATCACCAGTGTCCGAACCCTGTCGATGTACTTATCGACTATCGCATTTACCCGCCAGAACCGCGACACGAATACTTTGTCTGCATGGTGGGCGTATTTTGTCGTCATCAGTTCCTGCTCGGTGGTCAACTGGTCGATTTTTGCAGCCGCTTCCAGGAGCGGAACATGGACGGAAGACAGGTCTGCAACCACGACCTCCACATCGGCGACCTTGAAAAGGCCGATGACTCCCACGACAACCAGGGCCAACAGTAGCATCCCGAAACCCAATCCCAATTTCGTCGAAAGTTTCACTTTTTCCAGCATTTCGTTCGTCCTTTCCTAACCCCCTTCAACCGTCGATTCTGTTTGGCAATCCCGTTTCTGCCACCTTTTGAAAGCCGTTGTCCTGCAGAACCGTCAGGGAACGGTTGAATGTATATTCGGCCGTTTTGGCGATTTGTTTATCGAAAGCGGTATAGATGGGTAATTTTTTGGGGAAACGCAGGGTGTTCGGCAGCCGCCAATGGAAGAGGAAAATTATTTTTTTCTTGATTGCAGAAAAAGTTCAAAAACTTCTCTGCTGTTCTTGCGGGGTACATACCCAAAACACTTTTTGAGACGGTGGTTGGAAAGCACGGGGCGGTATTGCAGGAAGCCGACTTGTTCGGGACCGTACTGCGTAAGGTGCAGGCGACGGAGCAGGCCCAGGGCGGCGCGCAGCACGGACGCCGGCAGCGGCAGGTAGGGTTTTCCCAGGCGCCGCGCGATCTGGGCCATGGTGAGGGTGCCGTCGCCGGCCAGGTTGTAGATGCCGCTCTTTGCCTCGCGCACGCCCTTGACGATGGCGGCCACCACGTCCCGGTCCCAGACGAAGACGAAGGGGCTCTGTGCGCCGGCCACGCCCAGCACGAAGGGTTTTTCGAACAGCGCCGTGATCTGGTTGTCGGTGCTTTCGCCCAGGATGGTGCCCACGCGGAAGATCAGCTGCCGCAGCCCGGGGTGTTTTCGGCGCCAGCGGGCCAGCATCTCCTCCACCTGGCGCTTGTGGTCCGAGTAGGCGAACTCGGGGTTGCCGCGCAGCGGGTCGTCCTCGCGGAGCCATGCGGGGTTATCTGCGTGGTAGCCGTAGGCGGCTCCCGAGCTGGTGTAGACGAAATGCCGCACGCCGGCGTTTAAGCAGGCGCGCAGCAGCCCCCGGGTGCCCAGCACCTCCACCTCGAAGGCCCGGCTGCGGTCTTCGCCGGGCCCGGGGGTGACGATGGCGGCCAGGTGCACCACCGTGTCGACGGCGTGGTCCCCGAGGGCGGTGGCCAGCTGCGGCGAACGGATGTCGGCGGTGAGGTAGGTCACGCCGGGCAGCCGCCGCCGGGGCGGGCGCACGTCGCTGGCCACCAGGTGCGGGATTGCCGCGGGGTCTTCCGCCAAGGCCTGCACCACTTGGCTGCCCAGGTAGCCCTCGGCGCCGGTCACCAGCACGGTGCGTGACGAAGGCTGCATGTTCATGGAACGGCCTCCACGGCCGTCCGCCGGGACCAAAAGAACGACAGCGTCAGCCCCGCGACGATGTGCCAGATGCCCCACCAGGCGGCGATGATGGCCATGCCGCCCAGCCCGTCGAAGAAGTTGAACACCAGGACCAGTCCCAGCGCCGAGTTCTGGATGCCGACCTCGATAGTCACCGCGCGCACGTCCACCTCCGGCAGGCGCGCCAGCCGCCCGGCGCCGTAGCCCAGGGAAAGCGCCAGGGCGTTGTGCAGGAACACCACCACGACCACCAGGCCCACGACGTGGAGGAAGATGCGCCAGTTGGCCGCCAGGGCCAGCGCCACCACGGCCAGAAAGACGATCACCGAAAAGATCCTGAAGGGCCGGCGCAGGCGCGCCACCCGCTGCGGCCACAGGCGGGCCGCGGACATGCCCAGCAGGAGGGGCAGCCCAAGGATCATGAAAATGGTTGAGAACACGTCCCAGGGATTGAGGCTCACCTGCCGCAGGATGGGCGCCGTGGCCGGGTTCAGGCTGCCCCACAGCGACAGGTTGAGGGGCGTCATGAAGACCGCCGCGGCCGTGGAGACGGCGGTCATGGAAACGCTTACGGCTGCGTTTCCGCACGCCAGGTAGGTCATGATGTTGGACAGGTTGCCCCCCGGGCAGGCACCGATCAGGATCATGCCCAGGGCCATGGAGGGCAGCGGCCGGATGATCCGGGTTAAAAGATACGTAAAGGCCGGCAGCAGGATGAACTGGGCCAGCAGCCCGATGGCCGGGGCCCTGGGCGCGCGCAGGATGCGCCGGAAATCCTCCGGGCTGAGGTCCAGCGCCATGCCGAACATCATCAGCCCGATGACGGCGTTGATGGCCGCCAGCCCCTGGGCGTTGAAGTTCAGCCGGATGGCGTCCACCGCCGCGGCGTCCATGAGCTACCTGCCTTTCGGTTCCTGGTGCATGGCCTTGAAGTGCATGAGCCCCGGGGCGAACATGTGCTTTTCGGGGTCCACCGCCACGTGGATCACGGCACAGCGCCGGGCGGCCAGTGCCCGCTCCAGGGCCGGCCGCAGTTCGTCCGGTGCGGCCACGCGTTCGCCGTGGGCACCCATGGAACGGGCCAGGTCGTCCCAGGCGATCTCCCCTAGTTCGGTGTTGACGGTTTCCTCGCGGCCCAGGTCGCGTTTAAGCACGGCCTTCTTGATGAGCGCCTGGTAAGGCTTCATGGCGAATATCTGGTTGATCTTGACCATGCCCCACTGTTGGTCCACGCACACCAGGAAAACAGGTTTCAGGTCGTTTCTCACCGCGGTCTCGATCTCCTGGGGGTGGAAGCCCATGGCGCCGTCGCCGGTGATGCAGCAGACCTGTCGGTCGGGGCGGGCCACGCAGGCCCCCAGGGCCTGGCCCACACCGGCGCCCAGATGGCCGAAGTGGTGGGTGCCCAGCTGGGTGTTGGGAACGCGCACCTGGTAGTAGAAGTTGGCCCATACGGCGGCGTTGCCGCCGTCGAACACCACCACGGCATCATCGTCGAGCACTTGACGGCAGATGTGGGCCACGTGGGCGGTGACCATGGGGCTGGCCCGATCGGAGAGCTTCTCGTCGAGCTTGGCGCGGTCCTGGTCGCGTTCGGCCGCCAGGGCCGCCACACGCTCGCGGCGTTGCCGCAGGGTGTTCTCGTCGGGTTCGGGCAGGATCGCCAGCAGGCGCCGCAGAAATTCCTTCACGTCGGCCTGCAGCGCCAGGTCCGCCGGCCGGTTGCGGCCCAGGCGGCGGGCGTCGATGTCCACCTGCACGAGCCGCTGGCGTTCGGGCGGCGCCCAGTAGGGCGCCTTGCCCCACCAGTCGGTCTCGCCCAGTTCGGAGCCCAGCACCAGCACCAGGTCGGCCTGGTTGCGCAGCTGGTTGACCGCCTTGATGTGCACCATGGGCCAGGCCAGCGGGGATGTTTCCGGCAGCACGCCGCGCGCACTCCAGGAGGTGGTCACCGGCGCGTGCAGCCGCTCGGCCAGCTGCGCCGTTTCGTCCCAGGCGGCGGCGTGAATCACCCCGCTGCCGCAGTGGACGATGGGCAGGCGGGCCTGTTCGAGCATCTCGAGGGCCTCCTGCAGCTGGTCTTCGCGGGGTGCCGGGGGCCGGGTGGGCCGGTACTGCGACGGCTGCTGGACGGGCACCGGACGGGCCTCGCCGTTGATCAGGTCCTCAGGGACGTCGAGATGCACCACGCCGGGTCGCCCCTGCCAGCAGCGGCTCAGTGCGCGGCGCATGAGCTCCGGCAGGCGCTCGATGCCGCTGACGGTGCGCGACCACTTGGCCATGGGAGCGATGACGCCCACTTGGTCGAAGCACTGGTAGGCCCCGCCGCGGTCGGGGTAGCACACGCCGCGCCGCCGCGAACTGGTGATCAGCAGCACGCGGTTTCCCTCGGCCTGCTCCACGGCTACTCCGGGCAGCACGTTGGCCACCCCGGGCACGTTGGAGGCGATGCACACGCCCAGCTTGCCGGTGAGCCTGGCATAGGCGCCGGCCATGTGGGCGGCAATGGACTCGTGGCGCGGCGTGACGAGCCGCATGCCCTGCCGGACGCAGTTCCAGAACAGCTGGGTGTAGGTGCCGTCGATGATACCGAAGACCCTTTCCACGCCTTCGGCTGCCAGCATGGCGGCCAGGATGCCGCCGCCGGTGGTGTTGGCCATGATGCGTCGCCCCCCTGATGCGCCGTGGGCCGCCCGGTAGCGGCCTGTTGCGGCTGAATCCCGATAAACCGGCGGTCTGCCAATCGGAAACGCTCCTTCGGACGTTCGCTATGACCTGGGGGTGTGCTTGTCAAGCAAATTCTGACGGCCGGAAGGCTACGGGTATCGTGTCGGGAGGTCGGCGAGAAAACGATTGACGCCGTTTCCGGCGATGTTATTCTGGCACAGATCCGGAATGGTGCGCCCGGCGGCGGGCCGTCGCCCCGCGGGCCCGGGCGAAGCCGGTCTAGCGCCTGCAACCGGGAGGAAACAACTCATGCATATTCTGAGCGTGGATGTGGGCACCACGGCCCTCAAGATGGGCGTCTTCCGGGACGGCGAGACGGGCTTGCGGTGCCTTCGCCGGTTCACGACGGATTACGCCGTCAATACTTACAACAACGGCATGTTCGCCGACATCGAACCCGAAAAATGGCGGCGGGCCTTTGTCGAGGGCTGCCGGGCGCTGGAGGACCTGACGGCGGCGGTGGACGTGGTGGCCCTTTCGGGCACCACGCCGGGGCTGACCGCCATGGACCGCGAGGGATGCGCGCTCTACCCGGCCATCCTGATGCTCGACCAGCGCTCGCGCCGCCAGGCGCGGCGCATCATCGACACCGTGGGCAGGGAGGCCCTGCTGCGGCACACGGCCAACATCCCGGTGGCCGGCGGCTGTTCCCTGGCGGGCATCCTGTGGATCCGCGACAACCTGCCAGACGTCTACCGCAAGACCTTCGTCTTCGGACACACCAACACCTACATGGCCCGCTGGCTGGGCGGGGCTTTCGCCATGGACCCCTCCTCGGCCTCGCTGACGGCACTGTACAACACCACGGACAACGACCTGCGCTGGAACGGGGAGATCGCGGCCTGTTTCGACCTGCCTCTCGACCGTCTGCCCAGGCTGATGCCCGCCTGGGGCGGCGTGGGCCGGGTGCGCCGGCCGCTGGCCGCCGAACTGGGGCTTAAAAAAGAGCCGCCGGTGATCATCGGCGGCAACGACGCCGTTCTGGGGGCCTACTCGGTGGGTGTCCGGGAACCCGGCGAGATTTTCAACATCAACGGCACCTGCGAGATCACCATGACCTGCCTGGACCGGTGCCTGCCCTCGGAAAACTACAACATCCGCACCCACGTGCTGCCGCGACGCTGGTTCTCCTTCCACGTCATGAACGCCCAGGGCAAGGCCTTCGAGTGGTTCCACCGCCTGTTCTGCCGGGAGATGTCCGACGAGCGGTTTTTCGGAGATTTCCTGCCGGGCGCCGTGGACGCCTGGCTCGATCGCGAGAGCAGCGTCACCTACGTGCCCTACCTGATGGGATCGCGCTACTCCCAGGAACCCCTGAAGGCGGCCTTCGAGGGACTGACCGTGGAGACCACGCGCCGCGAGATGCTGGCCGCCGTGGTCCGCGGCCTGTGCCGGTACCAAGGCGAGCACCTCCATGAACTGGGCCGGCGGATGCGGTTGAAAGACCGCATCCTGGTCTCCGGGGGCGCCGTCAACGAGGCCCTCGTCCGCGCCAAGCGAAGGTGGATGCGCGACTGCGACTACCGGCTGGAGAGCGAGTCGTCCATGATGGGCGCCGCGCGGCTGGGCCGCCGGTTCCTGCGCCCGGACTGAAAGGACCCGCGTCCCGGGACGCCGCATCCCCGCCGCGGCACACAACAGGTGTTGACTTTGGGACCCTGAATATTGCAAAACTACCCCCGAAGCAGGAATTTTCAAGGGGCGCGGCGCGAGAGCCGCAGGCGGCCCGCAGACTTTCAACCACGGCTCGATCATTACAGGAGGATGACCATGCGCGCACTGATCATCGGCGGCGTCGGCGGAATGGGGCAGGGAGTGGCCAGGGATCTCATCAAACAACCGCAGGTGACGGATGTCGTCCTGGCCGACCTGTACCCCGATCCCGACCGGCTGTCCACCAAGCTGCGCGAGAGCGAAAAGACCACTCTCGTAAAGATGGACGTCAACGACCACGAGGCCATGGTCGCGGCCTTCCGGGACGCCGACGTGGTCATCAACACGGCCGGCCCCTTTTACAAGACCGCCGTGCCCGTGGCCCGGGCGGCGGTGGCGGCCGGCGTCAATTACATCGACATCTGCGACGACTACGAGGGCACCGAGATCCTGTTCAACTCCGACATCGACCGGCTGGCGCGCGAGGCGGGCATCACCGTGCTCACCGGCATGGGGTCCGACCCCGGCACCAACAACGTGCTGGTCAAATACTACGCCGACCGGCTCGACAGCGTCGAGGACGTTTACCTGTACTGGGTGGTGAGCATCGCCGAGCTGTCGGGGGCCGCCTGGGACCACAGCCTGCACATGACCCTGGGCCGCATTCCGCAGTACATCGACGGGAAGCTGGTGCACGTGGAGGGCGGCACCGGCGAGGTGGCCGAGCAGTTCCTGGAACCCCTGGGCGTCTGCCACGTGCGCTACGTCGGCCACCCGCAGCCCTTGACCCTGCCGAAGTACATCGAAGGCGTCCGAAACGTAATCATCAAGGGCGCCCTGATCCCGTTGTGGGTGGACGAACTGATCAAGGAGCAGAAGGAAACCGGGCTGCTGAGCACCGAGCCCATCGACGTCAAGGGGACCCCCGTGGTGCCCTACGACGTGGCCCTGAAGCTGTGGGAAACCATCCCCGAGGGCCGCGACAACGGCCCCCAGTCTTCGGGTCTCAAGGTCATCGTCAAGGGCACGCGGGACGGCGATCGGGTCACCTACACCGCCGACATGGTGGGCCGCATGGCGCCGGGCACGGGCTTGCCGGCTTCCATTGCGGCGCTCATGATGGACGCCGGCGACGTGACCGCCAGAGGCGTGGTGGCTCCCGAGGGCTGCATCGATCCGGCCAAGTTCCTGTCGGCCTTTTTGGGCCGCGGGGCCCGCATCCACCAGACCGAGCACATCGCCTCGCTGCTGAAGGTCTGAACGTTCGAGAAAACCGATTTTCCAAGCGAACATCCGGGGGCGCCATGAAAGAAGCACCGAAACTCGACATCACCAACAGCCTGAAACTTTACGAACAGGCCGGTCAGCTGGTTCCCGGCGGGGTGCTGGGGGCGCGCAAGCCGGCCGATTTCATCGACGGCGAGTACCCCATCTTCCTGGAGAGCGGACAGGGGTGCCGCCTGACCGACGTGGACGGCAACGAGTTCATCGACTTCCTGTGCGGCTACGGGCCCATCATCCTGGGCTACCGCGAAGCCGAGGTCGACGAGGCCGTCTACCGCCAGGTGAAGGAGAAGGGCTTCTGCTTCACCCTGACGCAAAAGTACCAGAACCTGCTGGCCGAGAAGCTGACCGAACTGGTGCCCTCGGCCGAGATGAGCATCTTTCTCAAGACCGGCTCCGACGCCACCACCGCCGGCATCCGCATCGCGCGGGCGCACACCGGCCGCCTCAAGGTCATGCGCTGCGGCTACCACGGCTGGCACGACTGGTGCGTGGAGATGAAGGGCGGCATCCCCGAGAAGTTCTACGAGGACGTCTACGAGTTCCGCTACAACGATTTGGAGCAACTGGAAAGCTTGATGGCAGTCCACGGCGACCAGACCGCCGCCATCATCATGACGCCCTTCGGGCACCCCAACCACCAGAAGATGCAGGAGCCGGCCCCGGGATTCCTGGAGGGCGTGCGAGAGCTGGCCGACCGGTACGGCGCCGTGCTGATCTACGACGAGATCCGCACCGGGTTCCGGCTGTCCATGGGCGGCGCCCAGAAGCTTTACGGGGTCACGCCGGACCTGACGGTGCTGGGAAAGGCCATGGCCAACGGCTACCCCATCTCGGTGGTCACGGGAAAAAGAGAAATCATGATGGCGGCGGCCCACAAGCTGTTCATCTCGTCGACCTTTTTCCCCAACTCCGACGCCTTCGTGGCGGCCCTCAAGACCATCGAGATCCTGGAGCGCGACGACGTGCTGGCCGGCATCTGGGAAAAGGGGCGCGGCCTCATGGCGGAAATCCAGGCGCTGCTCGACCGGCACGACGTGGGGGCCGAGCTGACCGGGGTGGCGCCCATGTTCTACATCACCTTCAAGAAGGACGAGCGCGGCGACTACAAGGGCAAACGCCGGGATTTCTACACGCAGCTCATCCGGCGGGGGTTTTTCTTCGCGCCCTACCACCACGCCTACATCAGCCACCGGCACGGCGCGCAGGACCTGCAGCTCACCGTGCAGGCCATCGACGCGTGCCTGGCCTATCTGAAAGAGAAATACCGGTAGGCGGGCCACGGCCCGAGCGACGGGCCGTGGCCCTGCGGAGAAAGGTTTCATGAAGCGCCTCTTATGCCTCGCCTGGGTGATCGTGCTGGGGTGCCTGGCGACCCCCGCCGCGGGACAGGGGGCGCCCTACGCGCCCAGTGCCGTCATCCGGGGCGTGACCTTCGACTGGTCGACCCACGACCGCAGTGCGCCGGGCAGCGACAACTGGCCGGTCACCTGGGCCGACGACGGCAACCAGTACACCACCTGGGGCGACGGCGGCGGCTTCGGCGGCGACGATCAGAAGGGGCGGGTCAGCCTGGGCGTCGCCCGCATCGAGGGATGGTGGAACGAGTATCGCGGCGTCAACGTCTGGGGTGGCTACCGGCCGCTGAACCCGGCGCGTTTCGACGGCAAGTCATACGGAATCGTGTGCGTGGACGGTGTGCTGTACATGTGGCGCGGTCCCGGGTCGGACAACGTGAGCTACCGTTTCGCCCGGCTCTACCGCTCCACGGACCACGGCGCCGGCTGGACCCCGGCCGATTGGCAGTTCGTCCAGGCCGACGGCATGGTGATGCCCACCATCCTGAATTTCGGCCGCGACTACGCCGGCGCCCGTGACGGCTACGTCTACCACTACTTCATACAGCTCCGGGAGCCGGGGCGCCTGGCGGTGCACAAGCCGGGGCGCATCTATTTGCTGCGGGTTCCCAGGGGGAAGCTGATGCGGCGTGAAGCCTACGAGTTCTTTGCGGGCACCGCGGAGCGGCCGGCCTGGTCGCGGCGCATGTCGGACAGGAAGGCCGTTTTCCGGGACCCGCGCGGGGTGGGCTGGTGCCTGAGCGTGAGTTACAACGCCGGGCTGAAGCGTTACCTGCTGATGACCGAGCACGATGCCACGGTGAAGGGCAACATCGGCATCTTCGACGCCCCCGAACCCTGGGGGCCCTGGACGACGGTGCACTACGCCTCGGGGTTCGGCCACCCGGGGGAGCCGCCCACGACCTTCTTCTGGAATTTTTCCAACAAGTGGCTGAGCCGCGACGGGCGCACCTTCACCCTCATCTTCACCGGAGTCGGCGTCAACGACTCCTGGAACCTGGTGCGGGGCCGCTTCGCGGTGGCGCCCGCCAAGGAGTGACAAAGAGCCGTGAAAGCAAGCCGAGAGGTGCGTGCAACCGAGGCCTGCACGAGCATCGACGAGGTGCTGCGCCAGTTCGAACGGCACCGCTACATCGCCGACCGCCCGCTGGCCACCACCGTCTACCTGGCCTGCCGGCTGCAGAAGCCCCTGTTCCTCGAGGGCGAGCCCGGCGTGGGCAAAACCGAGGTGGCCCGCGTGCTGGCCGACATCCTCGACACGCGCCTGATCCGGCTGCAGTGCTACGAGGGGCTCGACGCGGCCGCGGCGCTCTACGAGTGGAACTACACCAAGCAGCTGCTGCGCATCAAGATGGAGGAACAGTGCGGCCGCAGTCCCGAGGAGATCGGCGGCGAGATCTACTCCGAGGACTACCTCATCAAGCGGCCCCTGCTGGAGGCCATCCAGAGTGCCCGTGGCCAGACCCCGGTGCTGCTCATCGATGAACTCGACCGCGCCGACGAGGAGTTCGAGGCTTTCCTGCTGGAGGTGCTCTCGGATTTCCAGATCTCCATCCCCGAGATCGGGACCCTCAAGGCGCTGCACATTCCCGTGGTGGTGGTGACCTCCAACCGCACCCGCGACGTCCACGACGCCCTCAAGCGGCGCTGCCTGTACTACTGGATCGACTATCCCGACTACCGCAAGGAGCTGAAGATCGTCCGCGCCCGCGTTCCCGGGCTGCAGGACGCCCTGGCCGCCCAGGTGACGGCTTTCATGCAGGCTGTGCGGGAGCAGGATTTCGTGAAAAAACCCGGCATCTCGGAAACCCTGGACTGGGCCGAGGCGCTGGTGGCGCTGCACGCCGACACCCTGGCGCCGGAGATTGTGGAGCAGACCCTGGGATGCATCTTCAAGTACCGCGAGGACATCCAGCAGTTCAAGGCGGGTCTGTGGGCGGATGCCGACGGCCGCCGGCGTTTCCTCGAATCCCTGCGGGCGCGGCAGTGCTGAGTGAAGACGACAATGGCGGGACGGCCGCCGCCGGAGACGGCCTGGGCGCCAACGTCATCCGTTTCGCCGACCTGCTGCGCCGGGCCGGCATCCCGGTCTTCTTCTCCTCGGTGCTGGACGCCCTGCAGTCCCTGCCGCGGCTGGACCTGTCCGACGGCGCCACCTTCTATCACCTGCTGCGCGGCCTGTTCGTCACCCGCCGGGAACACCTGGCGCCCTTCGACGAACTCTTCCAGCGGTTCTGGTGTCCGGCGGCGGACGACGCCCCCTCGGGGTGCCCGCTGCCCCGCGACGAGGGGCAGCCGCCGGGTTCCGGGGAGGAAGGGGAGGGCCTGCGGGTGCTTCGGGGGCTGGCGCAAGCCCGCCCCGAGGCGGAGCCGGAGGCCCTTCCGGGCTACAGCCCGCAGGCCGCAACGGTTCGGCGCCGGGAGAGCGGCGGCGCAGAGGCGCCGCCCGAGGAACTGGCCGCCTCCCTGGCCGACCTGCTCGAGCGCCTCAACCGGCGACTGAGCCGCCGTTACCGGTACGGACCCCACGGGCGCCGCCTGACTTTGGGCCGGCTCATGCGCCGCAACCTGCGCTTCGGCGGGGAACTGCTGCTGCTGGACTACCGGCGCCGCAAGGTCAAGCAGCGGCCCCTGGTGGTGTTTTGCGATGTCAGCGGGTCCATGGATGTCTACACCCGCATGGCGCTGGCCTTTGTCCACGCCCTGCGGCGCATCGTGCCGCGTCTGGAGGTCTTCTTCTTTTCCACCGAACTGACGCGCGTGACCGACAGTTTCCGGAAGGCGGATTTCTCGCGCACCCTGGCCGAGGTCAGCGCACGGGTGGCGGACTGGAAGGGGGGGACGCGCATCGGCCACTGCCTGAAACGCTTCAACGAAGATTACGGGCGGCGCTGGCTGCTGCACCGGGCGCTGGTGATGATCTTCAGCGACGGCTGGGATCGCGGGGAGATCGAGCTGCTGCGCCGGCAGATGGCCGCGCTCAAGCGCCGCGTGTACCGCATCTTGTGGCTCAACCCGCTGGCGGGCACGCACGGCTACCGGCCCGTGTGCCAGGGCATGCGGGCGGCGTTGCCCTACACGGACTATTTCCTGGCGGCCCGCAGCCTGCACGATTTCCGTGAGACCGGCGAGCTGCTGGAAAAACTGCTGCCGGGATAGGGGCTACAGTTCCTTGCGGATGAAGGGGGCGCACTCGGCCGTGAAGTTCACCAGGTCCTCGAGCTTCTGCCGGGCCCGCCCGCTGTCCAGGGATTCGCGCGCCCGGGCAATGCCCGCCCGCAGGGTGTCGTCCCTGCCGGCCGCCACGCAGGCCGCGGCGGCGTTGAGCAGCACGATGTCCCGGCGCGGTCCCGGTTCGCCGTCGAGTACGGCGCGGATGATGCGCGCGTTGTCCGCGGCGCTGCCGCCCCGGATGGCCGAGAGCCGGGCGCGCTCGAACCCGAAATCCTCGGGCCGGATCTGCCAGGTGTCGATGCTTCCGTCGCGCAGGCGGGCGATGTGGGTGGGGCCGCAGATGCTGATCTCGTCGTGGGTGCCCTCGCCGTGGATCACGAAGGCCTCACGGGAACCCAGACGCTGGAGGACCTGCGCCATTTTTTCGGTCAGCGAGGCCTGGTAGACGCCCAGCACGTGGGCCGAGGCCTGCACCGGGTTGGCCAGCGGACCGACCAGGTTGAAGATGGTGCGGATGCCGATTTCCTCGCGGATGCCGGCCACGTGCCGCATGGGGCCGCGCGACAGGGGCGTGAAGAGGAAGCCGATGCCCACCTCCTGGATACAGCGCTCCACGTCGGAGGTGGAGATGTCCAGGTTGATGCCCAGGTTCATGAGCACGTCGGCGGCACCGAAAAAGGTGGAGGCCGCGCGGCAGCCGTGGCGGCCGACCTTGATGCCGGCGCCGGCCACCACGAAAATGGTGGCCGTGGAGATGTTGAAGGTGCTGGTTCCCGACTGCTGGGTGTCGCTGGTGGCCAGGATGGTCTCGCCCTCCACGTTGATGTCGTCGCGGCCGATGTTGAGCAGCGGGTTGGGCAGGTCCAGGTGCATGGCGCGGTCCTGGAGCGCCCGCGCGGCCCCCGTGATTTCGTCCACGGTCTCTCCCTTGACGCGCAGGGCGGCGACGAAGGCGCCGGCCTGGGAAGGCGACACGTGGCCGTCGAAAATTTCTCCCATGGTCTGTTGCATGTCGGATTCGCTCAGGTTCTCGCCCTGGATCACCCGCACCAGTGCCTGCCGGATCATGATGCTCTCCTGATGGTCGCGTTGGTTTCGGTTTGCGCCTTTTCTCTGCCGGACCGCAGGCCCCTGGGGCGTGGCGGCCGTGTGGCCGGTGCCCGCCGGCGGACCGGCGGTTTTCCGGATATTTCGTGCAAGGCTTTATACAAAACTTATAACTTCTTGATCAGATTGATGAAGTTGCTCCTGTCGAATCCGAGCGTCTTGCAGAACGACAGCAGGTCGGTGGAGTCCCAGCGCACCGAGGTGTAGATGTCCGCCAGCCCCTGGGACTTGGCGTAGCGGAACAGTTCCTCGGCCAGGCTCTCGCCGATGCCCTGTCCCATGAAACGCGGGTGGACGCCCATCATGGAAATCCAGGCGCTTTTCTTGATGCCGAAGATGCCCGTGAGGATGGAACTGATCATGTACCCCACCACCCGGCCCTCATGCTCGGCCACGAAACTGGCGTCTTCGGGTTTGCCCGCCTGGTCCCGCACGATGCGTTCGAAATCCGCTTCCGCCGGATCCCGGGTGATGGCCACGTAAATCTTGCCGATTTCCCTGCCGTCTTCGACACTGAGTCTTCTGATGGTGATGTTTTCCACGGTAAGCTTCCCTCTCTCTTTCGGGGTCAATCCACCCGTACGATTTTGACGTGATGCCCGACCCAGGTGGGAGGCAGGTAAACTCTGCCGCTGTTGCCGCTGGACTTGACTTTCTTTTCGATCATCTCCTCGCCGTAGATTTCGAACTTCACCTTGCGGGGATGGCGGTCACCGGACGGATCAGGGGAGGGCTTGGGCTTCTTTTCAGCAGTCACGCTTAACCACCTCTTCTGTTTCGGTTTCTGACGGAGGACCCCTTGGTGCAGACAGGCGGAATATTACGGACAATGAAAATCCCGTGTCAAGTCATTTCAGCTATTTTTTAGCTATAATGCAGGACCTGCCACCTCCCTGGGCGGGCAAGCGCGGGCAGCACCCGTTTCTGACCGGAGGGTGTCACCGTGAATCCTTTAACAAGCGATTGACTTTTTCGGGGGGGTTGTCTAATGTCATCCGGGTGAATGACGTTCACCGATTAGAGCCGGATTTTGAGGGCCGGAAAAGGGCGTTGCCGCGCGTCGTGCCGGGGGAAATCCCGACGGCCGGGCAGCGCGATCGCAGGGGGGAGATGCAGGAATAATGAACAACGAAGAATCCGGGACCGTGGCACCGGGAGCGCTGAACGCCCTTACCGATGTGGAAGGTATCGAGGTGGGGCATCACACCGATCGAAAGGCCGTCTGCGGCGTCAGCGTGATTCTCTGCCGGGAGGGGGCCGTAGCCGGGGTGGACGTACGCGGCGCAGCGCCCGGCACGCGTGAAACCGACCTGCTGGCCCCCGTCAACCTGGTTTCCCAGGCCCACGCGGTGGTGCTTTCCGGCGGTTCGGTCTACGGACTGGCGGCGGCCGACGGCGTTGTGCGCTACCTGCAGCAGCAGGGGTGCGGGTTTCCGCTGGAGGGAGGTCAGGTGGCGCCCATCGTGCCGGCGGCGGTGCTCTACGACCTGGGCAGGGGCTCGGATTTCATCCCCCCCATCGAAGCCGCCTGGGGCCGGACCGCCTGTGAAAACGCCGCCGGCGGAGATTTTGCCACCGGGTGTGTGGGCGCCGGCACCGGCGCCGTGGCCGGCGGCATCAAGGGCGGGCTGGGGACGGCCAGCTGCCGCCTGCCCTCGGGCGTCACGGTGGCGGCCGTGATCGCGGTCAATTCCCTCGGGTCGGTCATCGACCCGGCCGTCGGACGCCCCTGGGAGATCGGCCTGGAGATGGCCGGCGAGTTCGGCACCGCGGCGCAGCACAGCGTCGCCCTGCCCGCGGCTCCGGGTGCGGCACCGGCCGCCAACACCACCATCGGCGTGGTGGCCACCGACGCAGTGCTCACCAAGGCCGAGGCCCAGAAGGTCGCCCAGATGGCCCAGGACGGTCTGGCGCGCGCCATCCGCCCGGCGCACACCATGTTCGACGGCGACACCCTCTTCTGCCTGGCCACCGGCCGTCGGGAGCTTCCCGAGACCCCGGGATTCTTCGTGGCGCCGCATGCCGAGGCGCTCAACGAGGTGGGCCACGCCGCCGCCGACTGCGTCAGCCGGGCCATCATCCACGCCATCCTGAAGGCCGGCAGCATGGCCGGCTTTACCGCCTTTGTCGACCTTCCCCGGAGAAGGCCCTGAAATCTGATATTTCTGGACGGGTGGGGTGTTTTCTGGTAGGCATGCATCCGTCATTGCAGTGCCGAGTGTAATGTGTAACCCGAATGAGTAAAGGAGGAGTCGTGAAACTGCAAAAAGTCATCCTGGTTGTGTGTATCGCCGTCATGATGCTCTGGGGCCAAACGCTGCTGGCGGAAGAACCCGTGCGGGGCGGCAAGCTGGTGGTCGCCCAGCAGGCCGAGCCGCCGGGACTGGATCCCACGGCCAACACGGCCGCCGCCATCGACCGCGTGGTCTACGCCAACCTCTACGAGGGGCTCATCACGGTCGATCAGAACGGCAAGTTCATGCCGCTGCTGGCCGAGTCCTGGGAGGTGTCGCCGGACGGCCTGACTTATACCTTTCACCTGCGCAAGGGGGTTAAGTTCCACAACGGCGAGCCTTTCAACGCCAAGGTGGCCAAGTGGAACTTCGAGCGTGACATGGGGCCCAAGAGCGTCAACGCGCACCCCGAGTTTTTCCGCGGCATCGCCAAGATGGAAACACCGGACGACCACACGCTGGTGGTGACGCTCAAGGACGTCGACGCCCTGTTCATCGCCCACATGGCCGAGGGTGACGCGGTCATGCTGCCCATGAAGGGGTACGAAAACGCCAAGAGCCACCCCATCGGAACGGGGCCCTTCAAGTTTTCCAAGTGGGTGCGCGGCGACCGCGTGGAACTGGTGCGCAACGACAACTACTGGAACCCCAAGCTGCCTTACCTGGACGCCGTCACCTTCAAGTTCATCGGAGACGCCAGCGCCCAGATCGCGGCCCTCAAGGCCGGTGACATCGACGTGATCGGCTCCATCGCGGCCCCCGAGTCGGCCAAGGAGCTGGCCGCCGACAAGCGCCTCAAGGTGACCGCCGGCACCACCACCGGCGAGGTCATCATGTCTACCAACAACAAGGCCAAACCCTTCGACAACAAGCTGGTGCGCCAGGCCATGGCCTACGCCATTGACCGCCAGGCGGTCATCGACCTGGTGATGTTCGGCTACGGCACGCCCATCGGGTCCCACTGGTCGCCGTCCACGCCCTACTACGTGGACCTGACCCGGAAGTTCGCCTACAACCCCGAGAAGGCCAAGGAACTGCTGGCCAAGGCAGGCTACCCCAACGGCTTCGAGGCCACCATCAAGTTGCCCGCCATCTACTCGTACTCCAAGCGTGCCGGCGAAGTCATCGCCGACATGCTCGGCCAGGTGGGCATCAAGCTCAAGATCGAGGTCATCGAGTGGGGCCAGTGGCTGGACCGCATCTTCAAGAAGAAAGAGTACCAGCTCACCATGATCGGCCACGTGGAGCCGTGGGACATCGGTATCTATGCCAACCCCAACTACTACTTCCAGTACGACTCCCAGGAATTCCGGGACGCCTACGCCAAGGCGCTCAAGGCCCGCAACGAGGCCGAGAAGGCCAAGTGGTTCGGGCGCTGCCAGGAGATCATCGCCGAGGACGCCGTCAACGGCTACCTGTTTTGCGCGCCCAGCCTGCCGGCCATGAAGGCCGAGGTCATGGGCTGGTGGAAAAACTACCCTACCATCGCGCTGAACTGCACGCAGGTGTGGATCAAGAAGTAGGACGTTGTCTTTCGTGAAAACGGCCCGTCGGGCCGTTTTCCCCACGCAGGAAAGTGAAAGGCCTGCCGGGGGGCGCCGCTGCAGCCGCGCCTCCCGGCCATCCCCGCCATGACGCGCTATTTCGTCAAAAAAGCCATTACGCTGCTGATCCTGCTGTTCCTGGTGTCGATCACGGTCTTCGCGGTACTCTTCGCCCTGCCCGGCGACCCGGCCCAGATCATCCTGGGCATCAACGCCACCCCCGAAACCCTGGCCAACCTGCGCGCCCAGCTGGGCCTGGACCGCTCCTTCAGCGCCCAGTACTTCGGCTGGATCGGCGGCCTGCTGACCGGCCACAGCAGCATGTCCATCAACTACGACATGCCGGTGTTCGACCTGATCGTCAGCCGGCTGGCGGTCACCGGCCCCATGGCGCTGATGGCCATGATCTTCGCGGTGGTGATCTCGCTGCCGCTGGGCATCTACGCCGCCCGCCGGCAGAACCGCACCGGCGACGTGACCGTGATGTTCTTCACCCAGCTGGGGCTGGCCACGCCGGAGTTCTGGCTGGGCATCCTGCTGATGCTGCTTTTCGCAGTGCACTGGAAACTCTTCTCCGCCGGCGGTTTCCCGGGGTGGGGTACGGATTTCGTGGGGTCCCTCAAGGCCCTGCTGCTGCCGGCCTTCGCCCTGGGGGTTATCCGGGCGGCCATCCTGACGCGCCTGACGCGTTCCTCCATGCTGGACGTGCTGCGCGAGGATTACGTGCGCACGGCGCGCGCCAAGGGGCTGCGGGAGCGCACCGTGGTCTACGTGCACGCCCTGCGCAACGCCCTGGTGCCGGTGCTCACCATCCTGGGCCTGCAGCTGGGCCAGCTGCTGGCCGGGGCCATCATCATCGAGAACGTTTACTACCTGCCGGGGCTGGGGAGGCTGGTCTTCCAGGCCATCGGCCAGCGCGACCTGCCCGTGGTGCGGGACATCGTGCTGTTCATGGCCGCGGCGGTGGTGGTAGTCAACTTCGTGGTGGACTTTGCCTATGCGGCCCTGGATCCGCGCATTCGGGTGAAGTAGGGGGACGGTTGACGTGAGACGCCTCTTGAAGCGCTTTTTCAGCAATCTGAATTTCACCCTGGGCTTCGTGCTGTCCTTCGTGGTGGTGGCCATGGCGGTGGTCAGCCTGTTCTGGACGCCGTACAACCCCAACCGCATGAACCCCCGCGACCGCCTGCAGGGCCCCAGCATTTCCCACCCCCTGGGCACCGACCAGTACGGCCGCGACACCCTCTCGCGGGTCATGACAGGCGCCGTCAACTCCATCATCGTGGGGCTGGTGACGGTGGCCATCGGTCTGACCGTCGGCGTGCTGCTGGGGCTGGCGGCGGCCTACTACGGACGCTTCGTGGACGAGGCCATCATGCGCTTCTCCGACCTGCTGTTTGCTTTCCCGGCCGTGCTGACGGCCATCCTGATCACCTCGGTGCTGGGACCCTCGATGGTCAACGCCATGCTGGCCATCGGCGTCTTCTACATTCCCATCTTCGCGCGCCTGACACGCGCCGTGGCCCAGGGGGTCTGGCAGCAGGAGTTCGTCACGGCGGCCCGCGCCAGCGGTATCGGCGAATGGGCCATCACGCGGCGCCACATTTTGCCCAACATCCTCTCGCCGCTGCTGATCCAGGGCACCATCCAGTTTGCGGTGGCCATCCTGGCCGAGGCCGGCCTGAGCTACCTGGGCCTGGGCACCCAGCCGCCCAACGCCTCCTGGGGGCGCATGCTCAACGAGGCCCAGACTTTCATGAACCTGTCGCCCTGGATGGCCATTTTCCCGGGCGTGGCCATCGCCTGGGCCGTGCTTGGATTCAACCTGCTGGGCGACGGCCTGCGCGACACCCTGGACCCCCGGATGGTCAAGGTGCGCTGAGAGAAGCGGAGACGACCATGATTAGCGAAGAGATGGAAAAACGCGTTCTGGACGCCGTGGACGACCGGGAGGTGATCGACCTGACCGCCGAGCTGGTGCGCATCAACTCGGTATGGGACCCGGCGGCCGGCACCAGCGAAGCGCCTGCGGCGCAGCACGCCGCCGAGTGGGCGCGCGCCCGCGGGTTCGACGTGCAGGTGGACGAGGTGGCCCCCGGGCGGCCCAACGTGATCGTGACCTGGCAGGCCGGTCCGGGGGATCGCACCCTGATGTTCGAGGGCCACACCGACGTGGTGACCCCCGGTGACCTGTCGGCCTGGCGCTACGATCCCTTCGGGGCGGCCGTCGTGGACGGCCGCATGTACGGCCGGGGCACCAACGACACCAAGGGCAACCTGGCGGCCATGCTGGTGGCCATGGCGGCCGTAAAAAAATCCGGTGTCGAACTGGCCGGCGGCCTGGTGGGCGGCGTGCTGTGCGACGAGGAGGACCGCATGCTGGGCGTGCAGGACTTCATCCGGCGCGGGCACGCCGACCACGTCACGGCGGCCGTCATCTGTGAACCCCAGGACGGGCTCATCTGCATCTCGCAGAAGGGCGCCCTGCGGGCGCGTTTCGAGATCATCGGCCGCATGAGCCACGGCGCCATGCCGCTGTCCGGGTTGAACACGGCGCCGGCCCTGTCGCGGCTCATCGAAGGCCTGCACGAACTGGAGGCGGCGGCCGTCGATGAGCCGGGGCGCGACGAATACCTGGGCTGGCCCAGTTTCACGCCCACCGTCATCCAGGCCCCCGCCCGGGGCGCCCCGCAGCTCAACGTCATGCCGCGCGAAGCCGTGCTGCTGGCGGACGTGCGCACGGTGGCGCGCCAGTCCCACGACGCCATCCGCTCCGCCCTGACGCGCCTGGCCGAGCGCGTGCGGCAGGAGACGCGCGTCCACTACCGCGAGCACGACCGGCGGATGGGGATTTCCCGCGAGCACGATCTGGTCGTGGATGTGGAAATTCTCACCGACCGCCCCTGCACCTTCACCGACCGCGATGACCCCCTGGTGCGCGCCGCCCACCGCGCCACCGAGCGGCTGACGGGACGCACGCCGCAGTACGCCGGCGTTCCCGGCGCCACCGACGGCACTTACCTGTGGGCGCTCAAGGGCATCCCCATCGTCACCATGGGGGCCGGCGACCGCCAGGTGCCGCACCAGGTGGACGAGTGGGTGGACCTGGACCAGCTGGTCGAGACGGCCCGCATCTACGCGCTCACGGCGCTCTACTATCTCGACGCGCGAGGGGAGGCATGACCCAGCCACTGCTGGAGATCAAGGACCTGGCGGTCTACTTCGACGTGCCCGAGGGCGTGGCGCGCGCCGTGGACGGCGTCAGTTTTCATGTCTCGCCCGGCGAAACCCTGGCGCTGGTGGGCGAATCGGGCTGCGGCAAGAGTGTTACCTCCATGAGCATCCTGGGCCTGATCCCGTCGCCGCCGGGGCGCATCGAACGGGGGCGCATCATCTACGGCGGACGCAACCTGCTGGAGGAGAAAGAGGAAGACCTGCGCCGCATCCGGGGCAACGAGATTTCCATGATCTTCCAGGAGCCCATGACCTCGCTCAACCCCGTGCTGTCCATCGGGCGCCAGGTGGCCGAACCGCTCATGGTGCACCGCGGCCTGAGGCGCGAGGACGCCATGGCCGAGGCGCTGTCCTGGCTGGAGCGGGTGCGTATCCCGGCGGCCGCCAAACGTCTCGAAGACTACCCGCACCAGCTGTCCGGGGGCATGCGCCAGCGGGTGATGATCGCCATGGCGCTGGTGTGCCAGCCGCGACTGCTGATCGCCGACGAGCCCACCACGGCGCTGGACGTGACCATCCAGGCCCAGGTGCTCACGCTGATGCACTCGCTCAAGGAAGAGCTGGGCATGGCCCTGATGCTCATCACCCACGACTTGGGCGTTGTGGCGCAGGTGGCGCGGCGCGTGGTGGTCATGTACGCCGGCCAGGTGGTGGAGGAGGCCCCCGTGGCCGACATCTTCGACAGCCCCTTTCACCCT
Source organism: uncultured Desulfobacteraceae bacterium (assembly GCA_964476595.1). Lineage (GTDB taxonomy): Bacteria > Desulfobacterota > Desulfobacteria > Desulfobacterales > JALSRD01 > JALSRD01. The sequence continues at coordinate 24,384 of CAYZCL010000107.1, forward strand.
TATACCCAGGGGCTCCTGCGCTCCATGCCGCGCCTGGGGCAGAACCGCGGCCGGTTGGCCGAGATCCCCGGCACGGTGCCGGTGCTCACCGAGACCGTGACCGGCTGCCGCTTCGCACCGCGCTGCGCGCACCAGTTCGATCGCTGTCGCATCGAGGCGCCGCCGTTGTTCGAGATCGGCGAGGACCGCCGGGCACGCTGCTGGCTGAAACGTTTTCCCGACAGGAGAAGAGCCCATGTCTGACGAGGTGCTGCTCGCCGTCTCCAACCTGGTCAAACACTTCGGCCTGGGCGGCGGGTTGTTCAAGAAACCCGAGGCCTGGGTGCAGGCCGTGGACGGGGTCTCTTTCGAACTCAAGCGCGGCGAGAGCTTCGGACTGGTGGGGGAGTCGGGCTGCGGCAAAACCACCCTGGGGCGCCTGGTGCTGCGGCTGCTGGAGCCCACCGCCGGAAAAGTGCTCTTCGACGGCATCGACATCTTCTCGATTCCCCGTCCGGAGATGGCCGCCATCCGGCGCCGGCTGCAGATCATCTTCCAGGACCCGTACTCCAGCCTGGATCCGCGCATGCGGGTCTACGACATCGTGACCGAGCCGCTGCGGGCCATCGGGCGGCCCGGCCGGCAGCAGCGGCGGGACGCGGCCGCCGAGATGCTGGTCAAGGTGGGACTGCACGCCGGGGACATCGACAAATACCCCCACGAGTTCTCCGGCGGCCAGCGCCAGCGTATCGGCATCGCCCGCAGCCTGTGCGTGCAGCCCGACCTGATCGTGGCCGACGAGCCGGTCAGCGCGCTGGACGTGTCGATCCAGGCCCAAATCATCAACCTGCTGGGGGACCTCAAGGACCAGTTCGGCCTGTCCTACCTGTTCATTTCCCACGACCTGAGTGTGGTGGAGCACGTCTGCACGCGGGTGGCCGTCATGTACTTGGGCCGCATCGTGGAACTGGCCGACACGGCCGCCTTCAGCCGCACGCCGCGGCACCCGTATTCCCAGGCCCTGCTGTCGGCCGTGCCGCTGCCCGACCCGCACCACAAGATCGAGCCGCTGCCCGTGGACGCCGACGTGCCCGACCCGGTCAACCCGCCCTCGGGCTGCCGCTTTCATCCGCGCTGCCCCTACCGCTTCGAGCGCTGCAGCGAGGCGTCCCCCGACCTGGTGGAGGCGCTGCCCGGGCACTGGGTGGCCTGCTGGCAAAACGAGGGGCGCGGGCTGAGCGACGCGCCGAAATCCGCTGTTTAGTCCCTCAGGCCGGCAGGGCCGACCTCAACAACAAGAAAATCGATCAGGCCATGCCGGCTTTTTCACAAGCGGCACATAGGCGCAAAGGCCGGGAAGGGGGTCGATTGGACGAACCGGACGAAGCGAAACAAAACGACGAATCCGGTTGCGGGCAGGGCCCGCCCCGGTCTTTTTGCGTTTCGCTCACGGTTCGATGAATTCGTGTTCGGGGTGCTTGACCGTCAGGACCGGGCAGGGGGCGCCGCGCACGACTTTCTCGGCGACGCTGCCGATCAGCACGTGGGCCAGACCCGTACGCCCGTGGGTTCCCATGACGATCATGTCGGCATTCTCTTCGCGGGCCGCGCGGATGATCTCCACGAAGGTATTGCCGGTCACGGCCTTTCCGCTGACGTGGGCATAATCGGCCTGCAGTTCGGTCACGCGCTGGCGGAGCTGTTCCTCGAAGGCGCTCTGCAGTTTCATGGTCAGGTCGACCTCGCCCAGCAGCGGTTCGAAGAGCGCCGCCGACTGGGGATAGGAGATGGCTTCCACCACGTGGATCAGCAGCAGTTCGGCCCCACCCATCTCGGCCAGGGTGAGCGCGTAATTCAGAGCGTGGTCGGCGCTTTCCGAAAAATCGACGGGACACAGAATTTTCTTGAGTTTGATCTTCATGCAGACTTCCTTTCGCTGAAAGAAAACGGTGGTTGGGGAAACGCCTCCCGGTTTATTCCCCATTCGGCCGTGAAACACAAGCATTTCCGCGCCGACCGAAAACCGTCGGCGGCCGCCCCCTGGTGCGCGCACCGGCGCCCTTATCCCGCGGCAGTGGCAGGGCGGCCGGGGGGCGAGCCGCAGCGGGCGCACCCCGCCCCGCTCAGGGGACGGCACGTTCCGCGGCCATGCTCCAGCACAGCTCGGTCATGGCGGCCCCCACCTCCATGATGATCTTCCGCATCTCATCGTAAGGCGGGATGAACTCTTCGCCGAACTCGATGGTCCATCCCTGGATGCGGTTGGCCGAAGCCTCCGCGAAGCCGCGGCTGAAGGCGTAGTCCGTCGAGGTGCCGGTGGTCGGGTAGAGCCCCGAAGACTCCTGCACGGTGTATCCGTCTCCCCCGCGAACCGCCTTCAGGGCCGCGTTCATGCGCTGCGCCAGGCCGATGGCCACGATCTCGTCCATGGGCGAGATGTATTCGCGGTAGCGGACGTCTTCCAGTATGCCGCGGACGCCGTCGTATTCCGGGTTGGCGAAATTCTGCTGCGGGTCGACGCTCTGGTTGTCGTCGTCCCCCCAGCTGTACAGAATGAGCTGCGAGTAGCTGTGGATGTCCACGTAGCAGGCAATGGACGCAAAGGTGTCCAGCAGGTACAGGAGGTTCCGGATTTCGGGCTCCGAGTGGGGCTGTTCCCCGCGGTAGATGTTGCTGGCGGGGTCGGTCGATGTGCCGATCCCGCTGTGCCACAGGAAGTCGAAATTGCGGTTGAGGTCCACGCCGGGGTGGCCGGGGTCTGCCCCTGCGTTGGGATTGCGGTTCTTGCGCCACATGGGGGCGACCGTCTGGCTGTAATGCTTTCCGTCGGGATTCACGTCCGGGAAAACGATCACCGTGAGGTGGTCCAGGATGGCGCGTACCTGATCCGCACGGAACACCTTGCCACCGTAGTGCAGCGCGGTGCCTTCGGTGTAAGCCCTGACCAGACCGATCAGAAAAGAGACGCAGATGTCCGAACCGCCCCACTCACGGGCATGCATACTGCCGGTGAACAAGAGGGCCGTCCGATCGGCGGGGTCCGGCTTCCCGAGACGAACCGCGTGGGAGGTGCGGCCTTCCCAGGTGCGGTGGGGAAGCGTGATGGTTTCGACCAGGTCCGGGTGCTGGTCGTTCAGATTCACGAGCGCTTCCTCGATTTCCTCCGGCGTGAGGTACCCCTCCACGCTGCGGACGGCCATGTCGGGCACGCGCCTGGCGGCCCGGAATCGATTTCCGCCGGTGACCTCCCGTTTTCGGGCCTCCAGCACGGCGGACAGGTCTTGGATGACATGTACCGCGTACCCCGCGGCCTTGACCCTTTTGATGTCGGCGTCATCCAGAAATGCGGGGACGACGAATCGATTCCGATCCTCCTGGCGGGCCGCCCGGTGTTTCAGGTCGAGGCCGAGTCCCCCCAGGGCTCTCAGGTCCTCGAGACTCCTGGCAACGATGCGGGTTTCGAAGATGGGCATGGGTGTCCTCCTTTCCCTTTCCAATGACACGGGTGCAGGCGATGGCCGCCGAGTGGAACGCCGACGGAAAATGTCGACGCCTTTGCGCTCCACGAACAGGGCGGCGTCATCTGCCGGGTTGTCGACGATGCATGACGCGCCGGGTCGGATTTCTGAGCAGGATCGCGCGGATTGCCGGTGCGGACGGTGTGGCAAACCGACGGTATGCCGTACGGCCGCCGGCTGTCAAGCATTTGGAAGATGGCGGCAGGCCCGCCGCGGGTCGCCGTTGGCGTGCGATTCGTTACCCGGGGCCGGCCAGGGGAGTGGCGCCGGGCTGCGGCCGGGCGCGTGCGGCCTCCTATTTCGACCAGTAGCGCGCGGGATCGGCTTTGCTGCCGTAGCCGAAGACGTCGTCGCCCCACAGAAACAGGCGGTGCATCCGCGGCAGACGGCTGATGCCCCAGCGCACCAGGTCGTGCAGCGTGCCGGGCGGCTTGTTGAAGGGGCAGCTGCGGATGCAGTTGGAGCAGTCGTTTCCCCGCCGTGCCCAGAAGGCCAGGCACGTCTCGGCCCGGATGGGCCAGCGCAGCACCCCCGGACGGTTGGAAACGTCGTTGGGCCGGTCGGTGGGTTCGCCGTGGGAAATGGACTGGCTGGGGCACTGGCGGGCGCATTTTTTGCAGACGCGACAAAACTCCCAGACGCCGAACTCGATGGGCCGGTCGGCCACCAGCGGCAGATCCGTGAGCACCTTGGCCAGGCGCACGCGGGGGCCGTACTGCGGCGTGACCAGCAGGCCGTTGCGCCCCAGTTCCCCCAGCCCGGCGTCGACGGCCATGGGAATGCTGCAGGCCGTGTCGTTGCCGCAGGCGACGGCCTTGAAGCCCAGGCTCCGGATGTGGTGCGCCAGCAACCCGGCGGTGAAGGCCATCTTCGAGTAGCCCAGGCCGGTGGCCGCCGAAGCCGGCCCCTCGGGGGAGCAGCACATGGCCGCGTAGTCCATCTCCACGGCCAGCACCACGGCATGGCGGTATTCGGCGGGCACGTCATTGGGCACGGACTTGCGCGTTGCCCTGGAAAAGACCGGGGCGTACAGCCAGTCACGGTCCAGCTCGCACACCCCCACCAGGGCGGCGCCGAAGAAGCGGGCGGCTTTCTTGATGTCGCGGGTCACGGCCGCCGGGTTGCGCGTGTCGATTCGAAACCCCGGCGGCACGCGCGGGTAGTTGAAAATCTCCTCCCACTGCCAGGCATACAGCCCCATACGCCCGTCGCCCACCCCCTGGGCGCAGGTGTTTTCGAGGTGCCAGGAGGCGTTGATCAGGGCCTGGTCCTTCAGGCTGCGGCCGGGTCGGTTCCGGGGCGGGGTGGGTGTGCGGTAGAACCGCTCCCCCAGGGCGAGCAGTTTCTCATCCCACAACGGCCGCCGGAACATCTCGTTTTTCTGGTCGAAGGGCGCCACCTCGCCGACCACGTAGCGCCTGGCGCCCAGCGGCACGGTCCGCACCGTCCCGTCGTAGAGGCGTTTTCCGAGGGCGCTCACGGTGCACCGCCCCCGGCGGGCCGCCGCAGGCGGCCGGCGGCCGCGCCGGTGTGACCGTTGGCGTCGATGGTCAGCCGGCCGTTGACGATGACGGCGGCCAGGCCCTCGGGGTATTGGCAGGGGTCGTCGTAGGTGGCCCGGTCGCGGAAGGTAAGGGGGTCGAAGAGCACTGCGTCGGCGGCCAGTCCCTCGGCGATGCGCCCGACGGCGGCCAGGCCCAGGCGGTCGGCGCTCATGGCGGTCATCTTGGCCACCGCCTCCTCCAGGGAGAGCAGCCCCCGGTCGCGTACGAAGTGTGCGATGACCCGCGGGAAGGTGCCGTAGAGGCGCGGGTGGGGGTGACTGCCGCCGGGGTCGCCGTCTGAGCCCACGCGCGCGAAGGGCAGGGTCAGG
>CAYZCL010000108.1:0-64614 GCA_964476595.1 uncultured Desulfobacteraceae bacterium
CACCGCACACAGCACGGAATCGAGGTCACGGGCGGCCGTCGGCGTGCGGGACTCTCCGGACCACAGTTGTCGGGGATCAAGCATGGATACCTTTTCCGGGTCACCGGGTTTCCACCGCGGAAAAATCGTGCCTCCGCAATCGCCAAACAGAATGGAATTGCTTATATTTTATACAGTTAAGAACCATTATTGTAAACTCCTTTTTTTAACGTCCGTTTTGTCCCCATGTGACAAAGAGGTGTGGGAAAGGGATCCTGAAAAGAAAATCGACCCGAAACAAGAGGAGGCCTTCTTCATATGTACAGACTCGTTGCGACCCTCATCATCCTGCTGACGCTGGCCCCGCCGGCGGCGGCTGAAATCTACACCTGGAAAGACGCAAACGGCGTGCGGCACTACTCCAACGTGGCGGCGCGTGGCCGCGCCCTGCCCGAAATCCCCTTCGACGCCGAGGCCCACGAGAAACGCGTGGCGGCCGAAGCCGCCCTGCGCGAGGTGGAAATGAAGGCCGAGGCCCTGGCGGCCGAGCGCGCGGCCCTGCTGCGGGCCCTGCAGCCACCGCCGGCCCCGGTGACGGTGGTGCGCAACACCGTGGTGGTGCGCACGGAGGTCACCCGCCCCTACCCGGCCTACAACCGCTACCGCAGCGCTTTCCGGCACCCGGTGTTTTACCGGCCGCACTACCGCCCGCGGCCGCGCCCGGCGAAACACGTTCCGTACTACAAGCGACACCTGGTGGTTCCGAAGATCCGGTAAAGCGGAGCGAAAGTCGGCGGGATTCGCACCGGCCGCCCCGGCAAGCGGTCTGCCTCCGGGGGAAAGCCGCCGGAGGGTTGCCGAAAACGACAAAAGGGATTACATTCGCTTATCGATGTAATCCCTTGTTTTTATTTGGTGCCTGGGGCGGGAATCGAACCCGCACACCGCTCAGCGATAAGGGATTTTAAGTCCCTTGCGTCTACCAGGTTCCGCCACCCAGGCAGGAAAAACCGTCTGTCGTTACAGGCTGAAATACTGCAACAGTGTTGAAATTGCAAGCGGTAAAGCCGGGAGGCCCAGGCACATACCGGTAACGTTAGGTAACGTTTTACGTGGTCCGAAACGGCGCCCGTAGCGGTGCCGGGCGCCGTTTCCAGGGAACCGGCCGTGCATCGGTTTTTGCCGTAATTCCGGCGGGTAACCATTTCGCAAGCCTTTTGCCGCGCAAACTGGCACGCCTTTTGATTATCCTTTCAGGCAGGAGAAGGATCCGGATCCACCGGGTCGAGCGCCTGCGTCTGCACGGGGAAAGGAGAACGGACATGGATCACCTGGACAGGAAACTGACACGCCGGCCTTGCGGCCACCCCTACACCTCTTCGGGGGAGTTCGTGGGCGACCTGTGCCCCGAGTGCGGCTGCACCTACTACAAGTGCTCCAACTGCGGCTTCCTGCTGACGGCCGAGCGGCCGCCGGAAGCCTGCCCGGAGTGCGGCGAAAAGTGCATGTTCATCGACGTCACCTGCTACACCCCGGACTGCGGCGGGCCGGGGCGGGTGGACCCCCGCCTGCTGGACTGACCGCTTCGCTGCGCCGCCCGGGCCCGTAACGGGACCAAAGCCCTTGAAGGCCGCCGCCGGCCCGGCTATAACCGTGTGCGGAATACGGGGACTGTCACGGGAGGTGCGGCGAAATGTCCGGCGGTGCGAAAACAAGATGGCGGGTGCTGGCATTAATGGGGGTAATGTGCGCCGTTTCGGCTGTGCCGGGCCGCTGCCTGGACCTGTCCGTCAGCGGCGGGCGCCTCACACTGCACGCCCGCAACACGCCGCTACAGGACATCCTGCGCGCCTTCTCCCGCCTGGGGATCGCAGTGCAGGCCGACCCCGGGATCAACCCGCCGGTCAGCGCCTCTTTTGAAGACGCCGACATCCGCCGCGCCCTCAACACCATCATTCACCCCTACAGCTCCGTCCTGATATGGAAATCGGTGCCCGGGCCGCTGGGTCCCCTGACCGCGCTGGCCGGCATCCGCATCTTCGAGCCCGGCGGCGAGGGCCGCCTGCGCCTCCTGCCGTCCGGCGAAAAGTCGAAGGTGATACGCGACCCGCGCAGCGGCATGCTGTACGTAGCCGACGAACTGCTGGTGCAGGCGGGCCCCGGCGTCTCGCCGGAAGCCTTTCGTCGGCTGCTGGCACAGGTGCGCGGCACCCTGGTGGACGCCAACGCCGCCCTGGGCATCTACCGCGTGCGGGTGCCGTCCGGCAGCAACATCCTCTCGCTGGTCAGGGGCGTCAACGGGGGCCGGTCCGGCATGCGGGCCGAGCCCAACACGGCCTGGCCGCTGGTGCCGTCCTACCGCTTTGCGGGCGACACGGCCGCGGCCGCACCGCCGCTTCCCGAAAACAGCACCGCCGCAGGCCGCGCGCCGGTGGCCGTCCTGGACAGCGGACTGCTGCCCGGCATGGGGGTCGACCCCTACGTGGTGGCCGCGCTGGACTCGGTGGACCCGGCGGACCCCATCTCGGACCCGCTGGGCCACGGCACCCAGATGGCCATGATCGCGGCGGGGCTGGTGTCGCCCTACGGCGCCCCCGCCGGCGCCGGCGAGCGGGCCGCGGCCGTGATTCCCGTGCGCATCTTCGACGAGCGCGGCCTCACCTCCAACTTCACCCTCATGCAGAGCCTGGACTTCGCCCTGGAGCGGGGGGCGCGCGTCATCAGCCTGAGCTGGGGCACGGAGACGCCCAGCGACTTCCTGGAACAGGCCGTGTCGCGGGCCGCCGGGGCCGGGGCCGTCGTGGTGGCCGCGGCCGGCAACCGGCCCACGGGCCGGCCGGTGTACCCGGCGGCTTTCGACACGGTCATCGGCGTGGGCGCGCTGGCGCCCGACGGCAGGCCCTGGGAGAAAACCAACCGCGGCGACTTCGTCAGCCTCTACGCCCCGGGCTTCGCCTCCTTCCCGGTGGGCTACAAGGGCGACCCCGGCGGTTACGCCGGCACCTCCATCTCCACGGCCTACGTGGCGCGGCGCATCTCCGACTACCTGGCGGCGCACCCCACGGCCACGCGGGAAAAGATTTACCGCCACCTGGGCATCCGGCCCCCGAAGTAAAACCAACGGGGCCGTGTGCCGGTCGCGGTTTTTCAGATGCTGAACCCGGTCAGCCAGAAATCGTGCAGATTGCAGAAACTGGTGGCATACAGCCTGCCTCCGGCACCGGCGGGCAGCTCGAAGGTGGAGATCGGCTTGTCGGTGGGGTAGAAGGTCTTTGCCCCCAGCACCTTGCCGTCGGCGGACACCAGGGTGTGGCGCACGATGTAGTGCTTCTCGGACATGCCGTGTTTGGTCTCGATGGTCACCTTCTTGCCGTCGACGGTCACCACGGGGGCGTGGGATCCGACCTTGGTGGACCACTTTCCGGGGTCCTTGGCGGTGTAGACGATGCCCGGGGGCAGTCCGGCGGCCGAGGCCAGCGCGCGGCCGGAGCGGCTCAAGACCAGGCCGGCGGCGGCCAGCAGGGTTCCCTTCAGGAAGGTTCTGCGGTTTTTCATGGGGTTTTCCTCCTCCCGGTTTCTGGTTTCGGTCACGACAGGCGAAACACGTGCATCACGCCGTGGCAGCGGCAGGCGGTGGCCAGGGCCACGGTCCCCGGGGCGGAGCGCACCTGCGCCAGGGCCGCGAACAGGTCCCCGGGCCGGTAACCGCCCACGCCGGGCAGCAACTGGCGGCTGCGCACCACCACCGGCCGGACCCCGCCGACCCGCAGCGCAGCGATGTCCTTGTAGAGCGTGCCCGGGCGCGGCCGTCCGGTAACCGTGCAGTGGTCGGCGGGCTCGGGACAGTCGTCCGGACAGGTGAAATCGGCGTAGCTCAGGTAGAGCGCCCCGTCGGGCCCCTCGAAGGGGTGGGGCAGCGCTCGGCGCAGCTCACCGGGCACGGGCGTCACCGCCGGGCGGTACGTGTCCCCCAGCCGGCGGCGGATCCAGGCGAAGGCCAGGTGCAGCGGCAGGCAGGGCACGATCCAGTCCGCACGCTCCGGCCCGTCCAGCCGCGCGTCCAAGAAATCGACCCCGTCGGCGCAGACGGTCTGCGCGCCGGGAGTGTCGACGGCTTCCAGGGCGCCGGCGGCGATGTCCACCACCCGGAAACGGTCCGCGGGCCGGCGGCGGTGAAGCCGCCCGAGGGCCATGCGGCCGAACCGGCCGGCGCCGATGATCCAGTATTCGGTCATGTGGCAAGCTGTTTTCGGCGGATCGAAAATCGGCCGCGAGGGGGTCCGCGTCCCGGCGGACCGCGGCGGCGGCCCCGTTCCTGCGTAAGGTAAGGCCCGCAGGCCGCGCTTGTCAAACAAAAACCCTTCTGGTATCTAGGCGCCATGGCGCACAAAACCCGCAAACGGCCCCTGATCCTGGCCTCGCAGTCTCCCCGGCGGCGCTACCTGCTGGAGCAGGCCGGACTGACTTTCACGGTGGTACCCAGCAGCGTCGACGAGTCCGGGTTCGCCCCGACCGCACCGGAAGACTACGTGCGGCGGCTGGCCGCGGCCAAGGCCGCCGACGTGGCCGCCGCACACCCCGACGCCTGGGTCATCGGTGCCGACACCATCGTGCTCATCGACGGCACCGTGCTGGGCAAGCCCGCCGGTCGGCCCGAGGCGCGCGCCATGCTCCGGCGCCTGTCCGGGCGCACCCACCAGGTCTACACGGGCTATAGCATCGGATGCCGCGAAAAAGACCGGGTGGTTACCGACGCCGTGGTCACCGACGTCACCTTCAAGACCCTGTCCGGGGCCGAGATCGAGTGGTACATCCACACCGACGAGCCTTTCGACAAGGCCGGCGCCTACGCCATCCAGGGCCTGGGCACCTTCCTGGTGCGGCGCATCAACGGCTCCTACACCAACGTGGTGGGGCTGCCGGTGTGCGAGGTCATCGAGGTGCTCATCGAGGCCGGGGCCGTGGGCATCGACAGAGGAGAACCGAAGTGAAAGAACGACTGCAAGCCGTCCTGGATCGCATCCGGCGGGCCTGCGAGCGCTGCGGGCGCGACCCGCAGGACGTGCGCCTGGTGGCGGTCAGCAAGACCATGCCCGCCGAGCGCGTGCGCCGCGCCGTGGAGGCCGGGGTGCGAATCCTGGGTGAAAACTACGTGCAGGAGGCACGCGACAAGTACGCCCAGCTGGCCGACCTTTCCGTCAGCTGGCACTTCATCGGCCACCTGCAAACCAACAAGGCCAAGTACGTGGTGCGCATGTTCGACCTGGTGCACTCGCTCGACAGCCTCAAGCTGGCCCGCGAGCTGGACCGCCGGGCCGCGCACCGCGGGCGCGTGCTGCCTGTGCTGATCCAGGTCAACATCAGCCGCGAGGAGAGCAAGTCGGGCATCGACGCCGGGCAGATCGAGCCCCTGGTGCGCGAGGTCGCCGCCCTCGAGCACCTCGAGCTGCAGGGGCTCATGACCATGCCGCCTTTCTTCGACCAGCCCGAGCGGGCGCGGCCGTATTTCCGGAAGCTCGCCGAGCTGGCGCGCCACATCGAATCGCTGAACATCCCGCGCGTGTCCATGAGGGAGCTTTCGATGGGCATGAGCGGCGACTTCGAGGTGGCCATCGAGGAGGGCGCCACCTTGGTGCGCGTGGGCACGGCCATCTTCGGGGCGCGCCGGTGAAGCTGCTGCTGCACATGTGCTGCGGCCCCTGCGCCGTCTACCCGGTGGAGCGCCTGCGCGGCGAGGGCGTGGAGGTGATGGGCTTTTTCTACCGCCACAACATCCACCCCTACACTGAGTGCCTGCGCCGCCAGGAGACCCTGGAGAAGTGGGCCGGCGACATCGGCCTGCGGGTGATCGTCCAGAAGGGCTACGACCTGGAGGGGTTCCTGCGGCGCGTAGTCTTCCGCGAGGCCGACCGCTGCACCACCTGCTACTACGACCGGCTGCGGTCCACGGCCCTGCTGGCCCGGCGGGGCAGGTTCGACGCCTTCAGCTCCACCCTTCTCTACAGCAAGTTCCAGAAGCACGGCCACATCCGCGAGATCGGCGAGGCCCTGGGCAGGCAGATCGGCGTGCCCTTCCACTACGTCGACTTCCGCGCGGGCTGGAAGGAAGGCATCGCCCGGTCGAAGGAACTGGGCATGTACCGCCAGTCCTACTGCGGGTGCATCTACAGCGAAAAGGAACGTTATTACAAGCCGTCCTGAAGCCCCCCGGCGGACCGTCCCGAGACCCCAACCCCGGAGCCCTGACCCGTGTTCGGCAACTTTTTCTACCTCATCATCGCCCTGCTGATCTACGTCACCTACCCGCCGTCGGACCGGCCCGGCCTGCCGGCCGGCGAGGCGCTGTTCTTTGCCGCCGCGCTGTTCGCCTTTTTCGCCTGGTTCACGCGCGCGCAGTTCCGCCGCATCGAGGTGCGCCTGGCCGAGGACCCCTACGCGCGCCTGGACCACGTCTTCAACGCGCGCCTGACCCGGCAGTTCATCATGGCCATCGGCCTTTTCGCGGTGGATGTCTACGGCCTCAGCCTGCCGTCGTACATCACGGGCGTGGGGGTGCTGGAGCGCTTTCCGACCCTGGCGGCGCTGCTGTTCATCGGCCTGTTCCTGGCCTACCTGTCGGTGGTCTGGGCCCTGGCCTGGCCCTCCTACCGCGTGCTCTTCGACAGCTCGCTGACCCGCCGCGGCTACGTGCTGTCCAACATCTCCTTCAACGTGCCCATCCTGCTGCCCTGGTTCGCGCTGTCGGTGGTGGCCGACATCATCGATTCGCTGCCCTTCGAGCTGCCGCGCCGGCTGCTGGCCACCACCGGGGGCCAGGTGGTCTATTTCCTGGTGTTCCTGCTGGCCGTGGCCGTGCTGGGCCCCGTGCTGATCCAGAAGTTCTGGCGCTGCAAGCCGCTGGAGCCGGGCTACTTTCGCTCGCGCATCGAGGCCCTGTGCCGCCGGGCGGGCATGCGCTACAGCGACATCCTCTATTGGCCCATCTTCGGCGGGCGCATGATCACCGCAGGCGTTATGGGGTTGGTGGACCGCTTCCGCTACCTGCTGGTCACGCGCAGCCTGCTGCAGTTCCTGAACCCCGAGGAAATCGACGCCGTCATCGCCCACGAGATCGGCCACGTCAAGAAGCGCCACCTGCAGTTCTACCTGCTGTTTTTCGCCGGCTACCTGCTGTTGTCCTTCGCCACCACCGACGCCATCATCTACTCGCTGATCTACGCCCGGCCGGTGCACACTTTGATCAAGTTCGCCGGCATCGGCCGCACCACGGCCTTCTCGGTGGCCTTCAGCCTGGTGACCATCGCCCTGTTCCTGCTCTACTTCCGGTACATCTTCGGTTTTTTCATGCGCAACTTCGAGCGCCAGGCCGACACCTACGTCTTCTCGCTGTTCGACAGCGCCCTGCCGCTGATCACCACGCTCCACAAGATCGCCGTCACCAGCGGGCAGCCCGCCGACCGTCCCAACTGGCACCACTTCAGCATCGCCCAGCGCATCGCCTTCCTGCGGCGCTGCGAGAGCGACCGCGGCTGGATCCAGCGCCACGACCGCAAGCTCAAGAAGAGCCTGGCGGTTTTCCTGGGCGCCATGAGCGTGGTGGCCGTCTTCGGCTGGCAGCTCAACTTCGGGGAGGCCGGGCGGCGCCTGAATCGCCACTTTTTCGAAAAGGCGCTGCTGCACGAGCTGCAGGCCGACCCCCACAACCCGGGTCTCTACAAGGTGCTGGGGGATCTGTACTACGGGGAGGAGAAATTCGAAAAGGCCATGAAGGCTTACGGGCGGGGGTTGACGCTGGCGCCGGACGACCCCGAACTGCTCAACAACCTGGCCTGGCTGCTGGCCACCTGCAGGGATGAAAAGCTGCGCGACCCGCGCGCGGCGCTGGAGCTGGCGCGGCGGGCGGCGGCCATCGACCCCGCCCCCCACATCCTCGACACCCTGGCCGAGAGCTACTACCTCAACGGCATGTACGAGGAGGCGGTGGCCGCGGCCCGGGCGGCGCTGGCCGCCAGCAGCCGCAACCGCGAGTACTACCGCAGGCAGCTGGAACGCTTCCGGCGGGCGGCCACCGGCAAGAGCGCCGCGCTCGGCGGCGCCGCGCTCACTTGATGGTGACCTTGCGCACCTGCAGCATGTCGGTGTGACCGGCGAAGATCTTCTCGATGCCGTCCTGCTTCAGGGTAGTCATGCCGTCCTCGATGGCCTGCTTGCGCAGTTCCTCCACGCGGGCCTTGTTCTGGATCATCTTCTTGATGACGTCGGTGCCCATCAGCAGCTCGTGCAGGCCCATGCGGCCGCGGTAGCCGGTGTTGTTGCAGTTCTCGCAGCCTTCCGGGGCGTAGAGGGTCAGGTCGTCGTTGTAGGCGATGGCCACGTTCTTCTCGAACAGCTCCGGGTCGTACTGCCGCACCAGATCGTCGTACTCCTCGCGCGACGGGTGGTAGGGCCGCTTGCAGTCCGGGCACAGGGTCAGGACCAGGCGCTGGGCCAGGATGCACAGCACGGCGTCGGCGAAGTTGAAGGGATCCATGCCCATGTCCAGCAGGCGGGTGATGCTCTCGGGCGCCGAGTTGGTGTGCAGGGTGGAGAGCACCAGGTGGCCGGTCAGCGAGGCCTCGATGCCGATGCGGGTGGTCTCCTGGTCGCGCATCTCGCCCACCATGATGACGTCCGGATCGGCGCGCAGGAAGGCGCGCATGGCGGCCGCAAAGTCGAACCCGATCTTGGACTTGATCTGCACCTGGCGCAACCCCTTCTGGGTGATTTCCACGGGGTCCTCGGCCGTCCAGATCTTGGTCTCGGGTTTGTTGATGTAGCCCAGCGCCGAGTGCAGGGTGGTGGTCTTGCCGGAACCGGTGGGACCGCAGACGAAGATCAGGCCGTAAGGCTGGATGATGGCCTTGAGGAAGTTCTCGTAGTTGCGTTTGGAAAAGCCGATGCGGTCCAGCGGGATGGGGTCGCCGGACTGCAGGATACGCAGCACCACGTCCTCCAGCCCGCCCTGGGTGGGCACGGTGGCCACACGCAGTTCGATGTCCCTGCCGCTGTACTTCTTGAACTTGATCTTGCCGTCCTGGGGCAGGCGCCGTTCGGCGATGTCGAGGTCCGACATGATCTTGATGCGCGAAATGACCGCATTCTTGTAGTTGTAGGGAATCGTCTGGTAGACGTAGCAGTTGCCGTCCACGCGAAAGCGTACCTGGGTGTTCTGGCGACCGGCGTAGGGCTCGATGTGGATGTCCGAGGCGCCGCGCGAAACGGCGTCCAGGATGATCTTGTTGACCAACTGGACCACGGCGCTGTCGCCCTCGTCGATGAAGTCGTCGCCCTCCTCGAACTCCTCGGCCTCGTCCTGCAGCTGCGAGAGGATGTCGTCGATCTCGGCGATCTCCTTCTCGTCCTGGGTGAAGAGCGAGATGGTGTCCAGGATGTCCTGTTTGAGGGCCACCTTGAAGGCCACGATCTTGCCGGGGAACAGGGCCTTGATCTCGTCGATCTTCTGCAGGTCGTAGGGGTTGTCGACGGCGATGATGATCTTGCCGTCCTCGATGCCCAGGGGCACCCACACGTTCTTGCGCATGAAGGGCACCTTGAGCCCCACCAGCAGTTCGCCGGGGATGGGCATCTTGGCGTTGTACTCGATGTAGGGGACGCGGTAGTAGGTGCTCAAGGATTTGAGCACGTCCTTCTTGGGGATTTTGAGGTTCTTGATGAGGTGGCTCTCGATGGGCTGCCCGGCCTGGCGGGCGTAGCCGATGGCCTTGTTGAGCTCCTTTTGGGTCAGCAGGTGGTTTTCCAGCAGGTAGTCGAACTTGCTGGTTTTGTTCTTGGCCATGCGCTTCTGGTTGAACAGCGCGATACCCAGGATCTCGGCCAGCTCGCGGATGGTGTCCTCGTCGGTCTTGTCGAAGGGCTCACCGTCCTTGCGGTTCATCAGCTGCAGCACGCCCAGCAGGTAGCGACGGAAAACGATGGGGTAGACCAGCACCTGCCTCGTCCGGAACCCGGTGCGCACGTCCCAGTTCTTGTCGAACTTGAGCACCGGGTCGATGGCCGCCAGTTCCTTTTCGTCGTAGACGTCCTTGATGTTGAGCAGCTGCTGCTTGAGGGCCGCGTATCCGGCGATGGACTCGGTGGAAATGGGCAGCCGGATCTCGGTGGTACCGGTGGCCGATGGAACCTGGGAGCTGAGCTCGCGCTTGATGCCGTCCACCTGGTAGACGGTCAGGCGCTCGGCGTTGAACAGGCCGGTGATCTCGTCGGACAGGTCGTTGATGATCTCCTGCACGCTGGAGGCGGCATAGACGTTGTTGGTGATATCCTTCAGCTTCTTGATGCTGGCGACCTTGGTCTCCAGCTTGCGGTCCAGGGGGGCCTTGGTGGCCTTGAGGCCCTGAACGCCGGGTGCCGCACCGGCGCCCGTGCGGCCGCGGTGGGCCTTGAGGCCCTCTTGGCCGTTTCCCTGGCGGGCTTTACTCTCCGTGTTGCTGAGCATGTTTCATCCCTGTTTCAGGCGGTGCGTGTCGAAGGTGACCTGTCACCGGAAAGCGGTCGTGAAAATTTGGAAAAGCATCCGGCGGCCTCTGGTGGCTTCCGACCATCGTGAAGCGCGGCCGCCCGGCAGGCGGACGGCCGCCGTCTGTAGCCTATTATCGGTCGTGCGACAGGCTTCTTTAACCGAAGTTGGGGCCACGCGGGGACGGGTGAAACGGGGGGGGGAAACGGGTGTGCGGCAAGCGGAATCGTCCGGCTGCCAAAGGGGTGCGGCACCGGTTCGCGGGGGCGCTCCCGCGGCCGCGGGCGGAAGAGGTCAGCCGCGGCCTTCGCCGCCCCCGTCCCGCCGGCGGTAGAGGGCGATGAGTTTCTTCACGCCGCCGCCCACCAGCAGGATCCCCATGAGGTAGAAACAGAAGTAGATGAAGGGCATGATGCCGGAGAAATAGGCGATCTCACGCACGCGGGGCATCACCTGGGGAATGCGGTAGAAGACCCCCAGTCCGGCCAGGATGAGGGCCACGGCCCACATGAGCTGAAAGTTTTTTCCGGGTGCGGCCATGCACGCTTCCCTTCGGCGGCGCGCCTACTCGTTGAGGCGGCCCTTGAAGACGGGCTTGCGCTTCTCCAGGAAAGCCTGGGTGCCCTCGCGGCTGTCGGGGCTGGCCATGCACAGGGCGAAGGCGTCGGTTTCGATGTGGCAGCCGGTCTCCAGGTCGGTGTTCAGACCGCGGTTGACGGCCTGCTTTGCGGCGCGCAGCGAGGCCTTGCCCATGGCGGCGATGCGGCCGGCGGTCTTGGTCACCTCGTCCATGAGGGCGTCGGCGGCGCACACCCTGTTGGCGATGCCCAGGCGCAGGGCCTCCCGGGCATCGACCATCTTGCCGGTAAAGATCATCTCCTTGGCCACGTTGGGGCCCACCAGGCGCGGCAGCCGCTGGGTGCCGCCAAAGCCCGGGATGATGCCCAGGGTGATCTCGGGCAGGCCGAAAACGGCGTTTTCGGAGGCGTAGACGAAGTCGCAGGCCAGCGCCATCTCGGTGCCGCCGCCCAGGGCGTAGCCGTTGACCGCCGCGATGGCCGGGATGGGCAGCTGCTGCAGGGCTCCGATGGCGGTCTGGCCCTTCTGGGAGAAATACTTGGCCTGCAGGGCGTTGTAGGTGGCCAACTCGGAGATGTCGGCGCCGGCCACGAAGGCCTTGTCACCGCTGCCGGTGAGCACCAGCACGCGGATGTCCTCGTCGGCGGCCACGGCCGCCAGCGCCTGGTTGAACTCCTCCAGCAGCGCGGCGTTGAGCGCGTTCATGACCTTGGGCCGGTTGAAAGTGATCCGGGCGATGCCGCCCTCGACGTCGAATAGCAGGTGCTTGAAGTCCATGATGGGTTCTCCTTTGGTTGGTGTTCGATCGCGTCTCCCGGGTTTCCGGCGGACACGGCGTTGCGCCTGCCTGCGCAGCCGGTCTGCAGAAAGCGCAGCGGCGCAACGTCCGGCATCACCGCCGCTTGCGCCGGTTCCGGGCACACCTGCATAAACCATTTATGGCGCAATTTGTCAAATGCGCAGGACCGCATCTGTAGTGAACCTGCAGGCCGGCGCGGGCGTGTCCACCGCAACGCTCTCGGGTGTTTCGTCGCGCGGGTGCATCTGTGCGTGGGCAAGAGGTTTTCGCGGTGCGCAGTCCGGGAGCCGGCGTACTCCCGACGGGGTCTGCGCGGCGCGGACGACGGCGGCTCACTCCGCCGGCGCCTCGGCCCGGGCCGCCAGGTAGATGGAGACCAGCACGCAACCGCCGCCCATAACTTTCAGCAAGGTGAAGCCCTCGTCGAAGAGGAAGTAGGCGATGATGCTGCTGATGACCGGCTCGCCCAGCAAACTGACGGCGATCAGACCGGCACTGCACCACTTGAGCGCCCAGTTGTAGCTGGTGTGGCCCACCACCTGGGAGATCAGCGCCAGGCCCCCGAAGCTGGCCCAGGTGCCGGTGGAAAAACCGGTGACCGGCTGGCCCAGGGCCAGCACCAGGGCCCACAGGATGACGGCCGCCGCCCCGTAGCACACGGTCACGTAGGGCAGCAGCGACAGGTGCGCCCGCAGTCGCCGGCCCAGCAGCAGGTAGGCCGCAGCGCTGACCCCGCCGGCCAGTGCCAGGGCGTCGCCCCACAGGGCGCGCCCCCCGGCGGCGAAGTCCCCGGCCCCGATGAGCACACCGCCCACGACGCTGACCACGATGCTGACCACCATCACCGGCCGCAGGCGGTCGCCGGTCACGAAGGGCGTCAGCAGGCCCACCCACAGCGGATTGGTGTCCACCAGCACCACCGAGCTGCTCACCGTGGTGTAGTCCAGCGAGGAGATCCAGAAGGCGAAATGCAGCGCCAGGAAGAGTCCCGAAAGCCCGGCCAACACCAGGTCCCGGCGGCCCAGGGACAGCAGCTCGCGGCGCGCCGTGAGCCACGCCGGCGGGGCCAGCAGCAGCACGGCCAGCCCCACGCGGTAGGCGGCGGTGACCAGGGCCGGGGCGTCGGCCAGGCGGGCGAAGATGGCGCCGGTGGAAACCGCCAGAATGCCCACGCCCATGGCGGCGTACGGGTGTACGCGCGGCTGCGGGTCGGCGCCGGCCGGGTTCATCGCAGGCGGCCGGCCCGGGTCAGCGACAGGGGGTTGACCTGCCGGATGTAGGCGCGGATGCCCTTGACAATGCCGCGGCACAGGTTCTCCTGGTACTTGGGGTCCGACAGCCGCCGGCACTCGCGGGGGTTGCTGATGAATGATGTCTCGATGAGGATGGCCGGCATCTGGGCGCCCAGCAGCACGTAGAAGGGCGCCTGCTTGACCCCCTTGCTCTTGATGCGCGAGTAGCGGCCCTGCAGATAGCCTACCGTCGAGCGCTGCACACTGGAGGCCAGGCGCGCCGACTCGTTGATCTTGGCGTTCTGCATGAGGTCGTTCAAGATGCTCTGCAGGTCGCTGATGTTTTTGCGCGAGGTGGCGTTTTCACGCGCCGCCACCAGGATGGCGTCCTCGTCGGTGGCCAGGTTCAGGAAGTAGGTCTCCAGGCCGTAGGCCATGTGGTTGCGCGCGGCGTTGGTGTGGATGGAGATGAACAGGTCGGCGTTCTTGGTGTTGGCGATGGCCGTGCGCTCCTCCAGGGTCAGGTAGCGGTCGCGGTTGCGCGTCAGGATGACCTCGCAGCCCAGTTCCTTGCGAATGCGCTTGGCCAGCCGCCGTGCGATCTGCAGGGTGATGTTCTTCTCGTAGACGCCCTTGCAGTAGCCCGGCGCGCCGAAGTCGCGGCCGCCGTGGCCGGCGTCCACCACGATGCGCCGGACGCCCAGCGAAAACTGGCGCGCCAGATCACCGGTGGATTTCTTTCCCTTGCGGCTGCGGGGCTTGGCGATGATCACCGGCGACTGCATGATGCTGTTGGTACCCCAGACGTCGATGACGATGCGGAAGGGGTTGCGCAGCGAGAAGACCTTGTAGCGTTTGAAGGACTTGATGTCCACCACCACGCGTACCGAGTCTCTGGTGTGCTGCCCGGCGCGCACGCTGCTGAGCAGATCGTCGTTGATGGGGATCTGGCGCTGGATGGCCTTGGTCAGCACGCTCTTGTCCAGGTCGATGTACAGCCGCCGCGGCTTGTGCAGCGAGGGGTCCTTCCGCAGCAGCCGCGACGAATAGGAGGTCTCCTTGCTGGCGTCGATGACGATGCGCGTGTAGTTGGGGTTGGACCAGTAGCGCAGCCCGGTGACCAGGGCCGGCCCCGGGGGCGGCGGCGGGGACTTGCGCGGTGCGTAGTAGCTGTCGGAGCTGCGCTTGCGCACCTTGACCTTCTTCTTTTCGGGGGCTTTCTTTCTGGCCGAGGACTTGACCTGCGCGCGCCGGATCTCCACCCTGGCCTTGGCGGCGTAGCTGCTGCGGGGAAAACGTTTGACGATGCGCCGGAAGGCGTCGAGGGCCTCCAGGCGATCGGTCTCCAGGTAGGAACGTCGGTAGAGTTCCAGGTAAAGTTTGCCGGCCTTGTACAGCCCGGCGGCGGCCCAGGGGCCCTTGGGGGCCAGCTGGTAGACCCGTTCGTAGCCGGAAATGCACTTGAGCCAGTGGCTGCGGTACTTCTGGCGCGAGGGGCTCTTGCGCAGGGCGCTGTAGCACTTCTCGGCCGAGAGGTACTGGTCCTTGGGCGTGCGGGCCCACAGGTCCGGCGCCGTCAGCAGGGCCGCCAGGGCGCAGGCCAGCACGACGAACCCCGCCGGGCGGTATGCCCTTGCAAGCTTCACTGGCGGAACTCCCGGGGCCGCGCCGGCGCCCGGGGCACCGCGGCCTGCGTGTGGGTTATGAACATGTCCATGGCGTTTTCCTGCCGCTTGCCGCCCGCCGTCGTGGGGTGAAACGGCGGAATGGTACAGGGCTGAAACTCTGCCAGCATTTGGCGCAAATAGCAAGCCCGCCGCCGTAAAAAAGGTCGGCACACGCCCGTGCCCCCGGCCTGCCGGGGACACCGACCCGCGGCGGATCACTCCAGTTCGCGGGCCTGTTCGTGCAGTTCGTTCAGGCGGTTGAGGGCCTCGAGGGGTGTCATGCGGGCGATGTCCAGCCGGCGCAGCCGGTCCAGCAGCGCCTTTTCGGGGGGTTCGAAGAGCTGCAGCTGCACCCCGCCCCGGGGGTCCGCCCCGCCGTCGCTTTTCCCGGCGCCGCGTGCGCCCAGGTGGTGGTCGCCGTTTTCCAGCGCCGCCAGCACCTTGCGCGCCTGCCGGATGACGTCGTCGGGGATGCCCGCCAGCCGGGCCACCTGGATGCCGTAGCTGCGGTTGGTACCGCCGGCCACCAGCTTGCGCAGAAAGATGATCTCGTCGTTCCACTCCTTGACGGCGATGTTGAAATTCTTCACGCGCGCCTTGGTGCGCGCCAGCTCGGTGAGCTCGTGGTAGTGGGTGGCGAACAGAGTCTTGACGCCGCGGCCGTGCAGGTCGTGCAGGTAGGCGGCCACGGCCCAGGCGATGCTCAGCCCGTCGAAAGTGCTGGTGCCGCGCCCGATCTCGTCCATGATCACCAGGCTGCGGCCGGTGGCGTTGTTGAGAATGTTGGCCGTCTCCTGCATCTCCACCAGGAAGGTGCTCTGACCCGAGGACAGGTTGTCCAGGGCCCCCACGCGGGTGAAAATGCGGTCGGTGACCGCCAGAGAGGCCGCGGCGGCCGGCACGAAAGAGCCCATCTGGGCCAGCACCACGCTCAGGGCCACCTGACGCAGCACGGTGGACTTGCCGGCCATGTTGGGGCCGGTGATGATAAGCACCTGGTTCTCGTCGTCGTCCAGGGTGATGGAATTGGGCACGAAACGCTCGCCGGCGATGAGCGTCTCGACCACCGGGTGGCGCCCGTCCTCGATGTGGATGCGCCCCTCGTCGTTGAGCCGCGGCCGGCAGTAGTCGCGGCGCTCGGCCACGAAGGCCAGGTTGAGCAGGCAGTCCAGGCGGGCCAGGAAGCCCGCCACGTCCTGCACCAGGTCATTGGCGGCCGCAGCCTGCTCGCGGACGGACGAGAAGATGCGGTACTCCAAGGCCGCACGGCGCTCCTCGGCGCCCAGCACCTTCATCTCGAATTTTTTGAGCTCGTCGGTGATGTAGCGCTCGGAGTTGACCAGCGTTTGCTTGCGCACGTAGTGGTCCGGCACGTCGGCGGCGCGCGACTTGGGCACCTCGATGTAGTAGCCGAAAACCTTGTTGAAGCGCACCTTGAGGGTGGTGATGCCGGTGCGCTGCTTCTCGCGGCTCTCCAGCGCCACCAGCCAGCCCTTGCCGTCGGAGCTGACGGCCATCAGTTCGTCGAGTTCGTCGTCGAAGCCCGGCCGGATGATGCCGCCCTCGTTGACCGTCAAGGGGGCGTCGTCGCGGATGGCCTCGGCGATCACCCGGGCCAGCTCGTCGAGCCGCGACAGGTCCCGGCGCCAGCGGAACAGCTCGCTGTCGAACTCCGCCAGCAGGGTCCACACCCGCGGCAGGCCCTCCAGCGAGCGCCGCAGGGCGAGAAGATCGCGGGCGTTGCACTGCCCCATGACGATCTTGCTGCCCAGGCGCTCCAGGTCGGCCACGGATTTCAGGGCCTCGCGCAGCTCGCCGGTGGTGTGGATCTTCTCCAGGGCTTCGGCCACGGCCGCCAGGCGGCGCTCGATGCGCTGCGCGTCGGTGAGCGGGTAGCGCAGCCAGTGGTTGAGCAGCCGGCCGCCCATGGCGGTCACGGTGCGGTCGATGACGCCGATGAGGGTGCCGCGCCGTGACCCGCTCTGCAGGTTGCGGAACAGCTCCAGGTTGCGCACCGAGACGTCGTCCAGCCACAGGTAGCTGTCCAGGCGGTAGGTCTCGATCCCCCGCAGGTGGGCCACGTCCTGTTTCTGGGTCCGGCGGATGTAGAACAGCAGCGCCCCGGCGGCGGCGATGCCGGCCCGGAGGCCCTCGCAGCCGAAACCCTCCAGGGAGACCGTGTTGAACTGCTCCAGCAGGCGGCGCCGGCCGCGTTCGGGGTGGAAGGCCTCGGCCTCCAGCCAGGTGACCGGCTTCTCGTCGAGCGCCCGCACCAGCTCCCGCAGGGCGGCGTCTTCCCGCAGGTCCTCGGGCAGCAGGGTCTCGCTGGGGCCCACGCGTCGCACCTCGTCGACCATGGCGGCGGTGTCGCGGGTCTGGCACAGCCGGAAGCCGCCCGTGGAGAGGTCCACCGTGGCCAGGCCGAAGTCGTCGCCCAGGCGGTGGACGGCCAGCAGGTAGTTGTTCTCTTTTTCGTTCAGAAACTCGTTTTCGACGATCATGCCGGGCGTGATCACCCGCACCACCTCGCGCTTGACCAGCCCCTTGGCCTTGGCGGGGTCCTCGACCTGGTCGCAGACGGCCACCTTGTAGCCGTGCTCGAGCAGCCGCGCGATGTAGCCCTGCACGGCGCGGTACGGCACGCCGCACATGGGCACCGGCGATTCGTCGTTCTTGTTGCGGGAAGTCAGGGTGATGTCGAGCACGCGCGAGGCGGTCTCGGCATCCTCGAAGAACATCTCGTAGAAATCCCCCATGCGGTACATTAGGATGGCGTCGGCGTACCGGTCCTTGATGGACAGGTACTGCTGCATCATGGGGGTGACTTTAGCGGGACGCATAAGGAAAGCAGTCACGTCGGGCGCCGGCCCGGACGGGGATCAGGCTGCCTGTCCGGACCGTGTCAGGCCTTCTCCTGCGGCTGGGTTTCCGGTGCTTTGGATGCGCTCTCGGCGGTCGGCGTGCCGGCGGCGGCCTCGACGGCCGGGGCCTTGTAGCTCTCCAGCTCCTTTTTCAGGGAAGCGATCATCTCAAGGTGGGAGTTGTTGGCGGCGTTGAGGGTTTTGATCTCCTTGCGCAGCCGCATGCGTGCGGGAAAACTGAAGATGTAGGCCAGGACGATACCGGCCACGAAACAGGAGACAAACAGTATCCAGTTTTTGACTTCTCCCAGGTTGTACTCCTTGAACAGCAGGTTGAGGGTGTAGGCCTGCTTGTCGGTGAAAAATTCCTGGTTGGAGAAGATGAACACCGCGATGGCGGCGGCAATCAGGAACCAGATAAAATACTTAAATTTCTTCATACTGTTTCTCCTGTAAAATCATTTAGATATTTCAAGCTTCCTGAAATGCGGCTTCAATTTGTCACGGGTGGCCTGCAGGTGTTCCGGAATGACCCGCACCTCTCCGAAGACGGTCAGCGCGTTGACATCGCCGAACCAGCGCGGCACCACGTGAAAGTGCAGGTGCTCCTCGATGCCGGCGCCCGCCACGCGACCCAGGTTGAGCCCCACGTTGAACCCGTCGGGGTTCATGACGCGCTTGAGGATGGTCACGCAGTGCCGCACGGTGGCCAGCAGGTCGCTCATCTCCTCGTCGCGCAGCTCCTCAAGCTGCGACAGGTGCCGGCGCGGGGCCGCCAGCAGGTGCCCGTTGATGTACGGGAACTTGTTCATGACCACCATGCTCAGAGGCCCGCGGTAGAGGGTGTAGTCGGCGTCATCGGCCAGGGCGTTGCAGAAAACGCACCCCGCTTCCTTCTCGCCCAGGATGTACTCGATGCGCCATGGCGCCCACATGGTTTTCACGACCGCTGTCTCCGTCGCCGGCAAGTGATATCAATTCGGTCAGTTTACTTTGTCGGGTGCCAAAACTCAACCTTTTTTTCCCGCCAGCGGCACGACCCGCAGGTCGCCCCACATGCCGACGCGGTCGCCCACGACGATCACCAGGCCCGTCAGGCCGGGGATGCGCCGGCCCTGCCGGATGGCCTCCGGGATGTCGGCGGCGGCCCGCACCCGGTTGCCGATGGCGGTTGCGGCGGCGTCGGCCAGCGCGCCCGAGGGCGACAGCACGCACACCGCGTCGGCGCGGCCCAGGCTCAGGGAGTGGCCCACGGTTCCCGAGGAGGTGCACACGCACAGGTCCCCGCCGCGGCAGTCGACCTCCAGGCCCAGCCGCATGCTCAGAGGCGAGCGCCCGGCGTACAGCGCCACGGTCAGGGGCCCGTCGGTGCGCACGAACACGTCACCGCCGTTTTCGACGATCACCCGGCGGCTGTGCGCCAGCAGGCCGCGGCCCACCCGGTGGGCGATGGCACCGGCCACGGCCGCCATGGGCCCCACGCCGGCGGCGGCCCCGGCGGCGGCCATGTCGCGTACGATGGCCGGCGCCGGTCCGGGGGACTTCCAAGGCGCCAGGCTGGCGGCGAAATCCGGGAAGCGCCGGATGTAGCCCTCGATGTGGCCGCGGTAGTGCAGCACGAGGTCACGCGTGCGCTCGGCCAAGGGGCGCTCGGCCTGCACGTGCAGGTCGGTCTCCTGGACCACCACGCGAAAGGCGGTCAGCTGCGGGTGGTGCACCCGCCGCCGGTAGGTGCGCTGGGTGCGTCTGGCCATGGCGTCACCGGCGCCGCAGCAGCGCCTCTCCCTCGGGACCGCACTGGCGCAGGAAGTAGCGGTCGGTCATGCCGGCGATGAAATCGCGCACGATCTCGGCCGGCGCGCGCCGACGGGTGTAGCCGGGCGACATGTTCCGGAGGAAACGCGTGAAGATGACCGAGTCGCGCCGGTCCCTGTCGATGTCTTCCAGGTAGGTCTCGAACAGCCTGCGGAAAAGCGCGCCGATAGCAGCGTGGTGGCGCTTGATCACGGGGCTCAGGTAGATGCGCTCGTAGTTGAACTGTTTCAGGGCCTGCAGGGCCGCCGAGACTTCCTGGCTGAACCCCACGTCCCCGCGGCCGTAACTGTTCTCGATGATGTCGGTCACCAGGCGGTAGACGATGGTGCCGTTGCTGCGGCCCAGCACCCGGGCGCAGGCCGGCGGGATGTCCTCGCGCGGCACCAGCCCCAGGCGGATGGCGTCCTCCAGGTCGCGGCCGATGTAGCTGACGGTGTCGGCCAGGCGCATGACGCAGCCCTCCAGGGTCATGGGCGTGAAGTCGAGCCGCGGGCGGGCGGCGGCCTCGGCCACCTGGCGGTCCAGGTCTTCGAAAGTCTTGCCGCGCCGGGGCTTCAGCCGGCGGTCGTGCACCTCACCGTCGTGGCACAGGATGCCGTCCAGGGTCTGCAGGCACAGGTTCAGGCCGCGTCCCTTCTTCTCCACCCGTTCGAGGAACTCGACGCTCTGCACGTTGTGGTGGAACCAGCCGATGCCGTGCTCGCGGCACAGCTCCGAGAGCAGCGTCTCGCCGTCGTGGCCGAAGGGCACGTGGCCGATGTCGTGGCCCAGGGCCACGGCCTCGATGAGGTCCTCGTTGAGGCCCAGGAAACGGCCGATGGTGCGGCCGATCTTGGAGACCAGCTGCACGTGCAGCACGCGGTGGGTGATGTGGTCGTTGTCGATCAGGTAGAACACCTGGGTCTTGTCCACGTAGCGCGTGTAGGCCAGCGAGTGCAGGATGCGGTCCACGTCCACCGAGAAGCTCTGCCGGTAGCCGCTGTCCAGGTGCGCCTCGGGGCGCCGCCGCACGCCCGCCGCGCTGGGGGTGGCCCCGGCCGCGAAGCGCGCCTTCTCGGCGCGGTTCAGTTCCCGGTGGATGTCCGCCAGGCTGGGTCGTTCAGATTTTGCCATCTTCGATCAGTGACTCCATCAGCCGGTCGTAGTCGATGCCGAAATGCCGGAAGCCCCGCTTGCCGTATTTCATGTTGCCCTCCAGCACCCAGTAGCGCCCCCGGCTGCAGCAGATGTCCACACCCACGTCGTCCCAGCGGCAGCGCAGGGCCGTCTCGCGGGCCAGCGCCAGGGCCTCCTGCGGCACGGGCTCGGTGCCGATGCGGCCGCCGGCCGACAGGTTGGTCAGGAAACCGCCCGCGGGCGCCAGGCGCCAGTAGGCGTGCACCACGCGCCCGCCGATGACCACCACGCGCATATCGCGGTCCACGGGCAGGTACTCCTGGATGTAGGCCGCGTGGCGCCCCCGGCAGTAGTCCGCCAGTTCCCGGGGGCCGCGGATCAGGTAGACGCCCCTGCCCATCGCCGACCCCCGCGCGGCCTTGGCCACGAAGGGGTAGTCGAAGTGCTCCGGGATGCGCTGCTGCTGCCGCCGTCCGTAGAAGACCCGCGTGCGCGGATGCGCGACGCCGGTCATCTGGAACAGCGCCGTCTGGCGGATCTTGTCCTGCACGCAGCGGTAGGTGTGATGCCCCGGAAAGGTGCGCCGCCCGGCGGCCGCCAGCAGCCCGGCGTAGAAGCTGCTGGGATAGTAGACGCAGGGCGACGACAGGATCAGCCGCCGCTCCTCGGGGCTGTAGTCCATGAAATTGGGGCGCACCCCCAGCGTGCGCACGTTGCGGCAGTGCCGCAGGCGTCCCTCCAGGGCGATGACCCGGCGTGCGGGTTTCATGGCGCGAAAAAGGCCTCCACGATTTCCTGCGCGCGCCGCAGGTGGCTTCCCGCCCAGTAGATGCGGCCGCAGTCCGGGCAGGTGGAAAACGAGGCCTGCGTCTGCCAGACATAGTCGGGGACCCGCCCCGCCGCGGCCTCGCGTGACATGGGTTCCACGGCGGTGTTGCATCGCAGGCAACGCGAGAACAGCCGCACCCGGGCGCGCGGGATGCCCAACTGCCGGATCACCTGGCGCACCTGCTCCCGCGGCGCGTCGGGTTCGATCAGCAGCGCACGTCCGGCGGGCAGTCGAGCGGCCAGGCGCCGCGTGCGCGTCAGCAGCAGCCGGTCGCGGCCGGCCAGGCGCAGGAGTCCCTCCGGGTCCGGGCGCGCCAGGTACAGGGTGTCGAAGCCCAGCGTGCGCAGCCAGCGGGCCAGTTTGCCGAGCGTGTTCTCGGCGGCGAAGCGAAGTTCGGCGTCACCGGCCGTTGCAAGTGGTTTCAAGAAAACCCCCGGGGTCATCCGTTCGGCACAGGGCCGCGTTCGGCCCCTTCCGCGACCCGCACGGTGTTCAGGCGCCGCCGGACGGCGCCAGTCTGAAGACACCCTCCGGCAGGGCCGGGTTGGCCCAGCAGCGGCTGACGACCAGGCGCAGGCGGCGCCCGTCTTCCGTGCTCAGCCGCAGTTCCTGCGGCAGCTCGTAGCCGTCCACCCGGCGTCGGGCCGTCAGCGTGACACGGTAGCGCAGTCCGCCCGCGGCGCCGAAATAGGCCGCCTCGCGTACTCGGCCCCGGGCGTCGAAGGTGATCTTCTGCCGGCTGCCCCAGAAACCGTCCAGCGACAGCACCAGGCCGCCGGACCCGCCGGCGTCCGGCACCACCCGGGTACGGGTGTGGTCGCGCAGGGGGATGCGGCCCATGAGAAGGCTCACCAGGTCGGACACGTGGATGGGAAAGCCGACCACCTTCTGCAGGTCGGGGTCGTCGGCGCGGCGGCTGTAGAACCGGCCGTCGGCCGCGGAGTGCAGGGTGATGCGCCGGCCGTCGGCGGCCAGGGTGAGCCGCCCCTGGCCCAGCAGGCCGAAAACGTGCAGGCGGATGCGGTCGGGGGCCGCCGCGATCCAGGCCACCCGGGCGCTGCGCGACCCTTCCGGCAGCCTCAGGCTGAAAGACCCGACGCCTTTGACGGCCCACAGGCCGCGGTTGGTCTCTTCCAGGCGCGCCAGCAGCCGCCGACCCTCGTCGCCCCCGCCGGGGGTCCGCACGAACGGTCGGGCGCAGGCGGTCAGGCACAGGGCCAGCACCGCCGTCAGCAGGCACCGCAGAAGCCTGTCACGACTTCGGCTTGCCACTCAGCTCCTTGATCTTCTTTCGAATCTCTTCTTTCTCGGTCTTCTTGTGCTTCAGCGACCGCCGGTAATACTCCAGGGCCTTGTTCCGCTTGCCGACCTTGCGGTAGGCGTCCCCTAGGTGCTCCAGGATGGTGGGGTCGTCGCTGACCAGCTCGGCGGCCCGGCGCAGGTGGCGGACGGCCTCGTCGTAGCGCCCCATCTTGTAGTACACCCAGCCCAGGCTGTCGGTGATGTAGCCGTCGTCGGGCTTGTACTTGAGCGCCTGCCGGATGAGTTTCTCGGCCTCCTCCAGGTGGGTCCCCAGATCGGCGTAGGTGTAGCCCAGGTAATTCAGGGCGCTGGCGTTGCGGGGATTGAGGCGCACGGCGGTCTTCATGGCCTCGATGGACATCTGCTTGCGCCCGGCCTTGTCGTAGACCACGCCCAGCCGAAAATAGAGCCGGTCGTTCTTGGGGTCTTTGGCGATGCCCTTCTTGAGCACCTCCTCGGCCTTGTCGTAAGCCTTCATGTCCTCATACAGGGTTCCCAGGTAGAGATAGAACTCCGGGTTGTCGGGGTGTCCGGCGATCACCGACTCGAGGTATTTCTCGGCCTCCCGGGGCCGCTTCTGCTTCTGGTACAGGTAGGCCGTGTGCTGCACGGCACTCTGGTAGAAGCGCGACGTGTCGGTCACCTTGCGGAAGTGCGCCACGGCCTTTGAAAAGCCCCCCGTCTGTTCGTAAAGGAAACCGGCCACGTAGTGCAGTTCGGGGCTGTCGGCCCCGCTCGCCAGCATGCCGTTGACGATCACCAGGCCGTCTTTGTAGTTCCCGCCGTCCAGGTAGTTCTGCACCAGCACCGAAACCACCTTGGGATCTTCCAGGCTGCGCTTGCCCAGATCCCTGAAGAGCGCCGCGGCCTTCTTGCGCTGCCCGATGTGCTGATAGTACAGCCCCAACCCCATGGCGGCGCGCACGTTCTCGGGGTTGCGCCGCAGGATCTCCTCGTACATGGCGATGATCTTCTTTGATGCGCCGGTGCGCCGGTAGATCTTGAGCAACTCGAAGCGCGGTTCCTCCAGGTCGGGCTCGATCTCCAGGCTCTTCTTGAAAGCCGCGGCCGCCTTACGCCGATCGCCCTTTTCGACGTAGATCTTGCCGATGAAAAAATACCCTACGTAAGAGCCGGGAAACTGCCGCACCAGCCGCTGGTAGACCCCCAGCGCTTTGTCGGGCTGCTTGGCCTCGCGGTACAGGCTGCCCAGGTGCAGGTAGATGTCCTGGCGCTTGGGATCCAGGGAGATCACCTTCTCGTAGGTCTTGAGCGCCTCCTGCAGGTTGCCCGAGTCTTCCTGGATGCGGGCGTAGGTGATCAGCGCATTGATGTTTTCAGGGTTTTCGGCCAGGATTTCGCGGGTCAGGGCCAGGGCCCGATCCTTCTTCTGGCGGCTCATCATCAGGCGGGCCAGTTCCTCCTTGAGCAGCTGGGATTTGGGGTCCAGCGCCAGCGCCTTTTCCAGGTACTCGGAGGCCTTGACCATGTCACCCAACTTCTTGTAGTGCCGGGCCTCGGTGTAATAGAAAAACTTGTTCTCCTTGGGCGCGAACACCGGGATGGGCGGAGCCTTGGGGGCCGACGGCGCCTTCCTGGCTTCGGCTGCCTTCTTGGAAGCCCCGGACACGGCGCCCGGCTTACGGGCGGCGCACCCGGTCGTGCCCGCCACCGCCAGGGCGCAGGCCAGGATCATCAGGGATACGGTTCTCATGTACGAAAATCTTCCTGTTTCGACCGCCGAACTACGGCGGCCGGCTGTGATCGTTCAGAGGCTGTCATCGGGAAAAAGTTTCGGCCGGGCGTTGTGCCGCCGTAAGTGCTTTATCGGTTCAACCTCGTCGGAATACAATAAAATTTGTCGCGGCGTTCACGGGCACCGCGGCCCGCGCGGGTTTTCAGGCGCAGACCGCCGCCGTCCCCGGGGGGATTGCGGCCAGCGGCCCCCGAGGATCCGGAGACGCCCCGCCGGGCGTCCCGCACCGGCCTGCGCGGGGCTAATCGGACTGCCCCTCCTCGGTGTAGGCCGCGAAATCGGGGATCTCACGCTTGAGGTACTCTTTCATCTTCTTGAGGATGTTCTTCTCGATCTGGCGCACCCGTTCGCGGGAGATGCCGTAGCGGTCCCCGATCTCCTGGAGCGTGGCGGGGTTCTCGGAGAAGATGCGCATGTCGAAGATCTCCAGTTCCCGGGGGGTCATCTTCTTGCGGAACTCCGCGATCTTGGAGTGCAGCAGGGCCTCCATCTCCTTTTTGGCCATCTTGTCCTCGGCCGACTCGGCCTCGGTGCTCAGGAAATCGATGCGCTCGGTGTCCGAATCTTCCTTGAGCGGCGCGTCCAGCGAGACGTCCCAGCCGTCCAGACGCAGGTCCATGTCGATGATCTCGCGCTCGGACACGCCCAGGCGCTCGGACAGCAGCTTGGGCTTGGGGTCGAACCCCTGGTCGATGAGCAGCTGCTTCTCCTTTTTCAGCTTGAAAAACAGCTTGCGCTGCCCCTGGGTGGTGCCGATCTTGACCAGTCGCCAGTTGTCCATGATGAACTTCAGGATGTAGGCTTTGATCCAGAAGGAGGCATAATAGGAGAACTTGACGTTCTTGTACGGGTCGAACTTCTTGACGGCCTGCATCAGGCCGATGTTGCCCTCCTGAATGAGGTCCAGCAGGTTCTGCATCCACACGCGCTGGAACTCCAGGGCGATCTTGACCACCAGGCGCAGGTTGGAGGTCACCAGCTCGTAGGCCGCCTCGGGGTCGCCGTCCTCCTGCACGCGCATAGCCAGTTCGCGTTCGCGCTCGCGGGTCAGCAGCGGGTACCTGCTGATCTCGGTCAGGTAGCGCTGAAGCGGGTCGTATTTGACCAGCGCGTGCTCCTGAGCGCCAGCGGCCGCTTTCTTTTCGGCACGGGTTGCAGCCGGCTTGGACGCACGTCCGGCCTTGGTGGTCTTTTTCGCCTTTACGTTTTTTTTCTTGCTGCTCATCGCGGTTCTTTTCCGGGGTGTTGGCAATCCGTATGCGCTGCGGCTGTAAAACCGGCATCGACGGCCGCGGCGTTCATTCCTATCTCCACTTTCATCCGGCCGGCACGGCGGTCGGACGGGGCTCTCCGGCGCGGTCACGCGGGCGCTCAGCCCGCTCGGGGCGCCATTTAGAGGTGGACTTTCGCACGCTCCTGTGCTAACTGATGGAATCTTGCATGTGCGCCTGTAGCTCAGTTGGATAGAGCAACGGACTTCTAATCCGTAGGTCACAGGTTCGAATCCTGTCAGGCGTACCAGACGGATCCGAAAAGCCGGACGGTGTGTCTGCAGTCCTCCTCTTTTCCGAGCAGTCAAACTTTTTTCCTGTATAGCCCATAAAGGATACACCGTCAATGCTTAGAAACGACCCACCGGCGGCGCCGGGCGGCCGGCGCCGCGCTTTCGGCCCCATCCGGGAGGTGCGCAACAGCCCATGGAACTGACAGACGTACTGCCCATCGAAGAGTGGATCGAACTCGAAGACGACATCCGGCGGCGATCGGGCCTGATGGCGTCTATCTACGACGTCGACGGCATCCGCATCACCGGCCGCCGGCACTGGCCCAACCGGCTGTGCCCGGCCATCAAGGGCACCGACAAGGGGCAGGCCTTCATCTGCGCCGTGGCCCACATGAACCTGGCCATCATCGCCCGCAAGACCCGCGCGCCGGTCATCGAGGAATGCGACGCCGGCCTGCTCAAGCTGGTGGTGCCGATCTTCGTCGGCGACGAATTCCTGGGGGCCTTCGGCGGCTGCGGGATGGTGCTCGAAGACGGTGAAGTCGACAGCTTCATGATCAACAGGACCACCGGCATCCCGGAAGAGGAGATCGAAGCGCTGGCCGCGGACATCCCCGCCATCGGCCGCGAAAAGGTCGAAGCGCTGGCCGGGTACATCCAGAAACGCCTGGCCGCCGTGACGGACGGCGCCGGCCCCGCCGCACCGGCCGGCTGATCCCCCCCCGGGGGCGGCGATCGGGTGACAAAAACCGTCAACGGATTGTCAATTCTCGTCGATCTGCGCCGCACCGGCCGCCGCCCGGCGCCCCCGGCGGCCGCGGCGGCCGGGCGGACGGCCCGCATCCTTCCATTTCCCACCCATTGGCTCATTTCTTGCAGGTTTCTCCGTTTCTGGAGGTTCAGCCGGGCTGAGGCCGGCGCCGGACCGGAACCGCCGGCCGCTTCAGCCGCCGACACACCCGCACGAAAGGAGATCGTTCCATGGGTACGGACAACGTGGTTTTCCTGGAGGTCCTGGAGTGGTTCGACGACACGGGCAAGGAGCTGGTGCACCGCATCCCCGAGAAGGGCTCCGGTGAGATCAAGTGGGGCGCCCAACTCACGGTGCGTGAGAATCAGGCCGCCGTCTTTTTCTACCAGGGGCGCGCCCTGGACGCCTTCGCCGCCGGCCGCCACACCCTCAAGACCGCCAATATCCCCATTCTCACCAAGATCCTGAGCGCCCCCTGGGGCATGACCAGCCCACTGCGCGCCGAGGTCTACTTCGTCAATCTGAAGGTTTTCACCAACCTGAAGTGGGGCACCCGCGACCCGGTGGCCTTCAAGGACTCGGAACTGGGCCTCATCCGTCTGCGGGCTTTCGGTGTGCTCAACCTGCAGGTGGTCCAGCCGGTGTTGTTCATCAACAGCCTGGTGGGCACCCAGGGTAAATACACCACCGAGGAGATCGAGGAGTACCTCAACCGCGTGGTGGTTTCGCGCTTCAACGACTACATGGGCGAAACCATCGACTCGGTGCTCAACCTGCCGGCCAAGTACGACGAGCTCTCGGAGGGGCTGGCCGCGCGGCTCAAGGACGATTTCAGCCGCTTCGGGCTGGGGCTGGACCACCTGTACATCAACGCCATCACGCCGCCGCCCGAGGTCCAGAAAGCCATCGACGACCGCAGCCGCATGGGGGTCTTCCAGGACATGAACAAACTCATGCAGATGAAGGCCGCCATGGCCATGGAAAAGGCCGCCGAGGGCGAGAGCGGCGCCGGGGCCGGCATGGGTATGGGCACCGGGCTGGGTCTGATGATGCCGGCCATGTTCGCTCAGTTTTTCGGCGGCGCCGGCGCCGCCGCCGGGAGCGGGGGCGCACCGCCCGAGGCGCCCGCCGGGGACCTCGCCTGCCAGGAGTGTGGCCAGGCGATCACGCCGGACGCCAGATTCTGTCCCTACTGCGGACACCAGCAGCTGGTCTTCCGGCGCTGCGCCGAGTGCGGCAAGAATTTGCCCCCCACGGCTAAGTTCTGCCCGCGCTGCGGGCATCCCGCCGACCAGGACAAGGCGCCCTGGACGTGCGCCAAATGCGGCAGCGAGAACCTGCCCGAGGCCCTGTTCTGCAACCAGTGCGGAGAGAAGCACGAGAGCTGACGGATGAAAAGGCCGTGCGCCCCCACGGCCTGAACCCGCCCCGGACGCCTTATTGTGAAACTGCTCATCGAACACCAGTGCCCCCAGTGCGGGGCACCCGCCGTACTGGAAGAGACCGACCGGCTGTTCAGCTGTGAATTCTGCCGGGTCAAGTCCATCCTGACGCGCGAGGACTACTTCCGCTACCTGCTGCCGGACCGCGCGCCGCGGGGCCGTGAGCTGATCTACGCCCCCTACTGGCGGCTACGCGGCACCCTGTTCTCCACCACCGCGCAGGGGGTGGTGCACCGCTTCGTGGACGTCAGCTGCCCGGCCGTGGACCTGCGGGGCCTGCCGGTGTCGCTGGGACTGCGCAGCCAGGCCCTCAAGCTGCGTTTCGTCACGCCCGAATCGGACGGCCGTTTCCTGTCGCCGCGGCTGGGCCGCAAACGCGTCTCCGAGCAGTTCAAGGAGCAGTACGCCGCCGACCTCCCGGCGCCGCTCTACCACCAGGCGTACGTGGGCGACACGCTCAGCATGATCTACGCCCCCTACTACGTCAACGGACGCGTCTACGACGCGGTGCTCGACGAGCCGCTGCCGGCGTCGGCCGTGGACGGCGAGGCCCTGCAGG
This sequence comes from uncultured Desulfobacteraceae bacterium, assembly GCA_964476595.1. Taxonomy (GTDB): domain Bacteria; phylum Desulfobacterota; class Desulfobacteria; order Desulfobacterales; family JALSRD01; genus JALSRD01. The sequence continues at coordinate 28,708 of CAYZCL010000108.1, forward strand.
CGGCCGAAGGCGACCGGGCCCGCTGGCCGCTGGAATTCATCCCGGCCCTGTGCCCCCGGTGCGGCTGGGACCTCGACGGCCGGCGCGACGCCCTGGCGCTGTTCTGCAGCAACTGCAGCAGCATGTGGCGCACCGAGGGCACGAAGCTCGAGCCGATGCGTTTCGCCACGCTGCAGTCCGACCTGTCCGACGCCGTCTACCTGCCCTTCTGGCGCATCCGCGCCGAAATCGAGGGCCTGCAACTGGACACCTATGCCGACCTGGCGCGGCTGGCCAACCTCCCGCAGGTGATCCGGGCGCAGTGGGCCGAAATGGGGTTCCGTTTCTGGACGCCGGCCTTCAAGCTGATGCCACGGGCCTTCTCGCGACTGTGCACCCATGCCACCCTGGCCCAGCCGCACACCGATTTCAGGACCCGGCCGCCCGAGGGGCGCGTCCACGCCGTGACCCTACCGGTGGAAGAGGCCGTCGATAGCCTCAAGACGACCCTCTCGACCTTCATCAAGCCAGCCCGCACGCTGCTGCCCCAGCTGCCCGCCATCCGCATCCGCCCCCGGGCCTTCCTGCTGGTCTACCTGCCCTTCGCCGAAGGCCCCCACGACCTGATCCAGCCGGATCTCAACTTGACGATCAACCGCAACCAGCTGCGCCAGTCGGCCGCCCTGTGAAAGCCGCAGGCGTTGACAGTCCGCCGCGGGGCGGCTAAAAAGAGGGCATGCCTGCAGACACCCCCCACGTGGACGTGCTGTGCGCCGGCCACGCCTGCTTCGACATGTTTTTCTCGCTGGACCACCACCCGGCACCCGACGAGAAGGCCGTGGCATCGGCGCTGACGACCTGCGGCGGCGGCCCGGCCGCCAACGCCGCCGTAGGCGTCGCGCGCCTGGGCCTGCGGGCGGCTTTCGCCGGCTACCTGGGAGACGACCTCTTCGGCCGCCAGTGCCTGGCGGAGTTCCGGCGCGAGGGGGTCGACACCGCCCTGACGGTCACGGGCGGACACCCCACACCGCTATCGGCCATCCTGGTCAAGCCCGACGGACGCCGCACGGTGGTCAACCACCACGGCGACACGCCGGACCTGGCGCGGCTGCCCGCCGGCCACCCCCTTCCCTCTGCCCGCGTGCTGCTCATGGACGGCCACCAGCCCGAAATATCCCTGGAACTCGTGGACCGCCTGCCCGGTGCCGTGACGGTGCTCGACGCCGGCTCACTGCACCGTGGCACGCGGCTGCTCATGGGACGCGTGGACCACGTCGTGGCCTCGCAAAAGTTCGCCCGCCAGTTCGGCGGGTGCCGGGACGACCGCGCGGCCCTGGAGCGCCTGGCGGCGGCCTGCCGCTCGGCGGTCGTCACGCTGGGGGAGAGGGGACTGATCTGGAAGGGCGAACACACGGGCAGCGGCCGCCTGGCGGCTTTCGAAGTCACGGCGGTGGACACCACCGGGGCCGGCGACGCGTTTCACGCCGCCTTCTGCGTCGGCATCGCGCGGGCACTGCCCTGGCCCGACCTGCTGCGCTTCGCCAGTGCGGTAGGCGCCCTGGCCTGCAGCCAGACCGGCGCCCGCCCCGCCCTGCCGAACCTCGCGCAGGTGGCCGCTTTTCTCCAGAAAACCGGCCACGACGACGGGCTGGCGGGAAAACTCGCCGCCCTCACACAGGGCTGAATCCACGCCTTCAGGACAAAGGGGGTGTTCTTGCGGGATTTCTCCATACGCCCCCTGCCGGTCTGGATTGGAGAAATTTTCGAAAACCCCCATGCCAACCTGGATGCCATTGACGGCCTGCCGGGGCGGGGCGGGCCGCCGCGTCAGGCGAGGTACTTGAGCTCCTTGGGCAGGGGCACGCCCTTGCCCATGCTGTCCTCGCCGTAGTTGACGCCGGCCAGGATCTCGATGTCCCGCAGGGCGCGCGTATCGCCCTCGAAGACCACCTGCTTGATGTTTTCCTTGCTGATCTTGCCGCCGGCCCACTGGATGTCCAGCACGCTGCTGGCGTCGAAGCGGTCCTCGCCCACCACCAGCTCGACCTGGCCGCCGTAGTGCTGCACGATCTTGGCCACCAACAGGCTGGGGCGGCTGTGGAAACCCAATTTCTCCGGGATCCCCACCGTGATGCGCCCGCGCTCGATGTTCTCGTTGAGGATCTCGCGGGCCAGCTCCTTGCCGGTGTTGAGGAAGAAGCAGGCGTAGTACAGGCCGTAGTTGATGGTGTGGTCGAGCAGCTCGTGGGCGTCGATGATCTCCAGCAGTCGCTGCTGGGCCTCGCGGTAGACGTGCTTGTAGCCGGCCTCGTGTAGGTGACGCTCGTAGAAGTGAAGCAGGCGGCCGGTGGTCTGCAGCAGGTGGAAGACCACCGAGAAGAAGCTGCGCAGTTCCTTGAGCTTGCGGTCGCCGTAACGGTAACCGCCGTGGATGACGTAAGTGTCGAAGGACGACTGCAGGTTGTGCACCAGCATCTCGAAGCGCCGGATCTCGACCTCGTTGACCTTCCCGGGCACGATGGACAGGATCTTTTCCAGGTCGAAGGGCTCGTAGAAACCCAACTGGTCGAAGTTGTCGGCGATGTTGAGAAAATCGCTGGCGATGCGCACGATGCTTTCTTTCTGTAGTTCCTTGCCCTCGTCGTCGATGTCGTAGGTGAGCATCTCGCCGGTGGTGATGGCCGGGAATTCGGCCGGATCGCAGGTGCTGGCCGGGATGGCGACGCCCAGCCGGCCGGCCTCGTGCAGGATGATGGGCGCTAGGTTGCGCAGGCAGTTCTTCAGGAACTCGTGGGCCTCCTCGCCCTGGCGGGCGAAGTCCTCGGTCTCGGGCAGGTCGTAGAAAACCAGGCGGTTGAGCACGTGCTTGAGCGAGTAAGCGCCCAGGCTGATGTGGCGCACAGCGGCCGTCAGTTCGCGGTAGAAGTACCACGTCTGGTTGTTCTTGGCACCGTGGAAATCCAGGAAATCTTCCAGCACCTGGGAGGTGCCGATAAAGCGCGAGTAGAGCATCTTGGTGAAGGCCCGGATGGCCGTGTTGAAGTCGGCCACGTACATGCAGCACTTCAGGAAGTCGCGGGAGAAGATGTCGATCTTCTGGGCGAACGAGATTTCGCAGGCCTTCTTCCGGATGCCCGTTCCCTCCGGGCGGTCCTGCTGTCCGGGCGTGATCTGTCGGGGTTCGAACGTTCCCACGCTGACACTCCTCGCATGTAAAAAAACCGGCCGAAGCGGTCCGTAAGCCGAATTCTGTGCCCGCGGCGGGTTGCCCCGGCCGCGGGTGACGATCATTCATCTGCGGCCACCGGTTGCCCGGCGGCTCTTGCGACCTACCCGGGAGCTCGGACGGGCCGCCCTCCAACGCTCCCCTATTTGGTCTTGCACCGGGTGGGGTTTACCGAGCTTCCCCGGTCACCCGGGGAACTGGTGCGCTCTTACCGCACCTTTTCACCCTTACCGCGCCGGAAACCCGGCACGGCGGTATCTTTTCTGTGGCACTTTCCTTCGCGTCACCGCGACTCCACGTTATGGAGCACCCTGCCCTGTGGTGTTCGGACTTTCCTCCGGGGACACGCCCCCAGCGATCGCCTGAACCGCTTCGGCCGGCAAAACCGGCCCTTACTCGACTTCCTCTTCCTCCCGCCAGTAGATGATGCGCTGGCAGTTGGGGCAGAACTTCAGACTGTCGCCGCGCTGCAGCTCGTTGTACAGCTGGGGCGGAATGTTGACGTTGCACCCCAGGCAGACGGCGTCACGCACCCGGGCGATGGCCAGGCCGTCCCCCTTCTTGGTGCGGATGAAATCGAACGTCTTCATCAGCTTGGCGTCGACCGAGGCGGCCAGTTTCGCTTTCTCCGCCTCCAGTTCCGCCATGGCCTTTTCACCCTCCTGCTTTTCGGCCAGCACCTGCCTGCGGTCGGCCTCAACCTGCACCTGGAGTTTCTCGAAGGCATCGCGGGCCTCTGCCAGGGCCTGCTTTTCGCCCTCCACGGCGTCCAGGCACTGGATCATCTCGTCCTCGGCGCCGGAGTATTTTTTCTTGAGTTCGTCGATCTCCTTGAGCAGGGCCTGGTATTCCCGGTTGGTCTTCACCGAGCGCAGTTTGGCCTCGTCGCTCTTGATCTGGGTCTGGATGGCGCCGGCCTCGGACTCCAGGCCGCGGTAGCGTTTTTCGTCCTCCTCGATACGGGCCTGCATGCCGGCCAGGCGTTCCTGGAAGGCGGCCAGTTCCCCGTCGAGTTCCGCCAGCCGCCCGGCGGCCTGCTGGAGGGACAGTGCAATGCCGCGGCGGCGGTTCTCGGCCAGCTGCAGCTTCCGTAACAGGTATAGCTGTTCTTTCATTCGGTATTCTCTCCCGTTTATGGCCCCCCACGCTTCCGAACCGCCCGGCATCCGCTGACCGCCGACACCCGACAGCTAAAATATAAGACGAAAGGGGTCCTTTTCAATGGCGCAGGCCCGCACTTCGGCCCGGATGCCGGCGTCGGACATCCTGCGGCGCAGCTCGTGCGCCAAGGTCTCGACCACCAGGAATTCGGAGGCGAAGTGCCCCACGTCGATCAGTCCCCGCCCGGCGCCCGCAGCGTCCATGGCGTCGTGGTAGTGCAGGTCCCCGCTCACGTACGCCTGCGCGCCGCTGGCGAAAAAATCCTTCATCAGCCCCGATCCGCTGCCCGAACACACGGCCACCCGCTCCACCGCCAGGTGCGGGTCACCGCTGACCTTGACCGCCTCCAGCCCCAGCCGCCGGCGAATGAGGGCCGCCAGAGCGACCAGTTCGACGGGCTGCGGCAGCCGACCCACGCGGCCCAGCCCCGACCCGGGGGTCGCCTTCGTCGTGCAGCCCTCCACGCCTTCGGTGCTCAGCGGCACCAGGTCTTCCAAGCCCAGGCGACGGGCCAGGATGTCGTTGACTCCGCCCACAGCCGCGTCCAGGTTGGTGTGGGCCGCAAAAACGGCCACCTTCGCGGACAGGGCCCGGGCGATGACGGCGCCCTGCGGGGACTGCAGGTCGATGCGTTTCAGGGGCCGAAAAATCAGCGGGTGGTGGGTGATCAGCAGGCCGCCCCCCGCGGCGGCGGCCTGCGCCAACACCTCGTGCGTGGCGTCCAGCGCCACCCACACCACGGACACCGGCCAGCGCGTGTCGCCCACCTGCAGGCCCACGTTGTCCCACTGCTGCGCCAGGCAGGCGGGCGCCAGGGCCTCCATGATTTCCAGGATGTCGGCGACGGTCGCGCTCATGGTTCACCGTTGCGGGTGCAGGTGGCTGCGGGCCGGGGTTTGCGTGCGGTGCCGCCCGGCGGTCCGGGCCGTTTTCGCGGGTGGTGGAAAAGTATGGGCCCACCTGGATTCGAACCAGGGACCGACCGGTTATGAGCCGGTGGCTCTACCAACTGAGCTATGGGCCCGCACGATCTGAAAATGGCTCTTTCTACTGCCGGGACCCGTTTTTGTCAATAAATACCCTCCTCCGGCTCCCGAAAAAGGTGGGGCGGGGCCGCACCGCCCCGCCCGAAACACGCCCGCCGCCGGGGGCCGCCGTCAGTTCTCGATGAAGCTCTTGAGCTTCTGGCTGCGGGTCGGGTGGCGCAGCTTGCGCAGCGCCTTGGCCTCGATCTGGCGGATGCGCTCGCGCGTGACGGCGAAATCCTGGCCCACCTCCTCAAGGGTGTGGTCGGCCTTCTCGCCGATGCCGAAGCGCATGCGCAGCACCTTCTCCTCACGGGGCGTCAGGGTGGCCAGCACCTTGCGGGTCTGCTCGGCCAGGTTCAAGCTGACGGCGGCGTCCGAGGGCAGCATGAATTTCTTGTCCTCGATGAAGTCGCCCAGGTGGCTGTCTTCCTCGTCGCCGATGGGGGTCTCCAGCGAAATGGGTTCGCGGGCGATTTTGAGCACCTTGCGCACCTTCTCCAGCGGGATCTCCATCTTCTCGGCGATCTCCTCGGGCTTGGGCTCGCGGCCCAGTTCCTGCACCAGGTAGCGCGAGGTGCGGATGAGCTTGTTGATGGTCTCGATCATGTGCACCGGGATGCGGATGGTGCGCGCCTGATCGGCGATGGCCCGGGTGATGGCCTGGCGGATCCACCAGGTGGCGTAAGTGCTGAACTTGTAGCCGCGCATGTACTCGAACTTGTCCACGGCCTTCATCAGGCCGATATTGCCCTCCTGGATAAGGTCCAGGAACTGCAGGCCGCGGTTGGTGTACTTCTTGGCGATGCTGACCACCAGCCGCAGGTTGGCCTTGGTCAGCTCGCTCTTGGCCAGCTTGGCCTTGTGGCGGCCCTCCTCGACCATGGAGATGATGCGCTTGAGCGCCCGGCTGTTGGCCTTGAGCAGGTACTCGCGCTCGTCGATCTGCTCGGCCACCGTGTGCAGCTCCTGGTAGAGCAGTTCGAGTTCCTCGGTGTTCAGGTTGGTGCGCGGCCGGAGCCACTTGAGAAAGCCCTCGTGGTCGTAGAGGCTGGCCCGCAGGCGGCCCACCGGCACGTTGAGGCTGTCGGCGCACATGGTGATCATGCGGTTCATGCTGTCGAACCAGGCCACCTGTTCGCGCACGACCCCCTCGATCTTGTCGAGCACGCTGCCCTCGAAACGCCAATCCTTGAGCAGGTCGTAGATCTTGTGGTTGCGCCGGTTGATGCTGCGTCGCACGCGGCGGGCCTCGTCGGGCGCCAGGTCGCATGAGAAAAGCCGCTCACGCAGGCGGGTGTTCTCCTGGTGAACCTCCTCGATGGCGCGGATGGTGTCGACGAAGCGGTTGGTCTGGGCCACCTCGTCCACCAGCGTGTCGCCCTCGTCCAGGTCGCGCAGCACGTACTTGGGCCGCAGCTCGCCGCGCTCGATGCCCTTGCCCAGTTCGATGATCAGGTTGATGCCGCTGGTCGTCTCGATGAGGGCCTTCATGACCTCGCGCTCGCCGGCCTCGATCTTCTTGGCGATCTCCACCTCCCCCTCGCGGCTGAGCAGGGTCACCATGCCCATCTCGCGCAGGTACATCTTGACGGGATCGGTGACGCTGCCGAAATCGGCCGAACTGGCCACGGCCTTGCCGGCCTTCTTCTCCTTGAAGAGGTTGAGCCGGCTCTCCATCTTGTTCTTCTTCTCGTCGATGATGTCGATCTCGGCTTCGTCGAACATCATCAAGGTCTCGTCGATCTGTTCATCCGAGAGCATGTAGGACGGCAGCACGTCGTTGATCTCGGCGTAGGTCAACATGCCCTTCTTCTTGCCCTTTTTGAGCAGCTGGGAAATCGCCTTCTGGGTGGTTTCCTTGCGTGCCTGCTCTTTCTTGGAGTTGCTTTCTGCCATTTACGCCAACCTCCCCCTGGACGTTTTGAAAAAGCGATCAGCCGGCGGCCGTCGGGTTCCGGTCGCCGGGTGTCCGGCATCGGCAATATGCTTCCGCCTCATTGGTTATCGGTCAAGCGCCGCCGGCCTCAGAACGGGACACTCTTCATTTCGGCCCGGCTCTGGCGCTCCTTGAGCAGTTTGAGCAGCAGTTCTTGGTCGCCACTGCTTTCGGCGGCCTCGATGCGCTTCTGCAAATCGTCGCGCCGCCGCTGGCAGGCGGCCTCGAACTGTTCCAGCAGGATGCGGCACGCCCGATCGTCCCAGGTTTCCGGTCCGACGATCATGGACGTCAGCATGCGCCGCAGCCGGTCGTCCGGCATCCGTTCGACCGCCGCCCCGGGATCGTCCTGCAGCAGGGCGGCGTTCTGCAGCAGAAAGGCGGCGGCCCGCTTCAGGTCGTCGTGCTCGAAGCGGTCCACCGCCTGCCGCCGCTCCACCTCGGCGATGGCGGCGGGGTGCTGCACCATCATGGCCACGATCTGGCGTTCGATGCGGAAACGGCCCTCAGACGCGTCCTGCGCCGGGTCTTCGTCCGCGGTGGTGCTGCCCGCGGGCGGACCGGGTTCCGCAAACCCGGCTCTGGCGGCGCCGGACCTGACCGCCCCCCGGATCCTGTCCAGGATGTCCCTTTCGGGAACCTCCAGGCGGTCGGCCAGTTCGCGCACGTACAGCGAACGGGCCACCCGGTCGTCGATCTGCGCCAGCACCGGCACCAGTTCCGCCACCACGCGGAGTCGGGCCGCGATGCCGTCGCCGTGCCGTGCGGCGGCCGCCTCAAGCAGAAACGAGAACATGCCCGGCGCCTCGGCCACCAGTTTCCGGAACGCCTCCGCACCGTGGCGCGCCACGAAGGAGTCCGGGTCGTGGCCCTCGGGCAGCAGGGCCACGCGGGCGTCGACGTTCTGCCGCCCAAAGATCTCGTGGCTGCGTTCGGCGGCCTTGCGGCCGGCCGCGTCGCCGTCGTAGACCAGCACCATCCTCTGGGCGTGGCCCTTGAGCACCCGCACGTGATCCGGCGTCAGCGCCGTGCCCAGGGTGGCCACCACGTTCTCCACGCCGGCCTGGTCCAGGGCGATGAGGTCGAAGTAGCCCTCGACGATGATCACCTCCCCGCTCTGCCGGCACCGCGTCCGCGCCCGCTGCAGGTTGAACAGCGTGCGGCGCTTGTTGAACAGCGGCGTCTCGGGCGAGTTCAGGTACTTGGGCTCGGCATCGTCCAGCACCCGCCCGCCGAAGGCGATCACCTCCCCGGCCAGGTTGAAGATCGGAATCATCACCCGGTTGCGAAAGCGGTCGTAGTACCCGCCGCCCTGCCGCCGGGGCACCACCAGCCCGGCCGTCTGGGCCAGGTTCGGTGAAACGCCGCGGGCCGTCAGGTAGCGAAGCAGGTTGTCCCAGCCCGGAGGCGCATAGCCGATACCGAATTTTTCGACGGCCGGCGCCAGGATGCCGCGCTTTTCCAGGTAGGCCCGCACCGCCTCTCCACGGTGTCCGTCGGCCAGGCTGCGCCTGTAAAACTGAAAGGCCTGCCGGTTGACGTTCAGCAGACGCTGACGCTCACTGGCGGCCTTTCTCTGTCGTCTGTCCGTGTACACCGGCAGGTCGATACCGTATCGCCCGGCCACCGCCCTGACCGCTTCGGGGAACGAAAGCCCCTGGTGCTTCATTAAAAAACTGAAAACATTGCCGCCCTCCCCACACCCGAAACAGTGAAACATCTGCTTGTCGGGGCTCACCGTGAACGAAGGTGTCTTCTCGGAGTGGAAGGGGCACAGGCCGATGAAGTTCTGTCCGGCCCTTTTCAGCAGAACCGCTTCGGAAATAATATCAACGATATCGGCAGCATGTTTGATCTCCGAGATTTTCTCTTCAGGAATCAGAGACGACAAGAAGTGCCCCCCACGCTTTTAACGAGCCTGATGGTTAAAAAATGGAAGGAACGGGCTTGAAAAGGCTTTTCGGGTTCCAAACAACGGCTGCCCCCGTCTTCTACCGTATCGGGATGCTGTGATAAGGCCGCTCGGTTATGTCTTGGTCTTAACCTGTGAAAATAACTACGAAGCAATGTTTGTCAAGCAGACAAGCGGCCGCGCCCGAAAAGACGCGCGGCGCCGGGAGACTCAGGTGCCGCCGGCCGCCAGCGCGATGGCCGCGGCCAGGTCGAGGGTGCCGCTGTAGATGGCGCGGCCCGTGATGACGCCGGTCACCCCCAAGGGCTCCAGGGGCAGCAGGTTGCGGATGTCCTCCAGCGTGGACACCCCGCCCGAGGCCACGATAGGAATCGACAGCGCCTCGGCCATGCGGCGCGTGGCCGCGATGTTGGGGCCGGTCTGCATGCCGTCGCGCGAAATGTCGGTGAAGTTGATGGCGGCCACGCCGCAGTCTTCGAAGCGTTTTCCCAGTTCCACGGCCGTGACCCGCGTGGTGCGCGTCCAGCCCTCCACGGCCACCAGGCCGTCGCGGGCGTCGATGCCCACCACGATGCGGCCCGGGAAGCGTACGCAGGCCCGCTCCACCATCTGCGGGTTGCCGATGGCTTCGGTGCCGATGATCACGCGTGCAACCCCCATGTCGAGGTACATCTCGATGGTCTCTACGGTGCGGATGCCGCCGCCCACCTGGATGTCGGCCCCGACGCCGGCCAGGATCCCGCGGATGGCGTCCACGTTGCGCGGCGCTTTGTCGAAGGCGCCGTCCAGGTCGATGACATGGATCAGGCGCGCCCCGGCCGCCTCCCAGCGGGCGGCCATGGCGGTCGGATCGTCGGAAAACACCGTCTCGGCGTCCTTGCGCCCCTGCAGCAGGCGCACGCACCTGCCGCCCCTGATGTCCACTGCCGGGATGACGATCATGATCCGGGAAGCTCGTCCACGATTTCCTGCAGTCCATAGAGGGCCAACTGCTCGGCCGTCAGCCACTTGCCGCCCCGCTTGAAAAAAGTGCCGATGTTGAACAGGTTTTCCATGAGCGAGTGCTGGGTCTCGTCGAACACCGTGCTCCAGATGACGCTGCTGTCTTCCACGCGCACCATGGCCAGCGTGAAGGCCACCGACGCCGGCCGCTCGGCCCCGTAATCGGAACCCACACGCTCGCGGAAGCGGTAGATGTTGCCCACCACGACCGCATCGGCGCCCAGACGGCGGCCGGTCTTGGCCACCACCCCCACCTCGGGAAACAGCAGGCCCTCCTCGTTGAGCAGCGTGGTGTAAACCCCCTTGGCCCGCTCGGGTGGGATCACGTCGCTTTTCATCTTCCGGCGCACCAGCTGGCTGAGCTGTTCTGTCATGTAGCGATCGGCCCCCTCCGCGACCGGCCCGGTGACCATCATGGTACCGCACAGCGGGCAGCGCACGCTCTGCCCCTCTCCGTAGAGCGCACTCATGTTGGTGAACGGCAGCACGGCGATGCGGGTGGGCTTGAAGTTTTCGGCGGCCGGACCGGCCACCGGCACGGGGCGGGGCTGGCAGGCACCGGCCAGGAGCAGCACGACCGCCAGCAGCACGGCCGGGAAACGTCGGACACAGGGTTTCGGGGTGATCATGGGTAAGACTTCCTCCCTTTGGGTGCTTTGGGAATCAGAGGGTTCCCTTGCTGGAACGAACGCCCCCGAAACGCGCGTCGGCGGCCGCCGCCTGGGCCAGGGAGCGGCCCGTCGACTTGAAGACCGCTTCGATGACATGGTGCTCGTTTTCCCCGCAGGCGACGTGGATGTGCAGGTTCATTCCCCCACGGGTGGCGAAGGCGCGAAAAAACTCCTTGGCCAGGCTGCCGTCGAAGCGTGCGCCGCCGCCCAGCGGGATCGGCAGTTGAAAGACCAGGAAGGGACGCTTGGAGAGGTCCACGGTCACGGCCGCCAGGGCCTCGTCCATGGGGGTCACGGCGTGTCCATAGCGCCGGATGCCCTCGCGGGTGCCCAGCGCCTCGTCGAGGATGTCGCCCAGCACCAGTCCCACGTCCTCGACGGTGTGGTGCAGGTCTACGTGCAGGTCTCCGCGCGCCTGAACCCGGAGATCGAACCCGCCGTGGACGGCGAGCAGCGTCAGCATATGGTCGAAAAAGCCAATGCCGGTCTCGATGTCCGCCTGTCCCGTCCCGTCGAGCACCAGCTCGGCCTGGATGTCCGTTTCCCGGGTCCTGCGACAGGCTTTGGCCGTTCGCTGCATGTCCCTCTCCGTGAGTCGTTCGCCCCCGGCCCCGCAGGCCGAAACGGGCCCTCGAAGCGCCTACGCAAAAAAACGCAGAAGAACACGCGGTCATCTTGCGCTTTTTGCGGACGCCCCCGGTCGGGGGATCTATTTTCTTTGGATTTCCGGGTGATCGACTGCGACAGGCTTTCCGGTACACCAAGGCGGGCTGGAAGTCAAGGAGAACCTCCGGGGAAACTTCACCCCGGCCGGGAAACGACGGCGGCGCCCCGGTCGCGGGGCGGTGCCGTCGAAGGCAGCCCGGCGCCATCCACGCCGGGCTTCAGCGCTTCAGGCCGCTCTTTTCAGTACGGACCGGCGCTCCCCCTTTCGGGGAGTCATCGGTTTTTTTCGGCGGTCCTCTCCGCTGCGGCGGTCACGTCCCGACCGGCGCTCCGGTAGATGATTGGCATAGCTGAATTCACGCCGATCGATCCCCGAACGCCGACCGCCGTTATCAAAATAGGCGGTGTCCACAGGTACTTCCCCTCCTCCCGCATCCTCCGGCGGTATCGGCCAAAATGAAACACATCCGGTCGGTATCACAGCGTCATGGGCATCGGCTGTTCCTGTTTCGATTCTGAAAGGTGTTCGTCAGATTCCGCCCGGCATAAAAACAAACCTTCTAATGAATTTTCTTTCAAGCAACAATGATGCCAATCCCCTTATGTGTTTTTTAACTATTAATAACAACAGTTTGAAAACAAGGACCCAGGGGCCGTGTCGAAAAACGGGCCGCAACTGTTACGTTTATTACCGATCTTTATTACATTTCGGTAATAAATTGGGTGAATTAGGTTATAGACCCGGGCGCCCCGGCCGGACGCGGCGGGCAATCGCACCCCCGCCTGTCCCGGCGGAAAAAGCGCGACCGCGGCCGGAAGCGGATTAGGAATTGATTTACGGTGCGGGAAATGGCATATCACCGAGAGGCCCCGTGCCCCGGCCGGACGCGGGCCGCCTGAGACCGGACGAAAAAGAAAAGGCCTGCCGGATCCGGCAAGCCTTGTGTTTACATGGTGGAGATGAGGGGGATCGAACCCCTGACCTCAGCGTTGCGAACGCTGCGCTCTCCCAGCTGAGCTACATCCCCGTGATTTTTCCCCGCTTGTACCAGACTTTTTCACACCGGTCAACACCGATTCCGGCACGACGACACGGCCCGGCCGCGGGTGCCCGGGCCGCCCGATTTCGACGCAAGGAGCAACCGACATGCCGTATCCCATCGTACTCAAAGACGCCTTCAAGCGCTTCACGCTGGACCAGGACAAGATCCTGCCGCCCGGGGAGACCGTGCGGCGTTTCCGGCGCAAGCTCGAAAAACTGGACCTGGACATTCTCCGCGAGACCCGGCGCATCGACAACGGGCGGCTGGGCATTCCGGTTTACTTCAGCATCTGCGGCCGGGACGCCGCCGCCCTGACCGGCACCCGTAAGCAGATGGGCAAGGGCGCCACGCCCGAGCAGGCCGAGGCCAGCGCCGTCATGGAGCTGGCCGAGCGTTTCTCCTTCTTCAGCTTCCGCAGCAACCCGGCCAACTTCCGGCGGGCCACCTACGCGCAGGTGCGCGACCGGGCCATGCCCTTCGAGCTGATCGCGGCCTCGGTGCACGACACCTCCGAGGACCTCGAGGCGGCCCGCGGCATCTTCGAGCAGCTGCCGCTGCAGTGGACCGCGGGCTACAGCCTGACGCAGCAGCGAGAAGTGCTGATCCCCTTTTCGTGGTTCTTCGCCATCAACGAGTTCAACGGCCCCTCGGCCGGCAACTGCGTGGAGGAGGCCCTTTCCCAGGGCATCTGCGAGATCGTCGAGCGCCACGTGTCGGCCCTGGTCAGCCGCGGGCGCATACCGGTGCCGCTCATCGATCCCGATTCGGCCACGGACCCCATGGTGCGCGACATGATCGCCAAGTACCGCCGCGCCGGCATCGTGCTCTACCTCTCGGACTTCTCGCTGGACACGGGCATCCCCACCGTGGGGGCCGTGGCCTACGACCCGGCCACCTTCCCGCGCCACAGTGAGATCGTGTGGACCGCCGGCACCACCCCCGACCCCGAAAAAGCCCTCAGCCGCACCCTGACCGAGGTCGCCCAGCTGGCCGGCGACTTCAACACCGGCTCCAACTACGTGGCCAGCGGGCTGCCCAAACCCGCGAGCATCGCCGAGCTGGATTTCATCACGCGGGCCTCCTCCCGGGTGCCCATCGGCAGCCTGCCCGACCTTTCCAGCAACAACATCCGCCTGGAAGTCGAGGCCCTGGTGCAGGCCCTCGCCCGCAAGGGTATGGAGGTCTTTGTGATCGATACCACCCACCCGGCGCTGGGCGTACCGGCCTTCTACACCATCGTGCCGGGAGCGCACTTCCGCGAACGGGCCGTGGGAACCGGGGTGGGCATGTTCGCCGCCAGGCTGATCGCCGAAAACACCGCGCCCCGCCGGGCCATCGCCCGGCTGGAAGAAATCGACCGACTCCTGCCGGGCAAGTATTACGTCAGCTTCTACCTGGGCCGCTGCCGCCTGGAGCTGGGCGAGCCGGAAGAGGCCCGCCGCCACCTGGAACGGGCACTGGAACTGGACCCCGGCGACGAGGACCGGGCCAGCATCTACTCCTACCTGGGCATCTGCCACAAAGAGCGCGGCCGCTACCGGGAAGCGCTGGCCGTGCTGGCGCAGGGCGAGCGCTGCGACCCGCAGCGCACCGACATCCTCAACCTGATGGGCTTCTGCCACTTCAAGCTCGGGGAACACGAAAAGGCCATCGCCTGTTTCCGGCGGGTCATCGAGCTGGATCCCGGCTCGGCCATCGACTACGCCAACATCGCCTCCAACTACCGCGACATGGGCCGGCGCAAGGAGGCCGTGCGCTACTACCGCATGGCGCTGGAACTGGACCCGGGCATCGACTTCGCACGCGAAAACCTGGAAAAGCTGACTTCCGGGGAGTGAGGCGGAGACTTCTTCGGGGACCTGCGGGAGGTGCGGACGGCGGGCGCCGCGCCTGCGCCCGGTGTTGCGCAAGCCGGGCGGCTATCGCGAAGCGCTCTTCGACACGCGGCCCCTGAGCGCCGCGATGCGGGCCTCCACCGCATCGCAACCGGCCGCCATGCCGACCAGCGCCTCGGCAGCGCGGCGCCGGCTTTCGTGCGTGCCGGCGGCCAGGTCGGAAAGACGCGCCAGGTCCGCGTCGTAGGACTGGAAACGCCCGGCCAGCTCCTGGCGGATGCTCCCGGCGAAAGCGTCCAGCAGTTTGAGCAGGTACTGGAACTTGATGTTCTCGCGGTAGTCCAGGAACGAGGCGCGCATGCTCTTCTCCATCTCGCGCTTGATGCGCCGCACGCTGTGTTCGAGGGCCCGCACCACCTCGCGGTTCCCGTCGGCGTCCCTGGAGCGCAGCAACCGGCGGGCCAGGCGCAGCAGCGAAAACACTCCGTAGTGGGCCACCACCTCGGCCCGGATGCGCGCCGAGTAGCGCATGGTCATGCGCGCGGCCGGCAGCCGGATGCCGGCCCGGCGGCGCACGATTTCCAGCTCGGGCAGCCGGAAGGGCTGCACGGCGGGCCGTTCGTCCGCCGGATCCGCGCCCCCCAGGTCGCGCTCGTAGGCCTGCAGGCTGTCACGCCCCATCTCGTCGAAGGGCGCCACCACCGCTTCCAGTTCATGCCGGATACGCTCCTCGCAGCGGCGGACGAATTTCACCACCCGCGGGTGGATGGTTTCGGTGAGGTAGACATCCAGCGCCTGCCGGAAATCCTGGTAGACCAGGTAAAGGGTCTGGTTGAAGCCGGCCGACGCGATCTGCTCCCGGTAGGCCCCGTAGGAGACCTCGTAGCCGCGGATGAAATCCAGCACGTCCCCCAGCAGTCCCCCGGCGCGGTCGTCGAAGAAGCGGTCGGTCTCGGTTTTCAGTTCCCGGCGCACCGGCTGCAGGGCGCCGTCCAGGGTGGTCTTCACCATGACGTGCAGATGGGTGATCTTCTTCTGGTGGCGGGCGATGCCGGAGACCAGTTCACGCACGCCGTCGGCGTCGCGCGTCAGCATCTGCCGGTGGATGTCCACCCACCGGCGCAGCGCGGCGGCCACCACGGCGATGCGCTCCAGGTGGTTGCCCAGCAGCAGGCGGCTGCGCTGGTGGGCCAGGTGGTGGCCGAAGACCGCCTCGAAACGCTCCCGCTGAGCGTCGCAGAAGGCCACCAGTTCGGCGTCCGCCTCCCACTGGGCCAGGCGCAGGCGGTCTCTTTCGCCGAGTTGCGCGTCCGGGCGGCGCAACAGGTTGTAGAGCGCCGAGAAGGCGTACACCTCCGGCTCGGGCTTGATCACCGCCAGGTCCCGCCGGGTGCGCTCGACCAGCGCCTCCAGTTCGCGACGCGACTCGTGCTCGCCGAAATCGGTGTTGACCACGAAGATCATGTTGCCGATGATGCCCATCTCGCGGATCATCGACAGGAATCGGATGTCCGCCTGGCGCAAACCGGTGCGGCTGCTGATGAGGTAGACGATGAAGTGCGTCAGCAGCAGGTAGTCCTGGATCATGGACAGGTGCAGGGGATTGGGGGAATCGCTGCCCTGGCAGTCGGCCAGCTCCAAGTCGTCTTCCAGCAGCGGTGCCGGGATCTCCAGCAGGGCGTCCTGCAGGTAGACGGCCAGGGCGTCGGCGCTGACGAACTCCTGGTGCTGTGCGAAAACCTCCGCCTCCAGCACCCTGACGCCGGTCTCGGCGCCGAACAGCTCCGATACCCGCTCGTAGCCCTCCAGGTAGGCCGCCAGCAGGATGGCGTTCTCGTTTCTCCGCCCGTCGCGGATGAGCAGTTCCGGTCCCGCCTCCGCCAGTGCCCGTGCGAGGGCCTTGCGGTCCGCGGCGCGCCGGATGTCGAAAGATTCCCGCTCGCGGTCCCACAACGGGGCCGGGAACAGCACCAGGGCCTGTTCGATGTCGGCGTTGATCTCGTCCCAGGGCTTGAACGTCAGCGTGGCCCGGGGGCCGCGGCCGCCGCGGATACGCGTGACGATGGAGGTCATCACGCCCGCACCGCGGCGCAGGTGGTCGGCGCCCAGCAGCGCGTTGATGAAGGTGCTCTTGCCGGACTTGATGGCGCCCACCACGGCCACGCGCACCACGTCCTCGGACATCTGCTCCTCGACGGCGTCGCAGCTTCGGCGCCAGCGGGCAAAGACCGCCTCGGCCAGGTCGGGGACCGCGGCGGCGGTGTCGAACAGGCGGTCCAGTTCCCCTTTGACCTGCAGTATCTCGGCTTTGATGCTTTTGTATGCGTCCATGCAGAGTCTTATTCCAGAAGGTTACGGACGAAATCGCCGGCGGCGGGGTCCGGCCGGCCGGCGGCGCCGAGGGCCGGTGTGGAGATGCACAGGGCTCCGATCTTGAAAAAAATTTCCCATTATGATAGAAGAGATTTTATCTGCATTTTTAAAGGTACATCGATCCTGCAATCTTTGAGCACATTCACGGGCAGACTGCAGTAGGCGGCATTTCAGCGGTTTCCTGAAACAGGCGCCGATAGGAGGGGTGCTGCTACAAGGCGAACAGATTCGTGTCAAAGGAGAAACTTGGTCCATGTCTGAAAAACACCCGGAGTGCCCGCTTTACAATCCGCTGAACTGCAAGGAGTATTACAACCCCAAGATCTGCGCCTTCGCCAGGAAAGACAAGGTGTGTCTCAAGAAGAAGAAGAACACCAAGAAAGCGGCCAAGGCCTCGTCATGACCTACGCGTGACCCGCCGCGTCCGAGAGCAGGGCGGGATCGACCCCCATCTTTTTCAGCGCCCCCCCCCACCGCTCCTCCAGGGGCATCTCGAAGACGACGTCCTCGGAAATGGGACTGGTCAGCCAGGTGTTGGCCGCCAGTTCGGATTCCAACTGCCCCGGCCCCCACCCGGCGCAGCCGATGCTGATGAGGAAGGCCGCCGGGCCGCTGCCGGCGGCGATGGCGTGAATGATGTCGATGGTATTGCTCAGCGCCAGGCGCGGTGAGATCACCAGGCAGCCGGTCCAGTCAAAGGGCGGCCCGTGCAGCACGAAGATCTCGTCCATGCGCACCGGCCCGCCGTAATGGATCGGCAGCGCCGCGGCCCTCTCGATGCACTCGATGCCCAGCTCCTCGAAGATATCCCCGGCCAGGATGCCCTCGTGCAGGCGGTTGACGACGATGCCCACCGCCCCCTGATCGGTGTGTTCGCAGATGCAGGTGACGGTCTGGGAAAAATTGGGGTCCAGCAGGCCGGGCATGGCCAGCAGGAAATGTCCCTTCAACGAAGCGTCCTTCTCGTTTTCCATGTTTTCGTCTCGCGGCACACTGAGCGGTTGACGTCACGGCTGCAGGGTCGCCCGTGCGCAACGGGCCTCCCGGTGGCTGCTCCGGAGGGTATTCGATTTGACGGCCAAAGACAAGTCTTTTCGCTCCCGCGGCGCGGTGGACGGCGACGCCCCCGCCGGCGGGTTCCGCAATAAAAATTGACAAGCGACCGTCGAAAACCGTAAAAGAGGGGCCATGAACGACGACGCACGCACCGAGACCTTCTCCCGGCGCATGACGAACATCCTCAACCACGCCGCCCTCAACGTGGCCATCGCCGTGGGATACCGCACGGGCCTGTTCGAAACCCTCAGCCGCCTGAAGGCGCCGCAGACGCCCGGCCGGATCGCCGACGCCGCCGGGTGCAGCGAGCGCTACGTGCGCGAGTGGCTGGCCGTCATGGGTACCGGCGGTATCGTCGAGATGAGCGCCGACGGCGACGGACGGGTCCGCTACCGCCTGCCTCCCGAGCACGCCGCCTTCCTGACCCGCGGCGGGGGCGGGGACAACCTGGCCGTCTACACCCAGGAGATCCCGCTGCTGACGACCCAGGTGCTGGAGGACATCGTGGCGGCGTTCGCCTCCGGCGAGGGGCTGCCCTACGAGAAGTACCCCCGCTTCCAGGCCTTCATGTCCGAGCTGGCCGACAACAAGCACGAGACCCTGCTGGTGGGCGATTTCCTGCCTTCCATCGAAAGCGGGACCCTGGTCTCGCGCCTGCAGGACGGCATACGGGTTTGCGACCTGGGCTGCGGCCAGGGCGTGGCCCTGGTGCTGATGGCGGCCGCCTTTCCGGCCAGCCGCTTCACGGGCATCGACATCTCCGGCCGGGCGCTGGCCGAGGCCCGGCGCCGGGCGGCCGAGCACAGGCTGGAAAACGCGGTCTTTCTGGAGGCCGACGCGGCCGACCCCGAGGCACTGGCGCACCTGGCGGGCGCCTTCGACTACATCACGGCCTTCGACGCCATCCACGATCAGCGGCGCCCCCTGGCGGCCCTGCGCAACGTGCGCCGCATGCTGGCGCCGGCGGGCCTTTTTTCGATGGTGGACATTGATGCCCACAGCAGCCCGGTGGACAACGCCGAACACCCCCTGGCACCGTTTCTCTACACCGTCAGCCTGATGCACTGCATGCCGGTGGGCCTCTACCGCGGCGGCCGGGGCCTGGGCATGATGTGGGGGCGCGAAACCGCGCAGGCCATGCTGCAGGAGGCGGGTTTTTCGCGGGTGGAAGTGCTGACCATGGACTTCGACCCCTTCAACATCCACTTTCTGTGCCGCCGCTGAGGGGCGGCCGCCGCCCACACCGGGGCGATGCCGCACGCGGCGCAACGGGAAACCGAAAAGCATGAGCGACAAGGCGTTTCAAGACTACTACCGCGAGGAGGGCAGCTGGTGTTACGGCTGCGGGCGGCGCAACGAACACGGCCTGCACATCAAGAGCTACTGGCTGGACGAGGAGCAGAGCGTGTGCCGCTTCACACCGCAGCCCTATCACATGGCCATGCCCGGCTACGTCTACGGCGGGCTGATCGCCTCGCTGGTCGACTGCCACGGCACCGGAACCGCGGCCGCGGCCGCCTACCGGGCGCAAAACCGCCCCATGGACAGCGACCCGCCGCTGCGGTTCGTCACGGCTTCGCTGCACGTGGACTACCTCGAGCCGACGCCCCTGGGCGTCACACTGGAACTGCGCGGCCGGGTCGAAGAGATCCGGGGCCGCCGGGTGGTGGTGGCGGTTTCGGTGCTGGCCGGCGAGACCCTCTGTGCCCGGGGGCGGGTGGTGGCCGTGCAGATCCCCGAGCGCCTGCGGGAGAAAATCGCGCGGGAAAGATAGAGGAGAAGCTGCCGGGATGTATAAGAAATTCTTCGGCTTCAAGGAACGCCCCTTTCAGCTGGTTCCCAATCCCGAGTACCTGTTCCTGAGCAAGAGCCACGAGGAGGCCCTGGCCCACCTGACCTACGGGGAATACGAGGGCGACGGCTTCGTGGAGATCACCGGCGAGGTGGGCACCGGCAAGACCACCCTGTGCCGTGTGTTCCTGGAGAATCTCAACAGCGACACGGTGGCGGCCTACATCTTCAACCCCAAGCTCGACGCCTTGCAGATGCTCAAGGCCATCAACGACGAATTCGGCCTGGATGCCCGCGCCGACAACACCAAGGACCTGATCGACACCCTCAACCGCTTCCTCATCGAGAAGAAAAAGAAGGGGCAGCGGGTGATCGTGATCATCGACGAGGCCCAGAACCTCTCCAAGCCGGTGCTGGAGCAGTTGCGCCTGCTGTCCAACCTGGAAACCACCACCAGCAAACTGCTGCAGATCTTCCTGGTGGGCCAGCCGGAGCTGGCCGAGATGCTGGACTCGGCCGAACTGCGCCAGCTGGGGCAGCGCATCAGCCTGAGCGCGCACCTCGTGCCGTTGTCCTTCCGGGAGACGTGCGAATACATCGAGCACCGCATCCACATCGCATCGGCCCAAAAGCCCAAGGCGAAGTTCACGCGCGCGGCCATGCGCCGCATCTACCGCTTTTCCGGCGGCATCCCCCGCCTGATCAACATCGCCTGCAACCGGGCGCTGCTCACAGCCTTCGGCCTCGGCCAGCACACCATCACCAGGCGCATCGCCGAGATCTCCATCCGCGAACTGACGGCCCGCGCCGGCTTCGGCAAGGGCACACCGTCAACCTCGCCGCTGATGGTGCTGGCGCTGGCGTTTGTCTGCCTGGCGCTGGTCGTGGTGGTGCTCCTGCGCTTCGACATCATCAGGCTGCCGCAGTTTACCGATCAGCCGGCCGTGACCCGGCAGGTGCCGGCGGACAGCCCCGCCCACGGGGGGCCGGCCCCGGAAGCAGGCCGCCGCCCGACCGCCCCGGGGGCCAACCCGTGAAAACGCCTGCACCCGTGCGCATCCGCAAACGAGACGGCCAATGAGAAAACGTCAGCCGTGAGTTCGATACTGGAGGCACTGAAAAAAGCCGAAGCCGAGTCCCCCTCGCGGGACCCCGTGCAGGTGCGCGCGGGCAAGCTGACGCTGGGCGTCCAGCGGACCCCGTCGCCCCGCCGGCGCCTGGGGTGGATCGCACCGGCCGGGGTGCTGCTGCTGGCGGCCGCCGGCGCACTGTGGCTTTTCAGACCGCAGCACCGGGTGCAAAGCGCCGCCAACGTCCAGGCCTACCGCATCACGGCGCCGGACGGACCCCGGACGCCCCCCGCACGGACCGCCCCGAAGGCGACGGCCGGCGGCGGGAGCACGAACCAGGCCGGCGGGCCCGAAACCCGTGCCGCGGGGCACGCCGCGGCGCCGCCTTCCGCCCATTCGAACGCCGCGCGGACGGCGGCACCGGCAGTGCGCCGCCCGCAATCCCCGCCCCCGCAACAGCGGACGCAGGTCCGGCGGGCGCCCGCCCCGGCCCGGCAGCCCCGCCCGGCCGCCGGCACCGCGCCGCGCACCACGGGAACCGCCCGGTCCGCACGCCGCGCCCCGGCCGAACCCGTCTACGAAACCAGTTCCTCCGGCCTCACGCTGCAGGCCATCGCCTGGGACCCCGACGCGCGCAAGCGCTTCGCGGTGGTTAACAACCAGATCGTGCGCGAGGGGCAGAGCGTGAACGGCAAGCTGGTGGAGCGCATCGCCGAGGACCGGATCATCGTGGCGCGCGGGGGTCGACGCTGGAAGATCGAATTCCGCATCGACTAGGGAACGGCGGTGGCTCAAGAAAAACCCGGAAAGTGCGGAAAAAAGCCAGGGGGCCAATGCGTGACCGCACGGAAGGATCGAGAATAATGCTGCACGAGCGCCGACACCACATCCTGGTGGTCGATGACGAGGACCTGATACGCGACATCCTGCGCGAGGGCCTGGAGCAGGCCGGGTACGAATGCCGCACGGCCGCCGACGGCCTCGAGGCCCTGGAGATTCTCGAACACGAACCCGTCGACGTGGTCATCACCGACATTTCCATGCCGCGTCTGGACGGCATCCAACTGGCCGACCGCATCCACCGCAGCCACAGCGCCGACGTCATCGTGATGACCGGCTTCGCCGAAAACCTGAGCTACGAGGACATCATCGCGCGCGGCGCCAGCGACTTCATCCAGAAACCGGTGGGGGTGCGCGAAATCATCCTGCGCCTGGAACGGGTCATCCGCGAACGCACCATCTCTTCCGAGCAGCGGCGCACCGAGGAGGAACTGCGCAGCAGCCTGCAGAAACTGCGGCGGGTGCTCAGCCAGACGGTCAACGCGCTGGCCTCGTCGCTGGAAAAACGCGACCCCTACACCGCCGGCCACCAGCAGCGCGTGGCGCGCCTGGCCCACGCCGTGGCGCTGGAGATGGGACTGCCCGAAGAACAGGCCGAGGGTATCCGCATCGCCGGCATCCTGCACGACATCGGCAAGATCTCGGTGCCCACCGGCATCCTCACCAAGCCGGGGAGGTTGAGCGTCAACGAGTTCAACCTCATCAAGGAACACCCCCAGGTGGGTTACGACATCCTCAAGGACATCGAGTTCGACCCGCCCGTGGCCACCAGCATCATCCAGCACCACGAGCGCCTCGACGGCAGCGGCTATCCATCGGGGATGGCGGCCGGGGACATCATCATGGAGGCCCGCATCCTGGCCGTCACCGACGTGGTGGAGGCCATGGCCTCCCACCGCCCCTACCGCCCCAGCCTGGGCGTGGACCGCGCGCTGGCCGAAATCGCCGCCCACAGCGGCACCCTCTACGACCCGGATGTCGTAAAGGCCTGTCTCACGTTATTCGAGCAACACCGCGATTTTTTTGATAAATAATCTTACACTGGGTATCGCACGGCATCCCCCTCGAGGGCGATTTCTCAGGCACCGTCCCGCAGGTATCGCACCGCGTTGCGGAACAGCTGCACGCCGATACCCTCCGGGGGCGGCTCCGGTTCCCCGGCCCGCAGGCGGCGCCGGCGATCCAGGTTCCAGTCGGGGTGGTTGGCGAAGTGGTTGAAGGCCTCGGGGTGGGGCATCAGGCCGAACACGCGCCCGCTGGGGTCGCAGATGCCGGCGATGTCGCCCAGCGAACCGTTGGGGTTGTCGGGGAACCGGCCTTCGGCGGGGCGACCGTCACCGCCGGCGTACTGCATGACCACCTGGTTTTGCGCGAAGAGGCGCGTGACGACCTCCTCGTCAGCGGTGAACTTGCCCTCGCCGTGTCGCACCGGCAGCGCGATGCGCTCCAGGCCGCGGGTGAAGACGCAAGGCGACGCCGGGTTGACCTTCAGGTCGACCCACTGGTCCCGGAAATTACCGCAGTCGTTGGCCGTCAGCGCCACGCAGCGCTCGCCGTAGCGCCCGTCGAAACCCGGCAGCAGGCCGAAGTTGGCCAGGGTCTGGAAGCCGTTGCAGATGCCTATCACCAGGTTGCCGGCCTCGATGAAGGCCAGGATGCGCTCGCCGATGTGGGTCTTGAGCCGCACGGCCTGCAGCACCCCGGCGCCGTGGTCGTCGCCCCAGCTGAAGCCGCCGCCGAAGACCAGGATGCGGCAGTCGTCCAGGCGGTCCGGCTCGGCGATGAGGGCGTTGATGTGGGTGCGCCGCACCCGCGCGCCGGCCAGTTCCAAGGCGTAGGCCGTTTCCAGGTCGCAGTTGAGGCCGAAGCCCGTCAGCACCATTGCGTTGACGTCACGAGTCATCACAGTTCTCCAAACGGGGCCTTCCAGGCCCTTCTGAGGCCGTCCAGTCCCGCATCCACGATGGTTTCCCCCGCCAGCCCGGTAATGCGCAGCCGCCTGTCGGCGGTAACGCGGCCGACGTCGGCCAGCGGCAATCCCCTGAAGCGCTCCTCGAAGGCGCCGCGGTCGTCGGGTGCCACGGTGACGATGAAGCGGCCGGCCGACTCCGAAAACAGCAGGCGGTCGTCGCGCACACAGTCCTCGGCCGGCACGCGGCGCAGGTCCACGTCCATGCCCAGGTCGGCCGCCAGGGCCACCAGGGCCAGGTGCACGCCCAGGCCGCCGCTGTAGACGCCGTGCACCGAGGCGGCCAGGTCGGCGGCCACGGCCCCCGACAGCGCCCGGTACAGGGGCGCAAAATCGTCGGGGCGCACGCGCGGCACACGCAGCCCGGTGAAGCCCAGGTGGGCGAAATACTCGGACCCGCCCAGTTCGTCGCGCGTCGTGCCCAGCAGGTAAACCCGGTCGCCTTCGAACTTGCTCTCCAGGGTGGTGCAGCGTGTGATGTCCTCGATCACCGCGACGGCCGAAAACTGCAGTGTCTCCAGGGCCGAGACCTTGCGCGTCTCGCCGTAGGGCCCGGCCAGGTGTCCGTCGACGTACATGCTGTCCTTTCCGGAGAGCAGCGGGATGCCGTAGGCCAGGCACAGGTCTTTGAGCGCGCGGCAGGAACGCACCAGCTGCGCGGCCTTGAAGCGCCCGTCCGGGTTGCCCGCCGGGTCGTAGCCGATGCTCGGCCAGCAGAAATTGTCCACCCCGCCGATGTGTTCGGGGTCAGCGCCCACGGCCACCAGCCGTCGCACGGCCTCGTCGATGGTACAGGCCGTCATGTGGTAGGCGTCGATGGCCGAGTAGGCGGGCAGCAGCGCCTGGGAAAAGGCCAGCCCGCGGGGCGAGTCCAGCACCGGCCGGATAACGGCCGCATCCGAGGGCACGTCGCGCCGGCGGCCCACCAGGGGCTTGACGATGCTCGAGCCCTGCACCTCGTGGTCGTACTGGCGGGTGATCCACTCCTTGCTGCACAGGTTGGGGCGCGCC
Source organism: uncultured Desulfobacteraceae bacterium (assembly GCA_964476595.1). Lineage (GTDB taxonomy): Bacteria > Desulfobacterota > Desulfobacteria > Desulfobacterales > JALSRD01 > JALSRD01. The sequence goes on from CAYZCL010000108.1 coordinate 53,277, forward strand.
AGCATGTCGGCCAGCAGGCGATCGTAGTCACGGGGCGCCCCGATGACGGGTTCGCACAGGCCGCGGCTTTCGGGCGAACGCCAGTGGGCGTCGAACTCCCACTGCGGAAAGCCGGCCGTCAACAGGTCCAGGTCCACGTAGGCGCAGGTCTCGCCTTTCCAGGTGACGTGCAGCTTGCCCGAGTCGGTGTAGCGGCCGATGACGGTGCTCTCGACGGCGTGCAGCCGCGAGAGCGCCATGAAGCGCTCCAGGTCTTCGGGGGCGATGGCGACCGTCATGCGCTCCTGGGACTCGGACACCCAGATCTCCCACTGGTCCAGACCCTCGTACTTGAGCGGCACGCGGTCCAGCTCGACCTCGCAGCCGCCGGCGAAACGCGCCGACTCGCCGATGGACGAGGACAGTCCGCCGCCGCCGTTGTCGGTGATGAAGCGGATCAGACCCTGGTCGCGGGCCTCTATCAGGAAGTCGTGCATCTTCTTCTGGGTGTAGGGGTCGCCGATCTGCACGTGTCCGGCGGGCGTGTTCTCGCTGAAGACCTCGGATGAGGCCGTCACGCCGTGGATGCCGTCTTTTCCCACGCGGCCGCCGCACATGATGATCAGGTCTCCCGGGCGGGTGCGCTTCTCGTGCGAGGGGCGCCCGGCCACTTCGGCCGGCATCATGCCCACGGCGGTCACGAAGACCAGGGACTTTCCGATGTAGCCGGGGTCGAAGAGCACCTGTCCGAAGGTGGTCGGCACGCCGCTCTTATTGCCGCCGTCGCGCACACCCTCGATGACACCGTCCAGCAATCGGCGGGGGTGCAGGTGGGGCCTGAGGTCCCCGTCGTAGTCCCGCGGCCCCACGCAGAAGCCGTAGCTGCCCATCACCAGGCGGGCGCCCAGGCCGGTGCCCATGGGGTCGCGGTAGACGCCCACGATGCCGGTGATGGCGCCGCCGTAAGCCTCCATGTTGGACGGCGAGTTGTGGGTCTCGCCGGTGATGACGTAGAGGTTATCGTCGTCGAAGCGCCCCACGCCGGCATTGTCCCAGAGCACCGAGACCACCCAGTCCTTGCGCTTCTGCAGCGCCAGGGTGGGCGCCTCGATGCAGGTCTTGAAAAGACTGTCGACGGTCTCGCTCTCGCCGCTGTCCAGGTCACGGTAGCGGAAGAGACCGCGGAAGGTGTTGTGGTTGCAGTGGTCGCTGCGGGCCTGGGAGATGTACTCCAGCTCGAGATCGGTGGGGTCCGAGAGCCCCACCGCGGCGCGCGCCCGGCGCACCTCGGGGTCCAGGAAGTAGGCCCGGATGGTGGGGATGTCGGCCGGGTTGAGCGCCAGGTTGCGGCGGTCGCTGATGCGCCGCAGCTCCTCGTCGCTGCCGATGGAGATCACCTCCACCGTGGGCGTGTGGTCCAGCACCACCCTGGGCACGTTCGGCCCCACGCCCTGCCGCGGGTCCCAGCCGGCGGCGTCGATGACCTTCCAGCGCTGGATGATGTCGTTGGCCAGCAGTTCGGCGGCGATGCGGGCGGCGCCCTCGCGGTCCAGGTTTCCGCCGCGCACGCAGTAGCGCCGCGAGGTGTAGACGGCCTCGCCCTCGGCCAGGCGGATGCCCAGCACGTCTTCCAGGGCTTCGGCGGCCGTGCTGCCGGGGTTGTCGCGCACGCCGGGGCGGTACCCCACCCAAATGGTCCAGTCGAAGTCCACCGCCAGGGGGCGGTAGGAGGAGACCTGGGTGACGGGGTTGGTGAAGACCTCCCGCCGGAGGATCTCGCGCTGTGCGTCCGTCAGGCGTACGTCGAAGGTGACGATGTGCACGGTGCGCACGGCGGACAGTTCGAAGCCGAAGTAGTCGCGGGCCTTGCGTCGGATGGCCTCGCCTTCGGCGTCCAGCAGGTGCGGTTTGAGGGTGATTTCCAGCTGAAAGGGCATGGCGGCGGGCTCCGCGTTTTGGGGTTGGATTGCCGGCAGGGGGCCGTGCGCGGCGGCCCCGGTGCTGTCTTTCGGCGGCGTGGCCGGGCTAGCTGAAGAACATGCGCGTGATGTCATTGTAAAACACGAAAATCATCAGCAGAATCAGAATGAAAATGCCGGCCTGCTGGGCGATCTCGCGGGCGCGCAGGCTCAGCGGGCGCCGCAGGACGGCCTCGATGGTGAAAAACATCAGGTGGCCGCCGTCGAGCACCGGGATGGGCAGAAAGTTGAGGATCGCCAGGTTGATGCTCAGCAGCGCGATGAAGAAGGCCAGGTTGGAGGTCCCCTCCTTGGCCTGCTGCCCGGCCATTTCGGCGATCATCAGCGGCCCGCCCAGGGTCTTGGCCGACACGCTGCCCTGGATCAGCTTGACGACGCTGAGCACGGTCAGCCTGGTGATCTGCCAGGTCTGCACCACGCTCTGGCCCATGGCCTCCAGCGGTCCCAGCGTCACGGCGCGGGTGTCCCCGGCCGAGGTGATACCGATCACGTAGCGCGAGATTTCCTCGCCGAAGATGTTGCGTGTCTTGGTCGGCTCGGGTGTCACCGTCAGCGCCAGCTCCTGCCCGTCGCGACGCACGGTCAGCGTCAGCGGCCGGCCGCCGCTTCCCGTGATCACGCCGGCCATCTGCTCCCAGGTGTCCACCGGCCGTCCGTCGATGGCCACGATGCGGTCGCCGTTCTGCAGGCCGGCCCGCGCGGCCGGAGAGTCCGGCGTCACCTTGCCCACGGTGGGCTGCAGCACGAAGGTGCCGGAGACCAGGAAGAGCACGAAGAAGATGACCACCGCCAGCAGGATGTTGAACACCGGTCCGGCGGCCACGATCAGGAAACGGCGGGTCAGGGATTTGTGGGTGAAAGACAGCGGCAGCAGCTCCGGGGGCACCTCGACGTCGGGCTCGTCGCCCACCATCTTGACGTAGCCGCCCAGCGGAATGGCGGAAATACGGTAGTCCGTCAGCCCGATCTTTTTGCCCACGATGCGCGGGCCGAAGCCCAGGGAGAACTTCTCGACCCCCACGCCGCACAGGCGCGCCACGATGAAATGGCCGAACTCGTGCACGAAGATGAGCACACCCAGCACGATGATGAAGGCAAAGACACTGGTGGTCATGAGGTCACAATCCTACAAGGGTACGGAACAGATAGGTCGCCGGCGCCACGAAAAGCAGAGCGTCGATGCGGTCCAGGATGCCCCCGTGGCCGGGCAGCAGCCGCCCGGAGTCCTTGACCCCCGAGGTGCGCTTGAGAATCGACTCGAACAGGTCGCCCAGCTGCCCCAGGGCCGCGGCCGCGGCGCAGAAGAGCAGGACCTCGGGCCACGGCACGCCGGGCAGGCCCAGCAGTTTGACGAGTGCCCCGGCCGCCACGGAGCCGCCCACGCCGCCCAGCGCCCCGGCCACGGTCTTTCCGGGGCTGACGTTGGGTCGCAGCTTGCGACGGCCCCAGCGGCGCCCTGCGTAGAAGGCGGCCGTGTCACCGGCGAAGGACACCGCCAGCACCAGGAACACCCAGGCCGCCCCGCGGTCGCCGGTTCGGTAGAGCAGCACCAAGCAGGCCAGCGACAGGGGCACGTAGACCACACCGCAGACCTGGCGCACCACCAGCGAGACGGCCGGGAAACCTTCCCGGAAACGAAAAACGAGAAACAGCGCGCAGGCCGCCAGGTCGAGGAACAGGATCCCCGGGATGACGGTCGTCGCGCGCTGGTAGGCCGCCCACACGAGCCCCGCGGCGGCCGTCGCGGCCAGGGCCAGCAGCACGCGCACGTCGGTGTCGAAGCCCTCGGCGAAAACGATGCGGAAATACTCCCACAGGCCCAGCAGAGCCACCAGGCCGGCCAGCAGGGCCAGCAGAAACGGGGGGCCGAAGGCGATCATCGCCAACAGCGGCGGCAGCAGGACGATTCCGGTGATCCAGCGGTTGCGGTGCATGCGGCACCTCCTCAGGAAGTCACCCGCCCGAAACGGCGGTCGCGCTTCTGGTACTCGCGGATGATGGCAAGATACTCCTCGCGGCTGAAGTCGGGCCACAGCGTCCGGGTGACGAAGATCTCGCTGTAGGCGATCTGCCAGAGCAGAAAGTTGCTCACGCGCATCTCCCCGCTGGTGCGGATCAGCAGGTCCGGGTCCGGCATGCCGCGGGTGTACAGGCGGTCGGCGACCACCTGCTGGGAGACGTCCTCCGGTCGCAGCCGCCCGGCGGCCACGTCGGCGGCCACGGCGCGTACCATGGCGGTGATCTCGTCCCGGGCGCCGTAGCTCAGCGCCAGGTTGAGCAGCAGCCCGGTGTTTTCGCGGGTCACGTCCATGGTGTGGTCCACCGCCTGCCGGACGTCCTCGGGCAGGCGCTGCAGGTCACCGATGGCGTTGAAACGGATGTTGTTCTCCAGCATGTCCGCCTTTTCGGACCGCAGGAAGCGCTTGAGCAGCGTCATGAGGGCCGAGATCTCGGTCTGGGGACGCTGCCAGTTTTCGGAGGAAAAGGCGTAGAGGGTCAACACCGGGATGCCGATCTCGCGGCTGGTGCGCACCACCATGCGCACGGTCTCGGCGCCCTGCTCGTGCCCCTTGATGCGGTTCAGGAGGCGGGACTTGGCCCAGCGGCCGTTGCCGTCCATGATGACGGCGACGTGGGCCGGGAGCCGGTCGCCGTCAAGGTCGAAACGCTGCAGGACGGTTTCATTAGAATTCAAGGATTTCCTTCTCTTTTTCCGCGTAGAGTTCGTCGATCATCTTGATGAACTCGTCGGTGATCTTCTGGACTTCGTCCTGCCCCCGGAAGGCGTCGTCCTCGGAGACGTCGCCGTCTTTTTTCAGGCTCTTGATCATCTCGTTGGCGTCGCGGCGGATGTTGCGGATGCCGATCTTGTGGTCCTCGGCGATCTTGTGCACCACCTTGACCAGCTGCTTGCGCCGCTCCTCGGTCAGCGGCGGCACCGAGATGCGGATCAGCTTGCCGTCGCTCGAAGGGGTCAGGCCCAGATCGGACTTCAGGATGGCCTTCTCGATCTCCTTGATGGCCGAGACGTCCCAGGGCTGGATCACGATCAGGCGGCTTTCGGGAACCGACAGGGTGGCCATCTGGTTGAGCGGGGTGGGCGTTCCGTAGTAGTCGGCGCGGATGCCGTCCAGCAGCGACAGCGAGGCACGGCCGGTGCGCACCCGGTTGAGTTCGTTCTTCAGCGACGCGATGGTCTTCTCCATACTCTGCCGGGTGTCGTCGTAAATCTCCTGGAGCATGATCTCTCCCCTCTTCTACGGTTGCGCGGTTATCAGCCTTCGATGCGGGTGCCCACGTTTTCACCGCAGACCACCCGCCGGATGTTGTCCTTGACGTCCAGTTTGAAAACGGTCAGCGGCAGGTTGTTGTCCATGGCCAGGGAGATGGCGGTGGCGTCCATGACGCGCAGCCGGTTCTCCAGCACGTTCATGTAAGTCGTCTGGCGGATGAAGCGGGCCGACTTGTCCGTGACCGGGTCGGCGTCGTAGAGCCCGTCCACCTTGGTGGCCTTGAGCAGGATCTCGGCGTGGATCTCCTGCCCGCGCAGCACGGCCGCCGTGTCGGTGGTGAAGTACGGGTTGCCGGTGCCGGCGGCGAAGATCACCACGCGGCCGCGCTCCAGGTGGCGGATGGCGCGCCGCAGGATGTAGGGCTCGGCCACCTCGTGCATGGAGATGGCGGTCAGCACGCGGGTCTGCATGCCCATCTTCTCCAGGGCGTCCTGCAGGGCCAGGCTGTTCATCACCGTGGCCAGCATGCCCATGTGATCGGCCGAGGCACGGTCCATGCCGTGGGCCGTGCCCACCATGCCGCGGAAGATGTTGCCGCCGCCCACCACAATGGCGATCTGAACGCCCAGGTCGTAGACCGAGCGCACCTCTCCGGCCACGTAGCGGATCATCTCCACGCTGATGCCGTACTCCTGCTCGCCCATCAGGGCCTCGCCGCTGAGTTTGAGCAGTATGCGCTTGTATCGGGGCTTCATGAGGGGTGTCTACCCTCCGATCTGGAAGCGCGCGAACCGCTTGATGGTGATGTTCTCGCCGATCTTGGCGATCATCTCGTTGATCAGGTCGGCGACCGTCTTGTCGGGGTCCTTGACGTACTGCTGGTTGAGCAGGCAGTTCTCCTGGTAGAACTTCTTGAGCTTGCCCTCGGCGATCTTGTCGACGATGTTGTCGGGCTTGCCCATCTCCCGGGCCTGGCCGCGGTAGATTTCCATCTCCTTCTCGACGGTCTCGGCCGGCACGTCCTCGGCGGAGATGGCCAGCGGATTGGTGGCCGCGATGTGCATGGCCACGTTGCGGGCGAATTCCACGAAGTCCTCGTTCTTGGCCACGAAGTCCGTCTCGCAGGTCACCTCGACCAGCACGCCGATCTTGCCGCCCATGTGGATGTAGGACTGGATGGTGCCCTCGGTCATGGCGCGGCCGGCGCGCTTCTGGGCGGTGGCCAGGCCCTTCTTGCGCAGGAACTCGACGGCCTTGTCCATGTCGCCGTCGCACTCTCCGAGGGCCTGCTTGCAGTCCATTATACCGGCGCCGGTTTTGGCGCGGAGCTGTTTGACCATTTCTGCACTGATTGCCGTCATAGCGTTGTCTCCTGGTGATGATACTGAAAGGCGTCCGCCTTCAGGTGTCTGGTTTGCGGCGCTTGCCGGTCCGGCAAGCGCGTCCCTGTGCACGTCGATCGGCGGGGGCGACGCCCCGCGATCGGTGTCGTCTATTCCGCCGGTTCGGCCGGTGTAGGTTCCTCGGCCGTTGCGGGCGCAGCCGGCGTACTCTCCTCGGCCGGGGCACCCTCTTCGGCAGGCGCCGCCGCCGGGGCACTGTCTTCGGCCGGCGCGGCGGCCGGTTCGCTGGTGGCCCGCTTGATGATCTCGATCACCGGCCCCTCGGTGCCGTCGGAGATCACCTTGCGTTCGCCGGGCTTGAGGTCGGCGGCCGCGGCCACGGTCTCGCTCTTCTCCTCCTCGCCGCCCTTGTCCGCCAAGGCCTGCTGCTTCTCCTCGTAGCGCTGGCGGCCGTCGATGCAGGCATCGGCGATGCGCGAGGTGATCAGCCGGATGGAGCGGATGGCGTCGTCGTTGCCGGGGATGATATAGTCGATCTCGTCCGGGTCGCAGTTGGTGTCCACGATGGCCACGATAGGGATGTTCAGGCGCCGCCCCTCGCGCACGGCGATGGCCTCGTTCTTGGGGTCCACCACGAAGAGCGCCCCGGGAAGCCCCTTCATGTTGCGGATACCGCCCAGGTTGGCGTCCAGCTTGCGACGCTCCTTGGCCATCTTCAGGCGCTCCTTCTTGGGGTACATGTTGATGGAGCCGTCGAGCTCGATGCCGTTGAGGTAGTTGAGGCGGTCGATGCTCTTGCGGATGGTCTGGAAGTTGGTCAGCATGCCGCCCAGCCAGCGGTTGTGCACGTAAAACATCTCGCAGCGGTTGGCTTCCTCATAGATCGACTCGCGGGCCTGTTTCTTGGTGCCCACGAACAGGATCGAGCCCCCGTTGGCCACCGTGTCGGCCACGAAATCGTAGGCCGTGCGGAACATGCGCACGGTTTTCTGCAGATCGATGATGTAGATGCCGTTGCGGGCCCCGAAGATGTACGGTTTCATCTTGGGGTTCCAGCGGCGGGTCTGGTGCCCGAAGTGGACACCGGCTTCCAGCAGTTCTTTCATGGTGATGTAAGCCATTTCGTCTCCTTTTCTCTGGTTTTTTTCCTCCGCTCCCCTCATCCCGGCCCTTCCACCGTTTCCGGCACCGGAAAAGCGGTCCGGGAGCGTGCGATTTATGGTAAACGGACTTCGTATCAGACCTTGGCGATGGGATCAACCGTTTTATTGATGTTTTTCCAAAATACCGGCGCGGGCGAATGGGTCGACGACCGGCGGCGCCCACCCGAACCGGTCACGGCACCGTGGCGGCCACTTTCAAGACGCGCCGATGTCCGCTGTAGTCCTTCAGAAAAGCCGGTTCGGCGTACCTCCCGGTCCGCCGGACGATGTCCGCCACGGCCGTGTGCTGCCCGGCGCCGATCTCCAGCAGCAGCCACCCGCCGGGCACGAGGTACGCCGGCGCCCGCGCCACGACTTCGCGGATGTCGGCCAGGCCGTCGGGGCCGCCGTCCAGGGCGCCGCGGGGCTCGTGGCGCCGGATCTCGACGGGCAGCGTCTCGATATCGGCCGACGGGATGTAGGGCGGGTTGCAGACCACCAGGTCGAAAAGCGCGCGGCCCTCGGCCAGGGACCGGAACCAGTGCGAGCCGAAGAAGTACACGGAGGTGTCTTTCAGGTGGCGGCGGGCGTTCCCGCGGGCCACGGCCAGGGCGCGCGGGCTGCGGTCGGCGGCGAAAAACAGGTGGCCGCCGGCATCGGCCGCCAGCGCCACCACCACGGCCCCGCTGCCGGTGCCCAGGTCCAGCACGCGGCGGCGCCGGCCGGACTCCCCGGGGGAGCGCAGCACCTCGAGGGCGGCTTCCACCAGGTGCTCGGTCTCGGGCCGCGGGATCAGCACGTCGGGTGTGACCGCCAGATCCTGGTTCCAGAAGGACCGCACCCCCAGGATGTATGCGGTGGGCTCCCCGGCGGTGCGCCGCCGGATGAGGGCCTTGAAGGCCGCCAGTTCCTCCGGCGAGAGGGGCTGGTCGAAACGCAGGTATAGGTCGATCTTGGCGACGCCCAGGGCGTGGGCCAGCAGCAACTCGGCGGTGGTGCGGGGGGAGTCGATGTGCCGGTCGGTGAAATAGGCGGTGGTCCAGCGCAGGACGCTCAGGATGGTCCAGGCGGCCGGTTCGGTCTCAGTCGGCATGCGACGCGGCTTCGGTTTCCTGCAATGCCTTGGCCTGGTAGAAGGCGATCAGCTGGTCGATGATCTCGTCCAGGTCCCCCTGCAGGATGCTCTCGAGCTTGTAGAGCGTCAGCCCGATGCGGTGATCGGTGACGCGCCCCTGGGGGAAATTGTAGGTGCGGATGCGCTCGCTGCGGTCGCCGCTGCCGATCTGGCTGCGGCGCTCGGCCGAGCGCTGCTCGTTCTGCTCGCGCATGCGCATGTCCAGCAGGCGGGCCTTGAGCACCTTCATGGCCTTGTTCTTGTTCTTGAGCTGGGACTTCTCGTCCTGGCAGGTGACCACCAGGCCCGACGGCAGGTGGGTGATGCGCACGGCCGAGTCGGTGGTGTTGACGCTCTGCCCGCCCGGGCCCGTGGCGCGGAAGACATCCACCTTGATGTCGGAGGGGTCGATCTTGACGTCCACGTCCTCGGCCTCGGGCAGCACGGCCACGGTGACCGCCGAGGTGTGAATGCGGCCCTGGGCCTCGGTGGCCGGCACCCGCTGCACGCGGTGCGTGCCGCTTTCGAACTTGAAGCGGCTGTAGGCCCCCTTGCCGTGGATCATGGAGATGATCTCCTTGAGACCGCCCACGCCGGTGGTGTGCTGGTCCATGATCTCGATCTTCCACCCGCGGTTCTCGGCATAGCGCGTGTACATGCGGAACAGATCGCCGGCGAACAGGGCTGCCTCCTCGCCGCCCGTGCCGGCGCGGATCTCCAGGATGACGTTCTTGTCGTCGTTGGCGTCCCTGGGGATCAGCAGCAGCTTGAGCTCTTTTTCCAGGTCGTCGCGCTTTTTCTCCAGCTCGGCGACCTCCTCGCGGGCCAGGGCTTTGATCTCGGGGTCGCTGTCGGTCAGCAGCGCCATGCTCTCTTCCAGGTCCTCGACGGTCTTGCGGTACGCGCGGTAGGCCGCCACGACCTTGCTCAGCTCGGCGTGCTCGCGCACGGTCTTCTCGTAGAGCTGTCGGTCCTGCACGACCTTTGGGTCGCTCAGCAGGGTCTCGGTTTCCATGAAGCGTTTTTCGACGCCTTCGAGTCTTTCGAACATGTCTGCTGCAGCTCCGGCGGGGCGGCCGCCCCGTCATTTCAGCCCCTGAAAAAAACCGGCCGGCCACGCGAAGGGTTCACGCGCGGCCGGCGGAAAGAAGCGGAGCGCCGGTTGCCGTCACGGGCCGGCGGCGCGGCCGCGGGCCTCCGTGGCCCCGGAAAGGGCGGATCAGGACTCGGCCTGGTCCTGTTTCTTCTGAAATTTCTCGTATTTCTTGCGGAAACGCTCGATGCGCCCCGCAGTGTCCACCAGCTTCTGCTTGCCGGTGAAGAACGGGTGGCACTGGGAGCAGATTTCCACCCGAATGTCCTTTTTGGTCGATCCCACCTTCATGGTGTATCCGCAGGCGCACGTGATGGTGGTCTCTTCGTACGCCGGGTGAATGTCCGGTTTCATCTCGCATCTCTCCTTGCTTTTGAGGCTGTCGGGTTTCGGGAACCGGCCGCCGGGTAGCCGTCCCGAAAGCCGATCACGTGTTCATTGAATCCAGAAACTCCTGATTATTTCGCGTTCCGCTCATTTTTTCAAGTAAAAATTCCATGCTGTCGGCCGGATTCAGGGAAGAGAGCAGTTTTCGCAGGATCCAGACCCGGTTGAGGACGCTTTCGGGCAGCAGCAGCTCTTCCTTGCGGGTGCCGGACTTCTTGATGTCGATGGCCGGGAAGATGCGCTTGTCCGACAGGCGGCGGTCCAGGGCCAGCTCCATGTTGCCGGTGCCCTTGAACTCTTCGAAAATGACCTCGTCCATGCGGCTGCCGGTGTCGATCAGGGCCGTGGCGATGATGGTCAGGCTGCCGCCCTCCTCGATGTTGCGCGCCGCGCCGAAAAAGCGCTTGGGGCGCTGCAGGGCGTTGGAGTCCACGCCGCCGGACAGGATCTTGCCGCTGGGCGGGATCACCGAGTTGTAGGCCCGCGCCAGGCGCGTGATGCTGTCGAGCAGGATGACCACGTCCTTCTTGTGCTCCACCAGGCGTTTGGCCTTCTCGATGACCATCTCGGCCACCTGCACGTGCCGTTCGGCGGGCTCGTCGAAGGTGGAGCTGATGACCTCGGCGTTCACCGAGCGCTGCATGTCGGTGACCTCCTCGGGGCGCTCGTCGATGAGCAGCACGAAGGGGATGACGTCCTTGTGGCTGGCGATGATGCTGTTGGCGATGTTCTGCAGCAGCATGGTCTTGCCCGAACGCGGCGGCGAGACGATCAGCCCGCGCTGGCCGAAGCCGATAGGCGTCATCAGGTCCATGATGCGCGTCGAGTAGTTGTCCGGCGAGGTCTCCAGGTTGATCTTGCGGTTGGGGTACAGCGGGGTCAGGTTGTCGAAGAGGATCTTGTCGCGCGCCACCTCCGGATCCTCGTAGTTGACCGCCTCGACCTTGAGCAGGGCGAAGTACCGCTCGGACTCCTTGGGCTGCCGAATCTGGCCGGAAACGGTGTCGCCGGTGCGCAGGTTGAAGCGCCGGATCTGGGAGGGCGACACGTAGATGTCGTCGGGGCCGG
>CAYZCL010000109.1:0-34867 GCA_964476595.1 uncultured Desulfobacteraceae bacterium
AGGCACACGGTGCCCGCCATCAGGATCCAGTTGACGGACTGCACGTATATCTGGCCGATCTGCTGCGGCGAGGTGTGCACGATGGCCAGGCGCGGACAGTAGCCCAGCTGGACCGCCTGGCGCGTCAGGGAAAATGCCCCCGAAATGACGGCCTGCGAGGCGATGACGGTGGCGCCGGTGGCCAGGACCACCAGCGGCAGAAGCGCCCAGGCCGGCGCCAGCCGGTAAAACAGGTTGTCCACCGCCCCGGGGTTTTCGAGCAGCAGCGCGCCCTGTCCGAAGTAGTTGAGCAGCAGCGCCGGAAAGACGAACGTGAACCAGCCCGCCTGGATGGGCCCCTTGCCGAAGTGCCCCATGTCGGCGTAAAGGGCCTCCCCGCCGGTGACCACCAGGAAGACCGTTCCCAGCACCAGGAAGGCCCGCAAGCCGTTGTGTGAAAAGACGGCCCACGCATATCGCGGGTCGAAGGCCGCCAGAACCGCCGGGTGTTGCACAACGGCCGTCAGCCCCAGGACGCCGATGACCGTAAACCAGATCAGCATGACCGGTCCGAAAACGGCGCCGATCCCGGCGGTGCCGTGGCGCTGGAAAGAGAACAGCAGTACCAGGATGGAGAGCGCGATGGGAATCACGTAAGGTTCGAACAGGGGTGTGGCGGCATTGAGGCCCTCCACGGCGCTCAACACGGAAATGGCCGGCGTTATCATGCCGTCGCCGTAGAGTAGGGCCGCACCGAAGAGGCCCAGCGTACCCAGCACCAGCAGTGCCACCGGTCGGATCTTGCGTATCCCCAGCACCAAGGTGGTCAGGGCCAGGATACCGCCCTCGCCCCGGTTGTCGGCATCCATGACGAAAAGAAGATATTTCAGGGAAATCACGACCACCAGGGACCAGAAGATGAGTGACAGGATCCCCAGTACGTTGCCGGTCGTGACGGTGAGGCCGCCCGTCTCCCGGAAACACTGACGCAGGGCATAGAGCGGGCTGGTTCCGATATCGCCGTACACGATGCCCAGCGAGGTCAGCACCCCCTTGAGAAACGGCGCCGGCGCTGCATCCCGGGTGCTGTTTGGGGTCACGCGACGTCTCCTGGAACGGTGGTTGTCAATGGCCTGAAAGGCCCGCGAAATGAAACCCTTTCACCGTTTCGGACGATTGTCAAGCACGGGATCGCCGGACCGATGGCACGGGGCGGCTTGCGTGCCGTCGGCCTCTTTCACTATCCGGGCCGGCGGTACGGCTTTGCCTCCAAGAGGGGAAATTGTGTTCGCCCGGCAAAACCGCGGGGGCTCCAGGGGGGTCTTTCACCGAGCTTCGGCAACAGGCCGCCCACATTGAAAAACAATAAAATCAAATAGTTATGTGCGTAAGGGAACGCCTTCCGGGAAAATATCCGCCCCACCCGTCGGAGCGAAGTCGTCCCGCACATGAAGGCGTTTACCGGATTCGGAGCTCAGTGTCCTCCGGCCCGCTTGAAGACCATTCCCACACCGATCCCCACCGCCACGGCCACCAAAATGGCCAGCAGGCCATAGAGCGCCGGCCTGTTTCTGGCCAAGCTGGAGAGATCGCGAATCAGCCCGTCATCGGCCACGCGGATGTGGTGGACCGTTCTGTCTTTCACGACCCCCTTCTCGACCGCCAGCACCTTGACCGTGTATTCTCCCGGCGGTGCCTGGTAAGGCCAGTCGATATCCAGGTGGTAGCGGCCCTTTTCCGCCTGGATGGAACCCGGTCTGACGACGTAGAGCTCTTCATCCTCCTTGAACCGGAAGAACTCGTTGATCCAGCGATGCCGGTCGAAGTCCTTCTTGTGGCTGTGGATGACGGCCTTGGCCTTCAGCGCGGGGTAACCGATTTCCTGCTGCGCCTGGACGGCGGGATCCAGCAGTGCGTTCAGCGGTTCGGTGGAAAACAGCATGTAAATGGACGGCAGGTTTTCAAAAGTCATGCTGCCCAGTTTCATCCACAGGAAACCGGCCACTTTGCCCTTGTACTTGAGTTCCGTCTTTTCCGGTGGTGACAGAACCTCCACGATGAGGTCCTGCCCCTCGCTGTACTCTCCGTCGACCGTGATGTGGGCCCCGTGATAGCCGATGCCGATGATCACGCGATCGGGCTGGACCTTGCAGGTGAGCGCCCCGGCGGACGGGGGGAAAAACAGAAGAAGTCCCGCCGCCGCGAGGACGGCCACCCAACCGGCTGCAAAGCGTGTCTTGCGTCCCATGATCAGTGTCCTCCCGGCGCCAGCAGCAGAGAGGGCGTCATCACCAACCCCAGAACCATCTTGACGGTGACCGCCAACACCAGCATGGCCAACAGAATCTTCAACTGATCCCCCTTCAGGCGGAGCCCCATGACCGTTCCCAGCTGAGCGCCCAGGGTGGATCCCAACAGCAGCAGAATGGCGAGGATGAAGTCCACAGTGTGGTTGGAATAGGCCTGCAGGAAGGTGACCTCTACGCAGGTGAACATGATCTGGAACAGGCTGGTACCCACCACCACGTGCATGGGCATCCGCAGCATGTAGATCATCACCGGCACCATCAGGAACCCCCCGCCGACCCCCATGATGGCCGCCAGGATACCGACGATGACGCCCAGCCCGATGGGCACCAGCGCCGAGTGGGTGACGCCCGATTTATCGAAATAGGTCTGCAGCGGCAGGGACTGCCACAGCCCGGTCTTCTCCCGCTTGAGGCGTCCGGTCCGCGGTGCGGCGGCGGGCACACCCCGCTTTTTGCGAAGGGCGTGCAGGCTCTCGAAGAACATGAAGGTGCCCACCAGGCCCAGCATGACCACGTAGGTCATCTTGATCAGGAAATCGGCGCCGCCGGTGGCCCGTAGGAGCTTGATGATGTGCACGCCGAGGGCGCCGCCGGTGAAGCCGCCGATCAGCAGCATCAGACCCATCTTGAAATCCACGTTTCCCAGGCGCCAGTGCGCCAGGGTGCCGGATGCCGAGGCCGCCACGATCTGATTGGCATCGGAGGCGGCCGCCACCGTGGGCGGTATACCGATCATCATCAACAGGGGCGTCATCAGGAACCCGCCGCCTACCCCGAACAGCCCCGACAGCAGGCCAACAAAAAACCCAAGGCTGATCACCAGCCACAGGTTGACACTGGTGAGGGCTATGGGCAGAAAAATATACATGGCCGATCCTTTGGTGATACTGTAAAACCCCCATCCACACAGGGGTCGTCATTTTCCCTCATGTTGAAAAGAGCCGCTTTCCCCCGGCGCGAGTCTCTCCATCGAGCGGCGCCGGTTCATGCCGTCGGCGCCCGGAAGGCCTGTCGTGCACCGGAAAACCCCGTTTTCCGGGTTCTTCGTCCTCCGTCTCCAGCCCGCCAGGTGGGCGTCATAAAAATCCCGAATTCGGCACCACCGCCATCGTGCCCCTTTCCCCGCCGCTCTCCGGCGTTTCGCCTACAAACCCCCTATTCACGTCCCTCGCTTTTCAGCAGCTTGCGGTACCAGCAGGAGAATTCATACATTCCCCGGTAGCGGTCGTCGCGATTGACGATTCCCATGGCGATTTCGAGGACCCCGCCCCTGTAAGCATTGGAAGGCTGCTCGCCCCCCCTGTCCCTGAGAAACTCCTCCACCAGCATGTGCACGGTGCGCCGGCTGCGCCGGTCCCGCCGGATGTCGATGGGGTCCTTGGGTTCCTGGAAGGGGTCCCACTGGTCGTACCCCCTTTTCAGGATGAACTTCTGGCGTCGGGGCGACATGGCCTCGAAAACCGCCTTTTTGCGCTTTTCGATTTCCTCCTGGGTAAATTCACTCATCGCACGCCTCCGCCCCGCCGGGATCCTTGCCGATGCCCAGGTAATCGTCATCGTAACGGGTCAGCAGCGCCGTGGAAAGGGGCACCAGCATCTCCGACAGGTTCGGGTATCGCGAACCGATGTCGGCTACCAGCCGGGCAGATAGATCGTAAAGCCTTTTCTGAATTTTTTCAAGATGTACGGTGGGATATGGTTCGCCGGGTTTGAATCGCGACAGACCGCAGGTATGGGCGCGGCCGTTGATAGCCGTGGGAATGCCGTAGAAACGACAGGTGATGGGACGAAAATCGTACAGGTCGCACAGGTCCCGGTCGTTGAGCAGTGGACAGCGGACTTTGTGCTCGGCCATTTCCCTCAGGATCTGCGCCTCGTTGCGCCGACCGTCCCGGAGCTCCTTGTAGGCCCGACGTTTCAACTTGTAGGTCTTGCGGTCGGCCCGGTTGGCCTTCTCCAGCAGGTCCGCGTGCGCCTCCTGCGGAAAACGCTCCTGGAAACGCCGGTTGATGTACATCGCCTCGACAAGGGTCAAGTCGAACAGCGCGTGGCAACAGTCCGCACACCCCGTGTGGCAGGCAACGCACTCCGCATACTGAGCCCGCACCTTGCGGAAGACCGCGTCGGCGGCCGCGGCCAGCGCTTCGTATTCCTTGAAATAAGGCTCCAGATCGATCTTCATCCTGTCCTCCCGGTTCCAGATTCATGCGGGGACCCCATCGTCCCCGGAAAAGCGCCGTTGTTTCACGTGAAACACGGCACCGTTTTAATCCCACACCGGCCAGGCTGACAAGATTCCGCACCGTTTTCGGCCGGCGCTTTTTTCCTCTTCGCCACTCCGCTGCCGCCGCGAAGCGCTTCCCCCAACCGTACAGGCGTCGTCTTTCGGCGGCAAATGTTTCACGTGAAACAGTTTCATTCCCCGGGGACGATGTCTCGCGTCATTATTAGCCTACTTCCCGATACAGAACTGATTGAATACCTGTTCGAGAAGGGCCTCGCTGCGGTTCTTCCCCGTGATTTCACCCAACCGATCCAGCGCCTCTTCCAACTCCTGAACGATGGTTTCCACCCAACGCTCCTCCTGCGCCGCGGCCAGCGCTCGCTCGATGGCCTGCCGGGCCGCTTCGAGCGCTTTGGCCTGCCGTACGTTGGGGATCAGCCGGCTTCCGCTGTTCACATCGCGCTCGCCGACAACGGCCTTCAGAATCGCCTCCTTGAGTTCTTCGAGGCCCTTTTCGTACAGGGCTGATACCGCCACACGCCTCAGCCGCGGCGCGGCTTTTTCCATTTGCGCCTCGGCCTCCCCCGGCGGGAGGTCGCTCTTGTTGAAAACCAGGATCGCCGGCCCGTTGGACCTGACCATGTCGATCAGTTGCCTGTCTTCTTCGGTCAATTCGCTGCTGGCGTCGAACAACGCCAGCACGAGATCGGCATCCCGGATCGCCTCGCGCGCACGCTGGATGCCGATGCGCTCCACGGGATCCTCACTCCGGCGAATGCCGGCCGTATCGACCAGAATGACGCAGACGCCCTTCAGAATAAACGGATGGTCGATGAGATCCCGCGTGGTGCCGGGAACCGGCGTGACGATGGCCCGGTCGTGACCTACCAGCCGATTCATGAGTGTCGATTTGCCCACGTTGGGCCTTCCGGCAATCACCACCCGGATGCCGGTCCGCAGGTATCGCCTTTCCTCGTAGCGCCGAAGCAACTTCTCAAGCGCGGGCAGCACGTTTTCCGACAGTAGCAGAAGCCCCTCCCGCATCGGGTCGTCCAGCTCATTTTCGTCCCCGAAATCCATGCAAGCGTACATCATGGAGAGCGCGTTTTCCACGCTGTCTCGCAGGCCCCCGACCCTGCGGCCCATTTCCCCTCCCAGCTGGGCGGCGGCGACTTTCAGGGCGCTCTCCGAACGCGCGTTGATCAGGTCTGCGACAGCCTCGGCCTGGGTCAGATCGATACGCCCGCTGATGAAGGCGCGCAGCGTGAACTCGCCCGGAGCGGCCGGACGTGCGCCCCGGTCGAGCACCAGCTTCAGAATACGCTGCAGCAGCAGACCGCCGGAGTGGGAGTTGATCTCGACGACGTCTTCGCGCGTGTAGGAGTGCGGTGCCCGCATGACGGAGAGTAGCACTTCGTCGACGGTCTCGCCGCTCTGTGGGTCGACGATGGTGCCATGGTACAGCTGGTGAGAACGGTAGGGCCGCCCGCGGGCAGCTTTCGGGGTGCCGGACCTTCTGAAAAGCGCGTCGGCGATGGAGATCGCCCGAGGGCCCGATATCTTGATGATCCCGATGCCGCCGCTTCCCGGCGGCGTGGCGATGGCGGCGATGGTTGAGGTACGCATGCCCACACTCCCGCGGGTGTTGATGGAACCGTCGCTTGGCGCCGCAGGTTTCACGATCCGTTCACGGCCCGGGCGGTCCGACGCGCATCACGGGAAAGGCCCGGGTTCACTCGAATCCCGCTTCAGACGGGTTACTTACGTTTCTCAGAGGTTCCCGGTTTTTTCTCGGGATGATCACCAGTTTGCGGATGAGTCCGTCCCCCACGCTCTGGGTGCGGACCCCCGGGTCGGCTTTCAGGGCCACATGCACCACCCGCCGCTCCTGGGGTTTGAGTTGCCCGATGGTCATGGGTTTGCCGCTCTTGACGGCCTTCTGGGCCAGTCGCAGGGCCAGGTTTTCCAGGTTGCGCCGGCGATTTTCCAGGTACCCCTCGATATCCACCTGCAGCCGCAGCCGCCGGCGGCTGTTGCGGTTGACGATCTTTTCCACCAGGTACTGGATGGCATCCAGGGTCTGTCCCCGCTTTCCGATGAGCACGGCGGCGTTGCCGCCCTCGACCTTGAAGACGACTTCCTCGCCGTCGGCGCTTTCCACCATGTCAACGATGCGCGCATCCGTGGTGACGGCATCCAGGATCGTCTGAAGTGCTTCACGGCCCAGGGCCAGCGCCTGCGCCGGTTCCATGCGTTCGTCGGCGCTTTCCGCGGCACCACCGGCAACCGCCTCCCGCCGGTCTGCCTGCGCCGCGGTCTCAGAGGGGGCACCCGTAACCCCAAAATCTTCTAATATATTGTTTTTATTTGTATTTTTGTCGGTATCGTCCGGAAGAAAAACCTGGATGCGTGCCTTTTTGGCGCCCACCAGCCCGAAAATCCCGGTAGACCCGTAGGACACGATTTCATAATTCAGTTCCTGTTCGGAACACGAGAGTGCTTCGGCGGCTTTCTTGAGCGCCTTTTCTATGCTGCGGGCTTCAAACTCCATTGTCGACGGCATCGATACCCTCCGTTACGCCATCCGCTTCACGTCCGAAGCGGGCCTTTTCTCTACGCATATTTCTTCTGAACGTAGTACTGCTGAGCGATGGACAGGATGTTGTTCACCAGCCAGTAGAGCACGAGGCCCGAGGAGAAGTTGATAAAAATGAAGGTGAACACGATGGGCATCAGCATCATCATCTTGGCCTGTGTGGCATCCCCCATGGGGGGCGACATCTTCTGCTGCAGGAACATGGTGGCACCCATAATGATGGTCAGAACGGGTATGCCGTAGGGCGGCTCCATGAAAGGAATACTGAAGTTGAAATGAAACAGCCTGTCCGGCGCCGAGAGGTCGTTGATCCACAGGAAAAACGGTGCGTGGCGCAGTTCGATGGCCTGATACAGCATGCGGTAGAGCGCAAAGAAGACCGGGATCTGGACGATCATGGGCAGACACCCACCCATGGGGTTGATCTTGTACGTCTTGTACAGCGCCATCATCTCTTCGTTGATCTTCTTCTTGTCGCCCTTGTACTTTTCGCGGATCTCGGCCATGAGGGGCTGCAGTTTCTTCATCTCGCTCATGGACTTGTAGCTCTTGTTGCCCAGGGGCCACAGCAGCACCTTGGTCAGGATGGTCAGGAAAATGATGGCGACGCCGTAGTTGGGAATGAAACGGTAGATGAAATTCATCAGCCACAGGCAGGGCTTGGCGATGAAATCGAACATGCCGAAGTTGACGGCCTTGTCCAGGTTGCCCCCGATGGATTTGAGCAGGCTGAGGCTCTTGGGACCCAGAAAAACGTCGAAGTCAAGGGTGTGCATGGCCGCCGGGGCGATGGTCACCTCGGGGCTCAGGTAGCGGTTTTCCAGTATGGACTTGCCGTGCAGAATCAGCTGCATGCCGGCCTCGGGGGCCTGGGGAACGACCACGCTGGACATGAAGTACTGACTCTCGATGGCCAGCCACTGCAGGTGACCCGAGAGCTTGTTTTTCTCCTCGATCTTCTTGACGGGTATCTGCTCCAGTTTTCCGTCGATGTAAGCACTGGGCCCCTCGAAACCGTACCGGTTGTGCTTGGTGGGCAGCGTGTTCAGAAGAGACAGGTAGATGCGGTCCTTGATCTCGCGGTCCGAATGGTTGCGGATGCTGACCCGCATTTTGATCAGGTAGGAATCCGGCTGAAACTCGTAGCTCTTCTCGATGGTGATTCCGTCGGGAGCGGTCCATGAGAAAACCAGCTTGCGGTCGGATCCCGACACGTCGATTTTTTCAGCCGCATCGCCGCTGCTGAAAACCGCTTCGGACAGCCCCTTTAGAGGGTGGTTCTCAAGACCGGCCAGCAGGGTTCCCCGTTTCAGCGCCGGCGAAATAAGCTGTTTCAACGGTGAATCGGGGTCCGCCTTTTCGCGGTACTTCTTCAGCACAAAACTCTTGATCACGGCGCCCTTTTCGGACAACACACAGGTGTAGAAAGGGTTTTCCACCGTAATTTCGCGCGCGGGGCGGCTGTTCTGGGCGGCGATCTGCGCTTCGGTGGGAACCTCCGCCTTCGGCGCGGCTTTCTCCCCCGCCGCGGTGCTCTTCCCGCCGCCGGAAACCGCGCTTTTTTCTCCCGCCGGCGCCTTCTGTGCCTGGGTGGTCTGTGGCGGAGGCTGCTTCATGGCCTCCTTGTCGACGAAGAGAAACTCCCACACGATGAAAACAAGGAAGGAGAGCGCGATTGCGAGGACCATACGACCGGTTTCCATGTTCTTCTCCTGAAATGATAAAACGGAATTTCATCCTGCCCCGCCGTTCAGAGACGACCAGAGAAATTCCGTCTGCTGCGAGTGCAATTTTTTTGCCGCCGGTCGCGGACCGGACCCGCGGCCCCGAAAACGGCGGCCGGAGTCAAGTGCCCGGAGCGTCCCGAAAATCCTCGACGCTGCGGGCCGCACCGGCCGTATATTGATCCAACCGGTCGAACAGGTCCTCGAGGTCCTTCCGAAGCGCCTCCGGGTCCTGCCCGGCGGCTTGGCGTTTGGCGATGACGTTGATGTCCCAGCAACCGAGGTCTGCCCGGCGCCTCCGGAAAAACTCGCGCGTCTGCCGCTTGATGCGGTTGCGCACCACGGCGTTGCCGACTTTGCGGGTCACCGTGACTCCGAGCCGCGGCCTTCCCGTCATGCCGGGAGCGGCGATAACCAGGAAGCTGCGGCCGTGTAACTTTCGCCCCTCTCCGGAGATCCGCAGGAATTCACTGCGCCGCCGCAGACGGCTTTCACGGGGGAAGGTGTTCGGTTCCACGCCGGGTGACTCGGGAGCGGTCAGCCGGTCGGTTTACACCGCCAGCCGTTTGCGCCCCTTGGCACGCCGCCGGTTGATGACTTTCCTGCCGTTCTTGGTGGACATCCGCTTTAAAAATCCGTGGGTGCGAGCCCGCTTGATGCGGCTCGGCTGATATGTGCGTTTCATGGTTCAAAACCTCTTTCGGGCGTCGTTGTGAAAATTAAAAAATCGTCCAGGCGCCCACCGCTGTGGGGGCGCATGTAATTATAAGAAGTTACAGCCTTAAACTAAAATCATAAATCGGAAGGCTTGTCAATAAGGATGATGCGACAAAATCGCGCGATCCCAAACGGCGAACGGAACGCGCAACACCAACCGCCTTCGCGGCCCGGGAGCGCCCGGATTCAAGGTGCCTTGTCCCGGCTGCAACCGGCACCCCCTGCGAAGGACCCCGGTTGGGAAAGGCGGTTCCGCACCCAACCCGTCCAAGTGTAAAAACATCGTTATATCGAGAACCTATCGGGGTTTTTCGGGACGCAGCCGAAACCTCGCCGCATGATTGCCGTCGGCTGGATGTAGCGGCCCGCAAACGAGATTCGGCCCTTCAGGAACCGCCGATATTCTCGATGATGTCGAACTCCTCCAGGTGGAAGCGGGCGTAAGGGTGCAGCACAATCTGTTTCCCGATGCGTTTTTCCATGGCGTCGACCAGGCGTCCCTGTTCGTCGTGCAGGTATGCGGCCACGCGGGGATTGACCCGGATGGTGATGCGCGAGCCGTTCATTTCACCCGCCTCGTGAAGAATGCGCCGGTAGATGTGGTGACACACCGTCTGCCGGGAGATGATGTAGCCGGCGCCGTCGCACTCGAAGCACGGCTCGCACAGGATCTGGTTGAGGGGCTTGCGGATGCGCTTGCGCGTCATCTGAATCAGTCCCAGCTCCGATATAGGCAGCACGTGGGTCTTGCTGCGGTCGCGGCGCAGTGCCTCGCGCAGAGCGGTAAAGACCTTTTCCTGGCTGGACTTTCGCTCCATATCGATGAAATCGATGATGATGATACCCCCGATGTCGCGTAGCCGCAACTGGTAGGCGATCTCACGCACGGCCTCCAGGTTGGTCTTCAGGATGGTCTCGTCGAGGTTGCGTTTTCCCACGTAGCGGCCCGTGTTGACGTCGATGGCCGTCAGGGCCTCGGTCTGCTCGATGACGATGTAGCCCCCGGACTTGAGCCACACCTTGCGGTTCAGGGCCCGCGAGATGTCCCCTTCCAGGTTGTAGGCCTCGAAAATGGGTTCGGTACCCTCGTAGAGCGCCACCGAGGCCTTGAGCCGCGGCTTGAAGACGTCCAGGTACGAAAGCACGTCGTCGTACACCCGTCGGGAGTCGATGATCAGGTTCTCGACCTCGTGGGTCAGCAGGTCCCGTACCGCCCGCAGGCTGATGTTGAGTTCCTTGTGAACCAGCGCCGGTGCCGGGACGGTGCGATACTTGGACAGGATGTCCTGCCACAGGTTGTTCAGGAAGCCCATTTCATAAGCCAGCTTCTCGTGGGCGATGCCCTCGGCGGCGGTGCGCACGATGTAGCCGTGGTTGTCGTTGCGCAGTGACTCGACCTTTTCCTTGAGCCGCGCGCGCTCCTCCTCGTCCTCGATGCGGCGCGAAATGCCGATGTGGTCGGAGTAGGGCATGAGCACCAGGAAACTGCCCGGAAGTGAGATATAGCTGGTCACCCGGGCCCCCTTGGTTCCAATGGGCGCCTTGGCGACCTGTACCAGCAGTTCCTGACCCTCGGTGAGCATGTCCTCGATGGTGCAACCGTCTCCGGTCACCAAGTTGCAGCCGCCGTTGTCGGCGATGCCGTAAAGTTCCCCGTTTTCCTCCACCGCCCGCAGGAAGGTCTCCTCAATGTCGGCAAAATGCTCGCCCACCAGGTCGCTGACGTGGATGAAGGCCGCCTGTTCCAGGCCGATGTCCACGAAAGCGGCCTGCATGCCGGGAAGCACCCGCTGCACGCGGCCCTTGTAAATATTGCCGGCGATGTCGTTCATGTCGCGCCGCTCGATGAAAATCTCGACCAGGTAACCGTCCTCGATCAGCGCCACCCGCGTCTCGAAAGGCGTATCGTTAATCAGCAGCTTCCTGTACATGCACCCTCCGGCACTCTGTTTGACGTGCAAAACCGCGTCCCCATACCGCTTCGCTCAACCTCACCGCCTGTACGGCACTAGCACTTGGTGATGACCAACCGCCTGACGGCCTCCTCTTCCAAGCCGAAAACGGCGGTGATGACCTCAGCCGGCCTGACGGTGTTTTCCCCGTAGGGCACCAGTTTCATGTGCAGCCTGGCGCCGTCCACGACTTCAAGCTCGGCCACGTGTTTTTTCAGGTCCAGCCGCTTCTCTTTTCCCTTGCGCCGCTTGCGGGTGATTTCCACCACGGGGCGCTGCCGGAATGCGGCCGCTTTGCCGTCGTCGAAGACCTCGACCGGAGACCGCACGCGGTACACGGCCTCCCGGTCCTGCGCGGACCTTCGTCCGGAGCGGATCTCGTGACATTCGGTCACCCGCAGCCCCTCGGGAAGGGCGGCGTTGAGCCCTTCCATCAGGTCGCGCGGCGTGGCCGACCGCGCCAGGTGCAGCACGAAACGCTCCCGCAGGCTCTCCATGCCGATGGGCAGCGGGTCCGAAAAGGCCACCTTGGGCTTGGGATGGAACCCCCGGGTACGCGCCACCGAGAGACCGGCCCGCCGCAGGGCCCGAAAGAAGATGTTGACCATCTCCAGGTGGCCGAAAAAACGGGCCGGTCCCTTCTTTTCGTAGTAGACTTCCACCGGGCGGTACTCGGCGGAAACTGACGGCTCCGGCGCCGCCGCGCCGCCGTCCGGATCGCAGGCCGCCGTCCGGGGCGCGATGTGCTCGAAGTCGCAGGCGCCGCAATTCTGACATTTTCCATTGCGGCAATCGGGCGTCTGGGACTGCGCCAGTGCGCTGCGCCACTCGCGCCACAGGAAGTCCCGATCGACCCGGCTGTCGATGTGATCCCACGGCAGGGGGTCGTCCCGGCCGGTCTCCTGGAACAGGTACTCGTCCACCCCGATCCCCGACGCCTCCAGGGCCTGCTTCCAGAGGTCGAAGCGGAACCGGTCGCTCCAGCCGTCGAAGCGGCAGCCCAGCCGGTGGGCGGTCATCAGCAGCCGGCTCAGCCGGCGGTCGCCGCGGGCTACCAGCCCTTCCAGCAGGCTGACTTCGGGGTTCTGCCACTTGAACTGCACCCCGGGGATGCGCAGCGCCGACCGGAGGTACTCGATCCTGCGCCGCGACTCGGCCAGCGAGAGCTGTGCGCACCACTGAAAAGGCGTGTGCGGCTTGGGGATGAAGGTTGCCACGCTCACGTTGATCTTGCCGCGCCGCCGGCCGGTGTGCCCCCGGATGTGCTGTCTGAGGTCTTTCACCAGTTCGACGATGGCGTCGACATCCGCTTCGGTTTCGGTGGGCAGACCGATCATGAAGTAGAGTTTGATCACCTGCCACCCCAGGTCGAAAGCGTTGCGCACGGTGCTGAAGATGTCTTCGCGCGTGATGTTCTTGTTGATCACCTCGCGCAGCCGCTGGCTGCCGGCCTCGGCGGCAATGGTGAAGCCCGTCTTGCGCACGCCCCGGATGAGTTCCATCATGCGCGGCGTCAGCGAGTCGGCGCGCAGGGAAGGCAGCGACACCGCCAGCTGGTCGCGGGCCGCATTGCCGAGCAGCGCCTCCATCAGCGGCAGGATGCAGCCGTAATCCCCGGTGCTCAGGGAGAGCAGCGATATATCCTCGTAGCCGGTGTTCTCCAGCGAGGCCGCCACCAGGCGCTGCAGCGTCTGCAGGGAGCGTTCGCGCACCGGGCGGTAGATAATCCCCGCCTGGCAAAAGCGGCAGCCACGCGTGCAGCCGCGGGCGATCTCCAGGCGCAGGCGGTCGTGCACCGGCCGCCCGTAAGGCACCACGGGCGCCGAAGGAAAAGGTGCGTGATCGAGATCCGGCAGCACCGCCCGGCGCACCCGCCGGTAGCCAGGCAGGCGCGGCTCCATCAGCTGGCGGCCGTGTTCGTCGCGCCGCACGTCAAAAAAAGACGGCACGTAGACCCCCTCGATGGCGGCCCACCTCTCCAGCAGGCACCGCCGGTCCTCTCCCGCGGCCTTCCACTGCATCCAGCGCTCGCACAGTGTGACGACGACCTCCTCGCCGTCGCCGATCACCATGGCATCGAAAAAATCGGCCACCGGTTCGGGGTTGCAGGTGCAGGGCCCGCCCGCGATGACCAGCGGGTGCGAATCGTTGCGCTGGGAGGAGAGCGGCGGGATGCCCGCCAGCTGTAACATTTCCAGCACGTTGGTGTAGTCCAGCTCGTAGAGCAGGCTGAATCCGACGATGTCGAAAGCCCGCAGCGGCGTGTGACTCTCCAGCGAAAAGAGTTCGATCCGGTTTTCCCGCAGGCGCTCGGCCATATCGACGGCCGGGGCGAAGACCCGCTCGGCGGCGACGTCTTCCCGGGCGTTCAGGATGTGGTAGAGAATCTGCATGCCGAAATGGGACATGCCGATCTCGTAAAGGTCCGGAAAGGCCAGGGCGAAACGCAGCCGTACCCGCGAGGGGTCCTTGCGGACGCGGTTGGTCTCCGATCCCAGGTAGCGGCTGGGCTGCTCCACCAGCGGCAGGATATCTTGAATGCGCATACAGTCCATGTTATGAAAACTTCCGGTTTTCGCCTGATGCCACCGTCCCGCCCGCGGGCGGCGCAATCATAAATTTTTTATTATAAACCACAAATCGACAGGTTGCAAATGACCGCCCGCATTTCCGGAATTTCAAAAACGTCTCCGTTCCGCCGCTTGCTGACGCTCGCCGTTCTGATGCTCGCCGTGGCGGCCCCCTGCCAAGCCGAAAACCTGCGTGAAAACGCGGTGGTCAAGGCCGTGCGGCGGGTCAGTCCGGCGGTGGTCAACATCAGCTCCGAACAGCGTCTACAGCGCCGCCGGGGACCTTTTTCGGGTTTCGGCTTAGATCCCTTTTTCGACTCTTTTTTCAAGGATTTTTTCGACCCGGGCTACCAGCGCCAATTCAAGCGCACCAGCCTGGGTTCGGGGGTCATCATCGACGGAAAGCGGGGTTACATTCTGACCAACGCCCACGTGATCGAGGCGCGGGGTACCATCACGGTGGTTCTCAAGGATGAACGCCAGTTTAAAGCCCAGATCGTAGGGGCCGATCCCGACTCGGACCTGGCCGTGCTGCAGATCAAGTCCGAAAAGCCCCTGCCGGCCATTTCCATGGGAAACTCCGACGACCTGATGATCGGTGAAACCGTCATCGCCATCGGCAACCCCTTCGGCTTTTCCAACACCGTGACCACCGGCGTCATCAGCGCCCTGCACCGCAGCATCCGCAGCGACGACAAGATCTATCACGATTTCATCCAGACCGACGCTTCCATCAACCCCGGCAACAGCGGCGGACCGCTGCTGAACATCAACGGCGAACTGATCGGCATTAACACCGCCATCTATGCCAAGGCCCAGGGCATCGGCTTTGCCATCCCCATCAACAAGGCGCGTCGCATCATCAGCGACCTGATCCGTTACGGCGAAGTGGTGCCGGCCTGGCTGGGCATTTCGGTGCAGGACCTGGATGCCCGCCTGGCCCGTTACCTCAAGGTTCCGTCGCACAACGGCAAGAAACTGTGGGGGGTGCTGGTGCGTGAAGTGGCGCCCGGCAGCCCGGCGGTCGAAAAGGGCGTCCGGAGGGGGGACGTGATTCTTGAAATCGGCCGCTACAAGCTGTTTTCGGTGCAGGATTACCACACCACCCTGAAGGACTACACGGCTGGCGACACGCTGACTCTGCACCTGTGGCGCGACGGAAAGGACCTGCGCCTGGCGGTTAAGGCCGTGGCCTTTCCAAGGCAACGCGCCATGGATCTGGCCTACCGCCTGATGGGCATCCGGGTGGCGGACCTGACGCCCGGCAACCGCCGCCGCTACGGGCTCCAGGAAACCACGGGGGTGGTGATCACCGACATCGCGGAATCATCCTACCTCTCCCGCATCGGCGTGCGGCAGGGCGATATCATCCGCAAGATCGACGACCTGGCCACGAACACGGTGGAGGATTTCAAGAAGGCCATCGTGAAGTACCGCCAGAAAAGCTCCCTGGTAGTGCTGGTGCAACGCGAGGACAGACTCTACTACATCACCGTCAAGCTGCCGAATTGACAGACCTTCTACTGGCTGGCGCGCTCCTTGGCCAGCTGCTCGGGGCTCATGGTCCAGAAGGGGGTGCCGTCCTTGGTCAGACGCACCTTGAGCTGGAAATAATCCCCCTTCTTGACCTTGGAGGCCATGAACACGTCCTTGTCGTCGATGACGGCCCACACCCCCTTGACCTTGACCCGATCCCCGCGCTTGAGGCCCGTGCCCTTCAGATCGATGAACCAGGTGGGGCAAAGGTGAACCAGGATGTCGTCGCCGCCCCTTTCACGAACGATCAGTCCGACGCCCGGCGACATGCCCTTCATGGGAACCACTTTCACGATTTTGATGATGGTTCCCTTGAAGCTGTCCATCTCGCTGGCGTTGTAAAGCTTGTTGTACGGGCTGTCCAGGCCCCAGCCGCCCATGTCCTTCTTCTCGGCGGCGCCGACGGCCAGTGCCGTCAGCAGGGTACAAAGCGCCGCCATCGCAACGGTCACAAAACCTTTTTTGAGCATATCTCTTTTCTCCTGTTGCATCTCTTTTTTTGCCGTCCGCTACCGGGTGAGATCATCGGAACACCCGGCGCCACCCTATCACTTCCCGCCGGACTTGTAAAAAGGCATTTTCAGATGCGGCCCCGTCCAATGAACGGCAACGGGAGAAAAGACGCTTCACTGCTTGGTCGCGACGGCGAACAGGTTGATGCCGTGGGTCTCGGAGATCACCTCCACGTCGGCGCCGAAGGCGCTCTCGCCGAAAATGTCCCTGAGTTCCTTTTCGTCGCGGTAGATGAGGGTCCAATGAAGGATGTGGTCCATGAACTGGCGGTTGGGATTGTTGGGGCTGAAGTTGCCGATGATCAGTTTGCCGCCGTATCTCAACTGCCCGTGGCAGCGGTCGATCAATCGTATGAAAAGGCGCCGGTCCAGGTAATCGGTCAGCCCTGACGAGTAGATGATATCCTGCTGCCCGAAATCGTGGCGCACACGCCCCAACGCCCACTTGACGATGTTTTCGTTCATCAGCCGTACCGTAGCCTGGTGGTTGAAGACGTTCACGTGTCGGTTGGTGTAGGCCAAGGCATCGGGGTCGATATCGATGCACAGGGCTTCCACGGCGTGTGTCTGTTCGAAATCCGCCAGAAAATCGAACAGTTCGCGGTTGGATCCGCACGCCAGGTTCATGATGTGGATATCCTGCTGCTGCTCGATCTTGGCGCGGCTGATGTCGCTGAGCAGCCGGGCCAGCAGTTTTCGGCGCTGCCGCACGGCGTCGGCCGCAGGCGAGGCCAGGAACCAGCCGTCCATGATCTTCCCCAGTTTCCCGTCTCCCTCGGGCCGGTTGCGGTAGATCATCTCCATCATCATGAAATCGCCGGCATACCCCTTGGGTTTGTAGTAGACGCGCTCGGCCAGGCGGCTTCGCATGAGATAGGGAAAAAACTCCTTGAATACGTACCCCCACACGAAACGTTCGTCTTCCTCTTTGCGGATGTAGCGATCGATGCCCTGCAGGCGCAGATTGAAGTCGTCGATGATGGCATAGCCTTCCCGGACGAGATCCTCCGGCAGCTCGTCTTCTGCCAGTTTCTGGAGCTTGTAGGAAAGATCGAACAGGCGCGCCTTGAATTCCTCGGAGACCTTGTTGGCAATTCGCCAGGCGTCTGTGTTGAGAAAATCCTCCGGCAGCAGCCGCGCCTCTTCAAACTGGTGGCGGCCGGCGGAGAGCGACGCCGCATACCCGGTCAGCGGTTCCCTTTCCTCGAGCACACGTCTGAATTTCTGGCAGATGGACCGGGCCAGGAACGCAAGGAACTCCCCGTAGAGCAGCGGGTCCTCGGACTGCAGGCGCTTCATGGCCGAGGGCTCGAAGAGACGGATGAGGGTGTTTTCGGTGGCTTTGACATTTCGAATGCGCGTAATCCCGTCGAAAAACCCGATCTCCCCGAAGAACTTGCCCGCACCGATGATGGCGACGGTAATGCTGGCCCCCTCGAAAGTGTAGGACACTTCCACTGCGCCCCTTTCCACGAAATAGAGGCAGTGGGCATCCGCCCCGCTGCCGACCACCTTCTCCCCATGCCGGTAAGAGCGCTTTTCGGCGTAGGGCATCACTTTCTCCACGACGGGGTCAACTTCATAACGCCTGGGCTTCATGCATTTCCCCTCCGTTGTGTTTGTTTTCGTCCTTACCGTCACTTCCCAGCGCCCGCTGGATGGCGATGGCCATGTCCCGGATCGAAAAGGGTTTCAGCAGGAACCCGCTCAGTCCCATCTCGCGTGCGTTTTCGGGGTTGATCTGTTCGCTGAATCCGGTACAGATGATAACGGGAAAATCCTTGCGCACCTCCCGCACAGCGGTTGTCAGCTGAACGCCGTTCATGTGGGGCATGGTCATGTCGGTAATCATCAGGTCGAAGCGATAGGGATTCCTCCGGAAGATTTCCAGCGCCTGGCGCGGGCTCTCGGTCGCCACCACGTCGTACTGCAGCTGCTCCAGCATCTGGGAAGCCAGTTCCACCAGAAAGTCTTCGTCGTCCACGTACAGGATGTTGGCCTTTCCCATGGGAGGCGGGTCTTCTCTTTCTTTCTCTTCCCTGGCGGCCTTCTCCGCCACCGGGAAAAACACCTGGAAACGGGTTCCCTCGCCCCGGCGGCTCCTGACCGTGATGGACCCGTTGTAGCTCTTAACGATGCCGTGGATCACGGCCAGCCCCATGCCGGTCCCTTTGCCGGGCTTCTTGGTGGTGAAATAGGGGTCGAAGATGCGCTCGATGATGTTTTCATCGATCCCGTGACCCGTATCCTGCACCGTCAGTCGGACGTATTCTCCGGCGTTCACGCCGTCCCTGTGGTGTTCGTCCCCGATTCGTACGGTGATGTTCTCCAGCCGTACGGTCAGCGTGCCGCCGTTTTCCTCCATGGCGTGGGCGGCATTGGTGCACAGGTTCATCAGGATCTGATGAATCTGGGTGGGGTCCGCATTGATGGTGTCCAGTTCCGTGGCGATCTCGCGCACGATTTCGATCTGCCGGGGAAGCGAGGCCCGCAGCAGGGAGAGGCCCTCCTTGATGATGGGTCCCATGGAAACCGCGCTGACTTCCTGCTGCCGCTGGCGGCTAAAGGTCAGGATCTGGTTGACCAGGTCCTTGGCACGCTGGCTGGCCTTGAGTATCTTGTCCAGGTTCTGCCGCGTCTCATTGTCGCCACGGACCGGCTGACGCAGCAGGGTCATTTCCGTGTAACCCATGATAGCAGCCAGTATATTATTGAAATCATGAGCAATACCACCTGCCAGGGTACCAATTGCCTCCATCTTCTGTGCCTGCTGCAACTGGATCTGGAGCCGCATTTTTTCTTCCTCGGCGCGCCGGTTGGCCTCGATCTCCTTGACCAATTCCTCGTTGGTCTTGACCAGCTGGTGGGTTCGCTGACGGACCCGGTTTTCCAGTTCGCGGTTGATCTCCCGCACCTTCTCGCGCTCCTGGGACAGCAGCAATGCCATGTAAAAGTCGCGACGGGCATAGTATTCGATGGAATAGCAGGCGAACATTCCGATGATGTTGGCGCTGATGAAGAAAAAATTGTTGTTAATCAGAATCGAGACCGGAGTATGACTGAGAAAGACGGCGGCAAACTCGTAGAAGATTACGATCACCCATCCGGCGGCGGTTGCCCAAATGAACCTTGCCCGCAGAAAGGTGTAGGCAAACATGAAAATAAGAATCAGGCCGGCATAGTAGGAAAACGTGACCGGGGGCGGTGCGATCACGATCATGGTCACGATCCCCATTCCACCCACGACGATGACGGTGAAGAAACAGGGTTGAACGAACCTCTTGAAATGTCGTGAATAGCTGAAGAGGAAAGAGGCGAAAAGCAGGGGACACTCGACGGCATAGCGGATCAGCCACAAAACATATTTTTTCTGCGGCACCAGCGCGGCATCCAGAAAACCGAAGATACCGTAGAAAAAGACGCCCATCAGAAGGGCCAGACGGATCTGTTTTAAGCCAGCCTGATAATACTCATCCAGGAAGGCTCGCTCAAGCTTGGCATCTTTGCCCGTGAACCGCAGCGTGATCCTGTTGAGTTTCATGGTGGCCGTATGATTTTGCGATCCGGTCATATTCAATTAAAACGTCCCCGGAGACGGCAAAATTTCACCCCTTGCCGGAAAATAACGGCGCCTTACCACGCCGCAGGCGCTTCTACCCAAACAGGACATTGATTTTTTGCAGAATTTCCGTGAATGTCAGGCTTTGAGGGCTTTGATGACACAGTTTCTTCCCGCCATTTTGGCGCGGTACAGACACGCATCGGCGTTTCCGATCAGCTCTGATGCGACAACATGATCACGGTCGCTTTCCGCCGGCAGACCGCTCACACCGAAACTGGCCGTTATATAAATCTGGTCCCTTTCGGAAACACCCAGCCTATTTTCTGCGATGAGTCGCCTGAGCATGTCGGCTTTTCGGTAGGCGTTGTCGATGCTGGTCTCCGGAAAAACGATCAGGAATTCCTCTCCCCCATAGCGGGCCATCCAGTCGATGTCTTTCCGGATAACATTCTGAATCCGGCTGGCAAAAGCGTGCAGAACCATGTCCCCGACCTGGTGGCCGTAAGTGTCATTGATCATCTTGAAATGATCCAGATCACACATCACGATCGAAAGATCGCGTCTGTAGCGCTGGGCTCTCTTGATTTCTCCGGGCAGCTTTTCCTCCAGGTACCGGCGGTTGTAACATCCCGTCACGGAATCGATGATGGAGAGTGCCTTGATCTCACGGTAGGCCTGTTTCAGCGATCTTTCCAGTCCGATGATGCGCATGCCCGTGTTGATACGCGCCAGCAGTTCAGCGTGGTTGAAAGGCTTCGTGAGATAATCGTCGACGCCGGTCTCAAACCCCTTGAGCACGTCCTCGGTGGAATCCTTGGCCGTCAGCACGACGATGTAAACATAATCCGCATTTCTTTCACAGCGAATCCAACGGCACAGCGCCAAGCCGTCCATCTGTGGCATCATCAGGTCGGTGACGACGATGGGAAAACACGATTTTTTCAGCATCTCCTGCGCGATTTTCCCATTTTCGGCCTCGGCAACAGCATACCCCGCCCCTCCGACGGTTTTGCAGATCAGACGTCGGGTTACCGGATCGTCTTCGACCACCAAAACGGGATAGTTTTTTTTTCGCATACCCAAATGATTTCCGTCGGCAGAAAAGAAAGGCCCCGCGAACGTGCAGGTCACGCTTTACACCCGAGCCGGTATCAGGAAATCACATCAGTCGCAGGGAAGATCGATTTTCGAATGCAGGCAGAAGAATTCGGTTCGGAGAAGGGCTGCTCGGGCTCATGCGCGCATGGATGCCGTGACCCGTATCGCGGGTCAGTCTTGACGCGTGCGTAACGTGTCCATCATCGTATTGATTTTTTCGATGACCTCACCGACCACCTTTAGATTTCCTGCATCAATCAGTTCCTCGATCATTCTGGCCTCCCGGGATATGTCCATCAGGCCCAGGTTTCCCGAAGCCCCCTTGATGGAGTGCGCCAGCCTGCGGATTTGATCCCCGTCGCCGCTATCGAGCGCCTGCCTCAGCTCTTTTAGCTGGGGCGTGCCGGTTTCCACGAACAGATCGACGAGTTCTCCGAATTCATCTGTTTCCAGTCCCAGATTCTCTGCCAGTGCCGTAAAATCCATGCGTGCTCCTCGTCTTTCTCGTTTTATACGATTCTCTTCTTTCTAAATCGTCACTTTGTGGATTTTTATTAGCGATATTCCTGTCCTGCAGGCCGGCGGAGTACGAATTTTTCAGGTGTAATGGGGGAAATGAAACACGGCGTTCAGAATCACACTGGATTGAGCGATTTCCGTGGTGGCCGCAGATACGATTACCAAATGCCGTCGAGCCACGGTTCACTCTGCCCGACGGCATTTGACGCCGCAGGATTCCGGGTTATTGGAAACAAAATTGAAGCGGTCGGTCCCGGGTCAGATGTCCAGGGTGCTGACTTCGAGGGCATTGTTCTGGATGAACTCCCGCCGCGGTTCGACTTCTTCACCCATCAAGATGGTGAATATCTCGTCGGTCACCACCGCGTCCTCGACCCGCACCTGCAGCAAGGTCCTCTTTTCCGGGTTCATGGTGGTCTCCCACAGCTGGTCCGGGTTCATCTCGCCGAGACCTTTGTAACGCTGGATCTCGATGCCTTTCTTACCCTCTTCCATCAAGTGTTCGAGCAATTCGCGGCGGTCCTCGAAAACCGTGGGCCGGCCCTCCTTCTTGCGGTTGTACACGCTGAAACGCTTGCCGCTGTATTTCTGGATCTTGCGGTCGATATCCAGTAACCTTTGAAATTCTTCGGAAAAAACAAAGCTTCGTCCGATATTGATCTTGTGAACCGCCATTTCCATGGCGTCTCCCGAAATGCCATCCTGAACGGCCGGCAGCACCTCCAGTTCGAAGATGCGCCGATCCTCGCGCCACAGCGGTTCGCTCACCTGGAATCCGTGTTTGGAAAGGACCCCTGCCAGCGCCTCCATCTTTTCCCGGTTTCGGAGATAGGCGAGGCTGTCGATGCGTTCGCTGATCAGCAGTTCGACCAGTTCGGCCGAGATGCCGCGCCGTTCAAATTGCGACATGATGCTGAAATGTTCGGAAAGCTGTTTGATCAGCAGGAACATCTGGTGTTCGGCCAGCAGGTTCTGTTCATCGATCTTGATGGTCTTTTTCTCGCAGACACGCTTGATGACGTACTCGTTGAGCTGGCCGTCGTCTTTGAGATAGAGGGCCTTTTTACCCTTGCCCACCCGGTAGAGCGGCGGCTGGGCGATGTAAAGGTAACCGCGGTCGACGATCTCGGGCATCTGGCGATAGAAAAAGGTCAGCAGCAGGGTCCGGATGTGGGAACCGTCCACGTCGGCGTCGGTCATGATGATGACCTTGTGGTAACGGATGTTCTCCACGCTGTACTCTTCCTTGCCGACACCGGTCCCCAGCGCCGTGATGATGTTCTTGATCTCCTCGCTTTTGAGTATCTTGTCGAAGCGCGCTTTTTCAACATTGAGGATCTTGCCCTTCAGCGGGAGGATGGCCTGGAACCTGCGGTCCCTGCCCTGTTTGGCGGACCCGCCGGCCGAATCGCCCTCCACCAGGAACAGTTCGCGCTGCGCGGGATCGGTCAGCTGACATTCGGCCAGTTTTCCGGGCAGGGTGGAGTCCATCAGGGCTCCCTTGTTGCGCGCCAGGTCACGGGCCCGCCGGGCGGCGTCCCGGGCCCGCGAAGCTTCCACCGCCTTGCCGATGATTTTCCTGGCAACCGATGGATTTTCTTCGAAAAAAATACTCAGCTTCTCGTTCATCAGCGACTCGACCAGCCCCTTCACCTCGCTGTTTCCCAGCTTGGTCTTGGTCTGCCCCTCGAACTGCGGCGACTTGATGCGCACACTGATGATGGCCGTCAATCCCTCGCGCACATCGTCCCCGCCGATCTTGACCTGCATGTTTTTGGGAAGATTGCCGTTGCTGGCGTAAGCGTTGATGCTGCGCGTGAGGGCCGCCTTGAAGCCGCTGAGGTGAAATCCGCCCTCTACCGTGTTGATGTTGTTGGCAAAAGAGAAGATCTTTTCCTTGTAGGTGTCGTTGTATTGGATGGCGACCTCGATGGCCACGTCGTTGCGCACGCCCTCGACGTAGATGGGCTTGTGCAGCACATTGTGGTGACGGTTGAGGTATTCCACGAAAGAGACGATGCCGCCCTTGTAAAAAAACTCGTCCTTGCGGTCGGAACGTTCATCCTCGATCTTGATGCGCACCCCGCGGTTGAGAAAGGCCAGTTCCCTCAGGCGCCGGGAGAGGATGTTGTAGTTGTAGTGGACGGTGTTGAAAATTTCCGCGTCCGGCACGAAATGAACCCTGGTACCCCTCTTGCGGGTCTTTCCGGTCACCTCCAGCTCACTGGTTTTCTTTCCTTTTTCATAGGTCTGCCGGTAGATGCGTCCGTCCGCGTAGATCTCGACCTCCAAAAACGAGGACAGGGCGTTGACCACCGATACGCCGACGCCGTGCAGCCCGCCGGACACCTTGTAGGAGTGGTCGTCGAATTTTCCGCCGGCATGCAGCTTTGTCATGACCACCTCGACGGCCGGGACCTTCTCCTTCTTGTGAATACCCACCGGTATTCCGCGGCCGTTGTCTTCCACACTGATGCTGTCGTCGGTGTGGATGGTCACCTGGATGAGATCGCAATATCCCGCCATGGCCTCGTCGATGCTGTTATCGACGACTTCGTAGACCAGGTGGTGAAGTCCCTCCACGTCCACGTTGCCGATGTACATGGAAGGCCTTTTGCGTACCGCCTCGAGTCCTTCGAGAATCTTGATGTTGTCTTCGTTGTAAGTCTGGTCCGGCATTCCGTTTACCCTCTTTTGCCTTGCGTTGGTTTCGCGTGCCCCCTTTCCGAACCCGGGGGCCGGCTTGCGGGACAGCCCTTTTCCGGGGAAAAGCGGTGCTTCATATGCGCATGGGCATCACCACGCTCAGAAAACTCTTGTCCTCGGCCCCCTGGATGAAGCAGGGGTTCTCCGCATCGCGGATTCTCAGAACGACCTCCTCTTCCTCGATGACGTTGAGTGCGTCCATGAAAAAACGCGGGTTGAAAGCCACCTCGATGGCTTCGCCGGAAAAGTCGATCTGCATCTCCTCCTTGGATTCACCGATGTCCGGGTTGGTCGAGTTGATGGTCAGCTGACCGTCGGTGAAGTGGAAGACCACGCTGCGATAGTTTTCCGAGGAAACGATGGACATCCGCCGGAGCATGTTCAGGAAAAGCTGCCGGTTGAGATGAATTTCGTGGCCGCCCATCATGTTCATGATGGCCGTGTAGTCCGGAAATTCGCCTTCCAGCAGCCGGACGATGATGGTTTCGGCTTTTTTCCTGAAAACCATATGGTTGTCCCTGAGCCCCACTTCGACCACGCCGTCGTCGTCGAGGAATTTTCCCACTTCCACCAGTTCCCGCTTGGGTACCAGGACGCCGTCGCCGATGACCGCCTCGGTGGGCTTCTCGAAAAGGTAATCCACCATGGAGAGGCGGCTGCCGTCGGTCGAGACCATGCGGATGCCGCCGTTTCCATCGGCGATTTTTTCCAGCAGCACGCCGGTGATGTGGGCCCTTTTCTCATCCGACGCCGGCCCGATGACCACCGAGCGGTCGATCATCTTCTTGAGTGTCGGAGACGGCATCTCGAAATAGCTGATATTGCCGATGTGGGGGCTTTCGGGAAAATCCTCCGGGTTCATGCCCACGATGTGAAACAGAATCTTCTCGTGGCCGATTTCGATCCAGTAGTTCTCGATTTCGTGCAGCCGGATTTCCTCGCCGGGGTATTCCCTTACGATTTCGTAAAGCTTCTTGGAATTGACCGCGATGGCGCCCTCTTTCTGAACCTCGGCCGGAAACTGTCCCTCGTACCCGGTCTCCAGGTTGGTCACGGCGATAAAGAACCCCTCCGCAGTCGTCTTGAGAAAGACGCAGGACGTGATGGCCAGGTTGCTCTTGCGCCCGGTCAGGCCCTGGACCTTGCCGAGGATATCCTGAAACAGATCCCTGTTGATAATGATATCCATTGTTGTCCTTTCTTCTTTTTTTTTATTAATTCTTAAAAGATGAAGATGAAAGGTTGTCTATAAGTCCAATAACTTTTTAAGCTGTTGAGTTGAATCGAAAATCAAACAAAATGGACTGTCGGAAAAATGGGCGTTGGCAAATGATATCCCCCCCGTTGTCGACCGTTACACGGGGATTGTCAATAACCGCCGGGTTATCGTAAATTGATTGTCAAGGCTGTCAACACGGAAGCACCACGGACTCCGGCTGAAAGACGCTCACGCGTCGGAGTACATCCACTTGCGTATCTCCGCGAGGGTTTCGCTTTCCCAGCGCGGGGAGAGCCGCTGCTTGACGAACCGGGTGTACAGGTTTTCGATCAGGTCCACGACTTTTTCGGTCATGAATATGCGGTCCAGCGTAGCGGCCTCCAGGTCCTGCTTGGTTTCCACGACGGTCGGTTCGGGAAACTTGAGGTTGCTCACGTTCAGGCTCTCCCCCTTAAGGGTGAAGGTCCACTGCTGGGCACCCAAGTTGAATTTCAGGTTGATTTCGCTGACCAGCGCGCCCTTGCGAAGGGCCAGGATACCCTCTTCCAGGCCGGCGTCGTCTCCTTTGATGGTAATGGTTTCCAGGCCTTCCTGTTGCCGGTTTTCCAGCACCAGCCGGTTGCCGACCTGAAGGGAGGCGGGATCGGCGGTGTTTTCATCACCGCCGCCCGGATCGTTGTATTGGTCGTTTTCGATGATGTACCACAGCCAGGTCAGAAACTCGTTTCCCAGGAAGCGGTAGCGGGTATACGCCAGGGCCAGATCGAGCATGGTCTATTTCCTGAACAGTGTGGGGGTAAGCGTCGCCAGCATGTCTTTTTCCGGATCCGTGAGGTCCGAAAGCAGGTACGCTCCGGTGTACGGAAAAATGCGGATCAGCGACAGCTGAAAGGATTTCAGAAACAGGGATTCCAGCTCCTCGTTGGCGGCCTTGAGGTTGGAGAAGAACCACAGCCGCGAATCTTCGTAGCTCCACACGATGTCGTAGACGTTGGGGGTTGCGGGAATTCGTTTGTTCAATAACTGAACAACTGATTCCTTGAGCAGTTTTTTTTCGTTTGCCGACAGAAAGGCCCGGCCGTCTTCGGACAGCTTTTTTTCCATGGCCAGGGTGTAGTGCTTGTTGACGGTTTTGGGCGGCAGGGTCTTCTTGTCGATGCGCATGGAAAATACCATGTAGGTTCCGAGCATGAACGAAGAGCCGCTGAAATCGGGCTGGTAAGGGGTTTCCCAGGAGGTCCAGCCGACGCTTTTTTCCGTATCGTCTTCGTCGATGTCCGTGATGCAGAAAGACCGCAGGCCCTTCAAAACCGTGTCGGTCACCGGACCTTCAAATTTTCCGTTTACCTTGTATCGCGTCAGCGATACGGTAGATGAGCGTAATCCCATGGGATTGGTTTCCTTTATATTTGCAGCATAACGTTTCATTATACCTTGTTTCGGTGATAGAAACAAGAAAATAATGAACCTGAAGGACAGATAATTACAGGATTTTAATGAGATTTATCGCCGATCTGCACGTTCATTCCAGGTTTTCACGCGCGACGTCCAAAAGCCTGGATCTGGAGAGTCTCTACCGTTCCGCACGGCTCAAGGGCATTACCGTAGTGGGAACCGGGGATTTCACCCACCCCGGCTGGTTTGCCGAGTTGAAGGAAAAACTGGAGCCGGCCGAGCCGGGTCTATTTCGGCTCCGCGACGAGATCGAACAAAACGGCGAGAAACAGCTGCCGGTGTCACTGCCCGGAAAAGTGCGCTTCATGCTGACCTGCGAGATCAGCAACATCTACAAGAAAAACGGACGGGTCCGGAAAAACCACAATCTCGTGCTGATGCCCGATCTGGAAACCTGCGAGCGTTTCAACAGCCGCCTTTCGCGCATCGGCAACATTTCCTCGGACGGCCGTCCCATTCTCGGGCTGGATGCGCGGGACCTGCTGGAGATCGTGCTGGAGACCTCCGAGGCGGCCTGCCTGATACCGGCTCATATCTGGACGCCTTGGTTTTCGCTGCTGGGCTCCAAGTTGGGATTCGATTCCGTCGAGGAGTGCTTTGAAGATCTCAGTGAACACATTTTTGCCATCGAGACCGGGCTTTCATCGGATCCCGCCATGAACTGGATGGTCTCGGGCCTGGAGCGGTTCACGCTGGTCTCCAATTCCGACGCCCACTCGGCCGCCAAGCTGGGTCGCGAGGCCAACTGGTTTGACACCCGTCTGGACTATTTCGCCATCCGCCGGGCGCTCGCGTTCCGGGATTCGGGCGGTTTCCTGGGAACCTTCGAATTTTTCGCGGAAGAGGGAAAATACCACTACGACGGCCACCGCAAGTGCGGTGTCTGCTGGAATCCCGAGGAGACGGCGGCCGCCGGTGGAAAGTGTCCCGTGTGCGGAAAACCGCTGACCCGCGGGGTGCTCAACCGGGTGATGGCGCTGGCCGACCGCAAGCCCGATCAACGGCCGTCGGGAGCCAAACCCTATTACAGCCTGATCCCGCTGTGCGATATCCTGTCTGAGATCTTTCGGGTGGGACCCGCCACCCAGAAAGTGCGCCGCTGGTATCAGCAGGCACTGTCGAAACTGGGCAGTGAGTTCGAGATCCTGCACCTCAAGGCCGTCGAGGACATCGACCGCGCCGGGATTCCACTGCTGGGCGAGGCCGTAAAGCGCATGCGTGCGGGACGCATCGAGATCGCGCCGGGATTTGACGGTGAGTTCGGACGCATCCGCATCTTCGCGGATCACGAACGCGACCGGCTCATGGGACAGCATTCGCTCTTCGCCGGGAGCGGCTGGGTCGAAAAATCCCCGCCCGCCAAACGAAAAAAATCCCGCCCATCGGCGGCCTTCCGTCCGGCGGTGAAAAAAAGGCAACCCGAGCGCGAAGCCCCGACGAACGCCGGGGCCGCAACCGAAGATCCCCTGGAGGGACTCAACAGCGCCCAGCGGGAGGCGGCCCGTGTGGACCGGGGGTTCCTGCTGATCGTGGCCGGTCCCGGCACCGGAAAGACCCGCACCCTGACCCGCAAGATCGCTTTCCTGATGAAGGCGCGGGAAGTGGACCCGAACGCCATGCTCGCCCTGACGTTCACCAACCGGGCCGCCGAGGAGATGCGTCGGCGAATTCGTCAACTGGTGGGAAAAGACCTTTACATGCCCCTGGTGGCCACCTTTCACGGCTTCTGCATGCAGCTGCTCGAAGACAAAGACCGACATTTGATCGACGCGCACGAACAGCAGCTGTGGGTGAAAGAGGCCGCCGTGACGCTGCGCCGGCGCAAAAAAGAACTCCCCTTCAGAACGGCCGAACTGCAGCAGCGAATCGCCTCGGCCAAGCAGCGTATCCTGACGCCCGATGACCTGTCGGGGGGGAAAGACGTCGACCCCTCCCTGCGGGAGGTGGCCGAAGCCTACCGCCTTTACCAGGAGCTGCTCGACAGCCAGGGGCTGATGGATTTCGAAGATCTCATCATGCGCATCGTACGGCGCCTGGAGGGGGACGATGCCTTTCGCAGTCACTGCCGGGAACGCTTCCGCTACATTTTCATAGACGAGTACCAGGACATCAATCATGGGCAGTACCGTCTGGTCAAGAACCTATCCCCGAACGCGCACCACCTTTGCGCCATCGGAGACCCCGACCAGTCCATCTACGGTTTCAGGGGGTCCAGAGTCGCCTATTTCGCCCGTTTCGTTTCGGACTTTCCCGGCGCCGCCGTGGTTCGACTGACGCGCAACTACCGCTCTGCCCAGACCATTCTGGATGCCGCCGTTCAGCTGATCGGCGCCGGCAGGCGTCCGGATCGGAAAGGCGGGGCGTCGCCGGCGGACGAGCATCCGATTGCCGGCCGGTTGCCGGAACTGCATTCCGGTATCGTGGGGCGTGCCTGGATCGATGTTCTGGAAACCCCCACCGAACGGGCCGAAGCGGTCGCAGTGGGAAAAGTCATCGAGGAAATGGTGGGCGGCATGTCGCTGCACGCCATCGACAGCGGCAAAATCAGGCGTATGCACCGCGTGCGGCAGTACGGTTTTTCCGATTTTGCCGTACTCTACCGCACCGGCGAGCAGGCAAAGGTGCTCTCCGAGGTGTTTACCTCCGCCGGAATTCCACACCAGGTGGCCAGCCGGGAAAGCGTGCTGTTGCGCCCGACGGTGGCGGGAGCGCTGTCGTTGTTGAAAGTCTTGGAGAGGCGGGCCGCTTTGTTCGACCTGGAAAGGGTCGCCGGCCTGCATCCGGCGGCGCGCGCCATATCCCGCAACACCTGGTTGCGGTTCCGCAGTTGGTGCTGCGCGCGGAAATTATCACTGGAGCAGTGCATGTACCGGGCACGACGCGTCTGCCTGGAAGGCGTCGAAACGCCCCAGCAGCGCCTGCTGGACGAGCTCATACGGGACCTGCAGGATCTTGGCGAACGTCTATCGGGCCTGTCTTTGCGTGAAAAGTTGGCTTCTTTGCCGGCGCAGAAGACCTTTGCATTGCTCGGGCAGGCCATGTCCGAAGACGAGCCGGGCCGCGAAATCCTCGAGAGACTGTTGCAGCAGGCCGAACTCAAGGGCCGGACCTTTCTGGCCGATATGGCACTAGAGAGCGACACCGATCTCTGGATGCCGGGTGTCGAACGGGTGGCCCTGATGACCATGCACGCGGCCAAGGGGCTCGAGTTCCCGGTGGTGTTCATCACCGGGTGCGAAGCGGGTTTGATCCCCTATGCGCGCGAGGGAGCCGCCGGCGACAGGGAAGAAGAACGTCGGCTTTTCTACGTGGCCATGACGCGCGCCATGGAGCGGCTGTTCCTGGTGCGGGCAAACAGGCGTATCATTCATGGGAAGCGGCGGGTCCGCAAGCCGTCTCCGTTCCTGGACGACATTGACAGCGCCCTGTTTCGTCAGCAGGCACCCGCCGACCGGCGCAAATCCAGGCCGCGGGAGGTTCAGCTGAAACTTTTCTGAGTATGCTCGGGTTCTGAAAAACTACTTGAAAACCGGTAACAGTTTGATATAGAAGGGGCAATGCATCTCACGGAGAAAATCAGAAAGATCACTGGCTGGGTGGCAGGCGGTTTTCTGGGGGTGACGCTGGTCTTTTTTTACGCCCTTCCGTCTGTGGCCGAAGTGTATTTCTACCGCGACAAGGACGGCGTGATGCATTTCACCAACACGCCCTCCTCCCAGAAGTTCCGCCCCTATTTCAAGGAAGCCTACAAGTACCGGGTGCCGGCTTTCAGCGCCGACACCAACCCCGCCCAGTACCGACGTTTTATCGATGAAGCCGCCCGTCGGCACGGTATTTCAAAGGCCTTGCTGAAGGCCATCATCAAGGTGGAGTCGGACTACAATCCCAGGGCGATCTCGCGCAAAGGCGCCAAGGGGCTGATGCAGATCATGCCCGAGAATTTCGATGTCTGCGACATTGAAAACCCCTTCGACCCCCGTCAGAACATCATGGGTGGCACCCGCTTTCTGAAGAAACTCCTGGAGCGTTTCGGCGGCGATCTCACCAAGGCCGTGGCGGCCTATAACGCCGGTGCGGGCGCCGTGGAGCGCTGCAACGGCATCCCACCCTTCGAAGAGACGCGCAACTACGTCAGCAAGGTGCTGCGCCTCTACCGCCGTTACAACCGTTGATGCACACGCGCTTAGCCGGGCGGACGGTCAGACCTCCACCAGCCGGTACGCGCGGTTTCCCAGGCCGATCTTCTCGGCATGCCGGATCTGGATGGTCGGATCCAGCTTGGGAAAGGACTGGTGCGCCAGGTCGCTGCCGTGGGCCGCGGCGCTGATGTCCAGCGTGGCCTGGTCGGCGGCCACGATATCGTCGCAGGCCAGGATGCCGACGTCGGCGAAAGCCTTCTCCTGGCGCTTGTTCAGGCAGTCGCACTCCCGGGTCATGCCCACCAGTACGTTGATGAAAACCGTTCTGCCCCCGAAGTGGGCCAGCACGCCGGCGGCGTGTTCGGCCATGCTCTTCTGCAGCACGGGCGACTCGATGGCGTAGTCGAACTTCACCGCGCCGTAGCGGCACACGGCAATACACTCGCCGCAGCCGATGCAATCCTGCGGACGGATGCACGACACCCCCTCGCGTTCGTCGATGGCGTCCACCGGACACCACTGTCGGCACTTGCCGCAGTTCTCGCACTTCTCCGGCTCGACCTCCGGGGTGATGGAACTGTGCTGGCGCATCTTTCCGGCCCGAGAGGCCAGGCCCATACCGACGTTCTTGATGGCCGCTCCCAGGCCGCTGCCCATGTGACCGGTGGGGTGGCTGATGACCATCAGGGCGTCGGCCAGCAGGATCTGGCCGGCGACCTTGACGCTGCGGTGAAACTCACCGTCGACGCGCACCTCGGCTTCGTCGGTGCCCGAGAGGCCGTCTGCGGAGATGAACGGCGCGCCGACGGCTTCGATACCGAAACCATGGGCGTGGGCGTGAAGAGCGTGTTTGATGGCGTTTTCGCGTTCACCCCGGTAGAGGGTGGCCGTCTCGGTCAGAAACGGTTGCCCGCCGGCGTCGCGTACCAGCGAGACCGCGCGGGCAACCACTTCGGGACGCACGTGGGTGACGTTGTGCTTTTCGCCGACGTGGACCTTGACAGCCACCATATCCAGGCGCTGAAGGCGGTCCAGGAAACCGCCGGCCTTGAGGACTTTTTCCA
Source organism: uncultured Desulfobacteraceae bacterium (assembly GCA_964476595.1). Lineage (GTDB taxonomy): Bacteria > Desulfobacterota > Desulfobacteria > Desulfobacterales > JALSRD01 > JALSRD01. The sequence continues at coordinate 31,882 of CAYZCL010000109.1, forward strand.
GGGCCCCGGCCTGTTCCGCCGCCGGAGCCCCGTCCGCAACGCGGGCCAGGTAAACCTTGGATGTCATGACGCCTCCCTTCGATGAATGGATCGCTTGACGGTCTGTCTTTGGTTTCCCGAAAGATGTGCAACGGCGAAGTCCCCCCGGAGATCCGTACCGATGCCGCTGAATCCGGGCCAAAGTGCAAAGCGGTTACCGGGGTCGGGATTTCAACAGCAGGATACGGGAAACGGTCCCGATGATCAAGGCCGGACGAGGTGTTGCAGCAGCCGGGTGGTGGAGACCACGTGGGCGAAACCGAAGGCCAGGTTCTGGAGCGAGGCCAGGTGCAGTTCCTCGCTGACGGTGGCGGTTGCGTCGCACACGAAAAAGACGCGGTAGTCGCGCACGAAAGCGTCGCGCGCGGTGGTCTCGCAGCAGCAGTTGGTGAGCACCCCGGTAACGATCAGTTCGCGCACGCCGTCGGCCCGCAGCCGGTCGTCCAGGTCCGTTCCGGCAAAGGCGTTGTAGCGGTTTTTGTCGACGATACTCCCGGAGTCCCCGGGCGCCAGTTCGGGCAGCAGTTCCCAGGCGGGCGAGCCGCGGCGGATCAGGTCGGACCACCAAACGCCCAGCATGCCGCCGTCGACGTCCGGGTCGCGGTGGCCGTGGCGGGTGAAGATTACCGGCATGCCGCACTTTCGGCAGGCCTGCACCAGCGCCGTGATGTTTTCGAGGATGGCGGCCGCCGTGAAACGGAAGTGCTCCTGCATGTCAATGACCATCAGCGCGCAGCGGTCGGCCGTCGGCAGGGCCGGACGGATGTTCCACTCGGCGATGCGGGCGAGGTAGTCGATGCTCATTTCCGGACCAGGCGCATCGCAGCAGCGGCTTCCACCCGCTCGGGGCGGATTACCAGAAAGTAGAGATCCCCCGGGCTGCGCATGTGCCCAGCGGCGATCTCGGCATAGGCGCCGCTGCCCCAGAAGAGATCCGCGCGTCCCGGCCCGCGAATGGCGCCGCCGGTGTCCTGGCAGACGGTGAAGCGCCGGCAGGCGGTCCAGGTGTCGATGCGGCCGCCGCCGTCGACCAGCGGCTTGCGGGTGTCGATGTAGGTCAGTGCGGCCATCGGAAAGACGCGTTTGTCCACCGCCAGCGAACGCCCCGCCGTCAGCAGCACGTCCAGGTACCCCTTGGGGCCCTGCCGCTCGAACTTGAAGAAAACGTAGCTGGGATTGTAGCTCAGCACACCGTCCACCTCGTCGGGATGGGTCTCGAGGTAGGTGCGGATGCGCTGCATGGACATCTCGGAAGGGTCGATCTTGCCCTGCTCGATGAGCAGCTTGCCGATGCTGCGGTAGGGGCGGCCGTTGGCCGACTGGTAGTGCACGTGAACCGAGCGGCCGTCACGGAGATACACTTTGCCCGATCCCTGGACCTGCAGGAAAAACAGGTCGATACGGTTGTTGACCCACAGCAGCACGGTGCCCGGGGAGGGGTTGAAGCCCTCGCGGCGCTCGATCTGTCGCCGGTCGTAGTAGGGTACGAACTGCTGTCCCACAATGCGTCCGGTGAGCTTCTGGCCGCGGTATTTTTTCGAAAAGCGCGAAAGGTCGATGGTGATCAGGTCCGGCGGGCGGGTGTACACCGGGTAGCGGTACTCGGCGTCGGGGGTCAGGCTGCCGCGCAGCGAGGGTTCGAAATAGCCGGTGAACAGCATACGTCCGGTGCGCGGGCCGCCCACCGATCGGTAGACGGTGTAATTCTCGCGGATGAAGCGGTTGAGCTCCCGTCGCGTGGGGTGTCGGTTGAGAAATGCGGCGAACAGGTCCAGTGAGCGCATCATGTGGGCGGTGGAATAGGTGTCCTGCCCGAAGACGAACAGGCGGTCCGGCGGCTGGCTGGCCAGGTAGCGCAGGGTCTGCTCGACGGCGAAGTGCATCCCCACGAAATCCAGGTCGTCTTGGAATTCCGGCAGCTGCCCGGGGTCCAGGCGCACCATCGGAATCTCGTCCAGCGCGTTGCGGACGGTCTGGCTGTGGCTGCAGGCCGCCCCCATCAGGACGAAAGCCAGGATCAGCATGATTTTGAACCTGCGGCGGAAACAAAACATTTTCATCGGTGTCCTTTCCCGTCGACGTTGCGCACCTTGTCCTCCACCGGCGGCAGGTCGGGCAATGAGCGGCCCTTGCCGGAGGAGACCCCCAGTTCCTCGAAGCGGCGCGCCGAGACCAGCACCCGGCGCTCGAACGACCCCACGATGCCGTTGTAACTGTCGGCGCATTTTTCGATGCTGCGGCCCAGGTTCTGGAGCTGCTCGGCCAGGTGGACCAGCCGACCGTAGAGTTCGCCGCCCAGTTCGGCGATGGCCCGCGCGTTGCGCGCCGCCGTCTCCTGGCGCCAGGCCAGGGCCACGGTTTTCAAAAGCGAAATCAAGGTCGTGGGTGTGGCCAGCACGACCCCCCGGCGGGCCGCCGTCTCGATGAGGCCGTCGTCTTCGGCCAACGCGGCGCTGAAGAAATTTTCGCCGGGGATGAACAGCACCGTGAACTCGGGCGACGGGTCGATGCCCGACCAGTAGGCCTTCTGGGAGAGCTGCATGACATGGGCGCTCAATTGCGCGCAGTGGCGTCGCAGCTGCTTTTTGCGTTCGTCTTCATTATCGGCCGCCAGGGCTTTTAGATAAGCGTCCAAAGGCGCTTTGGCGTCCACCGTGATCAGCCGCCCGCCGGGAAGGTGGACCACCATGTCCGGCCGTCGGGTGACGCGGTCCCGGGTGGACTGCTGCTGTTCGAAGAAATCGCAGCGGTGAACCATGCCCGCCAGTTCGGCCACGCGGCGCAGGGTCATCTCCCCCCAGCGGCCCCGCACGTGGGGTACCTGCAGGGCGGTGGCCAGCCGGGCGGTCTCGCGCTGCAGGTCCTGCTGGCTGCGGGAGAGTTCGGCCACCTGGCGCGTCAGGCCGCCGTAAGCGTTCTCGCGGCTGCGCTCGAGCTCCTGCAGCTG
>CAYZCL010000110.1:0-28565 GCA_964476595.1 uncultured Desulfobacteraceae bacterium
AAGGCATGGCGTAGACCGATTGCTTGATTGCCACGGCACCGATCTGCTGCAGTCGCCGCCAGATTCTCACGCGCAGGGCGTTGGACCCCGGAGGGATTTGGTGGATCAGAAGCAGCCATTTTTCCGAATCGGCCATTGCCATCGTCGCATTCCCGATCAACTATTACACAAGCATTGTAATAACTGTTACAAAATGTCAAGGGGAAAAATGCCGGTTCTCATGCGGTTCGGGGGTTCGTGCAAGGCAATCGTAAGTCGCATGGCCCCTCGAACCCGGGTGCACGCAACCCATGAAAGGTCACGGCATCAACTCATGCCAAAGCTGCTCGTGATTGCCCTGGGGGATCGGGGACACTCCTTGCACGACCGGCACGGCTCATGCGGAGACCAGGTAGTGATGAAGGGGGACTTGGGACTGGTGCAGCAGGTCGTCGATCAGCCGGTCCTTGGCGACCCAGAGGTTGTTGAGCCAGCGGTGGAAGCGGGTCCGGAAGGCGCGGTCGCAGGCATAGTCTCCGATCAGGGTGTCGGTCACCGGGATGGCATTGACGCGCACAGTGATCCGTTCGATGCGGCCGCACAGAAACGACCAGAAGGACTTTACACCGCCGGGGTAGGCGATGGTGACATTCAGGACAGCGTTCATCTGTGGCCCCATGGTGCTCAGCACCAGGGCGGCGCCGCCGGCCCGGGTCTTGAGCAGGTGCCGGTAGGGCGATCGCTGGCGGGCCTGTTTTTCCGGTGAAAAACGGGTGCCCTCCACAAAGTTCATCACGGACACGGGAAGGGTTTTAAATTTCTCACAGGCCTTGACGGTGGTCTCGAAATCCTTGCCCTTCAGGTGGGGGTGCTTCTTCAGGAAGCGCTTGGAGTAGCGTTTCATGAAGGGAAAATCCAGCGCCCACCAGCACGGCCCGAGGATGGGGATCCAGATCAGTTCTTTTTTCAGGAAGAACTTCAGAAAGGGGATGCGGCGGTGGAAAATACGCTGCAGCACCAGGATGTCCACCCAGGACTGGTGGTTGGAGATCACCAGGTACCAACCCTTTTTGTCGAGGTCCTGCAGGCCCTGAACGTCCCAGCGGGTGCCGGACAGCAGCCGCTGGTTGAGGTTGTTGCCGCCCACCCAGCAGGTGGCGCAGCCGTTGAGGATGCGACCGCACAGCCGTTGCCACCCCCTGACGGGCACCAGCATCTTCAGGGCCGTGAAGACCATCAGGGGGGGGGCCCAGAATACCGTGTTATAGAAATACAGGCTCAGCGAGAGCGCCCCCAGGGCGTGGGGCTTCAAGCGTTGAAACATGCGGCACGATCCTCTCCTGGGCCGGTGCGGCCGCTGTATCGAATTCATCGATCAGCGAGGTCATCAGGGCCCTGACGGAAATGATTTTATCGATGCGGTAGGCATTCTGCCCGGCGAAAGCGAATCCTTTGCCGAGGCGGCCCCTGCGGGCGTTTTCGAGGGCCATGGCGATACAGTAGGGGCTCTTGCGGCGCCGGCAGCTCCGCAGGCAGTGGTACAGGCACTTGAAAGGCGCCTTGCGGCCGAGGTCGACATCGTCCAGGAAGTGGTTGCGCACGGCGCGGCCCGGCATTCCCACGGGGCTCTGGATGATGACCATGTCTTCGCGCCGGGCATCGACGTAGGCCTGTTTGAAGGCCGGATCGGCATCGCACTCGAAGGTGGCCACGAAGCGGGTCCCCAGCTGTACGCCGGCCGCGCCCATGGAGAGAAAGCGGTGCATGTCGACGCCGGTGTAGATTCCTCCGGCGGCGATGACCGGTATGGCGTGCCCGCATAAATCCTCGAAAGGCGCCACGGCCGCAAGCACGTCCTCCACCAGGTGGCGCAGAGAAAAGGCCGGATCCTCGATTTGCTCCGGCTTGAATCCGATGTGGCCGCCGGCGCGGGGGCCCTCGACCACTATGGCGTCGGGCAGATAGTCGTAGCGCGAACGCCACTTGCGGCAGATGAGCCGCGCCGCCCGCCCCGAGGAGACGATGGGCGCCAGTCGGGTGCGGTCGCCGGCCGAGAGGTAGCCCGGCAGGTCCAGGGGCATGCCGGCGCCGGAGAAGATGATGTCGATACCCTCCTCGATGGCGGTGCGCACCATGTCGGCGTAGTTGGTCAGCGCCACCATGATGTTGACACCCAGGATGCCGTCGGTGAGCTGCCGTGCCCTGCGAATCTCGCGCCGCAGCACCCGCATGTGCGCCTCGTCGCCGTTGGTGGCGATGTCCGGTTCGTGGATGCCCGGCATGGCGGCCGAGATGACGCCGATGCCGCCCTCGTTGGCCACGGCCGATGCCAGGCCCGAAAGCGAGATGCCGACGCCCATGCCGCCCTGGACGATGGGCGTGCGGCTGACCAGGTGGCCGATCCTCAATTGGGGTAAATGCATATTGGAAAACACTTTCTTCCCGGGGAGGTCCAGTGGACGGCTTCACCGGGAGCTATTCGCCGGGGCGGCATGCCCCGCCGGTTGCCTCTCGAAATTTAGGGCATGGGGGGGGCGGCCGCAAGTAAAAGCGGCCTTGTGACAAAAGTTTTACAAATCACCGGGGGGCCGGTGAGGGGTGGGGCGGGGCAGCGCCGTGCGAACCGTTGGCGGGCGGCGGCTCGGGGTCGAACACGTAACCCACCGAGCGAATGCTTTTGAAGTAGACGGGTTGCTTGGGGGCGTCTTCGAAATAGCGGCGCAGCCGCACAATGAAGTTGTCCACCGTGCGACTGGTGATGCGGCGGCTGTAGCCCCAGCCCACCTCCAGCAGTCGGGCGCGCGACAGGGGCTTGCCGCGGTTGGCGACAAACAGCCGCAGCAGACGCAGTTCCTGCTCGGTGAGAACGATGTGTCCCTGCCGGCATTCGGCCGTGCCGGTTTCAAAATCGATGCGGTTGCCGCCGAAAACGAATCGTTTGAGAGGCGTCCGCCCGTCGGTCTGGGCCTCCCGGCTCCAGTCGGCCCGCTTGAGCAGCCGTTCCACCCGCAGCAGGAACTCCTCCAGGTTGAACGGTTTGGGCATGTAGTCGTCCACCCCGTAGGACAGCCCCTTGACGATGTCGTCGGAGGCGGATTTGGCCGACAGGATCAGGATGGGCAGCCGTTCGTCCTCCAGCCGGATGGCCTGCAGCACCGCCAGCCCGTCGATGCCCGGCAGCATGATGTCCAACACGACGAGGTGGGGTTGGAATTTTTTCCACTGCTGCAACCCGCTGGAGCCGTCGCCGGCGCACTCCACTTCGTAGCCCTGCAGGCACAAGTTGAGCTTGAGTCCTTCGGCGATGTGGGCGTCGTCTTCGATAATCAGGATCCTTTTGACTGAATTGCCGTGCATGCTGTCTCCCGTCCCGGCGGCAGCGTCTTCAGGGGGGCAGAATCAGGGTGAAAACCGATCCGCGGTTGATGCCGTCGCTGGCCGCCGTCACCCGCCACTTGTGAATGTGCGCGATGGTACGCACCAGGTACAGGCCGATTCCGCTGCCCTTGGCGGTCATGTCGTCGGTGCGCCCGATCTGGTAAAATTTGCGGAATATTTTCGGAACTTCCCGGCGTTCCATACCGATACCGTTGTCCGCGAAGTGAATCAGCAGCCTGCGGCCGCGGCGCTGGAAGCGGATGTCGATGCGCGGCGTGTCGGATTCGTTGTACTTGAGCGCGTTGGTCGCCAGGTTCATCAGCAGCATGTCGAAGAGTTGCGGGTGGATGCGGTAGTCGCGCAACGGCCTCTCCGGCGGGTGCACACGCACCCGGCAGCCGCGGAACAGGTGGTTGTTGTCCTCGAAGAAGTGCTCGATGGTGGCCTGCAAGTCGGCGTCCACGAATTCGTGGACATAGCTCTTGCTCTCGATGCGCGCCAGGTTGAGGATGCGGTCGATGTTTTCAGACAGACGGCTGACGTCGGCCAGCATGTACTGGACATACTTGAGCTGGTCCTCACGGGAGAGATCGTGTTTGCCGAGGGTCTGCAGGAAGAGCTGCAGCGAGGTCACCGGCGTCTTGAGCTCGTGGGTGAAGCTGTTGATGAAGTTGTTCTGCAGGCGGTACAGTTGGAAGGTCTTCTGCCCGTAAACGAAGATGGAAAAGATGCCCATCAGGATGATGCCCACCAGCAGCGAGAGCACTACGATGACCATCCAGGTCTGGGAGGTCAGCACCTGGGTGCTGTCGATGTTGAAGCGCTCGATGACCGCCCGCATCTGGACGCTGGCCTCCATGTACCAGTAGATGTAGAGAAACAGCGAGGCGACCAGCGCGAAGATGGAGAGGATGAATATCAGAATGGGATGCAGAAACCACTTGCCGGTGTTCACGGCTTTCTCTCCGGTATGCCGATGGCGCCGATCCTGGCCGGCTGGGACGGCATGGCGTCAATCCAGGATCTGAGCCAGGAACTCCCTGGCCCGGTCGGTCTTGGGGTTGTTGAAAAATCCCTCGTAGGTACCGCGTTCGACGATGCGTCCGTGGTCCATGAAAAGAATCTCGTCGGCCACTTCCCGTGCAAAACCCATTTCATGGGTCACGCACAGCATGGTCATGCCGCCCCTGGCCAGGTCGATCATTACGTCCAGCACTTCCTTGATCATCTCGGGGTCCAGGGCGCTGGTGGGTTCGTCGAACATCATGTAGTCCGGTTCCATGGCCAGGGCGCGGGCGATGGCCACGCGCTGCTGCTGTCCGCCGGACAGGTTGGCGGGATAGACGTCCGCCTTGTCCGGAATGCCGACGCGCTCCAACAGTCGGCGCGCTTTTTCCTCGGCCTTCCTGCGAGGCCACCGGCGCACTTTCATCGGCGCCAGGGTGATGTTCTGCAGGGCCGTCATGTGGGGATACAGCTCGAAACGCTGAAACACCATACCGATCTTTTCGCGCAGCTTGTAGAGGTTCGTCTTGGGGTCGGCCACCGAGATGCCGTCCACCCTGACGTCACCCTTCTGAAAGGGTTCGAGACCGTTGATGCAGCGCAGCAGGGTGCTTTTGCCGGAACCGCTGGGACCGCAGATGACCACGGTCTGGCCACGCTCGATGACCTCGTTGATGTCCGTCAGCACATGGAAATCACCGAACCACTTGTTCAGCTTCTTGATTTCGATCATATGATGTTGGCCTTTCTGCCCTTTTCCTCGAAGTAGTGACTGATCTGTGAACCGATCAGGCAGACCACCAGGTAGACCAGTGCTGCGAAGCCGTATAGCTCGATGGAGCGAACCTCGAGATTGTCCACGATAGAGGTGCGCCGCACCAGTTCGCGCAGCCCGATCACGAAAGCCAGGCTGGTGTCCTGGAAAGTGACGATGGACTGGGTGATCAGGCTGGGCAGCATGCGCCGGAAGGCGATGGGGATGGTGATGTAGCGTGCCGTCTTCCAGTAGGTCATGCCGGTGGCGTAGGAGGCGCTCACGAGATCCCTGCTGATGGTCTGGTAGCCGGCACGGAAGATCTCGCCGAAGTAGGTGGCCTCGAAAATGATGAAGGAAATTACCGCCGATGGAAACGGGTCGATGGAGCGCCCCACCAGGACCGGCATCACGAAATAGAACCAGAAAATGACCAAAATCAGCGGGATGTTGCGCAGGAAATTGACGTAGGCGGTCACCGGGTAGTAGATCCACGGTCTCTTGGACAGCCGGGCCAGGCCCACCAGCATCCCCAGCAGGATACCGCCAGTCAGTGCGAAGAAGGACAGCTGGAAGGTTACCCACAGGCCGCCCATCAGGAAGCCGAAATTACGGCCGACAGCGTCAAACATGGGTTACCTCCCCACCAGTCCCTGAATCTTGTACTTCTTTTCGATCAGGTTCATGAACTTGACCACGCTGATACCCAGGATCAGGTAGATGAACATGGCGCCGGTGGTGGCTTCCAGGCCGTGAAAGGTGTCGGCGTCGATCTGGTAGCTCTGGAAGGTGAGTTCGGCGACGCCGATGGTCATGGCGATGGAGGTGTTTTTAAAAACCGTCAGGAACTCGGTGGTCAGCGGCGGGATAATCAGCCGTAGGGCATAGGGAATGATCACATAGCGGTACATCTGCACCTGTGTCATGCCGGTGGAAAGCACGGCCTGGTACTGGTCGCGGCCGATGGAGGCGAAGCCTGCCCGCACGTGCTCCGCCACCCGCGAGGCCGTGTAGAGGCCGATGCCGATGATGGACACCCAGATGTTGAGGCCCGAAATGTGGTTGATCTTCCGCGAGAGGGTTTCACCGAAAAGCATGGGCCCGGCATAGAACCAGAAAAAGAGTTGCACCAGCAGGGGAATGTTGCGCAGCACCTCCACGTAGGCCGTACCGAACCAGCGCAGCAGGCGGTAACGCGTAACGCGCAGGGTGCCGACGAGAATGCCCAGGGCCAGGGCGATGATCCAGGCCGCCAGTCCGATGACAATGGTCAGTCCCAGCCCCTTGAGAAGCCATACGCCGTAGGGATATCGCCAGAGCACTCCCCAGTCGAATTCGTATGTCAGGCCCATGTCGGGATGCTCCTATTTCTTCTTCCACCAGCCGTCGGAGATGGGATAGACGATCATCTGCAGGTAGTCCTTGTAAGCCTGGGACATCTTGATGGGCACTACGCCCTTGGGGCCCATCCATTTTTCATAAAGCTCGAAGAATTTTCCGGTCTTGATGGACCACACGATGGTGTTGTTGACGAAATCGCGGAAGTCCGAGTCGTTTTCGCGAACAATATAGGCGTAAGGCTCATAGGCGATGGCGAAATCCACAGTAGTCCATTTGTCTGGGTTTTTGTCTTTCATACGCAACCCTTCCAGCAGGCTGCGATCAGTGGAATAGACATCGATCTTGCCGCTTTTCAATGCCAACATGCCTTGGGGATGCGTTTCGACCACCAGTATATTGGCCGGTTTGAACTTTCCCTCCTTGACAAGCTTCTGGATGGCCTGAAGGTTGGTCGAACCCCTTGCCGCGCCGATGCGTTTGCCGTTGAGGTCGGCCAGGGTTTTTATTCCCGAATCTTTTGGCACCAGGAATGTGGTTTCGGAAAAGAAGAAAATCAGACTGAAATCGGCCACCTCTTCACGCTTGGCGGTATATGTGGTGGATCCCATCTCGACATCCACGGTGCCGTTAACCACCATGGGGATACGGGTTTTAACGGTTACCGTAAAAGGCTCGATCTCGATTTTCTTGCCGAAGCGCTTGGAGAGGTTTTCGGCCAGCAGGCCGGCCATCTCCACCGAAAACCCCACGTGTTTGCCCACCTTGGGATCGATGAAGGCAAAGGGGATGGAGCCTTCGCGAAACCCCAATTTGATCTTTCCGGTTTTTTCGATGCGGTCCAGGGTGGAACCGGCCAGCACCGGGCCGCTGAGGAGAAACAACGTCAGACAGGCGACAAAAACGGATAAAAACAGTTTTCTCATGAGGACCTCCTTCTCGTGGGTTGCAGGTTGGCGGTTTCTGGAAAAAACTACTTGCTTCTTCCGGGGGAAAAGATCCGTAGGTGCCGGAACGCTGCAGATGGGTCCTGCGACGGTACGGTGACCACTGTCAAGATACATGGTTTCAGGTGATTTGGAAACCCTTTTCCAACGCGTTCGGGCGGATCCACCAGGCCTTGCGTTCTGTTCCCGGCACGCCGCCGACATACCGGGGCTGGGCCGCCACGATTACTTCGTTGCGTGCATGCGGCACAGCCGCGCCAGCTTGTCCACCGCCTCGGCGTGCCTTGCGACGTAGGGATTGTCCATGTCCCAGACGTATCCCGCCAGCACCGAGCAGATCTGCCGGACGATGTCGGGGGACGGCCGCGAACTGAAGAAGATGGCTGGCAGGCGGCCGTCGTACCAGGCGGTCACGTAAGTGCGGAAGACGTCGATGCCGTGGCTCATGTAGGCCGCGTAATCCGCCTCCCAGTCGACGGTCTCGCCACTGAGCTGCCGGATCAGCACCCCGGCGGCACGGTTGGCCGATTCCAGCGCCAGGGTGACGCCGGAGGAAAACACGGGATCGAGAAACTCCGTGGCGTTGCCCGTCAGCGCGAATCCGTCGCCGTGCAGCCGCCTGACCCCGATGGAGTAGCCGTCGATGCGCAGGGCCCCGAAGGCCTGCCGGCGGTCAGCCAGGCGCTCCGCGCCCGGACCGCTCCGCGCGATGGCGGCGGAAAGCCCGTCGTCCAGGTTGTCCCCCAGCCCGTCGATGAACGGCGGTTCGGCCACTACGCCCACCGAAGTCTTTCCGTTGCTGAAAGGGATGATCCACAGCCAGGCGTTCTCCGGCAGCATGCAGATCCAGATCTTGCCGGCCTCTTTGCCCTCGGGCCGATGATCTCCGGTGAAGTGTGCGAAAACGGCATCGCGGCGGGGCAGGTCGGAAGGCCGGTCCAGGTCCAGCAGGCGCGGCAGCACCCGGCCGTAGCCGCTGGCGTCCAGGACGAAACGGGCCGAGAAAGAAACCGGCTGCCCGTCCGGGTCGGCGGCCGTCACCGTGCAGGCGTTCGGGGTGCAGTCGGCGTCCGTCACCGTGTGGCCCCAGCAAATGCGAACGCCCATCTGTTCCACTGCGGCGGCCAGGGTCTGGTCGAAGTCGTCGCGGGGCACCTGCCAGGTGTACTTCCAGCCGCCGGTGAACTGGTCGGCGAAATTGAAATCGGCGCGGCGGCCGTCGTCCAGGAAAACAGCCCCGGTTTTTTCGATGTAGCCGCGTGCTTTCAGGGCGTCGAGAAGACCCGCCTGCCGGAGAAGGTCCATGCAGCGCGGCAGGAGGCTCTCTCCGATGACGAAGCGCGGGAAACGTTCTTTTTCGATGACGGTGACTGTGAAGCCGGCCCGGCGGACCAGCGCCGCGGCACTGGTCCCGGCAGGACCGGCGCCGATGACGATGACGTCGGATCCGATCTGGGGCATGGAAGGCCCTCCTTGTTCAGAACAGCGGTTTGTCTATTTGTACTGAAGATACAACCTGTGCAGTATTTGGGATACCCCTTTTCGGGTGCAATCTCAACGAGACAGTTTTTTTTCACCCTCAACTCTGATTTTTCTTATAGCCGACAGGACCTTGTCCGGCAAGTCAGGCGCCCGGTGGCCGGTAGTAATTGCCTCCAGTTTCTCCTGGACCCGCCGGGCCGTGTCTTTGGCACCGTCAGACAGCCATGTTTCGTAGGGTTGGCGGGTCATGACGGTCGGTCGCCAGAGTTCGCGCCGGAAATGTTCGGCGGTGTGGTCTTCCTGCAGAAAATGGCCGCCCGGTCCCACGGCGGCAATCACCTCTCGCGCCAGGGCCTCCCGGCTGATTTCTATTCCCCGGATGAAGCGTTTGACCATACCGACGAGGTCGTTTCCGAGCACCAGCTGGGCGGGAGAGCAGACCATGGCCATATCCATGTAGCCGACGTCGTGGATCAGGTTCAAACCCGCCAGACCCTGGGCCAGGATGGAAAACATGGCCTCGGCGCCAGCCTGGGCGTCGAGGACCTTGGCGTCAGTGGCGCCGGCCAGTCCCCAGGTGGGCAATCCGAAACTGCGGGCCACTTCGGCTTGTGCGGCAAGGCCGAGGCTGGTTTCGGGACACCCCTCGCTGGACAGGCCGGTAGCCATGTCGGGGACACCGACGTTGCCGCTCAGGGCACAGGGACAGCCCGGCCGACGCAGTTGCGCCAGCACCAGGCACATCAGCGACTCGGCCGTCAATTGGGCCACGGCGCCGGCGAGAGTGACCGGGCTGGTGGCACCCACCAGCACCGCCGGGCCGGGGATCTGGGGCATGCCGAGATCCGCCGCAATGAAGATGCGGGCGACCACTTCTTCCGGGAAAACGAGGGGTGATATGGGTTCCGGGTAGGCGATCAGAAAGGGGCGCTGCCGGAGGTTGTGGAGGCCGCCCGCTACTTCAGCCGCCATTTCGTAAACCAGTTCACACCCCCGCGGGCTGTAGGAGAGAAAAACCAGGGGCTTGACCGTGTGGGTGACCACGGCCTCGAACTCGTACAGGTCTGCACAGATGCTGTCCACGTCCTGCGCCGACCCCATGGGCATGACCCAGTCGATGTTGTCCAGTGCGTCGGCGACACGTGCCGCCAGACCGATGTCGGCCACCCGCGTGGGCCGGATCTCCCGGGTGGTAATATCCATCGTGTTGGGGCTGCCGGTGCTTGTGCCGTAGTAGCTCTTGCGGCCTTCCACCTCCAGGGCCGGACGTCCCTCGCGGTCATAGACGGTAAACCCCCGGGGTGTCGTCGCCAGGCAGTGCCGGACGATGAATTCGGGGACACGGACCCGTTCGTTGTCCACGACGGCTCCGGCCTGTCGAAGCAGTTTGCGCGCCCCGGTGTGCAGCACGTTGAAGCCCACCTTTTCCATCACGTAAAAGGCGGCCCGCTTGATCTCCTCGATCTGGTCGTCGGTCAGTATCTGCAGCACGGCCGAACAGGCGGTGGTGTGGGATGTCTGGATCATCGCTGTTGTCCTCCCTGCGGCCGCGCCGGGGGCCGACCTCCGGAAATCCTTTCCGATTCATCCGCGCGACTGTTGAAATAGCGGATGTGCTCCATGATCAGTCGGCGGGCCACGTCGCCCCGGTGCCTGCGAAGGGTATCGATCAGCTTGCGCCAGTCGCTGAAGGCTCTCTGGATATAGGCGCTGTCGATGGGATCGTACCGGTAGGAAGGCAGGATCAGGGCGTCATTGATGGTTTTGATGATGATGGTGTACAGGGCGTTTCCGCTGATCTCGGCGAGGGTCAGGTGCATGCGGCCCTCGATTTCGAGGATCTGCTCGAAATCCGCCTGGGGCTGGGCGATGAGTCTGCCGGCCGCCGCGAAGAGTTTTTCAAGGCGATTCAGGTCGTTTTCAGAGGCCCGTTGTGAGACCAGTTCAACCACATGACCCTCGGCTTGGATACGAAATTCGGTCAGGTCGCGGGTCGAAATCTTTTTCTGCCGGATCAGCAGGTGAAGACTTTCGCACAGCCGATTGGGCACGTTGTCGATCACGAAGGCACCGCCCCGCGAGCCCAGTTTCACCTGGATCAGTCCTTTTTGCTCCAGTACCCGCAGGGCTTCACGCAGGGTTCGCCGGCTGATGTTGAACAGCCGGATGAGTTCGCGTTCGGGGGGAAGCTTGTGGCCCGGTTTCAGCCGTCCCGACAGGACGGCGTCCTCGATCTGTTTGACCACCGCATCGTAAGCCCGTACCGGTCGGATTTCTTTGAAGTAGTTGATCATGTCGCCATCCCGGCCTGGAATATTGAAAGATGGAACCATTCATCTATTATAGAAGTCGTGTCGGTTTGTCAAGCTGTACCGAATCCATCGCTCGGTTGGATATTTGGTCGAAATGGTTCAATTATTTTTCTATTCAATATGATAACAAGATGTTATCATGGTGTCCGCATCGGCTGTATTCCGCCTGCGAAACGATTTCCCGAAAAATCCGTTTGCGTTCCCAATCGGGTTGTGCTACTAAAAATGTGAAAATAACTAAAGGTGACACCATTTGATCATTCAGTCCTGACGACTTTGCTGTAATAGCGTCAGAGACACTCTCAAATCCACGTCGGACCGGCGGTACGGGCAGGCAGCATGTTCAGCAAACCTTCACGATTCTGGCCTAAGGCGACACTCAGGAAATCCTATGGAGCGGTCGTCGTCGGGGGCGGCATCCATGGCCTGGCGGCCGCCTATTTCCTGGCACGCGAACACGGCCTGACCGATGTGGCGGTGTTGGAAAAGCGATACATCGGATTCGGGGGAACCGGGCGCAACACCACCATCGTGAGGTCCAACCAGCGCACGCGGGAAAACATCCCGCTTTACAACGAGGGCCTGGAACTGTGGCCGCGCCTGATCGCCGAACTGGATTTCAACATGATGTTCCTGCGCTGCGGCAATCTGGACCTGGCCCACTGCGAGGAGACCCTCAACGGTTTGCGGGTTCACGTTCTTACCGACCAGTTCCTGGGCATCGAAAACGAGATCATCGACGCCCGGCAGTGTAAGGAAATCATACCCCAACTGGACATTTCACCCCGCGCGCGGTGGCCCATCGTGGGGGGAATGTACCACGCCCCGGGCGGCACGGTGCGCCACGACGCCGTGGCCTGGGCCCTGGCCAGGGGGGCCTCCCGTCTGGGCGTGCATATCCACCAGAACACGACCGTGACCGGTATCCGTGTGGAAAACGGCGCCGTGGTCGGAGTCGATACGGATCGGGGCCATGTCCGTACGCGTCGTTTGCTAAACGCCACCGGGGGGTACAGTCCCCGGCTGTCGGCCCTCGTGGGCCTGCGGCTGCCGATCCACGTGCTGCCGCTGCAGGCCATCGTCTCCGAACCGTTGAAGCCCTTTCTGAACACGGTTTTTTCTTCCATCGATTATGATTTTTTCAGCAACCAGACCCTGCGGGGAGAAATCGTGTGCGGATCCGACATGGACCACTGGCCTAGTTATGCCACCTCTACCACGGCCCATTACTTGCGTCACCAGGCCAGGATCATGACCGAAGTGATGCCTTGCCTCAAAGGCGTCAAGTTCATGCGGCAGTGGGCCGGCCTGACGGACATGACGCCCGACATGGCGCCCATCCTCGACGGCAACGACCCGATCAAGGGCTACTACATGGACGTGGGGTGGGGGTATTTCGGTTTCAAGTCAGGACCCGTGGCCGGTCGTTACATGGCGCGCTTCATGGCTACCGGCGAGCGTCCGCATATCCTGCGCCCTTTCGGGCTTCGCAGGTTCGAAGAACACCGCTTTCTGGGAGAGACCACGCGGCCGGTCTACTACGGCCCCTGGAACTAGGAGTAAGCCTCATGTCAGCCACCATCACCTGCCCCATCTGCGGTACGCGCAGCATTTACGAGTTTCGTTTCGGCGGGGAGAATCGAGGGCCGCGGCTTTTCGACAGCCAGGCCGATCCCGGGCAATGGTATACCTATGTGCATCTGCGCACCAACGCGGCCGGGCCGCAGGAAGAGTGGTGGTACCACCGTGACGGATGCGGCACCTGGTTTACCGTCTGGCGGGATGTGACACGTGACCGTGAAGTCACCGTCGGGGAAGTACGCAAATGACGGGGCGACTGCCAGGCGCCACGCTGCGAGTAGTCCCGGATGAGGCGGTGGCTTTCACTTACCGCGGCCGCAGCCTCCAGGGCGTGGCGGGGGACACGGTGGCCAGCGCCCTGTACGCCAACGGTGTGCGCGTCTTTTCGCGCAGTTTCAAATATCACCGCCCCCGTGGACTCTACAGCCTGGACGGGCAGTCCTCCACCTGCATGATGACCATCGACGGCATGGCCAACGTCAAGGCGGAGATCACGCCGTTGCGTAGAGCGATGGCCGTGGCGCCTCAGAATGTCCTTGGGTCCCCGGAACACGACCTGTTGGCGATCCTGGGGTGGTTCGGCTGGGCCATGCGGCCGGGATTTTACTACCGGCTGTTTCACAAACCTTGGTTCCTGTGGCCCTTTTTCGCCGATTTGCTGCGCCGTGGAGCCGGGTTGGGGAAACTCAGCGAAAAGGCCCCTGCGGGGAATTTCGAGAACCGGTTCCTCAACTGCGACGTCTGCGTAGTCGGAGGGGGACCTGCCGGGATGCAGGCCGCTCTCGCGGCCGCCGACTTCGACCTGCGCGTGGTGCTGCTGGAAACCCGACCCCATCTGGGCGGCTTTTACGACTGGCGGGTGGCCTCCTCTCCCTGGGGGGTGCCTTTCCATGAACGGGGCCGGGTGCTGGCCGACAGGGTGTCACGGCATGCCGCCATCCGGGTGTTCAGGAGGACTCACCTGACAGGCATCTTTCCCGGCAATCTCTTGACGGCCGTGCAAACCGGCCTGCCGGGAGATGGCTTTCAAGAGCAATACCTGGAGATCCGCGCCCGCGCAGTGGTGGTGGCCACCGGGTGTGTCGATCGGCCCATGCTATTTGAGAACAACGATCGGCCGGGCGTCATGCTCTGCAACTGCGCGCACCGTCTGGCGCGCACCTTCGGGCTGCTGCCGGGGAAGCGCGCGGTTTTTTCGGTGGGAAACGACCTGATGCTGGAGGCCGCCGATGATCTGGCCGCACTGGGCCTGGAAATTGCCGCCGTGGCCGATGCGCGCACCACCGGACAGAACCCGCGCCTGGTCGACAGGTTGAAAGACCGCGGAATTCCCTTTCTGAGGGGTTGGCTGGCGGCCGACGTACGGGGCAAAAACGGCGTCCGCCGGGTTCGTTTGACCAGTCGCGAGGGCCGCGGCAGCCGGTGGTTCTCCTGTGACCTGCTGGTCGCCTCCGCCGACAAGGCACCGGCCATGGAGCCCCTGCTGATGACCGCCGCCCGCTTCGAAAAAGATCGGCAGACCGGCTTCATGACGCCGGTGATGCTGCCGCCCGGTCTGCATGCCGCCGGACGTCTGATGGCGTGGGAGGACCCCCGTGCCATTGAGGATACCGGCCGTCTGGCCGGCATGGCGGCGGCCGCCGATTGTGGCGCGGCGTCTCCCGACCGCATCGGGCGCCTGAAGGAAAGTCTTCAGGACAGGGCCGCATCGCGACCGGGGCAGATGGTGTCGCGCGCAGCGGGCAGGGGCCACAAGAGTTTCGTGTGCTTTGATGAAGACGTGTCCGTGGCCGACATCCACCGTGTCGCCGCCGAGGGCTTCGACAGTGTCGAACTTTGCAAGCGTTACGCCACCGCAGGTATGGGGCCCAGCCAAGGGGGCATGCCGGGCCACAACCTGCCGCTGGTGATGGCCGAGTGCCGCGGAGACCCCATCGGGTCCCTGCAGCCGTCGCGCGTGCGCTCGCCGCTGCGGCCCACGCTGCTGGCCACCCTGACCGGCAAACGGTACGATGTCATCAAGCAGACGCCCCTGCGCCGGATGCAGGAAAAACTCGGCGGCGTGTTTGTGCGGGCCGGCCAGTGGGAGCGGGTGCAGTACTTCGGGTCCGATGAGACAGCACGGGAGGAAATCGCCGCCGTGCATGCCGGTGTGGCAATGATGGACGTCTCTACCCTGGGGAAGTTTCGCATCGAAGGTCCCCAGGCCCTGTCCCTGTTGCAGCGCGTGTATGTCAGCGATTTGGGCCGCCTGGAGACCGGGCAGCTGAAATATTCGGCCATGTGCAACGAGGACGGCTGCCTGATCGATGATGGACTGATCACCAAAACGGGTGAATCCGGCTACTATTTCACGACCACCTCCGCCTGGGCCTCACGGACCGAGGAGTGGCTGCGCTACCATGCCCGTTTCGAGGACTGGGATTATCACATCGTCAACCTGACAGATGCGATGGGAGCGGTGAATGTAGCCGGGCCCGCAGCTCACCAGGTTTTGTCACGCGTTCTCGAAGATGGCATGGCGGACACGTCGCTGCGGGGATTTCGGGAATCCAGGTTGCGTTCCGGTATTCCCGTGAAGATCCTGGAGGTAGGATTCGTGGCGGACCGCAGTTACGAGATCCACGCACCGGCCTCGGCCATGGTGGCCGTATGGGATGCGCTATGGCAAGCCGGTCGGGACTGCGGCATACGGGCCTTCGGCCTGGAGGCTCAAAATGTCCTGCGTCTGGAGCGGGGGCATCTGATCATCGGGGAAGATACCGAGCTGCGGACCACCTTGCTGGACCTTGGGCTTGGGTTCCTGTGGGACCGGGACAAAACCGGGTTTAAAACCGTCGGTATTCCCGCCCTGCGGCACACCGAAAAGCAGCCGGACCGCATGAAACTGATCGGCTTCAGGATGGATAACCCCTCCTGGACGCCTCCCGGGGGCAGCATCATCGTCGACAGTGAAGTGCGCGGTTACGTAACCTCGTCGCGATACAGTCATGCACTGAAGCAGTCCATCGGATTGGCACTGGTCGAGGAACCTTTGGCCAGCCCCGGAGGCCCGTTGGAGATATTTGTGGGAGGACCGGACCGGCGGCGTCTGAGAGCGGTCGTTCATCGGGGAGCATTTTACTGATCGTCGGTGGGATTTTTCCGGGATAGAGGACCAACACATGCAGACATACACACGACAGTCCCCCCTCCATTTTCCGCTATCGCCCCAGGAAACCGTCGTGCACAAGGGGTGGAAGGTGGCGTTGTCCTTCCCGGCCGAGGAGGCTGCCCCTCTGGCGATGATCGACTTGAGTCATGCAGCCAAATGGGAACTGTACGGGGCACAGCTGGAAGGGCGGCGGGTCGGGTCGCTGCCCATCCCGACGGTCCCCGGCGGGGCGAGCGTTCAGGCGGGCCTGGTCGTTGGGCTGTGCCGCCCATCGACGGCGCTGGTGTGGCAATTGCCGGGAGACGATGGTCTTGTATCTTTCGACGGTGTGCTTGTCACCGAAACCACCGACGGATGGGCTTTGCTGGCGATGCTCGGCAAAGATGCAGCACGACTCTTTGAAAAGGTCAGCGATCTGGACTTGGCCCGCAGGAGCGATGAGAACGCTCGCCTTGTGCAGGGACCGGTACTGGATATACCCGCCCGGGTCCTGGTGCTGTATGGCAACGACATGACGCCGGGTTTGCTGCTGGCCGTGGCCCGGGGGTACGGCCAGTCGGTGGCCGATGCAATGCTGGATGCCGGCGCGGAATACGGCCTGCGACCCGCTGGGGAGAATCGGTTTCGGCGTTGGTTGAAGAAGTGGTCGATGGGATCAGCGGCAAGGCAGGAGGATGTCCGATGAACGCAGAACCCACGCCGGCGCTGGCATTGGAAGATCTGTACAAGCGCTTCGGTGAACTGGAAGTGCTCAAGGGCGTTTCGCTGGCGGCTTTCGAAGGTGACGTCATCTCCATCATCGGTTCCAGCGGATCGGGCAAAACCACGCTTTTGAGATGCATCAATCTGCTCGACATTCCGGATGCCGGCCGGGTTTACGTGGGCGGTGAGCTGATCCGTATGAAAACCAACGCCCGCGGCAGAATCGTACCCGAAAGCCAGCGGCAGGTGGATCGCATACGAACCCGGGTGGGAATGGTCTTTCAGCATTTCAACCTGTGGTCCCACATGACGATTTTACAAAACGTCATCGAAGCCCCCGTGCATGTTCTCAAACAGCCGAAAAAGGAAGCCGTTGCGCGGGCCATGGAGATACTGGCCAAAGTGGGCATCGACGACAAGGCCGACCATTACCCGTCCAGCCTGTCCGGCGGGCAGCAGCAGCGCGCCGCCATCGCCCGTGTACTGGTCATGGACCCGGATGTGATCCTGTTCGACGAACCGACCTCGGCCCTGGATCCCGAACTGGTCGGCGAGGTGTTGCAGGTGATCGAGAGGTTGGTTTCCGAGGGCCGTACAATGCTGATTGCCACCCACGAGATGGATTTCGCCCGGGACGTTTCCTCGAGCGTCGTGTTCCTTCACCAGGGTTGCGTGGAAGAGCAGGGGGCGCCGGAAAAAATTTTCAGCAACCCCTCGTCGGAGCGGTGCCGCCAGTTCCTCTCGCGGTTCTTTTAACCGGGTCGGAAAGGATGTCACCGCGCGAACTCAAAAACCCTTGCGGCCGGAAAAGGGATGATCAACCGAAAGGAGGCTTATCATGAAAAAATGTGTTCTGTTGTTGGTGGTATTGCTGGCGGCCGCCGTGGCCTTCAGCGGGTCCGTGGGAGCCAAAGAGTGGAAAATGGTGCGTATCGGCACCGAAGGAGCCTATCCGCCTTTCAACGCCATCGACAAAGACGGTAAGCTGTGGGGCTTCGACGTCGACATCGCCAAAGCCATTTGCGATGCCGTGGGACTCAAGTATGAGTTCGTGGTCCAGGACTGGGACGGCATCATCCCGGGACTGCTGGCCAAAAAATACGACTGCATCGTGGCTTCCATGAGCAAAACCGAAGAGCGTATGAAAAAGGTGGCCTTCACGGATAAGTACTATGTTGCCGGTGCCAGGTTCGTGGCTAAAAAGGGCTCCGGCATCAAAATTAACAAGGAAGGGCTGAAGGGCAAGACTGTGGCTGTTCAGCGCGCAACGGTGTACGACACTTTTTTGCGGGACAAGTATGCCGGCATCGTCAAGATCAAACAATACGCCACACAGGATGAGGCCAACCTGGATCTCGTCAGCGGGAGGGTCGATCTGGGATTCGCCGAACCCATCGCCTTGACCGAAGGCTTTCTCAAAACCGATAAGGGCAAGGGTTTCGAACTCATCGGGCCCATGTTCTCCGATCCCAAGGCCTTCGGAGACGGTGTGTGCATCGCCGTACGCAAGGAGGACAACGATTTGCGGGAACTGCTCAACAAGGGAATCAAAATCATCCGTGAGAACGGTACCTACAAGAAAATCAACGATAAATACTTTGAATTCGACATTTACGGCGATTGATAACTGACAAAGACCCCGGCCCCTGGCCGGGGTCGATTGACCATGGAACTGTTTGATCTCAAGGGATATGGCTGGCTGCTGTGGAAGGGGGCCCGGCTCACCGTGCTGGTAGGGCTGTCCTCCATGGCGCTGGCCATACTGTTCGGCATGGTCGCCTCCTGGGGGAAGCTGTCCTCTTCCCGGACGGCGAAGGTGGCGGCCGACGCATACACCACTATCGTTCGCGGAGTACCGGAGCTGGTCACCATTCTGCTGGTATACTATGGCGTACCGACGCTCATCCAAAACATGCTGGCGTCCATGGGGATCGAGTTTGTGATCAACCTGAACCCTTTTGTGGCCGGCATATCCACTATCGGGTTCATATACGGCGCCTTCACCACGGATGTTTTCCGGGGGGCATACATGGCTGTACCCCGGGGGCAGATCGAAGCCGCCCGCGCCGTGGGCATGAGCCGCATGCTGACCCTGCGGCGGGTGATTCTACCCCAAATGTGGCGATTCGCCCTTCCGGGTCTGGGAAACGTCTGGATGGTGCTCATCAAGGCCACGGCCCTGGTATCCATCATCCAACTGCCCGAACTGATGCGCAATGCCGACATCGCCTCGCGGGCGACACGCCTGCCTTTTACCTTCTATTTCGCCGCCTCTCTCATCTACCTGCTGATCACCACCGTCTCTATGGCCTTCCAGAAGCAGATCGAGAAATGGGCCGATCGTGGGGTGCGGAGGATCCAGAGCTAAATGGACCTCAAGCTGATATGGGACAGTCTGCCGCAGCTGTTCGACGGCATGCTGCTGACGCTCAACATAACGGCCGTCAGCGTGGCCTGCGGCCTGCTGCTGGCCGTGCCCATGGCCCTGCTGCGGGTGGCGCGCAACCGCCTGCTTTGGATTCCCGCCTATTTGTTCATTTTCTACTTCCGGGGTACGCCGCTGCTGGTGCAGCTTTTCCTCATTTACTACGGCAGCGGACAGTTCCAGGGTTTCTTGTCCTCCATCGGCCTGTGGCCGTTTTTCCGCGAGGCCTATTTCTGCGCCGTCCTGACACTGACGCTGAACACGGCGGCCTACACAGCGGAGATCCTGAGGGGGGCCATCTTGGCGGTGCCCTTTGGGGAAATCGAGGCGGGGATGGCCTGCGGCATGTCCCGGACCACGCTCTATCGGCGCATCATCCTGCCCCAGGCCTTTCGACTGGCCTGGCCGGCTTACACCAATGAAGTGGTTTTCCTGCTGCAGGCGACCTCGCTGGTATCCATCATCACACTGATGGACATAACGGGTGTGGCGCGCATCATTTCGGCACGCACGTTCGCCTTCTATGAGCTGTTTATGACCGCCGGCGCGCTGTACCTGATACTGGTTTACGGGCTGCTCTTCGTGTTTCGTAAAATCGAATTGCGTATCACCGCGCACCTCGGTGCGCGGCAGGTTGGGGCCTGAGAAGCGCCGGGGAGCTGTCGCCGTTCCATGGAGTCGGGAAAAGAGGATGAAAAAACGCACACTTGTGGCCGTGGACCGACTCGAAGTTTTCGTAGTGGTCGACAATTACGTCGACGACGCCCTTCCGGAGTCCCCCTTAGTGCGACGTTATCGGCTCGGGAAAGACGGCAGGCTGCCCATCGATTCATTTCTGGCCGAACATGCCCTGTGTCTTTTGTTGACGGCCACTGCAGGGAGCGAAAGGGCCCGGTTGGTCCTGGATGCGGCCTGCACGCCGGTGGTGTTGCCCCACAACCTGTCTTTCGGAGGGGTGAATCTGGGCAGGGTCACGGAAGTCGTTATCAGCCACGGCCACGAAGACCACATGGGGGCGCTTCCCCAGTTGTTGCAGGAAATGGCGGCCCCCGCCAGGGTCTATGTTCATCCTGGGGCTTTCCACACGCCCCGCTACTACCGGACCGACGACGGTGAACTTCTGCTTGAGCCGGCATTTGAGCGAGAGTGGATTACTGCGGCGGGCGCCGAACTGGTTGAAACGTCGGGACCGGTCCCTGCAGGAGAAGGGATGTTTCTGATTACCGGCCAGATACCCAGGAGAACCGGTTTCGAAAAAGCGCTGCCCGGTTCGGTGATGGAGGTCAAAGGCAGGCTGGTACCGGACGTCATTATCGAGGACCAGGCGGTAGTGGTGTTGATTCGCAACTACGGATTGGTGATCCTGACGGGATGCGCCCACGCGGGGGTCATCAACACCATACGCTATGCCCGGGAACTGACGGGCTGTGACGAGGTTTACGCAGTCGTCGGAGGATTCCACCTGGCCGGTGCCCCCCTCCGGCCGGCACTGCAGCCCACCGTCGAAGCACTCACGGAAATCGGCCCCCGACTGCTCGTACCGATGCATTGCACCGGGGTCGAGGCCAAGTCGCTGCTGCATCGTCGCTTTGCGCAGCACACGCTGGTCAGCGGCGTCGGGTCGACCTTCCTTTTTCCCCCATAGGAGACATTCTTTGCACAGGGCACGAGGGCCCGTCGGTGGTGGAGATCATATCCCCTTGTCGAGGATGTTCTTGTCGTGCTTGAGGCGTTCCTGGATACCGCGGCCGATCTGGAAGGTGCGGTTGAACTCCGCCCAGAAGCTTTTGTGCTCCTGTTTCCAGTCCGCGCCGAAGCGTTCGTCGAAGTAGTCTCCCAGGCGGTCGAAGAGCAGCTTCCAGGGAGGCTCGCCGCGCTCGTGGGCGCTCAGCAGGTCGTTGAGCAGGGTGTCCAGGTCGGCCAGGGTCTCCTTGGGCAGGTAGGAGATGGCCCCCTTGCGGATGGAGGCCATGAGGGTTTCGGGGTTCACGGCGTGGGCGGTGAGCATGACCGTGGGGATGCCGCGGGCCACGGTTTCTTCCAGCAGCTTCAGACCGTTGACGCCCATGATGTCCAGGATGGCCAGGTCGTAGCGCGTGTTGCGGATCTTCTCCGAGGCGCTCTCGTAATCGCGTGCCGTGTCGATGCGCGCCGTGTCCAGGATGTCCTCGATGGTTTCCAGGATGTCTTCTTCGTCGTCGACGGCCAGGATGTGTTTGCCGTCGATATAGGATTTGTTATGCGACATCTATCGCTCCTCCTGTGTGGGTCTTGCGGTGGTCAATGTGCAGGGCAGGATCAGCCGGAAGGTGGCGCCGTGGCCCTCGGTGCTTTCCAGCTGGATGTCGCCGCCCATGCCGCGCGCCAGCACCCGTGCGCCGGCCAGTCCCAGGCCGTGTCCGCGGCGCTTGACCTCGCCGTCGGTTTTGACCTGGGTGTAGCGTCTGAAGACCAGTTCGTGGTGTTCGGCCGCGATGCCGGGGCCGTCGTCGGTGACCTCGATGACGAGGTCGTCGCCCCGCCGTTGCAGGTGGACCCCGACGGTTTTGTGGCGGTGATAGAGGGCGTTTCCGATCAGGTTGCCCACGATCTGGCGGAACTTGGTCTCGTCCTGCATCACCTGGACGGAGTCGGCGCCGGGATCCACGGCCAGGTGGATGCCGTTCGCCTCGAGAAAACCCGTCAGCCGGCCGCGATCGGCCGTCTCGGGGACCTGGTCGGCCAGGCTGCCCAGGGTGATTTCCAGCACTTCCAGCAGCGTTTCCAGGGTCACCGCGGCCGGGTCGAAGGCCGCGCAGGCGAACGAGCCGGCCTGGCAGCGGCCGATCTCCAGCAGGCTGTTCATCATTCGGCGTGTCTTGCGCGTGTTGCGCAGCACGCGCTTCAGGGTCTTTTCCTGTTTGTCGGAGAGAGGGCCGAACTTGTCACGGCGCTCCAGCAGGGTGCGCACGCCGGTCTCGATGACCGCCACAGGCCCCTTGAGTTCGTGAATCAGGAACTCGATCTGCAGCTCGCGGAAAAAATCCACCGGCCGGTCTTGGGCCGGGGGAGCAGATTTTTTTTTCGAATGGCGAAAGATTTTCATGCGCCTACGGGGTCCTTGCCTGACGGAGTCTCCCCGGCATCGCCGACGGCGGACTTCCCCGCCGCCGGCGGCTCCTCCGGTGCCGCTGAAAACTGCACCGTCACGGTGGTGCCCCCGCTGTCGAAACAGTCCTGCGGCCGGGTGCAGTGGGGGCAGGCCGCGATTTCACCCGGGCAGCGATCCGCGTCGCCGGGAAGGAAAGCGCAGCGCCGGGAGTCCAGCCGGATGTCGAAGCCGTAGCGTTCCGAAAAGATCTTCATGCGCAGCAGGTCGAAGCCCTTGCCGCCGGCTTCGAATTCGTAGGGGCTGCGCGTGGCGTAATCCATGGTTTCACGGGCCGAAAAGTAGTTGACGAAGATCAGGCGGCGGTTCTCCTCGGTGATGCCCACGCCCCGGTCGCGGACCTCCAGGCGGGGGCCTTCGGCGGTCTCTGCGACGCGCACCGCGATGCGTCCGCCGTCCGGGGTGTTCTCCACGGCGTTGCGCACCAGGCCCTCGATGATTTTGGAGAGCACCTCTTCGGGGATGTGCACCGGGCGGGTGGGTTCCACCGCCACCGTCACCTCCAGGTCGCGGTGGGCGAAACGTTCCCGCAGCCGGTCGACGGTCTGTTGGGTGAAGCGGTCCAGCCGCACGTCGCGGCTGACCGCCTCCATGGGGCCGAAAAGTTCGTCGATGCGGCGCCGGATGCGGGCCGTGAGGTCTGCATCGCCGCCTTCCTGCTCCACCAGAGCCTCGAGTTCGTCGGAGCAGGTTTCCAGCAGCGTGTTGAGCATGTGGTAGCTGTCGTAGCGCCGCTCGCGCAGGATGTCCTCGATTTCGTACTGCATGGCCAGCAGTCGCTCCAGGTTACGCTGGCAGCGCGCCAGCAGGCGCCGCCAGTCCCCGGCCGCGCCGCCGGAGGAAAGCTTCTTCTCCAGCAGGGTGAGCGAGGCCGACAGCACCGACACCGGCGTCTTGAGCTCGTGGGAGAGGTGGTGGATGACGCGGTCCTTGGCGCGGTTGAGGGTTTTGACCTCCTGGTAGGAGCGCCTCAGGGCCTCGTTGATGCTGGCGTTTTCCAGGGGCAGGGCCACCAGCGAACTGATGGTCGAAAGCAGGGCGACATCGTCGTCGTCGAAGCCGCCTTCCTTTTTGTTGACCGCGCACAGCACGCCGATGGTGCGCTCCGGCGTCTGCAGCGGCACGTCCAGCATGTTGAGCGTGCGGTAGCCCACCTGGTCGTCCACGCGTTTGAAGAAGTAGGGGCTCTTGGACGTGTCGGGCACGATCAGCGGTTTGCCCGTGCGTAGCACCTGGCCGGCCACGCCGCGGTCGGCCGGGAAGCGGATTTCGCGCATCTTGCGGCCGGTGGTCGAGTCGTCGTAGGAGGCCACGCGGATGAAGAACTCCTGCTTCTCCTCGTCGAGCAGGATGACCGAGGCGCCCTTGACGGCCAGCAGGCTGCGCACCTCGCCGATGATGAACTGCAGCAGGTCGTCCAGCCGCCGGTAGCGGGGCAGGGCCGTGGCAATGCGAAACAGCGCCTCATTGGTGCGTTCGGCGCGTTTTTCGCGCGTGACGTCGCGCAGGATGACCACCTGGCCCGAAGGCCGGCGGTCGGATTTCTCGTAGAACACGGCGCTGTCCAGCACCACGTCGATGAGGCGCCCGTCCTTGGTCAGCCGGCGCGTTTCGAAGCCGTGGATGACTTTTTTCTTGAACAGCTCCTGTGTGCCGATCCGGGTCTCCTCGACCTTGTCGGGGGGGATGAAGGGGATGCGCCGGCCTTCGAGCTCCGCCAGCGTCCAACCGAAGACTTTGACAAAGGCCGGGTTGACGTAGGTCACCCGGTGTTCCATGTTGAGCACGTAGACCGGGTCCGGCAGAAAATCCAGCAGTGCGCGGTAGCGACGCTGGGCCCGGCGGCTGGAGACCATCTGGTCCATGGCGCAGCGCTCGGATTCGCGCACTGCCTCCAGGGCCTGGTGTCGGAGGGTGACGTCGCGGGCCACCCCCCGGAAACCCGTCGGTTTCCCCCGCTCGTCGCGGATCAGCTTGGCCGATATCTCCAGCCGGCGGCGCCGGCCGTCCTTGCGGCGGATCTCCCACTCGATGTCGGTGACGCTGCGGCCCGTGCGGTAGATGCGGTTGAAGCTCTGGTAGGCGATGCGCGCGTTCTGTTCGTCCATGAATTCCCGGTAGCTGCGGCCCAGGATCTCCTCTCCGGGGTAGCCGAAGATGCGGCACAGCGCGCGGTTGAAGAAGGTGAACTCCCCCCGCAGGTTGGTTTCGTAAAACCCGTCGGCCACCTCTTCGATAAGCATGCGGTAGCGCTCGACGTCGATTTCGGCGCCGGGGGGGAGCGGGCTGTCGGGTGCTTCAGGATTCATGGCGGTCAACCGGGGTAAGTGTTGGTGCCTCTCGCGCGGGTGAACC
Source organism: uncultured Desulfobacteraceae bacterium (assembly GCA_964476595.1). GTDB lineage: Bacteria > Desulfobacterota > Desulfobacteria > Desulfobacterales > JALSRD01 > JALSRD01. Next base: position 24,561 of record CAYZCL010000110.1, read on the forward strand.
GGAATCAGTTTACCGGTTGCCCTCCCGCAGGGTCAAGCAAAAAGACGCCGCTCACGGCAACCGCGGGCTGGGGGATTTTTGCGGTGGAGGGTGTCGTACTGCCGCCGCGACGGTAGCCGCCCGGCGGCGGAACGGTTGAAAAAAATAATGCAGGCGCCCGTTGCGTTCCGATCCAGGTCCCGGTCCCTTCCAGCTGCCGCGGGTGAAAGCGCTGACGGGCGACCCGCATTATTGTCGTCATTTCATCTAAGTACAGCTATTCCCCTCGAAAAAGGGCTTGCCTTCTTTCCCCTTGTGCCTGTGTGCCTTTGCCCCTTTCAGGCAAAGCGATGGGGAAACCCCCTTGTTTTTTTTCGGCCGACGCTGGACGACAAACGCCTACCGCAGCTGCTTGGGACGCTCGTCCACCACGCGCAGGGCCTTGCCCTCGCTGCGGGCGATGAACTTGGGCTCCACCAGCTCGACCTCCACGGTGATGCCGATGCTGCCCTTGATGTGGCCGGCGATCTTGGCCTCCACCTCGAAGCGCTTTTCCCTGCCGGCCTCGTAGATCTCCTTCTTGCCTTCCACCTGTACGATGAGTTGGTCCAGGTAGCCCTTCTTGCGCACCACCAGGCGGTACTGGGGCTCGACTTCCTCGATCTCCAGGAGCAGGGCCTCGATCTGGGAGGGAAAGACGTTGACGCCGCTGATGATCAGCATGTCGTCGGTGCGGCCGAAGACCTTGTCCATCTTGAGCAGCGTGCGGCCGCAGCGGCACTCCTCGCGGTACAGGCGCGTGATGTCCTTGGTGCGGTAGCGGATCATGGGCATGGCCCTGCGCTGCAGCGAGGTGAAGATCAGCTCTCCCTTTTCGCCCAGCGGCACCGGCTCGAGGCTCACGGGATCCACGATCTCGGCCAGGTAGTAGTCCTCGTTGATGTGCAGGCCCTGCTGGGCCTCGCAGTCGAAGGCCACGCCGGGTCCGCCCAGCTCGGTCAGGCCGTAGGCCTCCATGGCCTGGATGCCCATGCGCGCCTCGATTTCCTTGCGCATCTGGGAGGTCCAGGGTTCGGCGCCGAAGATGCCCACCCGCAGCGGAAGGGCCTTGAGGTCGATCTTCATCTCCTCGGCGCGCTCGGCGATGGTCAGGGCGTAGGACGGGGTACAGCACAGCACGGTGGTGCCGAAATCCTTCATGATGGTGATCTGGCGCTCGGTGAGGCCCGAGCTGGTGGGCACCACGGTGCAGCCCAAGGTGGTGGCGCCCAGGTGAAAGCCCAGGCCGCCGGTGAACAGGCCGTAACCGTAGGCGTTCTGCACGATGTCCTCGGACGTCACGCCGGCGGCCGCAAAATTGCGGGCCATGCAGTCGGCCCACTGGTCGATGTCACCGGCCGTGTAAGGGCCGGTGATGGGCTTGCCGGTGGTGCCCGAAGAGGCGTGCACGCGAACGACGTCCTTCATGGGCACGGCGCACAGGCCGAAGGGGTACTCGTCGCGCAGGTCGGTCTTGACGGTAAAAGGCAATTTTGCCACGTCCTCCAGGGACTTGATGTCCTCGGGCTTGACGCCGGCCTCTTTAAACTTTTTGCGGTAGAAAGGCACCTTTTTCTGGACCCAGGCCACGGTCTCCCGGAGCTTCTCCAGCTGAAACTTCTGCAGGTCTTCAACGGGCATGCTCTCGAATTTCTTGTTCCACATCGCTCTCCTCCTTGTGTCTGTGCCGCTACAGCGGGAAAACGGTCGTCTGCGGCTAAATCGCGGCCGCCGCCTCGAACCCCAGGTCGAAGGCCTTGAGGTTGGACTCCAGGAAGGCTTTCTTGGTGCGCGTGCGCATGGCCTCCTTGACCTGCTCGGCCGTCAGGGGAAGAACGCCGCTCTGGATCAGCGCGCCCAGCAGCACCATGTTCAGCGCCCGCACGTTGCCCGATTTCTTCGCCAGGGCCGAGGCGTCCAGGGCGATCAGGCGGCCGGTCTTTTCGCGGATGATCTTCTGGACCAGGTCGATGTCGGGATAGGTGCCCTGGCCGATGGCCACGGTGAAGGGCGGCAGCGGCGCCAGGTTGGTGATCACCACCGTGTCGGTGTTGCACTTGTTCAGCGCCCGCAGGGTCTCGGAGGGCTCGAAGCCCACCAGCACGTCGGCCTCCCCGTCGGCGATGATGGGGCTCTGGGCGTCGCCGAACACCATGGCCGACTCCACCACGCCGCCGCGCTGGGCCATGCCGTGGATTTCACTCATGCGCACCGGAATGCCGGCCAGCAGGGCCGCCTCGGCGAGCACACCGGATGCCAGCAGATTGCCCTGTCCTCCCACTGCAACGATGATCAGTCTTGTCGGTTCCGTCATTGGTCGTATCCTGTCTTGAAGTGAACGGTTATGGGTTCCGGTCTCCGGTCTGTTACCCGGCCTTCTTGACGGGTCGGATGGCGTTTTCCGGGCAGATCTGGGCGCACACCGCGCAGCCCACGCAGGCCACTTCGTCGATGTGCACGCGTTCGTCTTCGATGTAAAACGCCGGACAGGCCAGCTGGTTGATGCAGTCGCGGTGGTTCTTGCACGCGTCGCTGACGTAGAAGGCGCGTTTCTTCTTGAGCTTGTAGGCCTGGGCGAACAGGGTGCAGGGCTCCTCGGAGATGATCACCGACACGCCTTCGTAGGTGAGCGCCTCCTTGATGGCTTCGACGCTCTTGGCCAGCTTGAAGGGTTTTATCTTGACGATCTTCCGGACTCCCAGCGCCTCGACCACCTTCTCGATGGAGATGCGGCCGTAACCCTCCATGTTGAACACCGACATGTCCACGCCGGGATTGGGCTGGTGACCGGTCATGGCCGTGATGCCGTTGTCCAGGATGACCAGCGTGTGGTTGTGGTTGTTGAACACGGCGTTGACCAGCCCCGGGATGCCGGAGTGGAAAAAGGTGGAGTCGCCGATGAAAGAGATGACCTTTTTATCGGTGGCCACGGCGAAGCCGCCCGGTGTCCCGGCCGACGACCCCATGCACAGCAGGAAGTCGGCCATGGCCAGCGGTGGCAGCATGCCCAGCGTGTAGCAGCCGATGTCGGAGGGGTAGATGGTGTCCAGCCCCAGTTCGGCCACGGCTTTCTTGATCTCCAGGTAGGTGGCCCGGTGGGAGCAGCCGGCGCACAGGTTGGGCGGCCGGTTGGGCAGCGGGGGAATGTCCGAGAGGTCCGGCACCGCCGGCGGCGTGTAGGGCACGTCGAAAAAGCGGGCCACGCACTGGCGCACCAGCCCCGGGTTGAACTCGTACAGGCGCGAGAAGAGGTCTTCGGCCTTGCCGCGGATGGGCAGCGTCAGACCGGCTTCCTGGGCAAAGGCCTTGACGGCTTCCTCCATGACCGGTTCACCCTCCTCGACGATCAGCACCTTGTCGCTGGCCGCCAGGAACTCCTTGATCATCTTTTCGGGCATGGGGTGGGAAAGGCCCAGCCGCAGCACGCGCACCCTGTCACCGAGATCCAGTTCCCGGACCGCGTCGGTCACGTAGGTGTAGCTCACCCCGTTGCAGATGATACCGCCCGGCCCCCGGCCGTCGATGGTGTTGAAATCCGAAGTCTCCGCGATCTCGCGGGCCTTGTGCCAGTTTTCCAGCAGCCGCACGTGCAGCTTGCGGGCCACGGCCGGCACCGGCACCTGGTTCATGGGGTCCTTGGTGAAGTCGCCCTTTGTCTTGGGGGGCGTGATCTTGTCGAGTTCGACGATGCCCGAGGAGTGGTTGATGCGCGTGGTGGTGCGCAGGATCACCGGTTCGCCTAACTGTTCGGAAAGCGCGAAGGCGTAAGCCGTCATGCGCCGGGCCTCGTCCACCGAAGAGGGTTCCAGCACCGGCAGGCCCGAGAGCTTGCCGTAGTAGCGGTTGTCCTGTTCGTTCTGGCTGGAGAACATGAAGGGGTCATCGGCGGTGACCACCACCATGCCGGCTTTGACGCCCACGTAGGCCAGGGTCATGAGAACGTCGGCGGCCACGTTGAGGCCCACGTGTTTCATCATGCACATGGTG
>CAYZCL010000111.1:0-95447 GCA_964476595.1 uncultured Desulfobacteraceae bacterium
ATCTTCTTGAGCAGCTCCAGGATCTTGTTGGCCATCATGAGGCACAGGCCGGCGGTCACCTTGCTCCTGGGGACCCCCTTGTTGGTGGCGTGGGTGCAGTCCGACTTGCAGAACACCGAGCAGCGCCCCGAGACGTGGTAAGGGCTCTCGGTGGCCGCCCAGCGGGCCGCCTCTTCCAGCGAGACGTCCATGCGGCGCAGCTGCTGCAGGAAGAACTCGCCGGTACCCGAGGCGCACTTGTTGCCCGTGATGACGTTGGCGATCTCGCCGCTCTCGTTGAGGGCGTAGACCATGAAGGTTTCGCCGCCGGCCGAGACCACCGCCGGGCAGGCCGTATCCGCGGGCTTGACGAAGCGGTAGGCGTACTCCACGGCCTCGGGTTCGGGGATGGAGCTGAGGTTGACGAATTCACGGAAGGTACGCCCGGTGGCCGCCACGCGGTCGAAGGCGTCGGGGTCGATGGCTTCCAGCGATCGGACCAGGGTTTGTCGCAGCGCCCCGCCGTGGGGAAAGAGGTCGTAGCCCAGGATGCGGGCGCGCCGCAGGTCGGCGGCCTCCGGATTCCCGTCGGCGTTCAGTCGGGGTGCTTCGACCTGCACCACCGAAACGGTGGAAGCACCGAGGCAGAGGCCGAGAGCGCGGATTTTGTCAGACATCGGGTTGCTCCTGCCGGTGCCGCCCTGCCGGCCGGCACGGTTCGCATGTTTCGGGTTATGTCAGATTCCGGCGGGCAGGTCCGCTTCAGTGCCCCCCGCAACAGCAGTCGTCGCCGCACTCGGTCATGCGGGCCATGGCGCGGATGACTTCGCGGCTTTCGGCCGGGCGGATGCCGGCGACCCTGACCGTCAGGTGAAGCGGGTCCTGCCTGTCCGCCAGTTCCAGGAAAAAGGGTGTCAGGTGCAAAAAAGTCGTGGGCACGACCGCCCGGGTCAGTTCCAGTGCCTTTTCGCCACCCAGCGGCATTCCGTCCAGCATACGCTCGAAGGGCGTCAGCCCCTGGACGCCCAGTCCGAAGATGAATTCCAGGTCCAGCGGGTCCGGTGTCAGGTCGCCGGCGCCCGGCCGGCTGCCGGCCCGGACCGCCAGCCGGATGGCGTGCAGGGGTTTGACCGTCAGGGCTTCGTTCCCGGGCATTTCGGTGGCTCCCTCGCTAAATGAGCTGCACACCGGCGTAGCGCCGGCGCAGGTTTTCAGGCAGTCCGCGTCGCTCGAGGCGCACGGCCGCGGGCAGTCGGGCCATGATGTCGCCGGCCGTCAGGCCGTCCTCGCCGCTTTCGGCGGCCGCCAGGTCGCCGGCCAGGCCGTGCAGGAAAACGCCCTTGGCCACGGCCTGTTCGAAGGGCAGCCCCAGGCCGAACATGGCGGGGATGGCGCCGCTGAGCACGTCGCCCGACCCGGCCGAAGCCATGCCGCTGTTGCCGCTGGTGTTGATGAGCACACGTCCGTCGGGATAGCCGATGAGCGAGTGGGCGCCCTTCAGGACGATCACCGACGCCAGGCGCCGGGCCTGGGCCTGCAGGTGACCGATCTTGTCGGCGTCCACCGCCTCGATGGTGGTGTCGGCCAGGCGGGCCATTTCGGCCAGGTGCGGGGTGAGCACCGTGGGGGCCCGGCGCGCGGCCAGGACCTGCGGGTCGGCGCACAGGGCCGTGATGCCGTCGCCGTCGACGAGCAGCGGCTTGTCGATGCCGGACGCCAGCCGGCGTACCAGTTCCATGGTTTCGGGGTCCAGGGACAGCCCCGGTCCCATGACCACCATGTCCATCTGCCCGGCCAACTGCAGCAGGGCGTCGTGGTTTTCGGCCGCCAGGCTGCCGCCGGCGGTCTGTTTCTGGGGCACCATGACGATCTCGCTGCCGCGGGCCGCGATGTGCGGCGCCACCGGGGCCGGCGTGGCCAGGCGGGCGTAGCCGCCCCCGGCCTTCAGAAAAGACATGGCCGCGAAGTAGGGGGCGCCCAGGTAGGCGGCGGCCCCGGCGATGAAGAGCACCTTGCCGAAGCTGCCCTTGTGCCCGGCCGGGTCGCGCGGCGGAAGCGCCACGTGCGGGCTGATGCGCACCGCGATGGCCTCGTCGTCGGTCATGACCGGTGGAAAGGAGATGTGCGTGACGTACAGGTCGCCGCACAGGGCGAACCCGGGGTAGAGCAGGTTGCCGATCTTGGGCAGACCGAAGGTCACCGTGACGTCGGCGCGCACGGCCGCCCCCATCACCCGGCCGGTGTCGCCGTTGATCCCCGAGGGAATGTCCACGGCGAAGACCGGTTTGCCGCTCCTGTTAACGGCCTCGATGACCTCGCGGTAGCGGCCGGTGACCTCGCGGGCCAGCCCGGTGCCGAAGACGGCGTCCACTACGACGTCGCAGGTCTCCAGGCTGGAGATTGCCTGGGCGGCCCGCTCGACGCGCACCACCGGCACCCCCAGACGGCCGATGATCTCCCAGTTGAGGGCCGCCGCGCCGCGGTACTTCGCCGGGTTCCCCATCAGCAGCACCTCGGGGCGGCCGCCGTTGGAGAAGATCTTGCGGGCCATGACCAGGCCGTCGCCGCCGCTGTTACCGGCCCCGCAGAGCAAGGCCACGCGCCGGTCGCGCACGCCGAAACGTTCGGCAAAGACGTGGAAGGCGGCCAGGGCCGCGTTTTCCATCAGCAGTTCGTCGCGGATGCCGAATTCGTCCATGGCGCGCCGGTCCATGCGGCGCATCTGTTCTACGCTGGCGACTCTCATCGAAACCCTCCCGGCCCGGCCAGCCGGTCTGCGCGGCGGCGTGTGCCGGCGGCCGCCGCGCCCATGGGCGATTGGATGTTCATCAAATATTAAAAGATAATACTGAAAAAGCAGATTTCAAACCCGAAAGGGGCCGCCCCCGGTCCTCAGGCCTCGAATTCCATGAAAACCTGCCGGTTGATGCCGTCCACGGCCGGTTCGTCGTCCTGCCAACTGTAGATGCGGCAGTTGTCGGAGGTTTCGGAAGCCATCGAGCAGCCGATAAAGGGCATCACGGGGTCCCCGGCCACGGACTTGAAATTCAGCAGGGCGGCTTCGTTTGAGGGGAAGCCGTCGAACTCCAGCAGCTGGTTGAAGAACACGCGGCAGCTGCCTTCGAAAAAATCGTTGTCGCGGCGCATTTTCTGGACCCTGCGCCGAAAGCGTTCCAGCGCCGCGGCCTTGTCTCCGGCTTCGACGATCAGGTTGAACTCGCCGTGCCGGCGCTGCGCCTCCTCGGCGGCGTCGCGGTTGCTCAGGTAGAGAAAATTGCCGATGTACACCATGGGGCTGCCTCTCACGAATGGGTTTGCTTCATTGCCCGGTCGAGTTTTTCGTCGATTTGTGCCAGCCTGGCCTCCATCTGCGCCATTTTTTCCAGGACCTGCGGGTCGGCCGGTGCCCGGTTGCAGCGGTCCACCTGCTGCAGGAGTTCGTCCAGTCGGATGCCGATGACCACCACCAGGTAAAGCCCCAGCACGAATGCCAGGGTGGTGCCGTCCCATCCCTGGTACCAGCCGCCGAACACCCCGATGGCGATGAAGACGATGTTGGTGATAGCGTATGGGTGATCCAGAATCCTGAATTTCATCTTGCGTCCCCGGCGCGTGCTCCCGGCCTGTGACGCGAGCCGGGAGGATTTGAACCGCTGTGCGGCTCCACTTTATAGCCGGACGTCAGAAATTTTCAATACCTAATGTCGGGCCGGCGGACTTCAGTCCGGCCCGATCATGTCGGCCAGGGCCTCCAACGCCATGCAGTAGCCCCGGGCCCCGAAACCGGCCAGCCGCGCGGTCACCACGTCGGCCACGAGGGACTCGTGCCGGAAGGTTTCCCGGGCGTAGACGTTGCTGATGTGCACCTCGATGACGGGCACCTCGAGCAGCAGCAGGGCGTCACGGATGGCCACGCTGGTGTGCGTGTAGGCGGCCGGGTTGATGATCAGCCCCCGGCAGCGACCGACGGCCTGCTGGATCCTGTCGATGATGGCGCCTTCATGGTTGGATTGGAAGGTCTCCACCGCCAGGCCCAGCCGCCGGCCTGTGTCGGCCAGTTCGGCGTCGATGTCCGCCAGCGTCGTTGTCCCGTAAACGGCCGGTTCACGGCGCCCCAGAAAATTAAGATTCGGCCCGTGAATCACCACCACCGTGCGCGTATCGCTGTTCTCCGACATAAACATCTCCAGGACAAAAAAAGCTTTTAAAAAAAACGGTTACAACCCCACCGTCACCTCAAACTTCAAACTTCACCCTTCAAACTTCAAAATTCCCCCCCTTCCCCTGCTCGGCCAGCCGGCGCAGGCGCTCGATGGCCCGGGCGTAGTCGGGCTCGTTGTAGATGGCCGAACCCGCCACGAAGACGTCCACCCCGCAGGCCGCCACGTCGGCGATGGTGTCGGCGTTGACGCCGCCGTCCACCTCCACCAGGGGCGAGAGGCCGCGTTCGTCCAGCATGTGCCGCAGGGCGCGCAGCTTGGGCAGCGAGGCCTCGATGAAGGCCTGCCCGCCGAAGCCGGGGTTGACGCTCATCACCAGCACGTAGTCCAGATCTGCGGCGACCCACTCCAGGCTCGACAGGGGGGTGGCCGGGTTGAGCACGGCGCCGGCCTTGACGCCGCGCGAACGGATGTGGGCGATGGTGCGCTGCAGGTGGACGCAGGTCTCGACCTGCACCGAGATCAGCGCCGCGCCGGCGTCGGCGAAGGCGTCGATGTAGGCGTCCGGGTTTTCGATCATCAGGTGCACGTCGACGGGCAGCGATGTCACCCGGCAGACGGCCGCCACCACGGGCGGCCCGAAGGTGATGTTGGGCACGAAGTGGCCGTCCATCACGTCGGCGTGGATCCAGTCGGCGCCGGCGGCCTCGACGGCGCGCACCTCTTCGCCCAGGCGGGAAAAATCGGCGGACAGGATGGACGGGGCGATGGTGGTCATGTTCTCTCTCCTTTTACGTACGGGTTTCGGGGTTGTCTTCTCATCCGGCCGGATAGTAGCGCACCGCCTCCAGGCGGCCGTTGCGGTAGAGCAGCAGGGTCCCGTCGCGCCAGGACGGCACCAGCAGCCACAGCTCCCGGCCGGGGGCCACGTAGGCGTCGAACAGGTCCGTGGCCAGTGTGGCGGTCTTCCACTCCACGCGGATGTGCTGCCGCAGAAGGCCGCCGCCGAGCCGGTAGCGGAACAGGTGGCCGCGCTCGCCGCCCGGCGGACGAGCCGCGTCCGAGCGCCGGCTGACGCGCAAGTCGACGGCGCTGTTCAGCGCCACGCGGTAACCGGCCGGCGGCCGCTGCCCGATGATCACCCCCGGCGGCCGGCGGGCGTCGTGGACGTAGCGGATGCGGCCCGTGGTCAGGCCGCCGTCCTGCAGCAGCGCCACGGCCTGCGCCAGCCGCAACCCGTCCAGCCGGGGCATGACCACGGCGCCCGGCCGGGGCCCCAGGCTGACCAGCAGGTCGACGCAGGCGCCGCGGGGCACCTCGCGCCCGGCCGGCGGCGCCTGGGCGGCCACCGTGCCGGCGGTTGCGGCCGCATCGTGCAGGCGCGCCCGGCGGCCGCGGCACAGCCCGTTGCTCTCCAGCAGGGTTTCGGCCTCGTCCAGCGAGAGGCCGTGCAGGTTGGGCACCTGCACCGTGGCCGGCCCGCGGGAGATGACGATGCGCACCGAGCGTCCCCTGCGCACTTCGCTGCCGGCCGGCGGGTCCTGGGAGATGACGCGGTTGGCCGGGATGTCGGCGCTGTACTCCAGGCCCCCGATCTTGGTGTTCAGGTCCAGGGCCGAAAGCTCTTCGAGCACCGAGACCACGTCTTTTCCCGTCAGGTCCGGCACCACCTGGGTCCCCGTCCCCTTGACGATGAAGTTCAGGGTGAAGTAGGCGCTGACGGCGGTCACCGCCGCAAATGCCAGTACGACGGCTGCGATGCGGGCAAGACGTTTCGCGGTTGACATGATGGCTGTATCCACCGACCACCGGTGTGCAGGCCCGCAAGGCGCGGGGCGGACCGTGCGCCCTGCGCGGCCGGATTTGTAAATTCGCGAACTTGTGTTATCATGTTTTTCGGCAGGATACCAACAGTAAAGCGGGGGGCGGCGCCGGGGCAAAGGCGCGAGGGCCCCGGGTCGGTGAATTTGAACGCGGTCCGGCATTTTCGGTGTCGCAAATGGTGATGCAGGACGCAGCGATGGGCCCGGACACCTGAAGCTGTTTGTTGGAAAATACGATAAGCAACTTAAATGAAAGATCAAATTATAATCGCAGGAACACGACCATGGAAACGATCGCCAGGATGAAAAACACGGTGCAGGACTACCCGTGGGGGTCGCGGACCTTCATCGCCGAACTGCTGGGACAATCGGTGCCGTCCGAGCGGCCCATGGCCGAACTGTGGCTGGGCGCACACCCCAAGGCCCCCTCCCGGGTGGCGGTGGACGGCCGCTGGGTGTCGTTGCTGGAACTGATCGAGGAGCGGCCCGGCGAGGTGCTGGGGGAAGCGGTGGCGGCGCGTTTCGGCCGGCAGCTGCCCTACCTGTTCAAGGTGCTGGCCGCCGCGCAGCCGCTCTCGATCCAGGCGCACCCCGACCTGCAGCAGGCGCGGGAGGGGTTCGCCCGCGAAAACCGGCTCGGTATCGCCCTGGACGACCCGCGGCGCAACTACCGCGACGCCAACCACAAGCCCGAGCTGATCTGCGCACTGACCGACTTCTGGGCGCTCAAGGGGTTCCGGCCGGTGCCGGAGATCCTGGAAAACCTCTCGCCCCTCGACGACCCGCGGCTGTTGCCGCAACTGGCGGACCTGCGGGCGGCGCCCGACGCCGAAGGGCTGAAGCGCTTTTTCGGGGAGCTGATGACCCTGGCGGAAAACCGTCGCGAGCGGGTGGTGGCGGCGGCCGTGGCGCACGCCCGCCGGCGGCCCGCGGACGACGCCGTCGGCACCTGGGTCCGCCGGCTGGCCGGGGCCTACCCGGGCGACATCGGGGTGCTGGCCCCGCTGTTCATGAACCTGGTGTGCCTGGCGCCCGGCGAGGCCATGTTCCTGGAGGCCGGGCAGCTGCACGCCTATCTGTCGGGCAGCGGCATCGAACTGATGGCCAACTCGGACAACGTGCTGCGCGGCGGGCTGACCCCCAAGCACATCGACGTGCCCGAGCTGCTGCGGGTGCTGCGCTTCACCACCGGACCGGCGCGCATCCTGCACCCCGAGCCGGACGGTCCCTGTGAGGCCGCCTATCGCCAGCCGGCGCCGGAATTCGCGCTGTCCGTGATCACCCTCCAAAAGGACCGCCCCCTGGCGCGCCCCGGTCGCGGGGTGGAGATCCTGCTGTGCCTGCGCGGGACCGCCGAAGTCCGCGACGACCGGGGCGGCCGCCTGGTCCTCTCGCGGGGGCAGTCGCTGCTGGTGCCGGCCGCCGTGGGCGGGCTCACCCTCTCCGGAGAAGCCGTGCTCTACAGCGCCCACCTACCGCAGCCCGGAGAAAATGCTTGACACCGCGGCTGCCGCCGGTGTAGGCAGTTCGAAAAATCGATCGGGAGAAACGGAAGCAATGCAGAGACTGACGGGCGGAATCTATTTTACCTACCGGTATTATTATTTTAGTACCGGTCTGCCCGCCGTGCGTTGACCCAGGTTTCCTGAACTGAACGAGCCGCGGACAGACCCTGCAGGGGCCCGCGGCTTTTTTCGTGAAAGGCCGCGGCATACCCCGCGGCCTTTCGTCGTTTCAGGGCCGTGGACGGGCGCCGCCAAACCGACCCCATCACCAGGAGGAGAGAGCGTCATGACCTTTCTAGGCAAGCGAATCCGCATGGAACGCATTCTGGACCGCAACACCGGCAGAACCGTCATCGTGCCCATGGACCACGGTATCTCGGTGGGGCCCATCGAGGGCCTCGTCAGCGTCAAGGAAGCCATCGGCCGGGTGGCCGAGGGCGGCGCCAACGCCATCGTGGAGCACAAGGGGCTGGTGGAGGCCGGCCACCGCGGGCAGGGGCCCGACATCGGCCTGATCATCCACCTGTCCGCCTCCACCAGCCTGTCGGTGTACCCCAACGCCAAGACCTTGGTGTGCGGCGTGGAGGAGGCCATCAAGCTGGGCGCCGACGCCGTGTCGATTCACGTCAACCTGGGCAACGGACAGGAAAAGGAGATGCTACGCGATTTCGGGCAGGTCAGCTACGAGGCGCGCACCTGGGGTATGCCCCTGCTGGCCATGATTTACCCGCGCGGCGAGAACATCGAGGACGAGTACGACGTGCGCGTGGTCAAGCACGCCGCGCGGGTGGGCGACGAGATGGGCGCCGACATCGTCAAGGTGTCCTACACCGGCTCGGAGAAGAGCTTCCGCCAGGTGGTGGCCGGCTGTTCGGTGCCGGTGGTCATCGCCGGCGGCGCCCGCATGGATTCCGACCGTCAGATCCTCGAGATGGTCAAGGGGTCCGTGGACGCCGGTGGCGCCGGGGTTTCCATCGGCCGCAACGTCTTCCAGCACCGCAGCCCCACGCGGATGGTGCGCGCCATATCGGCCATCGTGCACCACGGCGCCGACGTGGACGCGGCCCTGGCCGTGCTGGAGTAAACGCAAACATGCGCCCGGACGGGACCTTGCCGCCCGGGAGTGAAACGATTGTCTGAAGGAGCCGACATGCGCAGGATTTGGGTCGAAATCGATCCCTGGGACAAGGACATGGTCACGGCGGCCATCGAGGGCGGGGCCGACGGGCTGGTGTTGCCCGAGGGCTTCGCCGACAAGGCGCGCGCCCTGGGCCGCATCGAGATCGTCGCCCCGGACGGCGATCTCAAACCGGGAGAGGACGTGGTTTTTTTCACCATCGAAAGCGGCGAGGACGAGGCCGAGATCGTCAAGCTGAGCCGCCGCAAGAAAGTGGTGCTGACCTGCAGCGACTGGACCATCATTCCACTGGAGAACCTCATCGCGCGGGGCGCGTCGGTCATTGCCCGGGTGCAGGGCCTGGAGGAGGCCCGCACGGCCTTCGGCATCCTGGAAAAGGGCGTCGACCACATCCTTTTGTCCCCGCGGGACGCCGTTTCGCTCAAGAGCGTGCTGCTGGAGCTGCGTTCCGCCGATGGTCGCACCGAACTGCAGACGGCCGAAATCGTGGGTGTCCGGAGCCTGGGCATGGGCGACCGCGTATGCATTGACACCTGCACCCGCATGGCGCCGGGCCAGGGCGCCCTGGTGGGCAACAGCAGCGGCGGCCTGTTCCTGGTGCACGCCGAGAGCCTCGAAAACCCGTACGTGGCGGCGCGGCCCTTCCGGGTCAACGCCGGCCCGGTGCACGCCTACACGCGCGTGCCCGGCGGAAAGACGCGCTACCTGTGCGAGCTCTGCGCCGGCGACGCGGTGCTGCTGGTGGACTACCAGGGCAACACCACCACGGCGGTGGTGGGTCGGCTGAAGATCGAAAAGCGCCCCCTCATGCTGGTGACCGCCAAGGTCGGCGACCGCGAGATCGGCACCATCGTGCAGAATGCCGAGACCGTGCGGCTGACGGCCCCCGACGGCCGCGCCCTGTCGGTCGTCGACCTGGCGGCCGGCGATGCGGTGCTGGTGGCGGTGGAGTCCACGGCGCGGCACTTCGGCATGCAGATCGACGAAACCATCATCGAGAAGTGAGAGGCCCCCATGACGGACGACAGACCCTCCGGGCGTTCCGCCCACGATGCCGAGGACGAGATCCGGCGCCTGCGCGCCGGCATCGACGCCGTGGACCAGCAGATCCTGGAACTCATCAACCGGCGGCTGTCGCTGGCCGGCCGCATCGGCGACCTTAAAAAGCAGGGCGGCCGCCGCATCCTGGACAGCTCCCGCGAGGCGGCCGTCATCCGGCGCCTGACGGCGCTCAACCCGGGGCCCCTGAGCGCCGGCGACCTGCGCCACATCTTCGTAGAGATCATCAGCCTGTGCCGCGACATCCAAAAGACCCTCAAGATCGCCTACCTCGGTCCCGAGGCCTCCTTCACCCACGCCGCGGCCCTGGCCCACTTCGGCCACTTCGCCGAACTCAAACCCCTCTCCGGGCTGCAGGAGCTGTTCGGCGAGATCGAAAAGGGCGCCTACCGCTACGGCGTGGTGCCGGTGGAGTATGCCGTGGAGGGAGTCCTGCTGCACGCCATGGACTACTTCCTGGACTGTGACCTGGAGATCTGCGCCGAGGTCTACCGGACGGTTTCCTACGACCTGGTGGCCGCCGGGGACGAACCGGCCGCCATCCGCAAGATCTACGGCCGGCCGCAGGCCATCGCCCGCTGCCGGTGCTGGATCGGCGAGAACCTGCCCTGGGCCGAGTGCGAGGCCTGCGCCTCGGCGGCCCAGGCCGTGCGCCTGGCGGCCGCCGAGGCCGGCAGCGCGGCCATCGTGGGCGGCGCCGTGCCCACCGCCCACACCCTGGGGGTGCTGGCCCGGGGCATCGAAAACCGCGCCGGCAACCGGGCCCGCTTCCTGGTGATCGGCCGGGACCCGGTGCCTCCCACCGGCCGCGACAAGACATCGCTGATCCTGGCCGTGCCCCATGCGCCCGGCGCCCTCAACCGCGTGCTCAAGCCCCTGGAAGAGGCCGGCATCAACATGGTCAAGCTCGAATCCCGCCCGGCACGCCACAAGACCTGGGACTACACCTTCTTCGTGGACATCGAGGGCCACCGCAACGATCCGCGCGTGGCCGAGACCATCGAGAAGGTGCGCTCGCTGAGCCTGTTTTTAAAGTGCGTCGGCTCCTACCCGGAGGCCTCCCGTGATTGATGCGCGCACCGTACTTTACGCCGTGCTGGGCAATCCCGTGGGCCACAGCCTGAGCCCCGTGATGCACAACTGCGCCTTCGCCCACATGGGCCTCAACGCGGTCTACGTGGCCTTCGAAACCGCCGATATCGGCGCTGCCCTGGCCGGCGTGCGCGCCCTGGGCATCGGCGGGGCCAGTGTCACCATTCCCCACAAGGAGAAAGCCGCGGCGTTCGTGGACCGCCTGGACGAGGAGGCGCGCCGCATCGGCGCCCTCAACACTGTGGTCAACCGCGGCGGCGAGCTCACCGGATACAACACCGACGGCCGGGGCGCGGTCATGGCCCTGTCCGAGCACCTGGACCCCGCCGGACGTGAGGTGGCCCTCATCGGTGCCGGCGGGGCGGCCCGCGCCATCGGCTTTGCCCTGGCGGCGGCCGGGGCCCGGGTGACCGTTTTCAACCGCGGCGAGGCACGCGGCCGCACCCTGGCCCGCGATCTGGGCGCGGTCTTTCGGCCCTTGGCGCGCTTCGATGCCGCCCGCTGCGAGGTGCTGGTCAACACCACGCCGGTGGGCATGGCGCCCCACAGCGGGGAGGCGCCGGTGGATATCGACGGCCTACCGCCCGGGGCGGTGGTCATGGACATCGTCTACAACCCCCTGGAGACCGAACTGCTGCGCCGCGCCCGGCGGCGGGGGTGCACCGTGATCGGCGGCGTGTCCATGTTCGTTTACCAGGGCGCGCTGCAGTTCGAGCTTTGGACGGGTCGCCGGGCGCCGCTGGCAGTCATGCGGCAGATGGTCATGGAGGCCTTGAAAAAAGCCCCTTAACACTTAGGAAAAAAACGCAAATACATCGATATATCCATGAAACGTATCGACGTCCAGAAGGCCGTGCACGGCGAGGTGCGCGTGCCCGGCTCCAAGAGCCTGACCCACCGCGCTCTGATCGCGGCCGCCCTGGGGGAGGGGACCTGCGTCATCGAAAACCCGCTCTTCAGTGACGACACCCTGCTCACGGCCCACGCCCTCGAGCAACTGGGCGCCGGTATTCACCGGGAGGCAGCGCGTTTCACCGTGACGGGCACCGGCGGGCGGTTGCAGCCCGTGGCCGGCGAGATCGACCTGCGCCACTCGGGCACCTCCATGCGCCTGCTGACGGCGGTGGCCGTGCTGGGCAGCGGGCGCTACACCTTGACCGGCAGCGCGCGCATGCAGCAGCGCCCCATCCGGGACCTGCTGGACGCCCTGTCCCAGCTGGGCGTGGAGAGCACCTGCCTCGGGTCCCCGGGCTGTCCGCCGGTGCGCCTGCGGGCCCGCCGCCTGCCGGGCGGCGCGGTCACCGTGGACTGCGGCACCAGCAGCCAGTTCCTGTCGGCCCTGTTGCTGATCGCGCCGTACAGCCGCGAGGGGCTCGAGATCCGGGTGTCGGCCGGTCCCGTCTCGCGGCCCTACATCGATCTGACGGTGGACGTCATGGCGCATTTCGGCGTGGACGTGCAGCGGGAGGACTACCGGTTTTTCCGGGTGCCGGGGGGGCGCGTCTACCGCGCCGTCACCTACCGGGTGGAGCCGGACTGTTCCCAGGCCGGCTACTTCTGGGCGGCGGCGGCCGTCAGCGGCGGCAGCGTCAAGGTGCTGGACATCGGCCCGCGTTCCCGCCAGGGGGACTTCGGCCTGGTGCGCGTGCTTGCGCGCATGGGCTGCACGGTCGAGGAGGAGGCCGACGGCGTGCGCCTCACCGGGGGCCGGCTGCGGGCCGTGCGCGTGGACATGAGCGACATGCCCGACGTGGTGCCCACCTTGGCCGTGACGGCCGCCTTCGCCGAGGGGGAGACCGTCATGGGCGGCGTGGCGCACCTGCGCGTCAAGGAGAGCGACCGGCTGGCGGCGGTCGTCGAGGGACTGTCGCGCATGGGCATCCGGGCCGAGGCCGATGGGGACACGTTGCGGGTGTGGGGCGGGGCGCCCCGCGGCGCGGTCATCGACCCCCATGACGACCACCGCATGGCCATGAGTTTCGCCCTGGCCGGCCTGCGCGTGCCGGGCATGGCCATCGCCGACGAGACTTGCGTGGCCAAGTCCTTTCCCTTTTTCTGGCAGGTGCTCGAGGAACTGGTGCGGTCGTGAACGTCTATCTCATCGGCTACCGCTGCACCGGCAAGAGCTCGGTGGGACGCATCCTCGCCCGGCGGCTGGGGTGGCCCTTCGTGGACACCGACCGGCGGGTGGTGGCGCGTGCCGGCCGGCCCGTCGCCGACATCGTGGCCCGGGGGGGGTGGCCGGCCTTCCGGGAACTGGAGCGCACGGTGATGCGGGAGACGGCCGCCGGCGACCGGCAGGTGGTGGCCACCGGCGGGGGCGTGCCCTGCGACCGGGAAAACCGCCGTCTCATGGCCGGCAGCGGCACGGTGGTTTGGCTGCGGGCGGCGCCCGCGGTCATCGCCGCGCGCCTGGCCGCCGACACCGCCGGCGCCGACCAGCGGCCGGCGCTGGACGGCGGCGACGCGCTCTCCGAAGTCGCCGGCATCCTGTCCCGGCGCGAGCCGCTCTACCGCGGGGCCGCCCACTTGGCCGTGGACACCGACGACCTGGCGGTGGAAGCCGTGGCGGTCGCCGTGCTAAATGAGATTGAAAAAAAGGCGCGGGTGACGTAGAGTCGCCCCTGCGGGAGGAAAAACCCCATGTCGAGCACCTTTGGAACCCTGTTTCGCGTCACCACCTTCGGCGAATCCCACTGCCGGGGGGTGGGCGTGGTGGTGGACGGCTGTCCGCCGCGCATGGAGCTGACCGAGGACGACATCCAGCCCCAGCTGGACCGCCGCCGGCCGGGCCAGAGCCGGCTGACCACCGAGCGTGACGAGAAGGACCGCGTGACCATCCTATCGGGCACCGAGCACGGCCGCACCCTGGGGACCCCCATCGGCCTGCTGGTGGCCAACCGCGACCAGAAGCCCGCGGACTACAAACACCTGGACTTCATCCCGCGGCCTTCCCACGCCGACTACACCTACCAGATGAAGTACGGCATCCGCGCCGCCAGCGGTGGGGGGCGCTCCAGCGCCCGCGAGACCATCGGCCGGGTGGCGGCCGGCGCCGTGGCCGAAAAGTTCCTGCGCCTGTGCTGCGGCGTCGAGATCGTGGCCTGGGTGAGCTCGGTGGGGCCGGTGGACGCGCCGGTGCCGGACACGGCCGCCGTCACCCGCGCGGCGGTGGACCGCAGCCCGGTGCGCTGCCCCCACGCGGCCAGCGCCGCCGAGATGGTCGAGGTCATCACGGCCGCCCGCGACGACCGGGACTCGGTGGGCGGCACCGTCACCTGCGTGTGCCGCGGCGTGCCCGTGGGGCTGGGCGAGCCGGTCTTCGACAAGCTCGAGGCGCGGCTGGCCCAGGCCATGCTCTCCATCCCGGCCACCAAGGGCTTCGAGATCGGCTCCGGCTTCGCCGGCAGCCGCCTGCGGGGTTCGGCCCACAACGACGCTTTCGTCCGGAAGGGCGAGCGCCTGGGCACGCGCAGCAACAACAGCGGCGGGGTGCTGGGCGGTATCTCCAGCGGCGAGGATATCTACTTCCGGGTGGCCTTCAAACCGCCGGCTACCATCGGCAGGCCCCAGCAGACTGTGGATTTCCAGGGGCGCGAGGTGGTGCTCGAGGCCAGGGGGCGCCACGACCCCTGCGTGGTGCCGCGGGCCGTGCCCATCGTCGAGAGCATGGCGGCCCTGGTGCTGGCCGACCTGGCGCTGCGGCAAAGAAGTTTGAAGTTTGAAGTGGGAAGCGGGAAGTAGGGGGATTCGTATTCTACGGCAACGGACAGCGAGGGGAAGGGTTTCATGATCGGCATCATCGGTTACGGGCGGTTCGGCAGGCTGATGGCCCGCTACCTGTCCAGCGAGGTGAGGGTGGAGGTCTACCGCCGGGGCAGGCCCACCGGCGAACGGCAGGGGCGACGCATCGTGTTCAAGTCGCTGGAGGAAGTTTGTCGCCAGCGCATCGTGATCCCGGCGGTGCCCATCTCGCAGATGGAAAGGATGCTCAAAGAGATGGCGCCGCACTTGTCCCGCAACACGCTGGTGATCGACGTCTGCTCGGTGAAGGTGTACCCCTGCCGGCTGATGATGAAGCTGCTGCCGGAAAAGGTTTCCATCCTGGGCACGCACCCCATGTTCGGGCCGGACTCGGCGGCCGAGTCGCTGTCGGGTAAGAAGATCGTGCTCTGCCCGCAGCGCATCGAACTGCGCCCGCTGCACCGCATCCGGGCCTTCCTGGAGACCCGCGGGCTGACGGTCATCGAGACCACGCCCGAGCAGCACGACCGCAAGATCGCCGTCAGCCTGGCGCTGACGCACTTCATCGGCCGCAGTCTGTCGCGCTTCGGCGCCAGGCCCATGGACATCGACACCGATGGGTACCAGCGCCTGCTGCACACCCTGGAAACGGTGGAAAACGACACCTGGCAGCTGTTCGAGGACATGCACCGATACAACCCCTACGCCCGCGAAGTGCGCGAGGCGTTTCTCACGGCGGCCGCCCGCATTCACGGGGATCTGGGCGGGTACCTCGGCGGAGGTGACGATGCCTGATTTTCAGCCCTTTCTGATGGAACGCATGATGTCGAAGTTCGAGCAGCGGGTGGACTACAATCTCTCGGAGAGCGGGGTGCACCCGGTGCTGCTGGAGGAGCTGCTGGGCGGCGACGGCGAGCTGCTCGACGAGCTGCTCAAGACCGACCTCAACTACCCGCACGTCAACGGCATCCCCGCGCTGCGGGAGAACATCGCGGCGCTTTACGACGGCGCCGGGCCGGACAACGTGCTGGTCACGGTGGGCGCCATCGAGGCCAACTACAACAGCGTGCAGACTCTCATGGCGCCCGGCGACGAAATCGTGGTCATGTTGCCCAACTACATGCAGATCTGGGGGGTCTCCAAAAACAGCGGGCACGTGGTTCGGACCTTCTCCCTGCGCGAGGACCGGCAGTGGGCGCCGGACCTGGACGAACTGCAGGACGCCGTCACGGAGAAAACCCGCGTCATTGCGATCTGCAACCCCGACAACCCTACGGGCTCCGTGCTCAGCGAGGCGGAGATGGACGCCGTGGTGCGGGCCGCCGAGCGCGTCGGGGCCTGGATCATCGCCGACGAGGTTTACCGCGGCGCCGAGCGCACCTCCGACGACGAGACGCCCTCTTTCTACGGACGATACGATCGGGTGCTGGCCGTGGGCAGCATGAGCAAGGCTTACGGACTGCCGGGCCTGCGCATCGGCTGGGTGGCGGGTCCGGTGGACACCCTTGACGAGATCTGGGCGCGCCACGAGTACACCACCATCAGCGCCACCATGTTGTCCAACAAGCTGGCCGCGCTGGCCCTCTCGCCGGAGGTCCGGCCGCGCATCATCGCCCGCACGCGGGCCTACATCCGCGACGGCTATCCGGTGCTGGAAGAGTGGGCCGCCGCCCACCGGGACCTGTTCAGCATCGTGCCGCCGCAAGCCGCGGCCATCGCTTTCGTCCGGTACCGGCTGGAGATCGGTTCCACCGCTCTGGTGGAACGGCTCTTTTCCGAAAAACGCGTACTGGTGGTGCCCGGCGACCACTTCGGCCTGGACCACTTTCTGCGCATCAGTTTCGGCCTGCCCCACGACTACCTGACCGCCGGCCTGAACCGCATCCGCGATCTGATCGACGAACTGCGCTAGCCGCGTTGTGGGTCTTCGCCGACCGCGGCGCCGCCGGGTCGGCTTGCGGCAGGACCCGCCGGAAGCCGCGGGGGCGGCCGGGGCCGCAGGACCGAGGGAGGAAGACTGTGCGATCCGAGGAAAAACCCCGGGCAACGGAGGTGCTGGTCACCGGCGGGGGCGGCTTCCTGGGCGGCGCCATCGTCCGTCAGCTGGCGGCGGCCGGGTACCGCGTGCGCAGCCTGTCGCGCCGCCGCTATCCCTCGCTGGAGGCGCCGGGCGTGACGCAGATCCGGGCCGACGTGCGGGACGCGGCGGCCGTGGAAGAGGCCTGCCGCGGCGTGGCGGTGGTCTTTCACACCGCCGCGCGTGCCGGGGTGTGGGGCGACTACCGCTCGTATTTCGGCATCAACGTGGAAGGCACGCGCAACGTGCTGGCGGCCTGCCGCCGGCAAGGGGTGCGGGCGCTGGTGCACACCAGTTCACCCAGCGTGGTGTTCGACGGCCGCGATATCGAGGGCGGCGACGAGCGCCTGCCTTACACGCGGCGTTTCCTCTCGGCCTATCAGCAAACCAAGACCATCGCCGAGCAGGAGGTGCGCGCCGCCGCCGGCGACCTGCCGCTGGTGGCGCTGCGCCCGCATCTGATCTGGGGACCCGGGGACAACCACCTGGTGCCGCGCATTGTTCAGCGGGCCGATCGGCTGGTACGGGTCGGCGACGGGAGGAACCGCGTCGACACCACCTGGATCGAAGACGCCGCCCGGGCGCACCTGTTGGCCATGCGGGCCCTGCTGACGCGGCCGGAGCTGTCCGGCCGGGTGTACTTCATCAGCCAGGGGCAACCGCTGCCCCTGTGGGAGATGATCGACCGCATCCTGGCGGCGGCCGGGAAGGGCCCCGTGCGGCGGCGCATGTCGCGGCGCAGCGCCTGGCGGCTGGGCGCCGTGCTGGAGAAAGTCTACGGTGGGCTGCGGCTGAAGGCCGAGCCGCCCATGACGCGCTTCGTGGCCGACGAGTTGGCCACGGCCCACTGGTTCGACATTTCGGCTGCCCGGCGGGACCTGGACTACGAACCGCGCACGGGCATCGACGAGGGACTGCGCCGGCTGGCGGACTGGCTGGCGCAGCGGCCGCGGCAGGTTTACTGAGCCGTGCCGTGGGCGTCGGGCCGCACATCGCCGGCCGCCGGCCCGCCGTTGGCCTCCGGCGGCGTGTCTGCGGAGGAACCTGCTTTGGGTTGTTCGGCCTTTTCTTCGGCGGGAATCTGGTCGTAATCGATCTGCAGCGGGGAGGGTTCCACCAGGCCGGCCTCGATCTGCAGGCGCAGTTTCTTGAGCTCGGTCTGGCTCTCGATGGATTTGCGCGCCAGCAGGTAGCGCAGGTAGATGATCCACGCCACCAGGGCGCACAGCACGCCGGCCACGGCGGCGAAGACCCACTTGTAGCGCGTCAGGGTCTCGATGCCCACCTTGCCCAGGTAAGTCACCACGTTGGGCACCACCCAGTAGAGAAAGATGGCCGCGAAGATCAGGAACCCGATGGTGAAGATGTTGAAACGGGCGATGCGCGCCATGATCTTTTCCAGACGCGTCTCGTAGACGCTCTCGTCCACCGGCGCCGCCGGTTCGCCCCCGCTTTTTTCCTCCCCCTGGAACAGCGCCACCACGGCCTTGATGACGAAGGCCAGCAGCAGCACGACACCCACCGGGATGCCCACCGCCGCCACGAACCAAGCCCGGAAGGGAAAGGGGTGGTCGCGGGTGACCAGGCGCGTCTCGTAGCGGTCCAGGGGGCCGAAGGTCTTTTCGAAATAGTACTTGTCGAAGTGGCTGAGATGGTCCCCGTCGGTTTCGAAGATCACGTTGCCCTGGGTGTTGAGGATCTGCAGGCTCGACTTGCGGCCCGATTTGCTGACCGCCACGGCGAAGATTTCGATCTCCAGCAGCAGCATTACCACGCTGATGACGATGAACATCGTCTTGTGTTCCTTGATGAAGGTCGTGATCCGATTACCTTTTGACATTTAAGCACCTTTGTGTTCATTTCACCATTTGCGACCGATTCTTCTTACCATAGGGCAAACCCGGTATTCAACCGCTAAACCGCGGCCGCCGGCGACGACGGCGGGCCGGCACTCCGGCCGGTCCGGACCGCGGCACACAGCAGGATAATCACCATGAGCAGGGTCATCATATCCGTGCTGGGGCCCGACCGCCCCGGCATCATCGCCGCCACGGCCGGGATCCTCTTCGACAACGCGTGCAACATCGAAAACGTGTCCCAGACCATCCTGCAGAACGAGTTTTCCGGGATTTTCATCGTCACCACGCCCGATGACATTGGCATCGGGGACCTCAACGCGCGTCTGCGCGAGGGGCTGGCGCCGCTGCGGCAGCACGTTTTCGTCAAGCCGGTCAGCGACGCGCCGCCGGCTTTCGACACCGGCGCCAGCGAGCCCTTCGTGATCACCACCCGCGGGCCGGACCAGAAAGGCCTGGTGGCGCGCATCACCGAGGTCATTGCGCGCCACGGGGTCAACGTCACCAACCTGCAGGCCGTTTTCAAGGGCGGCGACGATCCCGGCGACAACATCATGATCTACGAGGTGGACGTGCCGCCGCACACCGATACCGAGATGCTGCAGCGGGACCTGCGGGACCGCGCGCGGGAGTTGGGGCTGACCATCAGCATCCAGCACCGCCGCATTTTCGAAACCATCAACCGGGTGTGAAAAGGAGGGGGCCGTGCTCAACCAGCAGGAGATCCTGTCGACCCTGGAGATGGTCCAGCACGAGAACCTGGACGTGCGCACCGTGACGCTGGGGCTCAACCTGATGGACTGCGGCAGCGACGACCTGGCGCGTTTCTGCGACAACATCCGCCGGCGCATCGGCCGCCTGGCCCGCGACTTGGTTCGGGTGTGCGACCAGGTGGGCCAGAAGTACGGCATACCCGTGGTCAACAAGCGCATCGCCGTGAGTCCCATGGCGGTGGCGGCCGCCGGTTTCGACCGCGGGCAGATGGTGACCGTGGCCGAAACCCTGGACGGCATCGCCCGCGAGGTGGGGGTGGACTTCATCGGCGGGTTTTCGGCGCTGGTGCAGAAGGGCATCGCCCGGGGCGACCGGGCCCTGATCGAGGCCGTTCCCGAGGCTCTGGCGCGCACCGGACGGGTGTGCGCCTCGGTCAACGTGGCCTCCACGCGGGCCGGCATCAACATGGACGCCGTGCTGCTCATGGGCCGCATCATCAAGCAGGCCGCCGAACTGACCGCCGACCGCGACGGCCTGGCCTGCGCCAAGCTGTGCGTGTTCGCCAACATCCCGCAGGACATCCCTTTCATGGCCGGCGCCTACCTGGGGGTGGGCGAACCCGACGCCGTGATCAACGTGGGCGTCAGCGGTCCCGGGGTGGTCAAAAAAGCCATCGACCGCGCCCTGGACGGCGGCGGGGCCATGGACCTGGGGCGGCTCTCGGAGATCATCAAGCGCACGGCCTACAAGGTCACCCGGGTGGGCGAACTCATCGGCCGGGAGGTGGCCGAGCGGCTGGACATCGGTTTCGGGGTGGTGGACCTCTCGCTGGCCCCCACGCCCCACGTGGGCGACAGCGTGGGCGAGATCTTCCAGAGCCTGGGGCTGCTGAGCATCGGCGTGCCCGGCACCACCGCGGCCCTGGCCATGCTCAACGACGCCGTTAAGAAGGGCGGCGCCTTCGCCAGTTCCCACGTGGGCGGCCTGAGCGGGGCCTTCATCCCGGTCAGCGAGGACCTCAACATCGGCCGGGCCGCAGGGGACGGTCACCTGTGCATCGAAAAGCTCGAGGCCATCACCAGCGTGTGCTCGGTGGGCCTGGACATGGTGGCGCTGCCCGGCGACACCTCGGCCGAGACCCTGGCGGCCATCATGGCCGACGAAATGGCCATCGGCGTCATCAACCGCAAGACCACCGCCACGCGCCTGATCCCGGTGCCCGGCAAGAAGGCCGGCGATCGCGCCTTCTTCGGCGGCCTGCTGGGCGAGAGCCCCATCATGGCGGTCAACAACGCGGGCGGCCAGAACCGCTTCGTGCGTCTGGGCGGCCTGATTCCGGCGCCCATCCAGAGCCTGGTGAATTGAAATTAAAGCAGGTGTCAGGTTCCATGCAGCCGGTTGTCTGCGGATATCTTACGGCTGACGTTTAAATCGGGCCATACCCGATAACCGAATCGGCCGGTTTTGCCCAAACCATGCTGTTACCATGGTTGCGGCTTGCATATGTAACTGTTTCCGACCAGCGCGCCTTTCAGGCCGGGGGCAAATCTGCCGTTGTGCGAGTATCTTTTGCCGCATATGTCACAATATCCATTCTCATCGCGATCAAGCGCTTCACGCACATAGCTGTAGACTTGATGTTTGAAGACCTCTTTGCAGTATATGTGATGCCCTTTGCAGAATGAACCGTAAGGCTTGCCGCCAGCTTGCGCGCGGGAGCTGCCGCCTCTGGATCCGTTTCCTGCTTTTATATTTCTGTACTTCTGTTTTTCTGAATTGTTCATCCTTCTCCAAATTTCACTTCTTTCCCAGTTGATTTTTCTCACCTCACGGTTAAATCGCGCTATGATTTCCCTGCTCCGGACGATCTCGTTTTTGTAATATGCGCGACCTGAAGCCAGACGATGGATATAATCCGGCGGGAACCTTTGCAGGCCTAATTTTTCCTCAGCCTGTTTCTTTTCCTTTGAGATCAAGCCGTACAGCCTCGTAAGGGCCATGATGTTTTGGGGGTTCAAGCCGCTTTCATACTCCTTGATTATCTTCTGCACCCGTTGCGGCT
Source organism: uncultured Desulfobacteraceae bacterium (assembly GCA_964476595.1). GTDB lineage: Bacteria > Desulfobacterota > Desulfobacteria > Desulfobacterales > JALSRD01 > JALSRD01. The sequence goes on from CAYZCL010000111.1 coordinate 21,210, forward strand.
TTCTTCTGCCCGCACCGACAACCCCGATGCCGGCAAGCCCCATGGCATGCAGTTGGCGGATGTCCGGGATAGCATTTGTCCGGTAGGAATGATTCAATACTTGCTGCATCCTGTTGATGACATGTTGCTGGTTGCCTATTTCAGATTTGAAAGCGCCGAGTTCGCCGTCCAGCTTCAACAAACGATCTAATTTGCCTGCATTGGCAATTTGGGTGTAAAACAGCATCAATAACGATAGACAGCCGACCCAACATGCCTGCTTCAAAAGATTCAACGGCTATTCCTCCTGACTTATTTGATTGTTGACCAAAACGTGTCAATCCCTTGTTGGGAATCCTGGCTGTTTGCCGGAGAACGATGCTCCACAAGAAAACCGGAGGACGCCTGAGGTGGATTTTCCCGATATGAATGTATTCGGTAAAGTATACGCAAACATGAAACTGAAGATCGGGTACCGCTGTCATATTGCTTCCGCGTCAACCCGGCATCGTGCAAGGGGGTCACTCGGGCGACAGGCATTTTGTTCTTTGCGATTTTTATCCGATATGCTTTAATATCCCCGAAGTACAAAGTCGGCGTGATTGGTTCTCATGGGAAATCTTCTGTTGAAAAAGGGGATGCTCTGTCGATATGGCAGAGATGTTCCGAAAACAGCGGGAAAATGGCCGCCCGGATCGCTGGCTGAAGGGGAAAAGCATCAATACCGGGAAGGGGCGGCCGGTTTTTTCGCTGATTGTGACTGCATATACCTTAGTCAATTGAAAGGATAGAAAGTGACATGTTGATCGACAGGTTTTTTAACCGGGGCCGCGAATTTCTAGGATCGCGGTATCCCATCATGTGCGGCGCCATGACCTGGGTCAGCGACCCGCGCCTGGTGAGCGCCGTCGGAAACGCCGGCGGCTTCGGGCTGCTGGCGGGGGGCAACGCCCCGGTGGACATCTTCGCGCAGCAGATCGACGAGACCCGGCGCCTGAGCGATAAACCCTTCGGCGTCAACCTGATCACCCTGGCGCCCGTGTACCGCCAGCAACTGGACATGGTGTGCGACAAGGGCTGCCCGCTGGTGGTCTTCGCCGGCGGCATTCCCAAGAAGCGCGAAATTGCCCAGGTCAAGGCCGCCGGCGCGCGGGTGATGTGCTTCGCCCCCACGGCGCCGCTGGCCTACAAGCTCATCGACCGCGGCGCCGACGCCCTGATGCTGGAGGGTTCCGAGGCCGGCGGGCACATCGGACCCGTGGCCCTGTCCATCCTGCTGCAGCAGATCCTGTTCCAGGTCGATGAAGTGCCCGTGTTCATCGCCGGCGGCATCGCCACGGGACGCATGATGGCCCACCTGTTGATGATGGGCGCCGCCGGCGTTCAAATGGGCACGCGTTTCGTCATGTCCGAGGAGTGCATCGCGCACCCGCGCTTCAAGGAGGTCTTTCGGAAGGCGCGCGCCCGGGACGCCGTGGCCACGCCGCAGTTCGACAGCCGCCTGCCGGTCATCCCGGTGCGGGCCCTGAAAAACGAGGGTACCACCTCGTTCAGCAAGCTGCAGCTGGAGCTGCTCAAGCGCCTGGACAGCGGGGAGATCGACCGCGAGGAGGCGCAGTACGAGGTGGAGCGCTTCTGGGTGGGCGCCCTGCGCAAGGCCGCCATCGACGGAGACGTGGAGGGCGGCTCGCTGATGGCCGGGCAATCCGTGGGCCTGGTGGAAAAGGTCATGCCGCTGCGGGAGATCATCGACGAGATGGTGCGCGACGCCGAAGCCGAACTGCAGCGTTTAAAAGCCATATTCGATCAAGCCTAGGGGCCGGCGACCATGACATCCCTGCAAAAGAGCGTGGCTTCTTCGCCGGCCGGCGGCGCGGCGTCGGTATTCGAGACCGGCAAGATCCTGGCGCTGTCCATCAGCCACTTCGTCCACGACGTCTTCTCGGCATTTCTGGCGCCGCTGCTGCCGCTGCTCATCGAGAAGCTCTCCATGTCGCTCACCCAGGCCGGCTTCCTGTCCACCGTGATGCAGCTGCCGGCCCTGATGAACCCTTACATCGGGCAGCTGGCCGACCGCATCAGCGTGCGCTACTTCGTCATCCTGGCGCCGGCCATGACGGCCATCCCCATGAGCCTCATCGGCGTGGCGCCCAGCTACGGCGTGCTGCTCCTGCTGCTCTTCGTGGCCGGCATCAGCGTGGCCCTTTTCCACGTGCCGGCGCCGGTCATGGTGGCCCGCCTGGCCGGCGGGCGCAAGGGGCGCGGCATGAGTTTTTTCATGACCGGCGGCGAACTGGCGCGCACGGTGGGGCCGCTGGCGGCGGTGGGCGCGGTGTCGCTCATGGGCCTGGAGGGCTTCTACCCCGTCATGTTGGTGGGGGTGGCCGCCTCGGCCTGGCTCTACTGGCGCTTCCGGCACGTGAACCTGGATATCTCGGACCGACGGCAGAAACTGTCCATCCGCAGCACCTGGAAACACATGCGCCGCGTGCTGGCGCCGCTTTCGGGCATCCTGGTGGCACGCGGCTTCATGCACGCCGCCATGACGGCCTTCCTGCCCACCTTCGTCGAGATGGAGAGCGGCAACCTGTGGCTGGCCGGGGCGGCGCTGACCATCTTCGAGGCCTCGGGGGTCGCCGGCGTGCTCACCGCCGGGTCGCTCAGCGACCACCTGGGGCGCCGCCGCATGCTGCTGATCTCCCTGCTGGGCGCGCCCCTCAGCCTGCTGCTGTTCGTCTACAGCGGCGGCTGGCTGCGGGTGGCGGCGCTGCTGCTAACCGGCTTCACGCTGCTGTCCACCACGCCGGTGATGCTGGCCCTGGTGCAGGAGCACGCCGGCGACAGCAGCCCGGCGGCGGCCAACGGCCTGTTCATGATGATCTCCTTTCTGGCGCGCTCGGCCGTGGTCGTGCTGGTGGGCATGATCGCCGACCGCATCGGCCTGCACGCCACCTACGTGATCGCCGCCGGCGCCGGCCTGATCGGCATTCCCTTTGTGCTGGCGCTGCCGCGGCGGTAGCAGCGGACGAAGTATCGGGTTTCCGGCGCCGGGAAAGGGGGCCGGGAGTTTGATTCCCAGCAGGCGGCCGCCTGCTTTTTATATGGAGAATTTTTGACGTGTCCGGAAAAGAGGCGAATGAAGGGAGGACCGTCGAAGAAGTCGGCCGCGAGATGATGGATTTGCTGGCGCGGCGGTTTCCGGTGTCGTGCGCCAGCGACGAGTACTACTTCTTCCCGCAGGCCTCCCTGTCCCCGGGCAGGTGGCGGGACTGGGACCGCTACGACCCGGACACCGTGGCCGACACGGCCAGCCGGCTGAGGGGTTTTGCCGCGGCGCTGGAGATGCTTCCCCTGGACGACGAAAACCCTGCAGCCCGCCAAAGTGAAGAGCAGGTCGACCGGCGCCTGCTCCGGAGAACGGCCGTCACCCTGGCCGACCAGCTGGAGACGGTGCGCAGCTGGCAGACCCAGCCCACGCTGGTGCTCTCCGTGGCCTGCATCGGCCTGTCCCAGGCCCTGGATGATGACGCCCCCGATGCCCTCCGGCAGCGGGCCGGCACCCTGGCCGCTTTCCTGGACAGCGGCCGCCGGCACCTGGCGAAGGTGCCCGAACTGTTCCGGGACCTGGGGCTGGAGATGGCCGCCGGCACGCGCCGCTACTTTGCGTCGCTGCTGGCACGCGCGCCCGAACTCCAAGGGGCCCTGGCGGCGCTGGCGGGCTTCGAGGACACCCTGCACGGCCTGAGATGCCGCAGGGAGTTTGCCCTGCCGGCGGCGGTGTTCGAATCCATCGTCCGCGACCACATGGACACGGACCTGTCGACGGAAGGGATGGCTGCGGAGCTGGACGACGAGATCGCCGCAGCGCGTGCGCAGATCGCCCGCATCCTGGCTGCGGATTTCGGCGGGCGTTCACTGCAGGCGTGCATCGCAGCCATTCCCCTGCCCGAAGTCAATGCCGGGGGCCTTCTGGGGCTCTACGAAGGCGAGGTCCGCCGGTTGCTCCGGCACTGCCTGGACCACGGGCTGGCCAACGAGGAGCTGGCCGCCCGCTGCCCGGTTCGGGTGCGGCCGGTGCCCGACTACCTCTCGGCCACCCGGGCGGCGTCCAGCTACAGCATCCGTCCCGGCCATCCCCCCACCGGAGGCGTCTTCTACATTCACAACGTCGGTCTTCCCGGAGAGGAAAAGCAATCCTACCAGCGGGAGTACCGCATCCTGAGCGCCCACGAGACCTGGCCCGGCCATCACCTGCTGGACATTCATCGCTGGGGGCACCCGCGTCCGTTGCGCCGGGTGGTGGAGCACCCCACCTTTTACGAGGGCTGGGCCTGTTTCGCCGAAGAGCTGATGCGCCACACGGGCTACTTTCACACCGCGCGGGACCGCCTGCTGATGGCCCGCCGCCGCCTGTGGCGCGCCGTGCGCGGCAAGGTGGACCTGGGCTTGCAGACCGGAAGCATGGACCTTCCGAAAGCCGCCGCCTGCCTGGAGGAAGCCGGCGTCCCGGCAGATCGGGCGCGCTCGGTGGTGCGCAAATACCCGTTGAACCCCGGCTACCAGCTGTGTTACACCGCAGGACTAAGGGCTTTCGAGCGGCTCTACCGCCGGTACGGCCGCCGCGACCCAGCCCGTTTTACCGGCGCCGTTCTCTCGGCCGGCGAGGTCGGCTTCCGCCAGCTGGAACGCAACCTGCGACAACGGCGGTGATGACATCAGGCGAGGGTGCATCCGGGCCGCCCTGGTCGCCGGCGCAGGAACGCGTTTCGTTTCGATCTCCCCGATTCCAATTTTTCACCATCAACGGAGACGCACTTGGACAGTCACGAAATCATCGGATACCACTCGGAGTGGAACCTGGGAAGTCCCGGCGGCTGGGACTACCAGCGCATGGCCCAGCAGATCGGCAAGGCGGTCTGGAAGCGGGTGGCCGCCGGCCGCAACCTGGGACTGGACCTGGACTTCGACCTGCCGCTGCTGTCGCCCGTGGGCGGGTTCGCCGACCTGCTGGTCAAGGCCTACCGGCGGCTGGAGGGAAACAACCCCGGCCTCATTGCCGTGGTGGCCGAGGAGGAAACCCTGGCTGACGTGGTTGAAAACCGCAACCTGGCCGAACGCCTGGACGCCGTGGAGGGCTTCTCCGGCGCCCTCATGGCCCCCCAGGAACTGGCGCTTGTCAACGGCCGCGTCTGTTACCGAGGTCGGCCGGTAGGGCTCATCTTCATGGACTTCAACACCGATGTGCTGCTGGCGCTGCACCGCAAGCACGGCCTGGAGCCGCTGCTGACCGCCGTGCGGCAGGGGCGGGTGATCAACCCCCGCGGCACGGAGCCCATCAATGCCAAGGGGATGTTCGAGGTCCTCACCGACCCGGAGCGCAACCGGGCCTTTCACCCCGGCACCGTGGCGCGCACGCCCTGGACGCGGCGTTTCTTTCCCCGCGCCACCCACGGTCCGAAGGGCGAGTCCATTTCGGACCTCGTCGCCTGGACGCGTCAAAACTGGCCCGACCTGGTGCTCAAGCCCGAACGCGGTTACTCCGGCAAAGGCGTGCGCGTGGGCGGCGTGCACCCGGACGCCGACGCGGCCATCGAAGCGGCGCTCGCGGAGGGAGACTACATCGTGCAGCAGAAGGTGCCGCTGCACCTGTGGGCCGAGGACATCCCGCAGTACGACGACGAAAAGGAGGCCGTGGAACTGGTGACCTACCAGACCGACTTCCGCTGTCTTTTCGGGCCGGGGGAGACTTTCGGTTTCGTCAGCCGCTACGGCACAGTGCCGACCAACGTGGGGTCCGGCGGCGGGTTTCAGCCCCTGGCCGTGCTGCGGTCGCCGCTTTCCGTGGCCGAGGCCACAGCGCGCATCAACGAGGCCGTCATGACCATGGAAGCCGACGAAATCCGCGACGCCGTCGCGCAGCAGCGCGCCATGGCGCTGGATTTTCAGTTCACCTACCTGCTGGGACCGGTCAAGATCGCCCTGCGGCCGCGCCTGATCACGCCGGGTCAGATCGACGCGCTGGACACATACTGCGCCCGCATTTGGGAGGACTGCCGGGTGTTGGAGAAGATGTGGCAGGACGGATTGCTCGACGACATGATCACCATCGAAGAGGAGGAGCTGGCCATCGCGCGCTCCCAGCCCTGGTGCGGGTCGCCGGCCATCTTCGCCGCCGACGGCATTTTCAGCTTCGGAGCCCACCGTGACCATTGACGTCGACAAGGAATGGTGGCGCACGCTTTTCGACGAACTGTATCTCAAGACCGACGCCCGCTCGGTGTGCGATGAAGACCTCACCCGCCGCGAGATCGACTGCATACTGCAGATGCTCGATCCGGCGCCCGGCGACCGCATCCTGGATCTTTGCGGCGGACAGGCGCGCCACAGCCTGGAACTGGCCCGCCGCGGTTTTTCCCGCCTGACCCTGCTGGATTACTCTTCCCACCTGCTGTCCGTGGGCAGCCGACGGGCGGCCGAGGAGCAACTCGAGGTGCATTTCGTGCGCGGCGACGCTCGGCGGGTCGCTTTCCGCGGCGGGAGTTTCGACATCGTGCTGGTGCTGGGAAGCTCCTTCGGCTATTTCGTGGAAGAGCGCGAGAACCGGCGCATCCTGGCCGAGGCCGCCCGCGTCCTGGACGGGGGCGGGCGCCTGTTGCTGGACCTGCCGGACGCGGATTTCGTGATCGGAAACTTCTGCCCCGAGACCACCCATCGGGTGGATGACGACATCCGTGTGCAGCGCAGGCGCGAACTGGGAGAGGGGATCATTTGCTGCCGGGAGCGGATTCTCTCCAGGAAGAGCGGGTTCGTGCGGGAAAACACTTACTGCACGCGACTCTATGGCAAAGAAGAAATCACCGGCCTGCTGAAAGAGGCCGGGTTTTGCGGCATCGGTTTCCTGAACGATTTCATGCGCCGCGACGGCCAGGGCGATTTTGGCACCATGACCAGTCGCATGGTCACCGTGGCCCGGCGGGCCTGAAAAGGTTGCCTGTGCGGAAAAGCATGCCAGCCACCTTCGGGACAGCGGCGGCGATCAGTAGCATATCTTCATTTCCGATGCCGATACACCTGGGAGAACACATCAGACCGGAGAGCACCTGAAGTGTCAAGCCGTCCCCGGGACCGAAAAATCCGCAGGGCAATCAGCAAGTAAAGCCCTTTTTGGATCCGAAGCCATTGTTGTCGCCGGCCTCCCGGGGCGGACAGGCATCGTCTGCGCTCAGTGAGCCTCGGCGGGGATGCTCCGGACGCGCCGCCGGCCTGCACGTCTTTTTCCCGCCGGTTCTCCAACTGCGCGCCGCCGATACCTGTCCGCTTCCCAAATCCAGGGACACGCAGTCCATGAGGGGTCAGGGTATCAACCATGCCAAGGTTACCTGCGATTGCCCTGGCAAAACCCGGCGGGAAGCTTGCTTTACGTCCCCGGATGTGGTACCCGATAAGCGAGACTCTCCAGGTAAGATCACCACCCAAACGGTTTCGTCGGTTTCTTTGATCTGACTGCGGGGCCGGTTCAGACGCCCGTCTTATTTTTCGAGAGAAACCATCCGCATCCACACCACAGGAAGGGGGCTACCCTGGCTAAGGCGAAAAAGGGCGCCATGCAACGATTTTTAGATATCGTGGAGAGCGTTGGAAACAGGCTGCCGCACCCGACCATCATGTTCATATGGCTGGTGGCCATTTTCTCATCAGGGCGTTTCTCGGCATTCCCCTGGGGCCCAACGCAGCGGTGTTCTTCGCGCCGGTGGCCCATTGACGGGGACGACCGACAGCGGGAGCACACCGGCAAACGGCCATACGAGGAGAAAAGATCATGGGAGTACTGAGCGAACTGAAGCCCGGCCACGTCTGGGCGCATTTTGAGCGCATCTGCGCCATCCCGCACCCCTCGCACCACGAAGAAGGGGTGGCGCGCTACATCATGGAACAGGCCGCGCGGCTGGGCTTCGAAGCCCGTCGCGACGACGTGGGCAACGTGCTCGTCGTGGTGCCGGCCACGCCGGGGTTCGAGGACCGGCCGACCGTCGTGCTGCAGGGCCACATGGACATGGTGCCCGTGGCCGCCCCCGGCGTGACGCACGACTTCGAGAAAGAACCCATCACACCTTACGTCGACGGTGATTTCGTCCGCGCGCGGGGAACCACCCTGGGCGCCGACAACGGTATCGGCTGCGCCCTGGCGCTGGGCATCATGAGCGACGCCGACGCCCGACACGGTAACCTGGAACTGCTGTTCACGGTCAACGAGGAAGCCGGCATGGACGGGGCCCACGGACTGAAGGCCGATTTCGTCACGGGCCGCATGCTGATCAACCTCGACAGCGAGCAGTGGGGGGAGTTCTGTATTTCGTGCGCCGGGGGCGGGGACTCGGTCATCCGACTGCCCGTGGAGCGGTCGGCGGCTGAGGGCATGCGGCTGGACGTGCGCGTGGGAGGGCTCCGGGGAGGCCACTCCGGCATCGACATCGACAAGGGACACGGCAACGCCATCAAGATCCTGGGCCGTTGCCTGGCCGCCGGCCGGAAGTCCGCGGATTTCCGGCTGGTTTCGATCCGGGGCGGCACCAAGCGCAACGCCATTGCCGACAGCGCTTCGGCGGTGGTGGTGGTGCCGGCGGAAAAACAGGAGGCCTTGCGCGAGGCCGTGGGCGCCATGGCGGGCGTTATCGGCGAGGAGCTGGCGCGCACCGACCCCGGGCTGCGCATTGAGGTCGCCGGCGGCGAAGCGGACGGGGCGGCGCCTATGGGCGCCCAAGCCACCGGGCGGATGATGGACCTATTGGTGGCACTGCCTCAGGGCGTCGTTTCCATGAGCCCCGAGATGAAGGGCTTGGTGGAAACCTCTACCAACGTCGGCGTGGTGGAGAGCGATGATGCGGCGGTGACCGTGGTGACCCTGACCCGTTCGGCCATCGACTCCAAGATGGCCGCCGTCAGGCAGCAGATCGCCACCATCGCGCGCCTGGTGGGTGCAGAAGTCGAGGAGCCGGCGGGTTACCCCGGCTGGCGGCCCAACCCGGATTCACCGCTGCTCAAGACCGCCGTGGATGTCTACAGGCGGCTGCACGGCGAGCAGCCCAGGATCTGGGCGGTGCACGCCGGCCTGGAGTGTGCGCTGTTCGGCGAGAAACTACCCGGCGTGGACATGATCTCCATGGGCCCCACCATGCACTACGTGCACTCGCCGGACGAGGAACTCTACCACCCCTCGGTGGCACCCATGTACGAACTGCTGCGGGCCCTTCTCGAGGCGGTTCAGTAAGTGTAGAACAGCTGCTGCAGCTCCTCCGGCCCGCGTTCTTCGACCAGCGCCAGCATCAGCAGGATGCGGGCCTTGACGGGGTTGAGTTCGTCGGAGACGATGAAGCCCAGCGCGTCGTCGTCGATTTCGATGTTGCGGCTCACCTTTCCCGAAGGGACCCGTGAACTGCGTACGATGACGACTCCCCCGGCCGAGGCCCGGGCGGCGCGTTCGATGGTGGGCGCGTTCATGTTGCCGTTGCCGTCACCGGCGATGACGATGCCCCGGGCGCCGCAGGCCACCGAGCAGTCCACCAAGTCGGCCGGCATGTCGGCACAGGCGTAGAGAATGTCCACCCGGGGCAGGGGGGCGGAAACGCGCGCCGGTGAGAATTCGCTGGCGTCGGTGTGCCGGCGGAAGGGTTTGCGGAAATACTGGGTCTGCCCGTAGACCACGGTGCCGATCAGGCCGGTGATGGGGGAAAGAAAGGTTTCCACCGAGGTGGTGTTGGTCTTGGTCAGGGAGTGGGCCCCGTGGATGCGGTCGTTCATGACCACCAGCACGCCCCGGTCGGCGGCCGCGGGGTCGGCCGCCACGGCCACGGCGTTGTAAAGGTTCAGCGGACCGTCGGCGGACAGGGCGGTGGCCGGGCGCATGGCGCCGGTCATGACCACCGGTTTGCGGCTGTCCACCGTGAGGTTCAGGAAAAAAGCCGTTTCCTCCATGGTGTCGGTGCCGTGGGTGATGACCACGCCGTCGACCGCTTCGTCTGCAAGCAGCTCATTGACGCGCCCGGCCAGCGCGGTCATGATGGCGAAAGTCATGTCCTGGGACCCGAGGCTGGCCACCTGTTCCCCCTCGATGTGCGCCAGCTGCGAAAGGCCGGGCACGGCCGCGATCATATCGTCGATGGCCACCTGCCCCGAAGTGTAGGCCGGCCGGATTTCGGACGCCCCCCTGCCGGCGATGGTGCCGCCGGTGGCCAAGATGACCACGCCGGGCCGCTCCTCTTTACGCTTCACCATGTCTCCCCTGTTCCACTTCCCGGGTACATCTGCAAGACGCCCGATCGAAAGATAAAATCCTTCCCTCCACTTTGCGCCTTTACGCCCTGCACTTTCTCGGCAAGAGACCACGCTGACGGCAAGACCGCCGCGCGCGGTTTCCTGGTACTTGTGGGGCATATCCCGCCCGGTTTCCATCATGGCGGCGACGACCTCGTCGAAGGTGACTTTATGGCGCTCCGGGTCCCCGGCCGGGGAAAGGATATAGGCGTCGGCGGCTATCACGGCGCCCACGGCGTTGCGTTCGATGCACGGGCACTGGACGTACCCGCCCACCGGATCGCAGGTCATGCCCAGCAGGTGCTCCAGGGCGGACGCCACACCGATTTCCCCCTGGCACCCGACCTCGGCGCCTGCGATGCTGGCGTCGTGCTTGGCATTGAAGGCGATCAGGGCCGCTGCCGAAATGCAGGTTGTAGCGACGGTCGAGCAGGCCGAGCAGCCGGTCGCAGTCACAGCCCTTCGGCGTCCACTCCATCAGTCCGCCCAGCACGGCCTCGCGAAATGCCCACACCGCGCGCATGGACCCGATGGTGTGGGAACTGGACGGGCCGGCCCCACCGTGAAGTTGTCGACCGCACCGGCGGGGGGGCCAACGGGGGCTTCTCCCGGACCGGTCAACGGTGGTCTTTTCAGGACTCCTGGGCCTTGTCGCGCAGTGCGGCGTGGGCGGCCGCCAGCCGTGCCACCGGCACCCTGAACGGTGAGCAGGACACATAGCTCAGCCCCAGCTTGTGGCACAGGCCGATGGATACCGGGTCGCCGCCGTGCTCGCCGCAAATGCCGCACTCCAGGTCCGGATTGACGCTGCGGCCCTTGGTCACGGCGATTTCCATGAGGGCTCCCACGCCGTCGCCGTCGATGGTGGCGAAGGGATTGTCCGGCAGGATGCCGTTTTCCATGTACTCGATCAGGAAACCGGCCTCGGCATCGTCGCGCGAAATGCCGAAGGTGGTCTGGGTGAGATCGTTGGTGCCGAAGGAAAAGAACTCGGCGTAAGCCGCGATCTGGTCGGCAGTCAGTGCCGCCCGCGGAATCTCGATCATGGTGCCGAACTTGTAGTTGACCTCCATGCCCTGTTCCGCCATGACCTTCTTGGCCTCCTCCTCCAGGGCCTTGCGCTGCACCTTGAGCTCGTTGACGTGGCTGGTGAGCGGAATCATGATCTCGGGGTGCACCGACACGCCCTCCCTGGCCACGGTGCAGGCGGCCTCGAAAATGGCGCGTACCTGCATGAGGGTCACCTCGGGCAGGTGGATGCCCAGCCGTACGCCGCGCAGGCCCAGCATGGGGTTCTGCTCGTGCAGGCTCTCGACACGATTCAACACTGCTTCCTTTCGTTTCACCTGGGCCAGCAGCTCGTCGATGAGCGCCAGCTCCTGGGCGTGCTGCAGCCGGATCTTCAAATCGCACAGCTCCCGCAGCAGGTCGATCTGGTTGGGCAAAAACTCGTGCAGCGGCGGGTCCAGCAGGCGAATGATGACCGGCAGTCCGTCCATGGCCCGAAAGAGGCCGGCGAAGTCCTCGCGCTGGTAGGGCAGGATGGCGGCCAGTGCCTCGCGGCGATCGATGGGCAGGTCGGTCATGATCATTTTGACCACATGCGGCAGGCGGTCGGCCTCGAAGAACATGTGCTCCGAACGGCACAGTCCAATGCCCTCGGCCCCGTATTCCCGGGCGCGGCGGGCATCTTTGGGATAGTCGGCATTGGCCCAGACCCCCAGGCGGCGGAAATCGTCGGCCCAGGAAAGCAGCTTGATCAGCCAGGGGTCCTTGATGTCCGGCACGGTGGTGGGCAGCTGGCCCAGGAAGACCTCGCCGGCGTTTCCGTCGATGGAGATCCAGTCGCCCTCGTGGATGGTCTCGTCGCCCACCGTCATGGTGCGCTTGGCCATGTCGATGTCCAGGGCCGCAACCCCCACCACGGCGGGCTTGCCGAACTGGCGGGCCACCAGGGCGGCATGGCTCGTGCGGCCGCCGCGGCTGGTGAGAATGCCTTTGGCGGCCAGCATGCCGTGGACGTCGTCGGGCTTGGTTTCGGGCCGCACCATGATGACGTCCTTGCCGTCTTCACGAGACCAGGCCTCGGCCAGATCGGCGTCGAAGGCCACCACGCCGGTGGCGGCGCCCGGCGACACGTTGAGCCCGGTGGCGATCAAACGGCCGGCAGCGCGTGCCTCCTCCCTGGCTTGGCGGTCGAACTGGGGGTGCAGGAAGAAGTCGACCTGCTCCGGCGACACCCGCAGGACGGCCTCGGACTTGTCGATGAGCCCCTCCTCGGTCATGTCCACCGCGATGCGTACGGCCGCCTGGGCGGTACGTTTGCCGTCGCGCGTCTGCAGCATCCAGAGTTTGCCGCGTTCGATGGTGAACTCCACGTCCTGCATTTCGCGGTAGTGTTCCTCCAGCCGACGGGCGATGCGTTCGAATTCTTCGTACACCTCGGGCATTTCCTTTTTCAGCTCCGAGATGTCCTTGGTCAGGCGGATGCCGGCCACCACGTCTTCACCCTGGGCGTTGGTGAGGTAGTCCCCCTCGATGCGCTTTTCGCCGGTGGAACCGTCGCGGGTCATGGCCACGCCGGTGGCGCAGTCGTCGCCCATGTTGCCGAAGACCATGGTGACGATGTTGACCGCCGTTCCCATGTCATGGGGAATGCCGGCGGCGTTGCGGTAGTCCACGGCGCGCTTGCCGTTCCAGCTCTTGAAGACGGCCTCTGTGGCCATGCGCAGCTGGGACAGGGGGTCTTCGGGAAAGTTGCGGTGGGTCATGCGGCGGAAGATGGACTTGAACTTGAGGGTCACCGCCTGCCAGTCTTCGGCGCTCAGCTCGGCATCGCTTTCCACTCCGGCCCGTCGGCGGGCCTCGGTGATGACCTCCTCGAAAGCCTCGTCGGGCAGGTTCATGACCACCGAACCGAACATCTGAACCAGGCGCCGGTAGGCGTCGTAAACGAAACGGCTGTCGCCGGTCAGTTCGATCATGCCCTGGGCGGTTTCATCGTTGAGCCCGATGTTGAGCACCGTGTCCATCATGCCCGGCATGGAGAACTTGGCGCCGCTGCGGCAGGAGACCAGCAGGGGGTTTTCCCGGTCGCCGAAGACCTTGCCGGCCTTTTTTTCCACGTGGTGCAGCGCTTCCATCACCTGGTCCCACATGCCTTCGGGAAAGGATCCTCCGGAGGCCAGGTAGGCGTTACAGGCCTCGGTGGTGATCGTGAATCCGGGTGGAACCGGGATACCGATGCGCACCATTTCGGCCAGGTTGGCGCCCTTGCCGCCGAGCAGTCCGCGCACGGCTTCCCAGTCGCCGCCGACGTATTTTTCCGCCTCATCGACCTCTTCGAAAAGATAGACCCATTTTTTTGCCATGACATCCCCCGTCAACCGTTAGACAGTTAAAGTGAATTAGGATGAACCGTCACTGCAAGCGAAAGCGGGCGGTTTTCGCAAAAGCCGCCCGCCGGGAACGGGTCCCGCCGGCGGGCGGACGTCGATACCGGGATATGGCGGTATACGGCGAAGAAAAGCGTGAAAATACCAGGGCCGGACCTGCATGCCCAGACAATTCCGGTACCCGATAATGGCGCTAAAATCAAGTGTTATTCCGGTGGCGGCGCATGTGCGGCAACCCGCCGCCCTTGATATCGTCGCTCATACCGTGTAGAGGGGGATAAACCCGGTGTCGGGGGCTGTTTCGCAGATCACACCAATAGAGGAGGGACCCATGCAGGACTGCATCTTCTGCAAGATCGTAAAGGGCGAGATACCCAGTTTCAAAATATACGAGGACGATCGCGTGCTGGCCTTTGCCGACATCAACCCCATCACCACGGGGCACACGCTGATCATCCCCAAGGCCCATGCGGCCGACATCTGGGAGATTTCGGCCGCAGACCTGGCCGCCGTTGCGGCGGCGTCCAAAAAGGTGGCCGAGGCCATCCGGTCCGCGCTGGATCCGGCCGGCATGGCGGTGGCGCAGCTCAACGGCCGGGCCGTCAACCAGGTGGTCATGCACTACCACATGCACCTGATCCCACGCCGTGAGGCGGATCCCAAACTGCCCATGACGGCCTGGGAACTCAAGCCCGGAGACATGGACCTCATTGGGCGGACCGCCGAAAAGATCGCCGCGGCCATCGGGTAGCCCGAGCGTCAGTCCCGCTCGGGAATGGCGACGGTGCGGCCGTCGAGGCGGATGAAATAGCGATCGCCGCGGAAGTCCAGCAACTCTGAGATTTTCATCAGTCCCCGGTCGTTGAACTTGATGCGCTCGCCGTCATGTTCCAGGTACAAACTGTCGCCCTTGACGAAAAGGCCGTCGGGTTTCAGGGGGATGCGGCGCCCGGTGTTGAGCACCAGTGCGATGCCGTCCTCCCTGCGCACGTCCACCACGAACAGGGCGGTGTCTTCATAGGGAAAGTAGACCTTTTCACGCACGTTTCCGCGCACCTGTGTGACGTAGTAGCCGTTTTCGTCCCTTTCGATGGAACGGTGGAAATACTCGCTTATGCGGCGATTCTTGAACTCGCCGTACTTGTTGTGCCAGCGGCCGTTGCCGTCCATCCAGAAAACGGCCTCTTCTTTGGGGATGACGACTTCCGTGATTTGCTCGGTCATGGTTCCGCCCGGTTTTGGGGTGTCCGTCGCCGGCCCGCCGCCCGTTGCCGCGGTCGAAGGCGGCGCGGGCGCGGTGGTCGGTTCAATGGGATGCGCTGCAGGCCGGCGGCGCCGAAAGGCTCCGGGCCGCAGCGAGCGCGCCCGTCGCCGGGCGCGCTGCGGCGCGTGCCAAGATAGGGCGTCCGGCGCCCTTTTGTCAACAGGCCTCCGGTGCGTGGAGCGCTGCGGCCGTGGCGGCGGGAGAAACGGTGCCTGAAGAAGACCATATGCGGTTTGCGCGGCGCGGTGGATGCTGGGACGTGGCCGTGGTCGGCGGGGGGCCGGCTGGTGCGGCCGCGGCCGCCCGGCTGGCGCGGGGCGGCGCCCGGGTGGTGCTGCTGGAAAGGCACCCCCTGCCGCGGTCCAAGGTGTGTGGCGGGGGCCTGGTGGCCCGGGCCGCCGGGGCCGTGGCGGTGGATGTCAAGCCGGCCGCAGTGGAGGTGTGCCGCCGGGTGGAGCTGACCATGGGATCCCGGCCGCTGCGTTTCCTGGCCGAGCGGCCGCACGCCGTCATTGTGATGGTCGACCGCGGCCGCCTGGACCACCTGCTGGTCCGGGCGGCCGGTCGGCAGGGCGCCGAGGTGCGGGCGTGTTGTGCCGTCACGGGCATGCGGCCCGCGGGGGACCACGTGGTGCTGAAAACGACCCGGGGCCTGCTACGGACCCGCTGGGTGGTCTGCGCAGAAGGTGCCGGCGGCCGCCTGGCACGCATGACGGGATGGGCCGAGACGCGACGGCTGGTGCCGGCCCTGGAATGTTCATTGCGCCTGCCGGCCTGGCGGCGGAGGCGTTTTTCGCGCGCCGCCGGGTTCGACTTCGGCGCGCTGCCGCAGGGTTACGGCTGGCGCTTTCCCAAGGCGGAGCGCCTGGATGTCGGGGTGGTCGGCATGCAGCCGCGCCCCGGTAACCTGAAGCGTCGCCTGGGTCTCTACCTGAAGCGGCTGGGTCTGGCCGACGCCCCCGTATACGACCTGCGCGCGGCCCCCATCCCGGTGGCCGCGCGCACCGACGGTTTCACAAGGGGCCGGGTGCTGCTGGTGGGCGACGCCGCCGGCCTGGCCGACCCACTGACGGCCGAAGGGATTTCCCACGCCGTGAGCAGCGGCCGCCTGGCTGCCGACGCCCTGCTGGAGGCCGGCCTCGATCCCGGCCGCGCCGGGGCGCTCTACCATCGCCGGCTGCGGCAGGAGATCCTGGGGGAACTCGGGTTGGCGCGTTTTTTCGCGAGGCTGGTCTTCCGGCACCCGCGGGCCGCGGAGCGCATCTTCGCGCTGCGCGGGCAGCATTTCGTCGAAGGGGTGACCGATATCGCCTGCGGCCGCCGCACTTACCGTTCGCTGCTGCAAAACCCGCTGAATTACCTGCGCCTCCTGCGTCCGCGCCCCTGACCGCCGGGAGCCGGCGATTCACAGGGGACGTGCTTCAGCGGCGCAGGGCGAAGAGTTTCGAGATGGCCAGGCTGACCAGCAGGCCCAGGCGGTTGCGGGTCAGACCGCATTTTCGCTCCCCGGCGTCGGCAGAAAAGGTCCGTTCGCGCGTCCGTGCGCCGGCGAACTCGCGCCGCAGGCGGTCTTTGAGCCGCAGGCGGTTGAAGCAGGTCAGGGGAAACAGGGAGCGCAGGCGTTCCGCCGGAGGGGAGGCCTCGCGCCCGAAGACCAGGTCCAGCAGGTGCACCGCATCGACGCTGCCGGACAGCAGTTCGGTGCAGCCCGTGCAGTAGGTCACCACCCGCCGCCCGCCGGCCTCGGCGGCCCGCAGACGGGTCCACGAGCGGGCCAGTTCCGGCGCCACGCAGCTCACCGACGCGCCCTCGCCGCAGCAAAACGTGGTCCTGCCGTGGTGGGGCATCTCCTCGACCCCGCATCCCAGGCGACCCAGCATGTCCCGCACCAGGCCCTGTACGCCGGCCTCGAAGCGGAAAACACAGGGGTCGTGGACCGTCACGCGCCCCGGGCGCAGACGGCGGGCGGGCGGGAGACCGCCGCCGGCCAGTTCCTCGTAGACCGTCGTGACCGACAGTCCTTTTCCGTAGGAAGAGAAAATCTTGTGGCAGTTGGGGCAGGCCACGATCACCCGGCGCACGCCGCAGGACAGCAGGAAAGCGCGCATCTCGCCGAACATGGCCTCGAAATAGGCCTGGCGCCCCAGGTCGTGGGAGGGCTTCGTACAGCAGTCCAGCACGATCCCCAGCCGCGGGGTGAAGCGCTGCAGGTGCCGCAGCAGCCTGTGGGTCTGGTTCGGACGGGTGGCCGGCAGGGTGCAGCCCGGAAAGAACACCGTGTCGCAGTCGGCCGGCACGGCGTAGAAACTCAGGTGGCGGGAGACCCCGCGCCGTTCGTAGCCCAGGAAAGCGCAGTCGTCGCCGTAAACACGGCATCCCCGTGAAACGGCCGCCCGGCGCATTTCCAGAAACATGCGGTCCAGGGGCAGATTCTGGGGACACACGGCGCTGCACAGGCCGCACAGGCTGCACTCGAAGGGCAATTTCCGGCAGCGGCCGTCGGCGGGGTCGAAGATTTCGGCGAGGTGCCGGGGCGTACCGTGTCTGGCCAGAAAAGCGCACTCTTTTACACACATCCCGCACTGCGTGCAATGCTCCCGGACGCGGGCCGCGGCCTCGGTCGTTGCGGATGCCGGAGGGTTTTGGGGGACGTCTGTTTTCATGATGACGATTACCGCTGCCGCGTTATCTCAGAAAAACGGTCGGTCTTCAACCCCCGGGCACGTTTTCCGGGGAAAGCGAGCCGGGAACGGGGGCAGCGCCATTGCCATGGAAATGCATCATTGAGAATATGACTCAATACGCACATTTGACCTGTCGTAACTTTCTTGTTAAGAGACCGGAAAAGCCGATATTGACGAAAGGTTCGCATTCTCACCTGTTTTCAGAAATTCAGTGACGAAAAAGGAGATCCCGCCAAGCGGGGGAGCCTGTTTCTCAAGCGGGACTATGGACATCTCCTCGAACAGCCTGCGACACCGCATGCTGCCCCCCTCGGGGGACAGGGCCCTGCTGTTGTCCATGGTCATCCTGGCCGCCTGTGCGTCCCTGCTGTTCTTCTACGAATACCACCGCGAAAGAATCCGCACGTTGCAGAGCCTGGAGGTCTCTTTCAACGAGCGCCTGGACGCCCTGGACCGCTGTCTCTACGTGGCCAAAGATCACGTGGCGCTGATGCAGGACTGGGCGCAGACTTTCTGGAACGACGCCTCCGGCAGAACCCGCCCGCCCGCGCTGGCCGCCTTGCTTCGCTATGACCCGAAAGGGGATTACTACGAAATACCAAGGAGTAGGGCTGTAAACCTCAAGGATCCTATAGGGAATGTGTTCGGGTTCGGTCACCCCGCCACGGATCAGGCCGAACACGTACGGGAGCTCAACCTGGCGGCCGGCTTGATGCCCCTGCTGCGAGCCACCAGCGCCGACACGTCGCTTTTTTTCGAGGGATATTTTTTTTCCCCTTCCGGGGTCTCCTGCATCTATCCCTACCTGTCCGTGTCGGACCTGGCGGGCGGAAAAACCTACGGTGAGAACCTCAAGTCCCTGGTGAGCGGTTTTTTTGAACCGCACGTGGCTTTTTCATCCGGGACCGCGCGTGGCGGTTACTGGACGGGCGTGTACAACGACCGGGCCGGCCACGGCCCGGTGGTGACCTATGCCATGCCGGTCTACGGCGGCGATCGCTACCTCGGACTGCTGGGCATCGACGTCTCAGTGGCTTACCTGCGGCGCTACGTGGCTGGTTTCAAGGGGCTGAGGGGGCGGTTGATCATGGCCGGCAGGAACGGCAACATGTTCATCGATTCCAGGGACCCCGAAGGTGCCGGCGTCGCGGCCGGCACGCTGCCGGCGCGCCTGCCGGCCGCCCTGAGAGATGTGAGCACCCTGATCATGGCCGGCAAACTGCAGCCCACGGTACCGGTCCACGGATACTATGTCTTTTCCAGGCCGCTGCGGAGTGCGCCGGCCACTTTCATCCACATCCTGGATGAAAAAGCCCTGCGGTCCCACCTCTGCCTGAGCTGGGCGACCTTCTGCGTAGTGGGGCCGCTGGTGGTCTGTCTGCTGCTGCTGACCTATTTCGCCGTTCGCAAGCGACGGCTTGAGGAGTCGCTGTCCAGGAGCCGGCGGCACTGGCAGGAGCTGGTCGACAACGCCACCATCGGGGTCTACCGTGTGTTCGAAGACGGCCGCTTCATTTTCGTCAACCCGGGAATGGCCAGGATGTTCGGTTACGAAACGCCCCGGCAGATGCTGTCCGAGGTGCCCAACGTCACCGCCCTGTACGCAAAGCCCGAGGAAAGGGCGGTCAACCTGGCGAAAGTCAAGCGCGACGGCCGGCTCGACGGGGGGCAGGTCAGCCTGCGGCACCGGTCCGGATGTCTCATCCGGGTACTGCTCAGCGTGCGGTACGTGAGGGGCGAGAAGGAGACCTGCCTCGAGGGATTTCTGATCGACGTCACCGAGCGTTACCGCATCGAGGAGGCCTTGAAGGAGAGCGAGCAGCGTTACCGCAGCCTGGTAGAGCTGTTGCCGGATGCGGTGATGGTGCACAGCAACCTGGAAATCGTTTACATCAATCATGCCGGCGCGCGCCTGCTGGGGGCCGAGGGCCCGGAGGACATCCAGGGCCGGTCGGTGCTGGACCTGATTCACCCGGACTTCGTCGAAATCGTCCGGCGCCGGCTCAAACAGGTCAGCGGCCAGGACCAGCCGCTGGTGCCCATGGAGCAGCGCTACATCCGCCTGGACGGACAGGTCATCGATGTGGAGGCCACAGGTGTCGGCATCACGTACCGCGGCAAGCCGGCGGTCATCAGCGTTCTGCGCGACATCTCCGAGCGCAAGCGGTCCGAGGCCGAGCGTAGCCGGCTGCAACGCCAGCTCCAGCAGGCCCAGAAACTGGAGGCCATCGGCACCCTGGCCGGCGGCATCGCGCACGACTTCAACAATCTGCTGATGGGAATGCAGGGCAACGTTTCCCTGTCGCTGCTGGACGTGGGCGCCGAGCACCGCTGCTACGAGAAACTGAAAAACATCGAGGCTTACATCGCCAGGGCAAGCGACCTGACGCGGCAGATCCTGGGGTTTGCACGAGGAGGCAAGTACCACGCCAGTCCGCTGGACATCAACCGCGTGATCCGGGAAAGCGTGCGCCTGTTCCGCCGCACGCGCAAGGAAATCAAGGTGGAGGTGGGCCTGCAGGACGAGCTGCCCACCGTGGAGGCGGACCGCAGCCAGATGGAGCAGGTTTTCATCAACCTCTTCGTCAACGCTTGGCAGGCCATGCCCGGCGGCGGCACTATCCGGGTCACTGCCGTTGTCGTCCGCCTGGATCGGGATTTCACCGCGCCCCACGACACGCCTCCGGGGGCGTTCGTGAAGATCTCAGTTTCGGACGATGGCACCGGTATGGACTCCCGGACCCTGGAACGGGTCTTCGAGCCCTTTTTCACCACACGCGGCATGGGCCGCGGCACCGGCCTGGGCCTGGCCTCGGTGTACGGTATCATCAAGAATCACGGGGGCATCATCACGGTCCAGAGTGAAAAAGGCAGTGGGACCACTTTCGATATCTTCCTGCCGGTTTCGCTGCGGCCGTTGGACAAACCGAAACAGGAGAAAAAGCCGGCAACGCCGGCGGCCGGCCGCCAGGGCACGGTGCTGCTGGTCGACGACGAGCAAATGATCCTGGACGTGGGACGCAAACTGCTGGAGAGCCTGGGATACAGGGCGATAACGGCCGACGGCGGCCGCGAGGCCATCGAAATCTACCGGCAGCACGGTGCCGGTATCGATCTGGTGATCCTGGACATGGTGATGCCTGAAATGAACGGAGCCCGTACGTTCGAGATGCTCAAGGAACTGGACCCCGGTGTGAAGGTGCTCCTGTCCAGCGGCTACAGCCTGGACGCCAAGGCCGTGGAGATGCTCAACAGGGGCTGTAAGGGGTTCATCCAGAAACCCTACGACATGACGCTGCTGGACATCAAGATCCGTGAGATCATGGCCTGCGAGGGCGATTGACGTGACGTCCCGGGGAAATGGCCGCGAGGATCATGCGTCATAAAAGCGCGCCGCGTTCCAACGGGTTTCGAAATCCGCCTCCGCCAAGCGGTGCCAGGGGCTGCGGGGCGAAAACTGGAAGGCGGCGGTCACATCGGGCGAGAAAACCTTGCCGGCCTTGAGCTCCGGGTTTTTCAGAAGGTATTTGAATTCCCGGCCCAGGTCCAGCAGCAGGTCGATCTCGTCGTGGTCGTCCATCAGTTCCACCAGCAGGATGTTGCGGATGTTACCGCTGCCGCGAATGGCCCTCTCCCCGCGCGGATCCGTGTAGACCTCGATAAAGGCGTCCGCCACGGCCACCGCACGTCCGTCCGGCGCCAGCAGCAGCGCGCGCTCGACCACGTATTCCCCTTCCGCGAAGGGAACCCCCTGTTTCATCACACCTCCCGTTCAGCCGTCGAAGCCGGTCGTCAGGTTCAGATCGCCGATTTCCTCCCGGACCCGCCGCACGAAGTCGCGCACGTAGTGCGGCATGTGCCCCTCGGTGAGGTAGCACTTGAAATCGTCTTCCACCCGGGTTGGCGAGATGCGCCAGGTTTCGGCCGCAACGTGGAAAAGGGCGTATTCGCTTGTGCCCCGCCGCCGCGCGATGGCCGTCAGGTATTCCCCGTCGGTAATGGTGCGGCGCGCGGCCTGCCGGAAATCCAGGTGTCTCAGAAACCCGATGTAGAGAAAAGCCGCCATGGGCAGCAGGATCATCTTCCATTCAAACACAACTGTCTCGACCATCTCTGCGGACTCCTTAAATCATACAATAAACACGGCCCCGGTCGGTGCAAGCCACAATTTCGAGCGGCGGCCGGCGACCCGCGGCCAACACCTGCGATATTCCTATTTTCGGCCCCCCGGCCCAGACAGTTGAGGCGATCCGCTCGCCGTTTTCGGCGCGCCAGGGAGAAGTGGAATGATAGCGGCGGGTTGCGGTTTATGAATCAAATTCATATTGACACCCCGACATCGATTTGCCATAGTCTCACGCGTTTTGACCGGGCGCATGCCCGGGATATCCCTTCATTCGTCGATAGGATCCGCTGCTCATGGACATGAAGCGCAGCTATTACGAGGATATCCAGTTCTTCAGCTCGGGTGTGGCCCTGTTCTGGTTCGTCGGGCTGATGGCCTTCCTGGCCGTCTTCCCCCTGCTCTTCAAAAACTACTTCGTCTACGTGGCCAATTACGTGGCCATCAACATCATCGTCGTGCTGGGGCTCAACATCCTGGTGGGATACACGGGGCTGATCTCACTGGGGCATGCCGGTTTTTTCGCCATTGGTGCTTACGGCACCGTCATCCTGATGACGCGGCTGTCCATGCCCTTCCTGCTGGCGCTGCCCCTGGCGGCCCTGGCGGCGGCGCTGTTCGGTTTCCTGCTGGGGCTGCCCGCCCTGCGGCTTGAGGGGCCTTACCTGACCATCGCCACCCTGGGTTTCGGGCTGACCATTACCCAGGTGATCGGACGCATCGAGCTGTTCGGCGGGCGCCAGGGGCTCCACACCCCCGAGCTGGTCATCGGACCCTGGAACCTGGACAACGACCGCGCCTTTTACTACCTGGTGATCGTGATCACGGTGCTGATGACGGTCTTCGCCCGCAACCTGATCCGCACCCGCGTGGGAAGGGCCTTCATCGCCATCCGCGATGCCGACATCGCCGCCGAGACCATGGGGGTCAACCTGGTCTTTTACAAGACCCTGTCGTTCGCCGTCAGCGCTTTTTATGCCGGAGTGGCCGGCGGGCTGTACGCCTTCGTGCTGCGCTTCATCGAGCCGGAGATCTTCTCCCTGCTGATGTCCATCATGTTCCTGGCCATGGTCGTGGTGGGCGGGCTGGGGTCCATCATGGGCGCCATCGTGGGGGCCGGGCTGCTGAGCTGGCTGGACCTGCAGCTGCGCAACATCCTGAGCATTCCCTACGTGGGGCAGTGGCTGGAGCACCTTTCGGAGAGCTATTTCTCCATCACGGGCGTCTCCAACATCCAGTTCATCCTGTTCGGGCTGATCATGATCCTGATCATGCTGTTCGAACCGCTGGGGATTTTCGGTATCTGGGTGCGCACCAAGAAATACTGGAAAACGTGGCCGTTTTGAAGGGGACTTGCGCCGGAAACTATCGGACGACGCCATGATCGAATTCATCCAGATGCTGGTCAACGGAATCACCGCGGGAAGCTCCTACGCGCTCATGGGGCTGGCCATGGTGATCATCTACAAGACCTCCGAGGTGCCCAACTTCGCCCAGGGGGAGATGGCGTTGGCCACCACCTATTTCGCATACATGCTGCTGCACTCCCTGGGTTTTTCCATGCCGGCCGCCTTCGGCCTGGCGCTGCTGTTTTCCTTCGCACTGGGCTGTTTCCTGGAGTTCGCCGTACTGCGCCGGGCCAAGGAAACCAGCATCCTGGGCATGATCGTGATCACCATCGGCCTGGAGATGGTGCTCATGGGGTTCGTGTCCTGGAAATTCGGTGCCGAACAGAAGGCCATGCCCTTTCCGCTCACGCCATACGACAGCGTCGTCATCGGCGACGTTTTCATCAGCAGCCTGGAATTGCTGACCTTCGGCGTCACGTTGCTGCTGATGCTGGCGCTGTTTGTCTTTTTCCGGTACTCGAAACTAGGAGTGGCCATGAAGGCCACACAGCAGAACCGCATGGCCGCCCGCCTGATGGGTATCCACACCAACCGCGTGCTGATGATCACCTGGGGGCTTTCCTCGCTGGTGGGTGGCATCGCCGGCCTGCTCATCGCGCCGGTGATGATGCAGCCCTATATGATGTGGGATCCCCTGCTCAAGGGTTTCGCCGCCGCCGTCATGGGCGGCATGACGTCGCTGCCCGGGGCGGTTTTCGGGGCCTACCTGCTGGGCATCGTCGAGAACCTTTTCGGCGGCTATGTCTCGCTGGAATTCAAGTCCGTGGTGGCCTTCGCGGTGATCGTGCTGGTGCTGTGCGTCAAGCCCAGCGGGATCTTCGCGCGCCACTACGTCAAGAAAGTGTGACGGGTTCGTTTTGCAGACCGAAACCAGGAACGTCAGAAAGGAGGCGGACATGAAAAAACGGATGTTATGGACGGTGCTCGCGGCGGCGGCGGCGCTGGCGCTTGCGTTCACCCCGGCGGGCTGGGCCGAGGAGGGGGTTTCGGCCAACGAGATCCAGATCGGGCAGTGGGGCCCGCAGACCGGGCCGGCCGCCGCGTGGGGGTCCGTGGCCCGCGGCACGGGCGCCTACTTCAAGATGATCAACGCCCAGGGCGGCATCAACGGCCGCAAGATCGTCTACCACATGTTCGACGACGCCTACAACCCGGCCAAGACCAAGGCCGGCGTCAAGGAACTGCAGGAGGGCATCGGCATGTTCGCCTGGGTGGGCGGCGTGGGCACGGCCCCGGGCCTGGCCGTCAAGGATTATCTCATGAAACGCAAGGTCCCCTGGATCGGCCCCTCGTCGGGATCGTTGCACTGGATCACCCCGCCCGAGAAGTACCTCTTCACCGTCTATCCCATGTACGCCACCGAGGCGCGCATTCTCTGCCGCTACGCCGTGGAGAAGCTGGGCAAGAAGAAGTTCGCCATCATCTACCAGAACGACGACTACGGCAAGAACGGGGTCAAGGGCGCCCGCGAGGAGCTGGCCAAGCACGGGCTCAAGCTGGTGGCCGAGGTGCCGGTGGAGGTCAAGGAGGGAGATCTCAAACCCCACGTCATGAAGCTCAAAAAATCCGGTGCCGACGCCGTGCTGCTGTGGACCAGCGTCAAGCACGCCGTGATGACGGTGGGCATCAGCAAGGCCATGAAGTTCGCCCCGCAGTTCCTGAGCACCAGCACATGCTCGGACTTCGTACTTATGAACCTTATCAGCAAGGGGCTCTGGAAGGGGGTCATCGCCACGACTTTCGCCTTGTTGCCGGACTCCGACAACCCACTGATGAAAAAGTACAAGACCGAAGCCTTCGACAAGTACGCCGGCAAGGACGAACGCTGGGGCCTGTTCTTCTATGCAGGTATCGCCTTTGCCGAGCCGCTGGTGGAAGCCATCCGGCAGTGCGGCAAGGACCTCACGCGTGAGAACCTGGTGCGCAAGCTGGAGGCCATGAAGAATTTCCAGGGCATCAGCGGCAAGATCAGCTACGCGCCCTTCAACCCCAAGGATCCCGCCTGCCGCCGGGGACAGAATTCTTCTTTCCTGGTGCAGTGCCTGGAGGGCGGCAAGGCCAAGAAACTGTCGGGCTGGATCACCATCGACGACTGACGACGGCGCCGCATCCGACGCGATGGATTCCGGGGGCCGCCGGTCCCCGGAACCTTTTTCGAACCCTGTGACGCAACGGTAAGGCATGACCATTTTCAGCGTGGAAAACCTGAGCATTTCTTTCGGCGGCCTCAAGGCCCTTTCGGGCATCAGCTTCGAGGTGACGGCCGGCGAGATTTTTTCCATCATCGGCCCCAACGGCGCCGGAAAGACCACGCTGTTCAACTGCATCAACGGTATCTACCGGCCCGGCAGCGGCCGCATCCGGTTCAAGGGGGTGCCCATCCAGCGCAGGAAACCGGACGCCATCGCACGGCTGGGTATCGCGCGCACCTTTCAGAACATCGAGCTCTTTGCGCATATGAACACCTTAGAGAACATCCTGCTAGGCCGCCACATCTACATGCGCACCGGCCTGTTCAAAGGCGGGTTCATGTGGGGTCGCCGCTCTTTCGCCGCCCGCGAGGAGGTCGTGCACCGTCGCAAGGTGGAGGAGATCATCGATTTCCTGGAACTGCAGGCCGTGCGCGACAAGCCCGTGGGCGGGCTCCCCTATGGCATCCAGAAGCGTGTCGAACTGGGACGCGCACTGGCGCTGGAACCCGAACTGCTGTTGCTGGACGAGCCCTGTGCCGGCATGAACGCCGAAGAGAAGCAGGACCTGATCTTCTGGGTCAAGGACATCCAGGACGAGATGGGGGTCACCCTGCTGGTGATCGAACACGACATGTCCATGGTCATGGACATCTCCGACCGCATTTTGGCCATCAACTTCGGCCGGCCCATCGCCGAGGGGACGCCCGGGGAGGTCCAGCAGCACCCGGAGGTGCTCAGGGCCTACCTGGGGGAGGACGAGCAAGGGCCGCTCCCCGAACCGCGGGATGCCTCCGCATGAAGGTTCTCTGAAGACATGCAGCCCATACTGGAAATCAAGAACATCGAGACCTACTACGATCTCATCTACGCCATCCGGGGCGTTTCCCTGTCGGTGATGCCGGGCAGCATTACGGCCATCTTGGGTAACAACGGGGCCGGCAAGTCCACCATTTTAAAGACCGTGATGGGCCTGATCGAGGACCAGCCCGACAAGGGCAGCATCGAATTCGATGGCCGCCGCATCGACGGATGGGACACGGAAAAGATCGTGCGCCTGGGCATCTCCTTCGTGCCCGAGGGACGCGAGGTTTTCGAGGAGCTGACGGTGCGCGAGAACCTGGCCATGGGCGCCTACACGCGCCGCGACAAGCGCGCGGTGGAAGAGGACTGCCGGCAGGTGTACCGCTATTTCCCGGTGCTGCGCGAGCGCGAGAATCAGTGGGCCGGCACCCTGTCGGGTGGAGAGCAGCAGATGTTGGCCATCGGGCGGGCCCTGATGAGCCGCCCGAGATTGTTGCTGCTCGACGAACCGTCGCTGGGGCTCTCCCCGCTGCTGGTCAAGGAGATCTTTCGTATCATCCGCACCATCAACGAACAGGGCGTCACCATTCTGCTGGTGGAGCAGAACGCCCGCATGGCGCTGGGGGTTTCCGACACCGGCCTGATCCTCGAGAGCGGGCGGTTCGTCATGAAGGGCCGTTCCGAGGACCTGATGAACGACAGGGACGTGCGCGAGTTTTACATGGGCATCCGTTCCGAAGCTTCGGCCAAGGGCTACCAGCGCTGGAAACGCAAGAAGGCTTGGCGTTAGTAGCCGATGCCGGTAGGGCGGTCACACGAAACAAGAGTATCGATCCGGCCATGCCGACTTTTTACCGGAGGCCCAAAGAGGCAAAGGCGCAAAGGCAGGGAGAGGGGCAATTTGACTCCCCCTGACGAACCGGACGAAGCGCACAAAACGACGAATTCGGCGAAGTTAAAATTCAAGACTTGAAATTCATCAGTATTGTCATGTGCCGGAACAGGCGCTGAACCCGCTGACGACCGGTACCTCAAACCCGGCACCTTGAAACATCTGACAAATGGCCACAATCGACGACCAAAAAGAACAGACCGTTCCCGAGATCTTCAAGAAAGCCGTGGCCGAATACGGCAACCGGCAGGCCATGCGCTACAAGGAACTGGGGCTGTGGCACGACATCTCGTGGATGGACTACTACCGCCGCGTACGCCAGGTCGGCGCCGCCCTGATCACCATGGGACTGAAACGGGGAGACTGCGTGGCCATCATCGGCGACAACTGCCCCGAGTGGGTTTTCATCAGCATGGGCGTGCAGTGCGTGGGCGGCGTGGCGGCGGGCGTCTATGCCACCAGTGCCTGGCCCCAGGTGGAGTACGTGGTGGCCAATTCGGAGGCGGTGTTCTTCTTCGTGGAAAACGAGGAGCAGCTGGACAAGTGGCTGATGTTCCGCAAGAAGGTGCCGGCTCTCAAGAAAGTTGTCGTGTGGGACACCAAGGGACTGCGGGACTTCAGGGACCCTATGGTCATGTCCTTCGAGGAACTGCTCGAAATTGGACGCAAAGCGGATGAAAAACGGCCGGAACGCTTCGACGGACGCACCCTGGAGGTTTCACCCCAAGACCTGGCCGTGCTGATCTACACTTCCGGCACGACGGGCCCCCCCAAGGGCGCCATGCTGACCCACCGCAACTGCACCTGGATGGGCCGCGCCATCACCACGGAAAACCCCATGTACGACAGCGACGAGATTATGTCCTTTCTGCCGCTGTGCCACATCTTTGAACAGCTTTTCACCATCCTGGGGCACATCACGGTGGGCTACACCGTCAATTTCGTAGAGAGCCTGGAGACCGTCACCGACAACATGCGCGAGATCTCGCCCACCGTGGGACACGCCGTGCCCCGCATCTGGGAGAAGTACTATTCCTCAGTGCTGATCCGCATGTCGGACGCCACCTGGTTCAAACGGCAGGTCTTCAATGCCGCCTACCACCTCGGTCGGAAGCGGGCCGACCGGATCATGAACTTCCAGAACGTCCCCGGGTATCTGAAGACGCTTTATGGACTGGCCCACCTGGTCGTCTTCCGAAAGCTCAAGGAGCGTCTTGGCTTCGACCGGTTACGGGTGGCCTATTCAGGAGCGGCGCCCATTGCGCCGGACGTGCTGCGTTTTTTTCAGTCCATCGGCGTCAATTTGATCGAGGGCTACGGTCAGACCGAGGGCACGGGGGTGACCTGTCTGTCACCCATCGGGCGGGTGAAATTCGGCACGGTGGGGCCGCCGCTCAAGGGCGTCGAGGTCAGAATCGCCGAAGACGGCGAAATCCTGGTGCGGTCGCCGGCGGTTTTCCGGGGCTACTTCAAGAACCCGGAAGCCACCGCCGAGACCGTTCGCGACGGCTGGCTGTACTCCGGCGACATCGGTGAACTGGACGACGACGGCTATCTGCGCATCACCGACCGCAAGAAGGACATTATCGTCACCGCAGGCGGAAAGAATATCAGTCCCCAGTACATCGAGAACAAGCTCAAGGCCAGCATCTACATCAACGACGCGGTGGTTATCGGCGACCGCCGCAAGTTCCTCTCGGCGCTGATCATGATCGACGAGGACAACGTCATCAAATACGCCCAGGACCACAAGGTGCAGTTCTCCACCTACCGCGACCTGACCCGCGACGCGCGCATCCACCAGCTCATCCAGGCGGAGGTGGACCGCGTCAACGAGACCCTGGCCCGGGTGGAGAACATCCGCAAGTTCACCATCCTGCCCAAGAAACTGTACGAGGAAGACGGCGAAGTGACTCCCACCATGAAAGTCAAGCGCAAGTTCGTCAACGAGGCCTTCGCCGACCTGATCGAGGCCATGTACGCAAGCCCGCGCAAGCAGTAGGGACCATCGCACTGCCACCTGCAGCCGGAGCGCAGGCCGTTTGTTTCAGGCCCGTTCATGGCCGCGGCCGAAGGCGCTAAAACAGAAAATTTTATAGAAGAGGTGATAATGGTCTTCCCCGTCGTGTCCATCGTGTCCTACGAAAAACCCTTCGAATCCGTGCGCCGTGCCGTGGAAATGTGCGGCGGCCTGGCGGGGCTGCCGCGCGGCGCCCGCGTTTTCATCAAGCCCAACATCGTCTTCTGGACGCAGGCCACGGCCTTTCCCAAGTGGGGCGTGATCACCACCTCGCGCGTGGTCGAAGACATGGTGGCGCTGCTCCGGGACCACGGCATCGACGACATCACTATCGGCGAGGGCACCGTGGTCATGGACCCGCGGGACACCGAGACCCAGCGGCACGCCTACCGCTCCCTGGGCTACGAGACCCTGCACCGGCGCTACGGCGTCCGGACGGTCAACGTGCTGCAGCGTCCTTTCCGCAGGCTGGACCTGGGCGATGGCGTCACGCTGAACTTCAGCGTGGACGCCCTGGAAAGCGATTACATCGTCGACCTGCCGGTGCTCAAGACCCACAACCAAACCGTGGTCAGCCTCGGAATCAAGAACCTCAAGGGGCTCATCGACATCCCCTCGCGAAAGAAGTGCCACAGCGCCGATACGGAGCGCGACCTGCACTTCATGGTGGCCCGGCTGGCCGACCGCCTGCCGCCGGTCTTCACCCTGCTCGACGGCATCTACAGCCTGGAGCGGGGTCCGGCCTTCGACGGCCGGGTACACCGCAGCAACCTGCTGGTGGCGTCTTCCGACATCCTGGCCTGCGACCTGGTGGGCGCGCGCATCCTGGGCTACGAAGCCGGGGAGGTGCCTTACCTGGCCCACGCCTGCCGCAACCACGGACGTGCGACGGACCTGTCGGGCATCAAGGTCGCGGGGCGATCCATCGAAGAGGTGGCAGGGCGCTATGAATACGATTTTAACTGGGCGCAGAACGAACGCGGCGAGCGCATGCCGCTGCCGCTGGTCAAGAGCGGCCTGGCGGGGATCTCGTACCCCAAGTACGACCTGAGCCTGTGCACCTACTGTTCGTTTCTGAACGGCGTGATCTTGTCCGCCATACGCGCCGCGTGGAAGGACGAACCCTGGCAGGACGTCGAGGTGCTCACCGGTAAACGCATGGCACCCACGCCGGGAAAGAAGAAGACCATTTTGCTGGGCAAGTGCATGTCGCGGCGCAACCGAAACCACCCCGACATCAACGAAGAGATCGCCATCCGGGGCTGCCCCCCAAAGATCGACGACATCATCGACGCCCTGCACCGCGCGGGCATACCGGTGTCGGCGGACTTTCTCAGGAACTACGAGCGGATGCCCGGCTTCTTCCTGCGCCGCTACGAGGGCAGGGCGGAATTCGACGAGGCCTTCTTCCGGATCGACTGAGCGCCGCTAGGATTTTCGGGCGGCCCGTTCGCGCTCCATGCGCCGCAGCTCCTTTTTCATCACCTTGCCGGTGGGGTTGCGGGGCAGTTCCTCGATGAACTCGATTACCTCGGGAATCTTGTAGCGGGCCAGGCGGTCCGCAAGGAATTCCCGGATATCGGTATCCGTCAGGTTTTTCCCCTCCACCGGAATGACGAAAGCCTTCACGCGTTCGCCCAGCGCCTCGTCCGGCGTTCCGACCACGGCCACTTCGCGGATTGCGGGGTGCGCCTCCAGGGCGATCTCGACTTCCCGGGGATATATGTTTTCGCCGCCGCGGTTGATCATGTCCTTCTTGCGGTCGACGATGAAGATGAATCCCTCTTCGTCCATGTAGCCCATATCGCCGGTGTGCAGCCAGCCGTCCACCAGGGTTTCGGCGGTGGCCCGGGGGTTGTTCAGGTATCCCAGCATGACGGCCTCGCCGCGGATACAGATTTCGCCCTTCTCGCCGGCGGGCAGCTCGCGGTTGTCCTCGTCCATGATCCGGATTTCCTGCTCGGGCATGGCCACGCCGATGGATCCGGGCTTGCGCTTTCCCCGCGGGGGGTTGACCGTCGACACGCCGGTGCACTCGGTGAGCCCGTACCCCTCGATGATTTCGACGTCGAATTTTTCCTCGAAACCCCTGATCAGCTCCGTCGACAGCGGCGCCGCACCGCAGAATGCATAGTTGAGCCGCAGGGCGGAACGGTCGACGGCGGAGGAGTCGATCGAGTAGTACACGTAGTTGTACATGGCCGGCACACCCATGAGGATACTCACGCCGTTTTGCGTGATGGACGGCCAGAAATCGTCCGGTGAGAAGGCCTTGCGGACACACAGCGTCTGCCCGCAGTAAATGACGGGGTAAGTCCAGACGCAGATGGGGTTGGTGTGAAACATGGGCAGCAGGATGAGCATGACGTCGTCGGGATTGAAGAGGCCGATGCTGGCCATGGCCCGGCAGATGGAGAGCTGGCCGGCGTTTTTGAGAAGGATTCCCTTGGGCTGCCCGGTCGTGCCCGAAGAGTAGAGCAGCAGGAACGGGTCCGAGGACTTCTGCGCAACCAGGGCTTCATCGGAGGCGTACTGCGCGAGAATTTCCGAAAGCTGGCGGAGCCCGCTGTCTTCATCCCCGGCCGCGTCGTTTCGGACTTCGACCACCGGGGGCTTGTGGCGCGACTGCTCAATGCCACGGTTCATCTCGGGCAGAAACTCGCTGCTTGCAAATACCATTCGGGGTCTGGAGTCCTCCAGCAGGAAAGCGATTTCCGGACCCTTGAGCATGAAGTTGACGGCACCCGCGATGGCCCCGATCTTCTGGATGCCGAACATGACGGCATAGACCTCGGGCGAATTGGAGATCATCAGTGAAACCACGTCGCCCCTGCCGATGCCCTGCGCTTTGAGGAAGTTGGCCACCCGGTTGGCGCGTGCATTGATCTCGGCATAACTGACGACCTGGTCGTAAAAACGCACGAAGGGGTGATCGGGAATTTCCCCTGCGCGGGCCACGATCATCTCGGCCACGCTTTCAAACGCCGTGCGTCTGCCCTCGAGCAGGGGATGCTGATCCGGGGGGACGGGTTCCAGTACGACTTTTTCAGATGGGCTCATTTTTCACCTCTCCTGTTGGTTTTCCCACCGCCGCGGCCTGTCCTCGCGGGCAAACTCCTTCAAAGGTCCGAAGCTTCCATCACGCGTGCGGCGGCGGCGCACAGGCTCTGCACGGCCACGATGAGTGTCTTGAAGCGCCTGTCGCGTGTCTGTCCATGATAGTAACGGTAGTAGATCTGCTGGGCGATCACCGCTAGGCGAAACAGTCCGAAGCAGTAATAGAAATCGAAGTTGTCGGCGCGAAGCCCCGATGCCCTGCAGTAGCGCTCCACCAGTTGCCTGCGCGTCAAGGCGCCGGGAATGTGGGTGGGCATCAGGCGGATGGCCTGAAGATCCGGGGGATCGTCGGCCTGCACCCAGTAGGCCAGTGAATTTCCCAGGTCCATGAGCGGGTCGCCGATGGTGGCCATTTCCCAGTCCAGCACGCCGATGATGTTCAGCGGGTCGTCGGGGTCCAGGACCACGTTGTCCATCTTGTAGTCGTTGTGGATGACGGCGGGACGCACCGGTCCGGCGGGCATCTTTTCGTGCAGCCAGGAGATGACGGCATCGAAATCCGGCGCGTCTCCGGTGCGGGCGGCCGTGTAACGGCGGCTCCACCCTTCGACCTGGCGCTGCACGTACCCCTCGGGTCTGCCGAAATCCGCCAGCCCCGCCCGGCGGTAGTCGACGGCGTGCAGCTCCAGCTGCACGTCGAGCAGTCGCTCGCACAGCCGCCGCGCATCGTCGGGGGACAGGTGCAGCCCCTCGGGCAGCTCTTTTCGCAGGATGATGCCGCGGATGCGCTCCATGACGTAGAAGGGGCATCCCATGACGTCCGGGTCTTCAGAATAAGCCAACGGACGGGGGGCATAGGGGAAGACGGGGTGCAGGGCCTGCAGGATACGGTACTCGCGGCCCATGTCGTGGGCGCTGCGGGCCTTGGTGCCGAAGGGCGGGCGCCGCAGCACCAGTTCGCGGTCGCCGCAGCGGACCATGTAGGTCAGGTTGGAAAAACCGCTCGGGAACTGCCGGATGTCGAGCGGCCCGTCGAGGCCCTCGATGTGGTCCCGCAGAAACCGCTCGACGGCTTCGGCGTCCAGCGTCTCGCCTTCGCGTACCTTTACGGGGTTGTCGATCGTGTTCATGTTTCCCTTGCCTCCCCGGCCGGTCGGGCCAGCAGATACGATTCAACGACTTGCACGACGAAGTCGGCGTAGGTTTCCACCGACAATCCACGTCGCAAGTGCTTCCATCTTTTCAAGTACCAGTCCTGCAGCAGCGCCTTGATCATGCCCGCCGCAAGCACCCGGTCCACGTCACGGAAGATGTCGGTGCGCTGACCCGCGGCGATGATGTCGGCGAACATCTTCTCCATGCGCAGCTCGATGTCCATGGCCTTGCGGCGGGCCGTTTTGTTCAGGTTCTTGGTCTCCATGTAGGAAAAGAAGAACCAGGGGTGCATGAGCTCACTGAGTTGCAGGTGCGTGCGGATGGCCTGCCGCAGCTTCAGGCGCGGGTCGTCGATGCCCCCGATACGCTCGTCCAGCACGCGGGTGGCCAGCTGGACGCTCTGCTGCTGGATCATGTCCAGCAATTCGTCCTTGCTGGAGAAATAGGAGTACAGCGCCCCGATGCTCAGGCCGGAAGCCGTGCTGAGGTCGCGCATGCTCATGGCCGAAAAGCCCTTTTCGTTGCTCAGGACCAGGGTGGCCTCGGCGATGCGCGCCAGGTTTGCCACGGCCACGTGTTCTTTCTTGACCTTGATGCGATGTCGGTGCCGGCGGTAGAAATCCCGGTACATCTCCTCCCTGGAAAGTGTCACCAGGTTCTTGAACGTGTCCAGTGTCATGCGGTCGTTTTCCCGTCGGTTATCGCACCTTGCGGTTCTGGTAGCCTCGCAGGATCCTGCGGGCCACCGCAATCTTGTGCACTTCGTCGGCACCGTCGTAGATCCTGGAGGCCCGTTCGTGGCGATAGAAATAGGGGATGATGATGTCGTCGGTCATGCCCAGTCCACCGTGGACCTGTAAGGCCTTGTCGACGACGTTCTGCATCACGCCGGCCACGAAAAACTTGATCAGGGAAATGTCTTCGCGGGCTTCCCGGGCGCCCAGGGTTTCGATTTTCCAGGCGGCATTGAGGGTCATCAGGCGTGCCGCCTGGATCTCGGCGGCGCACTCGGCGATCCAGGCCTGGATGATCTGCTTGGTGGCCAGGGTCCGGCCGTCGGGCGTCATGACGCGCTCGGAAGCCCGCCGACACATGAGGTCGAAGGAGCGTTTGCAGATTCCCAGCCAGCGCATGCAGTGGTGGATGCGGCCGGGCCCCAGGCGCTGCTGGGCGATGACGAACCCCTGCCCCTCGGGTCCCAGCAGGTTCTTTTGCGGGACGCGGCAGGACTGGTAGAGGATCTCCCCGTGGCCGAAGTAGTCCGATCCGGGTTCGCCCATGACCGGGATGTTGCGCACCTGGTTGAATCCCGGCGTATCACAGGGCACGATGATCATGCTGGCCTGCAGGTGCGGCGGCGCCTCGGGGTTGGTCTTGGCCATGACGATGGCGAACTGCGCGCCGTCCGAAGAGGAAGTGTACCACTTCTGGCCGTTGATGACGTAATCGTCGCCGTCCTTGACCGCCGTGGTGTCCATCATGGTGGGGTTGGAGCCGGGAAGCTCCACCTCGGTCATGGAAAAGCAGCTGCGGATCTCTCCCGCCACCAGCGGCCGCAGGTACTTCTCCTTCTGTTCCTCGGTGCCGTAGAGATGCAGGATCTCGATGTTGCCCGCATCCGGCGCCTGGCAGCCGAAGACATAGTGCCCCAAGGGGGTGCGGCCCAGGGACTCGGATACAAAGGCGTGCTCCACCAGGTTCAAGCCCATGCCGCCGTACTCTTTCGGGTGATTGGGAGCCCACAGCTCCATCTGCTTGACCATGGCTCGCTTTTCTTCCAGCACCGGCAGCAGGTCCCGGAAACTGCGGCTCAGAAATTCCGGTTCCAGCGGTATCAGTTCGCGGTCCACGAACTCGTCGATCATGTCGGTGATCACTTTGATCTTTTCGGGAGTCTCGAAATCCATGTCGGTTTCCTGTGTCAGGAGGATTATCGGTAGGTGATCAGGGTCCGGTCACGCTGCAGTTCGAGATGGGCTGCGAGGTTGAAACCCGTGAGGGTCAGCCGTCCCGTCCGGCCCGCGAAACGGGTCAGCGAGGCGTTGACCAGCTGCCAGCCCAGCTTAAGGGACTGCCCGGCGGTAATCTCCAGGACGGTCTGCAGCACGGTGGTGATGACACCGCCGGATGTAAAAACCAGGATGTGCCCGTCTTCGTGGGCGGCAGCGATCTCGTCCAGGGCCCGCTCGACCCGATCCGTAAAAGCACTCCAGGTTTCGACGCCGGGCGTGTCGTGGCGGCCAGAGACCCAGCGCAGCATGGCCTGCTCGAAAACCCGTTGGAAGGCGCTGTTGCTGTCGTAAATGTCCGCCAGGTCCTTTTCCAGGGAAGGGTCGGCCGCCAGCATGTCCGGCACCTGCGCATCCAGCACCGCCTGGTAGTCGTACTCGCTGAGCGCCGGGAGGACGACGGGGGAGGGCATTTCCCAGTGCAGTTCGCGGCAGCGGCGGACGACCTCGTCGGCGCTGGCCCGCTGACGCCGCAGGGGGCCGGTGTAAACGGCCTTCGCCCGGCACCCGGTGGCCGCCAGGAACTCGGCCAGGAACGTCATCTGCCGGATCCCCAACGCGGAGAGCCGGTCGTAGTCGTCCGCTCCGAAGGAGGCCTGCCCGTGTCTGATCAAGTGCAGCGTGTACATGCGTGCAGGATACAGTCCCCGGCACGGGAATGTCAAGAAGATAAAACGAACGTTCGATTTTTATCTTGCATTCTGCCTTCCTATTTTCTATTCTCCCGCATGGGGGCGGGAGAAGCGCGGCAACGACCTTCCTGTCGGGAACGCCGTCACGGGTCGTCGACCGACCCGCAAAGGCCGAAAATGAGCAATGCCATGAAGATACTGGTGTGTGTCAAACAGGTGCCCGACGCCGAGGCGCCGCTTTGCATGGATTCCCGGGGAGACTGGATCACGGCGCCGGGGGATATGGTGCTGCGCATGAACCGTTTCGACGCCTTCGCATTGGAAGAGGCCGTGCGGATCCGGGAGCATTTCCAGGATACCGGGGCGGTGGTTATCCACAGCGTTTCGGTCGGCCCCCGGCGGGTGCGGGAAACGCTCAAGAAGAGCCTGGCGCTGGGCGTCGAGGAGGCCTTTCACATCCTGCTGGAGGGCGAGGGGTACGTCAGTGCCTTCGACACCGCCGCCCTGATCGCCTCTTTTGCCGACGGGGACTACGATCTGATCCTGGCCGGCGTCATGGCGGAGGACGACATGCAGGGGCTGGTGGGGTCGCTGGTGGCCGAGTGCCTGGGGTATCCCTGCGCCACGGCTGTCATGCGCCAGCGCATGCGGGAGGACTTCCGGGGTATCCATGTCCACCGGGAGATCGAGGCCGGTCGCCGTGAGTTGATCGAAATGAAGCTGCCGGCCGTACTCACGGTGCAGTCCGGCATCAACCGGCCGCGTTACCCGCGGCTGACGGATGTGTTGCGGGCCAGGAAGCAGGAGCCGGTCACCATCGCGGCCGGGCGCCTGGCAAAGCCCGCCGCCAGGGAACGCCTGGTTTCGCTGTCGCGTCCGCCGCGCCCCTCGCGGGGGGTGTTTCTCCAGGGATCGCCGCGGGAAAAGGCACGTGCGCTGTTGCAGGCGCTGCACGAAGAATCCTTCCTTTGACGGAGGAGTCCGATCATGACGCCGACCCGGATTATCGTAATCGCGGAGCGGACGGGAGACGAAGTACGCCCCGTCACGCGGGAAGTGCTCGCCTGTGCACGGGAACTGGCGGCGGACACCGGCGGGCGGGTGGAAATGCTGGTTGCCGGAAGCCGGATCGGCGGCGTGGCCCGCGAACTCGCCCGCACCTGCGCGGTGACGGTCACCGGACTCGAGTCCCGGCGGCTGGCGCTGTACAACGGGGAGGCCTACCGAAACGCACTGCTGCAGGTGTTGGATGCCGGCGGGCCGTTTCTGGTGTGCCTGCCCCACACGGCCTTCGGCGCCGATCTAGCCCCCCGCCTGGCGGCCGCCCTGGATGCGGCCTGTATCACGGCGGTCGAAGAAACCCGGCGGGTGGAGCGCCGCATTCATTTCGTGCGTCCCATGTTCGGCGGCAAGCTACGGGCGGAGATCGTTTCCGACCGGCCCGGCACTGTGGTGACGATCGCCCCCGGGGCGTGGCCCGAGGCCGACTGCCGGCGGGATTCCGAGGCGCGCTGGCGTGTCGTGGACGTCGATGTGGCGTCCGGCGCCTCCCGCACACGGGAAGTCGTCGCGGCTGCCGGGCAGCGGCTGAACCTGAACGACGCCGAGGTGATCGTGGCTGCCGGACGGGGCATCCGCGACCCGAAAAACCTGCGACTGCTCGAAGACTTGGCGGCCATATTTCCGAGATCCGGCCTGGCCTGTTCCCGGGCCGTCTGCGACCTGGGATGGCTGGGGTACGCGCACCAGGTCGGCGTCACCGGGCAGACGGTTTCGCCCGGACTCTACATCGCCTGCGGCATCTCCGGCGCGGTGCAGCATCTGGCCGGCATGAAAGGCTCTCGGGTGGTCGTGGCCATCAACAGCGACCCGCACGCCGCCATCTTCCAGGTGGCCGACTACTGTGTGGTGGAGGACCTCGAACGTTTCATCCCGTTGCTGCTTGAGGAGTTCGGCCGTTCGTTGCAAGCGGATACGGCGAAATCGCGCAGGGTGGCAAAACCATGACAACGTGTCGATCGGTGCCTCGTTTCCCGGGCGCCGTCGGCCAAACAGCAAAAGGAGGCGTAAATGAGCGATGTAAAGGTTAACACGGTTCTTGGACCCATTTCCCCGGAGGATATGGGTGTGACGCTGGTTCACGAACACATCTGCTACGGGTTTCCAGGGTGGGAGGGGGATCGAAGTATCGCGCCTTTCGACCCGGAAACCATCGTGGCCAACGGCGTGGCCACCCTTGGCCAGCTCAAGACGCTGGGGCTGCGGACCTACATCGATGCCACCCCCCTGGACGGCGGACGTCAGCCGGAGCTTCTCAGAGAAATTTCCGAGAAAACCGGGGTCCACATCGTTTGTGCCACGGGCTATTACTACGAGGGTGAAGGAGCTCCGGCGTACTGGAAATTCCGCGGCTCACTGGGCGACGTCAGCGGCGAGATTTACGAATTGTTCCTGAAAGAGGTCACGGAAGGCATCCGCGATACGGGCATCAAGGCGGGCGTGCTCAAGGTCGGCACCAGCAAGGGGACCATCACGGATTACGAGAAAATGATGCTGCAGGCCGCGGCCCGGGTTCAGCGGGAAACGGGAGTGCCCATCATCACCCACACCCAGGAGGGGACCATGGGGCCGGAGCAAGCCCGGCTGCTCATCGAGGCCGGGGCGGATCCGGCCCGCATTCAGATCGGCCACATGTCAGACAACATCGACTTGGCCTACCAGGAAGAAACGCTCAAAGAGGGCGTTTACGTTGCCTGGGACCGCATGGGACTGCAGGGATTGGCGGGCTGCCCCATGGACGAACAGCGGTACCCGGTAATAATCGAGCTGATCAAACGCGGTTACGGGGATCGGCTGATGATATCGCACGACTGCGTTCTCAACTGGCTGGGCCGCCCGCTGCACATTCCCGAGGAAGCGTTGCCGTTGATCGCCAACTGGCACCCTTCACACCTGTTTAAAAATATCATTCCAGCGCTGAAAGAGGGGGGCGTTACCGAAGCGCAGATTGAAACCATCATCAAAGACAATCCACGTCAACTGTTTACCGGAAAGTAGCCCTGCCATCGCGCTGAGCGCATTTTTCAAAAGAAAAAACCTGCCCGGCAAGGCGGGCAGGTTTCCCACCGCTTTTTGCGGATAATATGCGATGCCGCCGGCACCGTGTCAGCGGCGTCAGCCCCGGGTCGTGCAGGCGGATGACAAAGCCTGGGAGCGCTTGCGGGCGTCCGACTCCATATGGCAGCGCTTGTATTTTTTCCCGCTTCCACACCAGCACGGATCGTTGCGGCCCAGCCGGGGAATCTCCCGCGGTTGCCTTTCACCGAACAGTTTGCTGAAAAAGCCCATATAAAACCCCTTTTCTGTAACGGTTCATTTCAATCGATGTTCCACCGACCGGCCAATATGCGCGTTTTGGCATTCCCGGCCCCGCACTCCAAGCCTGCACAGGCCTTTTGCCTTATCACAAAAGGAGCCCGTCCACAAACTTGATTTTCAAGAAGCTGCGCGCTTTCCGCAATGGCGTATGGTGCGGACAAAACCGTTGGGGCAGGGTTAAATCCAGTGACCCGCCCCGCCGGCAAAAAGCTTCGCCATCATAACGGAAAGACGTTTGATGTGACGATGAACATCCTCACGGTTTCTGCCGGGATAGTCCCGGAAGGTGATCAGGATACCGTTCAGGGACGAAAAATAGCAGTGGGCCATCAGCCGTGTGTTTTTGCGTACTCCCAATTTTCGAAAAAGGCTTTCGAATTGGTCCAACAGGGGACGGACCGTGAAATTCAGACGGTTTACCTTGTCACGGCCGAGCTCTCCGTGAAGCATGAAGTGGCTCATCATCTTGAAGTAGTGATCGTTTTGGAACAGGAAATCGACGAAGAGCTCTGCAACCGTGGTCATCGCCTCTACGGGATCTTGTGGGTCGCATTCCCGGATCGAGTCCAGGATGTCCTGGATGCCCCGCACGAACGCCTCGACAAACAATGCCTGCTGGTCCGGGAAATAGCGGTAAATAGTCGCATGGGAAATGCCCGCCTCGTTGGCGATATCACGCATGCTGACCAGGTTAAAGGGTTTGGATGAGAATACCCGTTCAGTCGCGTCGAGAATGGCCCGGCGTTTGGCTTCTCTGTTCTGCTCGTTCAATGGCGCGAAAGCAAGGGGGCTGGCCATGGGCTTTCCCTTATCGTCTGTGTTTTTCAATGTTGCCGCCGTACTTCGTCAAGGGCGATATCCTGGTAGGCGTGAAAGAGCCTTGCACAGAAAGAATCCCATTGCCGGCATATGTGAACGGATTCATCGCCCATTTCGACGAGACTGGGAAACGATACCAGTTCCGAAATCTCTTCCGAAAAAGAGGCGATGCATTCTTCGTCGGCTCCAGCGAGAAGATTGGCGACAAATTCACCGGGTGGGTACCAGTCGGACACCCGTTGCAGATCCCTGTGAATCTGGGCGAGTAAAACATTGCGGGGACCCTCCCACAATTCGTTGACAGCGGCATCCCGATAGAGGCGCGGCAGGGACGAGAAATCTTCTATCACACCATGCCCGCCGAAGATGGACATAGCCATTCTCAGGACATCCACGGTATCCCAGGAGGCGGATATTTTCTGCAGCATGACCAGTTCACGAACATCAAAACGCTTTTTTTTCATCTCCTCCGGTTCATCGGTGACAAGACCGCCTTTGAAGCCGTCGCTCAGACCCAAAAATTCACTATACACTTTAAAGGCGCCTGCCGTTGTCCGGCGGGCACTGTGCTCGATGCGACTCAATTGCGCTTCCACCATGGGGAAGCGCTGGATGTTTCGGCCGAAAGCCTCCCTGAGTTCGCTGTATTTACGGGCTTCCCGAACGGCGCGCGTCATGGTCGCCGCGCCGCACAGCCCCACGGAGAGGCGGGAATAAGTCAGCACAATGCCGACCACGTTGGCCAGCCCCCTTTCCAGGGGGCCGACGGGATAAGCGACTGCACCGTTGTATGTGATCTCCGCGGTGGGCAGCTCGCTGGTTCCCATTTTCCACTTGATTCGGTTGATGGTAAAACCGTTACGGATTTCTTTTTCCCGGTTTCCCGGCAGCCAGGAGGGCACCACGAAAAGGGCCACTTTTTCCGATCCGGAAGGCTTGGCCGTGACGACGGCGTAGTCGGCGTGTGTGGCGGAACAGAAGAACTTGGTGCCGTAAAGCCGCCAGCCGTTTTTGTCCCGCACCGCTTCCACGACATTGGCCGGCACATCGGATCCGCCTTGGATTTCGGTCAGGTACTGGGCGCCGATGCCGAAATCTCCATCCCGTCCCTCCTTGCAGTGGTCCAGAATATCCTTCAGCTCCTGCGTGTCGGCGAATTTTTCCAGCAGGGCCACCAGCCCTTCGGTGCAGGTCACGGGACATGTGATGCAGGCTTCGCCGATCTGATAGAGGAGGTAGAGCTTGGTAAGCCTTTCCCACTTGGAGGTGCGGCTGGAAAACAGCCTTTCTGAAAATACCTCCTTTTCCATGACCAGTGTTTCCATAGGCCTGACGATTCGGTCTATGCGGTGGTTGTGCGCGTCGTAGTGGAGAACGTAGGGACGCTTTTCAGGGCTGGCGATGGCGTCGGCAAAGTCTCTCCAGCGAAAGGATACCCGGGGAGAAAACTCTCGGGCGGCACGATCCACCTGGCGCCATTCTTTGCCGGCAAAGGTTTGGACCACTTTTTGAAGAAATGGATCGTCGGCGTAAAAATCGATTTCCCTGCGCCATTGCAAAAATGCGTCGAAGTTGTATGGGTTGTCTCTGTTCGGCAGTGTCATGTTGACTTTCCTCCCCTGGACGAAAGGTTGTTTTTCCGGCGGATGCTGCTGTCGTTAAATGCCGGGTCGTGGTGTCATTGGGAAAAGCGATCATTTGGCCAACTGTTTGCGAAGGGTGTTTTTCAAAATCTTGCCCACCGAGTTTTTGGGTAAGGCCTCGGTGAAAATCACCTCTTTGACGCACTTGAAACCCGCCAGGTTATTTTTACACAATTCGATAATTTCGTTGGCGTCAAGTTGAGCGTCCGGTTGTTTGACGATGAATGCCACGGGAATCTCTCCCCACCGGGGATCGGTCTTGCCGGCCACGGCCACCTCGGCTACTTGGGGATGGGTATTGATCACCGCCTCTATTTCGGCTGGATAGATGTTTTCCCCCCCGCTGATGATCATATCTTTCAAGCGGTCGACAACGTATACAAAGCCCTGCTCATCCATTCGGCCCAGGTCCCCGGTACGGTAAAAGCCGTCTCCCAGAACCTCCCGGGTGGCCCCCTCATTGCGCCAGTAGCCTGCAAAGACTTGGGGTCCGAAAAGGCAGATCTCACCGATATCACCGACCGGCAACGGCACCTTGCCATCCGGGGCGAAGATCTTGATGTCGCCGTGGAAAACCGCTTTTCCCATGGAATCGGATTTCTCGAAATCCATATCATGGGTCCAGAAACTGATGGCCCCGGAATATTCGGTAGCACCGTACACGTGTTGCACCTTGATGCCCATTTCCAAGTAGCTTTCGATCAGGCTCCGGGGCACGGCCGAGCCTCCGCAGATGATATACTTCAGAGAAGACAGATCCAGTTCCGAGACCCCGGGTACCATTTTCATGTAGTTGAGCATCAGGGGGACCGTCATCAGGAAATTGATTTTTTCCGAAGAGATGGTTTCCCAGACCGCGGCCGGGTCGAAATCGGGCATGAAAACGGAGGTGCACCCCGCATGCACATTGGCCAAAATCGGTGCCATGCCGCCGATATGGAAGAGCGGGGCTACGGAAAGGAATCGGTAGCGGTAAGACCAGTCGATGGTGTGCATCAGGCCGATAGAGGCCCAGAAACAGTTGTTGTGGGTCAATGTTACGCCCTTTGGCTTGCCGGTCGTACCGGAAGTGTACATCAGGATGACGGGGTCGTCTCCACCGCCTGCGATGACCGGTTCCGCATCCGAGGCATTGTTCAGACAGGCGTCCAGATCGGGATCCGTTCCCTGTCCTCCGACGCGGATGAAATGGGAAATGGGCACCTGCTGCTTCAATCGGTCGACGGTGGCGGCGAAAGGGATGTCGTAGACCAGCAGAGATGCCCGGCAGTCAGAGAGGATGAAGGCCAGTTCGGTGGACTGAAGACGCCAATTTAGCATCACGGTAATCACGCCCGTCTTGGCGGCACCGAACAGAGCGCTGATCACATGCTCGTTGTTCTTGCACAGCAGGGCGATTCGATCTCCCCTGCGTATGCCCCTTTCTTCGAGAAGCCTGGAAAAACGGTTGGCCCGGTTGTTGACCTCGGCGTAGGTGAGTCGGTAGCCGTCACCTGTGCACGCCTCTAGGTCGGGTGAAAGAAAAGCACGATTCCAGAGGATTGAGCCGATGTTGACCGCCATTTAAGGACCTCCTGCTTTGAATAAAGAGAAGATGTAACCAGTGGTAATTAGTGTAACCACTGGTTACATCTTACGTCAAGTGTTTTGTCCCGGCACGCGTCAATTCGACCGCCGGAATGCCCCCGGAGGCATGTAGCGCAAACACGGCCTGGCCTCTCTTTTTAATTGACGGTTCATTCCGGCTCGGGTAGGGTGGCATCGGTTGCGCAGGAACAGGTATCTGCGCCGCCGCAATACCCGGTCCGGTAAGCCGGAAAGAAAATCCACAGACGGGTAGGGGTTTATGGATGTACAAGGCTCGGGGCGTGCAACGGAATTGTTCGCCGGGCTGCGTCG
This sequence comes from uncultured Desulfobacteraceae bacterium, assembly GCA_964476595.1. Taxonomy (GTDB): domain Bacteria; phylum Desulfobacterota; class Desulfobacteria; order Desulfobacterales; family JALSRD01; genus JALSRD01. Next base: position 64,872 of record CAYZCL010000111.1, read on the forward strand.
CAACGATTTTCTTTACACGGCCATGCGCCTGTTCGCAGGCTTGGTGCTCAAGCCTTTCTTCCGCTTGCGGGTGCAGGGGGCCGGGGGCCTGCCGCACGACGGCGGCTACGTTCTGCTACCCAAGCACCAGCGCTGGGAGGACATTCCGCTGTTGGGGCTTGCCTGCCCTCACAGGCTGTACTACGTTGCCAAACACGAACTGTTTGCGGCGGAACCGGGCGGCTGGCTTCTCAAATCGCTGGGCGGTGTACCGCTGCATCGTAAAAACCCGCTGAAGACCAAGCGCTACCTGCGCGACCTGCTCGCCCTGATGGCCGAGGGACACCCTGTGGCCGTGTTTCCCGAGGGCACCTATTTCCAGGGGGCCGTCGGCCCGGGACAGACGGGGCTGGTGCGCTTTATTTTGAAAAGATATTCACCGCTGTTCGTGCCGGTGGGAATCGCCTACCGCGGCGGCGGACCGGTGTGTGAAGTGCATGTGCGCTTCGGTCGCGGGTGCAGGGTCGGCGCCGCCGAGGGCGTCGACGTATTCATGGAACGCATGATGCGGCAGATCGCCGATCTTTCGGGACTGGCCTGAAGGATTTCCAGCACCCTGCCGGAAAAATACCACAAGAGAGGAAACAATGAGCGCAAAATCCGACTACAAAGAGGACGTCGACCGGCTGACGGCCGTTTTCGACACCAACATGGGAACCTTCGAGGCCGAGCTCTATGCCCGGGAGTGCCCGGAAACCGTCTGGAATTTCGTCAACCTGGCCGAGGGGCGCCAGGAAACCGATCGCGGCGGTCGTTTTTTCGACGGCCTCAGTTTTCACCGCGTGATCGAGGGATTCGTCATCCAGGGAGGCTGTCCTCTGGGAAACGGCACCGGCGGTCCCGGCTATCAGTTCGCCGACGAGTTCGACCCGTCCCTGCGCCATGACGGCGAGGGCGTGCTGTCCATGGCCAACGCAGGCCCCGGCACCAACGGCAGCCAGTTTTTCATCACCCTGGCCCCCACGCCTCATCTGGATGACCGCCACACGGTTTTCGGCAAGGTGGTCAAAGGAATGGACGTGGTGCGCAAGATCGGCTCCGTGCCCACCGGTCCCATGGACAGGCCTGCGGAGCCCGTGGTGATCAACTCGGTGACCATCAAACGGTAACCCCACCCGCTAACCGGCGACGATGTTTTACGCCGGACGGGGGCACAAGGATTTGAATCCATGTGGGTATTCACCCGGGACGGTTTTTTTTCAGCGGTTTGGGATCAGTACTGCGCGGCTGACGAGCTGATGGTCCGGGCCCGCTGCCGCGAGGATCTGTGCCGGCTGTCCAAGAAGCTCAAGGGCTTCTGCGACCAGGAAAAGATCCTGGAGATTCCATATGCCGACTATCGCTTTCGGCTGAAAATCTCCCGTCACGAGTGGTCGGAGTACCTCGCGCGGTGCGCGCTGGAGATCGACTACGCCAACGTCAAACAGGGGATCGTCGACGAGGACGACGGAGAGCGCAAGAGGGCCTACCACGGTGTGTGGCAGACCCTCTATCGCTGGCAGTCCCAGCAGCAGGGGGACGTCTTCAAATGACCGCCACCGCTACTCTTCGACGGCGTAATAGCAGCGCTTGGGCGAAATCACCTTCCCGCTTTTCTTCAGCTTGCTGATCACCTTGGACACTTCCTTGCTGTCGGCGCCGATCATCTTGGCGACTTCTCCGGGACGCACCGGCTTGCCGGCTTTTTTCATGGCATCGAGCACCTTGTCTTCCATCGGGTTCCCTCCTTTTTCTCCTGTCAGTTGAAATTCCGTTCCCAGTCACAAAACCACCCCCGGACGGGATCACACGGGGCGGCGGGCCGCTGCGACGGGCGGTCCGCACCACGGCGCTTCACAGCAGGCCGTGGGGCAGGCTCTCGACCCGCCCGGCAGGCGTGATCTCGATGTAGTCCAGCTTGCGCTGCAGTTCACGGATGGTGACCGCCCCGCCGTAGGTGAGGCCCGAGCGCAGGCCGCCGATGATGTCGGCGATGATTTCGTCCTCGTTTTCACGGTAGGGCACCTCGTGGGCCACCCCCTCGGCCGTCTTCCACTCGGCCATGCCGCCGTGGTAGTCGTCCTGCACTTCGCGCGAGGCCATGCCCCGGTAAACCTTCACGCGCTTTTCGCCGCCGTCGGGCCCCTTGCGGGTCAGTACCGGGCCCGGGGTGGGACGGGTGCCGGCCAATAGACTGCCGACCATCACGAAGTCCGCGCCGAAAGCCAGGGACTTGACGATATCGCCGGGTGTACGGATGCCCCCGTCGGCCACGATGGAACGGTCCACCCGAGCGCAGTGGCGGATGGCGGTGAGATTGGGAATGCCGAAGCCGGTCTTCAGACGCGTGGTGCACACCGATCCACCGCCGATGCCCACCTTGATGATGTCGGCGCTGCAGGAGGCCAGGTAGTCGGCGCCGGCGTAGGTCGCCACGTTGCCGGCCATGATGCAGGTCTCTTTGCCCAGCATATTGCGGATGTTTTTCAGGGTGCGGCCCACGTAGCGGGCGTGCGCGTGGGCCACGTCCACGCAGAAGTAAACCGCGCCCGCGTCGCGCAGGGCCTCGGCCCGCTCCAGGTCCGCGGCCGCACAGCCGATGGAGACGAAGCATGGATAGCGGCAGGCCTTGAATATGGACACGTTGTCTTCAATGGACATGAAACGGTGCAGCACGCCGATGCCACCCTTTTCGCCGATGAAGTTGACCATGTCGGCCTCGGTGACGGTGTCCATGTTGGCCGTCATGACCGGCAGCTGGATGCGCAGCTTGCCGGACTTGTCCTCCATGGAGATGTCCACCACCCGGCGGGACTCCCAGTGATTATAAGAGGGGACGAGCAATACGTCGTCGTAGGTGATTGCCACGCTCATGCGGGCGCCTCCCTGATGGGTGTCGAAATTTGAAAAGGTCAAAAAGAAAACGGCGGGTGTGCCACTTAATAAAATTGGTGTCGACGGCAGAATTGTCAAGCGGAAAAACCGGCTCCGCCGGCGCCATTGCGGGTAACGACCGGCACGGTGGACGTCGGGTCTCCTCGTGGACTGCCTGCGACCGCAGGTTGCCCGCGATCGTCCCCGCCGGGGGCGAATCGGGTTGACAATCGGAAGGCCGGATGCGAAATATTTATTCTGTTTCCGCGCGGCGCCGTCGGTGCCGTGCCCACCACGGGAACCATGCCGAGGAGGAGCATGCATGTTTACCGTAAAGGACATCAGTGAAGTGGCGGTGCAGCTGGAAAAAAACGGTCAGAAGGTCTACCGCGAAGCCCTCAAGAAGGTGCGTGACCCCGGCCTGGTCTCCACCCTGCAGTGGCTGGCCGAGGACGAGCAGCGCCACGCTGAGTGGTTCGCCGGACTGGCACAGACCGAGCCGCACCGCGAAGTCAGCCCGGAACTCGAGGAGATGGGGCGCGCCATGCTCAAAGACGCCCTGGCCAATCAGAGCTTTTCACTGGCGGACACCGATTTCTCCAGCCTGCGCTCTCCACGGGAACTGATTGAGGTGGCCGTGGAGTTCGAACGCGACACGGTCCTGTTCTACACCATGCTGCGGGGATTCGTGAAAGACGAGGAGGCCTTGCGGCGGCTGGACGCCATCATCGAAGAGGAAGAAAAACACATCCGCAAACTGCGGGAACATCTGAGATAGTGCCTGTCACCCTTTTTTTCAGCAACCGCCTGGAGGCCCTGGCGGAAAAGCTGATCGAAAACATGGCGTGCGGCGGAGCCGCCGGGGACGACCCCCTGGGGGGACCGCGCATCGTGGTTCCCAACACCAACCTGGCCCGCTGGCTGAAGCTGGCCATCGCCTGCCGCCGCTCCATCTGCATGAACGTGGCGTTCGACTTCCTCGAACGGGGGCTGTGGCGCATGCTGGCGGACCTGGATCCCGACTCCGGAGGGGCGGCGCCGATGGAAGTCGAAGTGCGACGGGCGCTGCTGCTGGCGGCCCTGCAGCAGATGCCGGAAGACGATCGGCGGCTGGAGCCGCTGCGGCGCTACCTGGAGGCGGCGGGTGCGGCCGGCCGCGTCGCCCGCATGTGGCAGCTGAGCGAAACCCTGGCCCGCCTTTTCAGCGAGTACGAACTGCACCGCGCCGACATGATCGAGCGTTGGCGGAAAGGGGGCGCAGCCGAGGATCCCCTGGAAGCCTGCCAGCAGCGGCTCTACCTGCAGCTGCAGTCCCTTGCCGGAGAATCGGACGCCCGGGGCCCCGCGGTCCGGCTGCTGTCGCTGTCCGACTACGCCCGGCGGGTGTTCTCGCGCGCCCGGCCCGCCGGGAGGCGGCAGCCCGAAAGGGTCCATTTTTTCGGCCTCTCCCAGATCTCCTCGCTGCACCTGCAGGTCCTCGGACGCCTGTCCGGCTGGTACGACATGGTCCTGTACGTTATGAATCCCTGCCGCGAGTTCTGGGAAGACGTTGCCACGCCGGCCGAACAGCGCTGGCGGCGCAGGCAGGCGCGCCGCCTGCGCATCCTGCCCGCTGAGGAGTCCGCCGGGGAACTCGAACAGCCGGCAGGCCACGAGCTGCTGTCCGCCTGGGGTAAGCCGGGCCGGGAGTCGGTGCGCCGTTTCTGTGCCCTGGCCGATTACGATTTCACCGAATCCTATGTCGGCGATCCGCCGGATACCGTGCTCAGGGCCGTGCAGCACGACATCCTGACGCTGGGGCAGGCGGACATCGCGCGCCAAGACCTCGCCCAGGACGCCAGCCTGCAGATCGGCGCCTGCCCCGGGATATTCCGCGAAGTCGAGGCCGTCTACAACAGCATCCTCTCCAACCTGCAGCGCGACGAGCGCCTGCGGCTTACCGACATCGCCGTGCTGGTGCCGGACATGGCGTCCTACAAGCCGGTGCTGCAGGCGGTGTTCGATCGGTATCCGCCCATGATCGCCTACAACCTGGCCGACGCCCGCGCGCGGGAGGAGAGCCGCTACGGCCAGGCCGTCCTCGGGTTGCTGGCGCTCTGCCGCGGCCGCTTTTCGCGGCGGGAGGTTTTCGATCTGCTGCTCAACCCCTGCGTCATGCAGAAGTGGGGCGTGGGCCCCGAAGACGTGCGCACCTGGGCGCAGTGGGCCGACCGGCTGAACATCTTCCACTGCTTCGACGCCGACGAGAAGCGCGCCCGCGGCTACACCGACGATGTCGGACACACCTGGCGCCAGGGCCTGCTGCGGCTACGTCTGGCGCGCGTCTTCTGCGAGCCCGACCCGGTGCCGGACGCCGCGCGGGGCGGCTTTCCCCACTTCCGCGGCCTGGTTCCCGCCGGCGGGATGGCCGTGGGGGAACCTTCCCTCACGGAGACCTTCTGCCTGCTCATGGAACGCCTGCACCGCGGGGTGCAGCGGCTGCGCGGTCTGAAGGCCGGCGGCCTGCGCTGGCGCGACGCCCTCGGTGCGGTCTGTGACGAAATGATGGCGGTGCCGCCGGACGCCCCGGCCGAGGAGGCCGTGCGGCGGGAACTGTTCAGGGCCTTTGAAGACTTCGCGCCTCGCGGGCCGGAACGGGGCGGACCGTCCGGTCCGCTGCTCGATGTCGAACTGGTCGCCGAACTGGTCAAGAGCCGGCTGGCGGGCATCCCCGGCGGCAAGGGGGACTACCTCACCGGCGGGGTGACGCTCTGTGAACTGCAGCCCATGCGGCCCATTCCCTTTCGCATCGTCTACGTGCTGGGCCTCCAGGAGGGCAATTTCCCCGGGCGGGCACCGCAGTCCTCGCTGGACCTGCGGTTGCGCCGCCGCCGCATCGGCGACGTGACCCTTCCGGACCGCAACCGTTACCTCTTCCTGGAAACCCTGCTGTCGGCCCGTGAGCGGCTCTACCTGACCTATGTCTCCCGGGACCTGCAAAAAGACCGCGAGATCATGCCCGCCTCGGTGATCGTCGAGCTGTGCCGCTTCCTGGAAAAGCGCATCCTGCCATCCGGAGAGGCCTTCCGGATCACGCAGGTGCCCCTCAGAGGGAGCCATGGCGATGCTCAGCGGGACGGCGGCCGCGGGCCGGACGGGGACCTGCGGGCCAATTACAGCTGGGCCGACCGGCTGGCGTACTACAGGGGGGCGGGGCTCTGGGAGGAGGCCCTGCGAAGCAGCCCGCCGGAGGTGCGGGCCGAACTGGCGCGCTTCTGTCCGGACCTGCATGCCGCCGCCGAAACCGGCCAAATACCGGCCGGGGCGCAGCTGACGCTCCGGCAGCTGCAGCGATTCCTGGAGGACCCGGCGCAGTTCGGAATGCGGCGGCACCTGGGGCTCTACGCCGAGGAAGTCCCGGTGGAGGCGCTGGCCGAAGAGGAGGACGAGCCCGTCTTCACCGCCTACCCGGCCGACTACCTGCTGACCACCGAACCGCTGACCTGGTGGCTGGAAGGCGCGCTGGCGGAAGGCGTCGCCGAAACGGCGCCCCAGCGCCTCTTCGACGCCTACTACGATCACATGGCCCGCCGGGGCATGACGCCCGAAGCCGAGTACGCCCGGCTGGACCGGCGCGCACTCCGGGAGCAGGTGCAGGCGCGCGCCGGTCAGCTGGAGCAGGTGCTGGCAAACATGCGCGAAGCCGATCTGCTCTACCGCAGCCTGGTGGTGGGACAGCCCGCCTTCGAGGGTTCCGTCAGTTCCGGCAGGCTGCCCGTGGAACACTTCGACGCGCTGTGCCTGCGGCTGCCGGCGCAGGGTTCCCAGCCGCCGGAGGTGTATGTTCACGGGTGCGGCCAGTGGCTGTGGCGCGACCCCGACGGGCAGTGGCACTCCCTGGTGATCAGCGGTGCGGACCCCGGGGGCGGCAAGCCGACCAGGCACGTCATCGGCCCGGTGTTGTTCTACCTCGTATCGCTGGCCCACGGTCGGATGGGGCCGTGGCCCGGAGAAGGCCGCTTTTGCGTGCACGTGGCCCACAGAAGGTGCCTGCGGAAATTCGTCTACCGTTTCGACCGTTGCCGGGCCATGAAATACCTGGAGGCGCTGGCGGCCGCGGCGCTGGACGAAAGGGTGTCGGACTGGATGCCCTTCGAGACGGCGGCGAAGCGGGAAGAGCTGCTGTGCAAAGACCCCCGGGAGATCAGCGACGGGGACCGCGCGGAGTTCCGGGATTTTCTGCGCGATGAACTGGAAAAGGCCGAAGACGCCCACCTGACCCGGCTGGCGGTGCCGGCCATCGATCTCCGGGCGCTGGATCGCGCCCGCGCCCGCCTGGGCCTGTTTTTCAGCACCCTGGAGCGAAAATGAGCACCCCCGCCGAAACCACAGAACCCGGTTACCTCGCCGTCGGACACCCCGACGACATCCGCCTTTCGCGGCACATGCTCATCGAAGCCTCGGCGGGCACCGGAAAGACGTACACCATCGAGCACCTGGTGGTGCGCTTCCTGGAAGAACGCCACGACCTGGCCATCGAAAACCTGCTGGTGGTCACCTTCACCGAAAAAGCCACTTCGGAGCTCAGGCAGCGCATTCGCCTCAAGCTCAGGCAGCGCGCGGAACAACTGTCCGACGGTGCGCGGGCCGACAGGCTGCGGCGCGCCCTGGCGGACTTCGACACGGCATCCGTCTTTACCATTCACGGCTTCTGCCAGAACGTGCTCAGTGACTACGCCTTCGAAAACGGCGGCCTGTTTCAGAACGAACTGGTGGACGATCAACCACTTCTGGAGCGCGAACTGCGCGAGCAGATGCGGGCCGGATGGCGCCGCTACGGCGACGACCTGCCCGCCATGCTCGAACTGCTGGACCTGCCCCGCTCGGCGCAGCGTTTCATGCGCAAGGTGCGGCAGGTGGCCGCCACCTACCGGCCCGAAGGCGGCGACCGGCTGCTGCCGGACGTGGCGGACACCTCCTTCGCCGAGCTGCGGCGCGGCCTGCAGGCGTGTGTGCGGCGACTGAAGGCCGCCGTGGGAGACGATTTCGCGCAGCGCTTCGCGCGGCTCAATTTCCATGCCGGCGCCCGCCGCAGCGTGTTGGAAAAGATCATATGGCCGCTGGAGCAGTGGCTGGCCGCCGCCGACGCGGAGCAACCGGACCTGCGCGGGTTGTCGGAACTCATCGACGCCATCGAAAAGGTGCGGTCCCAGGGGCGGCGCGGCATCGAGTGCCTGCTGCCGGACAAGTGGAAGGCCGGGGGCGAGAACCGTGAAGTGTGCCCGCAGCTGGACGCGGTGGCGGACGCCCTGCGTGAAACGGCCGGTCTGCTGCCCGCGGCGCGCTGTTTTCTGGAGGCCCGGACCGTCCTGCAGCTGCAGGACGACGTGGCCGCCGTCAAGGAGCGGCACGGGTGGATGAGTTACGGCGACATGCTCACGCGGGTCTATCACGCCCTGCGGCGGGACCGGGCGGGACGACTTCTGGGCAGCCTGCGGCGGCGCTACCGGGTCGCCTTCGTGGACGAGTTCCAGGACACCGATCCGCTGCAGTGGTGGATATTCCGCCGGATCTTTCTGGACGGGGAAGCAGACGGCATCCTGTGCCTCATCGGTGATCCCAAGCAGGCCATCTACGGCTTCCGCGGGGCCGACGTCTACGCCTACCTGTCGGCGCGGCGGGAGATGCACGCGCTGGCGCAGCGGGGGGCGGCAAACCTCTACAGCCTGGACACCAACTGGCGTTCCCACGCCGACCTGGTGGCGTGTTACAACCGGGTGTTCGGCCTGCCGCTGTGGTTCGGCGGCCCGCAGCGGCCCGCCGGCCTGTCCGTCGGTTACCGCGACTCGCTGGCGGCGCCGCCGGGCGGGGATCGCCCGGCGCTCTGCCGGGACACCTCGCCGCGCCCCTGTCTGACGGTGGTCAACTTGGAGAAAGCGGCCCGGCCGGCGGTGGCGCGCGAAGAGATGGCGGCCTTCATCGCGCAGGAGATCGGGCGCCTGCTGCGCGGTGGGGACATTTGCATTCGGGAGGGCCAAAGCCCGGGGCGTCCCTTGGATCCCGGCGACATCTGCATCCTGGTGCGCGGCAGCAGCGACGTCCCGCCGCTGGAAGAAGCCCTGCGCGCCGAGGAGGTTCCTTACAGCTACTACCGTAAACCCGGGTTGTTCGGCTGCGAGGAGGCCGAAAACCTGGCCCTGCTGCTGCATGCCGTCTACGACCCGACCGACGCGGCGGCGGTCAAGAAGGCGCTGCTGACGCCCTTTTTCGACCTGGCCCCGGACGCGGTCAACGCCTGGGACGAACTCCCCCCGCAGCACCCCATCCGGTCGCTGTTCACGGACTGGAACGCGCTGGGCGCCGAGCGGCGCTGGGCGCGGCTGTTCCAGTCCGTGATGGAGGACTCCGGGCTGATCTGCCGCCGGTCCCAGGACTCGGACTGGGAACGCGTGCAGACCAATTACCAGCAGCTTTTCGAGTGCCTGCAGACCGAGGCCCTGTGCCGCAACCTGGACCTGCGCGGCCTGTGCGCGCTTTTCGACGGGTGGCGCCGTCGGGGCGGCCGCGGGGGCGAAGACAGCGACATCCACCAGATCGAAACCGAACGGCGCAAGGTCCAGGTGATGACCATTCACGTGAGCAAGGGCCTTGAGTTTCCGGTGGTCTTCCTGGCCGGCGGTTTCACGCGCCACCCGGGCGGTGCGCCCTACACCGTCTACCATGCCGAAGGGCCGTCGTCAGCGGGCGTCTCCAGGGTCATCGACCTCACCGGGCGCAGCGGCGAGGAGCGCCAGGCGGAAGAAGACGCGCAGGAAGAGAAGCGGCTGTTCTACGTCGCGCTGACGCGTGCGCGCTTCAAGCTGTACCTGCCCTACGTGCCCTGCGAGAAGCAGTACAGCTACCACGGATCGCTGGTGCGGCTGCTGGCGCCGGCGCTCAGGGAGGCCTTCCGGGGAGAAGGGCGGACCGGAAAAGTACTCTGGCTGGACCCCCGGGACAGCGCATCCGCGGCAAGCGGGTTTTCGCTGCCCGCATCACCGCCGGGAGACGCCGACGCCGCGCAGAAGCGGCTCTGCAAACCGGTCTTTCCCGAGATTCGGGATTACCGTTCCCGCCGTCCGCGGATGGACTCCTTTTCGAGCCTGCATGACGCCGGACCCGAACGCCGGACGCAAGACCGGGTCCGTCTGGGGGAGGAGACCAGGGAGTACGACGAAAACGATTCACCGCCCCCAGTCGAGGAAGACACCTCCCTGCCGGGCGGCAGTCAGACCGGCAGCATGCTGCACGCCATCCTGGAGGAGATCGACTTCCAAGCGGTGGACCGGGTCACCGGGGGGGGTGTGCGCAACGCCGACGGCCTGCTTGCCGGACCCGAAACCGGGGAAGTCATCCGGGAAAACATGCGCCTGTACGGCATGGCGCCGCGCTACGCGCCGGAAGTCTGCCGGCTGACGGCCGCCGCTCTCCTGACTCCGCTGCCCGGAGCCGGGGGGGATTTCCGCATGGCCGACGTGAGGCCGGAGAACCGCCGGCACGAAGTGGAATTTTTATATCCCGTTTCCCTGGGACCGCAGGCGCACGGGAGTGCGGCAGCGCCTGGGCTGCAGTACGGCGACGGCGGCTTCATGCGCGGCTTCGTAGACCTGGTGTTTCGCCACGCGGGGAAGTACTATATCCTCGACTGGAAATCCAATTTCCTGGAAAACGGCTACCGGCGCGCGTCCCTCGAGGACTGCATGCGGCAGTCCGGTTACCATCTGCAGTACTGGATCTACACCGTGGCCGTGTGCCGCTGGCTGACCGATACCACGGGCGGGCGTTTCCGGCCGCGGCAGGACTTGGGCGGTGTGTTCTATCTCTTCCTGAGGGGCCTTGTGCGCGGGCAGGGCGTTTTCTTCGTGCCCGCAGAGCGGCTGCACGACATCGCCGGGCTGGAGAAGCGCATCGGCGAACGGCTGTCCGAGGCCGGGAGGTCGCTCAGATGACGGAGAAGGCCGACATCGCCCGGCTGCGCGAGCTGTCCGTTTTCGGTGAAATCGCCCCCGACCGGGTCCCCGAGCTGGTCGCACTGGTCGAAAGCCTGGAGCTGTCCACGCTGGACTGCCTGACCCTCCGGGACCTGCTGCAGCTCGGTGAAATGCCTTCCGACGCGGCTCTTTTCGCCGGTATGGCGGCCCTTTTCGCGGCGGCCGCCGAAGGCTCTGTCTGCCTGGAAGTATCGCCCGACGACCTGGCGTCCGTACTGAGCGCCGGGTGCGGCCCGCAGCGCGCCCGGCGGTGGGCCACGCGGTTCTGCCGCCGCCTGGACGAAGGTCGCTACGCTGCGCTGATCACCGACGATCCCGACGCCTACCTGCCCATGGTGCGGGTGCGGGCCGACGGCCGGCAGTGGCTCTATTTCCACCGCTATTTCCGTCACGAAAGGCGGCTTGCGAAACGACTGGAGGCCTTTCTCCAACAGCCCCGACCGCCGGTGCAGGCGCCGCCGGAAGCGATCCTGGCGGCGCTGTTCTCGCCGGAGGGCTGCCTGCGGCAGCGGCCGGGGGGAGCGCCGCTGGCCAGGGATGAACGCCAGGTGGATGCCCTGAAATGCTGCCTGGAAAAGGCGTTCACCATCATTTCCGGCGGCCCCGGCACCGGCAAGACGTCGCTGATGGTCAACCTGGTACGGGCGCTGGTGCACGCCGGGGCGGCGCCCGAACGCGTCTACCTGGCGGCGCCTACCGGCAGGGCGGCGCAGCGCATGACCGAGGCCCTGCAGCAGTATCTCTCCAGCATCCGGTCGCCCTCGAAGCAGGATCTGCGTCTCGCGGAGCTCGGCGGCAGTACGCTGCACAAGACCCTGGGCTATCGCAGCGCAAGCGACGATTTCCGTTACGGCGCCGCCAACCCGCTTCCGGCCGATGCGGTGATCGTCGACGAGGTTTCCATGGTCGACGTGATCATGATGGACCGCCTGCTGCAGGCGCTCGAGCCGCGGCGCACGCGGCTGATACTGCTGGGGGATCGCGATCAGCTGCCCTCGGTTGAGGCCGGCGCCGTTTTCGCCGGCATGATCCCGCGCGGTAAGGGGGCGCATCGTTTCCGGCAAAACCTGGTGCTGCTGGAAAAGGTCTATCGCTCCGGAAAACGCCTGGCCGCACTGGCTGGCGAAATCAACGCCGGCCGGCTGCCGCAGAAGGCGCCGCTGCCGCTGCAGGAGGCACTGCAGATGCCGTCCGACGCGTGGTGCCGGGTGTCGCCGCGCGCCGGCGCCGATTGGCGCCGGGACCAGGACGCCTGGCTCGAGGCACAGTATCTGGCGCCGCGATCCGGTGCGGAGGCTTCTTTCCGGGACATCGTGCGGCAGGCCGCCGGGCATGGGGAAAAGGCCCTCACCGGCGGCCGTCAGGGCCGGCGGCTGCTCACCCGACTCTTCGCCTGCGGCAACGCATGCCGCATCCTGACGCTGGTGCGCGGCGGGCCTTTCGGATGCGAAGCGGTCAACCGGCGCCTGGCCGACGGCGTGCGCCTGGCCGTGGAAGGGGCCTCCGCCCGAGGCCGCGAACTGTTCAGCGGCGCGCTGGTGCTCATCACACGCAACGACTACGCGCGGCAGTTGTTCAACGGAGATATGGGCATCGCCCTGCGTGATGACGAGGGGGTTTGCCGCGTGTACTTTCAGCGGGCCGGCGCCTTCATCGGGTTTTCCCGCCAGCAGCTGCCGGCATGGGAATTCGGTTACGCCGTGACGGTACACAAGAGCCAGGGGTCCGAGTTCGACGACGTGCTGCTGGTGCTGCCGGATGACGAAAACCACCGGCTGCTCAGCCGGGAGATCGTCTATACCGGTGTGACGCGTGCTCGACAGCGGGTGTTCGTGTACGGATCCGCCCGGGTGCTGGCGAGGGCCGTGGAAAGGCGCATCGAGCGCACCACCGGCCTGTCCTGGTGACCTGTCATCAAATTGCCGGTATTTGGAACGAATTATGACAGATTTTGTCACCCTTGTCGCTGCGGTGCAGGCCCCTTTCCCATATCTGTAAGGCTTTTCAGGATGCATCGCCGGACGAGAAACCGACCCCCTGCCGTTTTTCCCGCCTAAAAACAAAAAACGAAAAATGCCTGAAAACTCGAAATGTTGGAGTATTAGCCGAACTTTGTCCCTCCCGACAAGAAGGCTGAGCCGGCGATGGGGGCGTGGATCGGGCGGCTCGGAAGGTCATGCTACAGGGGGGGCGTACGATGGCATCTTTATTGCTAGCTTGTCATCATGCCAAACTATCTTCAATCAGGATGGGGACCTTTGGAACAGACTCGGCAGCCGCACGAAGCAAGCGTCAACAGACGCTCCATGATGAAACAATTTACCAGGGACTACCTGCTGGTTTCCATGGTGCCCTTTTTCCTGTTGGTATTCGCCATGGTAGTCGCCGGGACGATCGGTCATAATTACCTGGAGGCCCACGCGCGGTGCTCGATCCTGGAACTGAGCCAGGAAGCCAAAACGCACCTGCAAACCATGGGAGAAGCCCTTATCCAAACCAAAGCCAGGGACGTGGCCGCTCAGGTGGGCATCTATATCCGGTCACACCCGGGTACATCCATGGAAGAGCTGTTGCGGGATCCAGTCTTTCGGAGCATTGCTCTCCAGCGTGTGGGCCGCACCGGTTACACCTGTCTCTACGAGGCGCCCACCGGCATCATGCGGGTACACCCCAACGACAACCTAACCGATCGTGATATCGCATATCTTGCCGGCAAACTGCCCTCTTGGTGGAAGCTTTTCCGCAACAGTCTGGCCGGCAGGGAAGTCGCAGGCTACTACGACTGGATCGAGGCGGACAGCAGCATCCGCAAAAAGTACATGAGCGCTGTTCCCGTTGCGGCGAAGCTCGACGGCCGCAAGCTGATGGTGGCGGCCACGGCCTATCGCGACGAGTTCTATGCGCCGGTTTTCGCGATTCAAAGCAAGACCCGCGACATCAAGCGAAAATACCAGGTTTTTTTCTCACGGCTTGGCCTGACTTTAGGGGGGTTGTCCTTCGGGGTGCTGCTGCTGGTTTTTGCCACGGTCTACCTGTTCGGCCGGCGGGCCGCCGTGCACTACCTGCTGCCCATCGAGAAACTGGCCGCCGCCGCCAGACACATCGGAGAAGGGAAATGGGAAAAGGGGATCGAAGCCGAGCTGCGCTATCGCCATGACGAAATCGGGACCCTGGCCCAGCGGCTTTTCGACATGAAGGGACAGCTGCGGGATCTGTTCGGACGGCTCGAGTCGCAGCTGGAGGAACTCAAGCAGACCCAGCAGGCCCTGCGCCAAAGCGAGGCGCACTACCACGGACTCTTCGAAGGCGTGCCGGTGGGGCTGTACCGCACCACCCCGGAAGGCAGGATCATCGACGCCAACGCCATGCTCATCGAAATGCTAGGTTACCCCGACCGGGCGACCCTGCTGGCACGCAATGCGGCGGAATTATACGCTGATCCCCTGGACCGCGAGGCCTGGCGCCGCAACATGGACCAGTGTGCCAGTTTCTACTGCTCCGAGATCAAGATGCGGCGTTACGACGGACGCGTCATCCGCGTCGCCAACTACTCGCGTGCCGTACGTGACAGTGCAGGACACATCCTGTACTACGAGGGCGGCCTCAAAGACGTTACAGAGCAGGTGATGGCCCAGGAGGCGCTGCGCCGCAGCGAGGAGAAATACCGGGCGCTCTATGAGGAAACCAAGCGCGCAGAGGAACTGCACCAGTCCCTGCTCAACAGCTCCGCCGACGCCATCGTGATCTACGATCTCGAAGGCCGCGCACGTTACGTCAGCCCTGTCTTCACCCGTCTTTTCGGCTGGACGATGGAGGAGGTGGAGGGGCGCCACATCCCCTTCCTGCCGGAGTCCGAGAAGGAGAAAACCTTTGCCATCATCCACGACCTCATCGAGCACGGCAAGGGGTGCCACGGGTTCGAGACCCGGCGCTACACCAAGGACGGTCGGCTGATGGAGGTCAGCATCAGCGCGTCGCGCTACGACGACCACCAGGGGCACCCGGCGGGCCTGTTGGTGGTCATCCGCAACATCACCGAGAAGAAGATGCTGGAGGCACAGCTGATCCAGGCGCAGAAAATGGAGGCCATCGGCACGCTGGCCGGCGGCATCGCCCACGATTTCAACAACCTGATGATGGCCATCCTGGGAAACATCTCGGTCATGCTCTACGACATGGACGAATCTCACGCCCACTACCGGCGCCTCAAGAACATGGAACGCCAGATCCAGCGCGGTTCCAGACTGACCAACCAGCTGCTGGGCTACGCCCGCAAGGGCCGCTACGAGGTGCGGCCCTTTGATCTGAACGAGCTGATCCGCGAGAGTTGCGAAGCTTTCGGCCGCACCCGCAAGGAGATCCGCATCGGCCTGGAGCTCAAACCGGACCTGTGCTTCATCCAGGGGGACCAGAGCCAGATCGAGCAGGTGCTGCTGAACCTGTGCGTCAACGCCGCCGACGCCATGCCGGGAGGCGGCAACCTGTACATCACCACCTCGGACGTCACCCACCGGGAGATCACGGGACGCTCGTTCCGCGTGCAGCCCGGCCGTTACGTGCAGCTGACGCTCAGGGACACGGGCGTGGGCATGCAGCCGGAGACCATCGAGCGCATCTTCGACCCGTTTTTCACCACCAAGGAGATGGGGCGCGGCACCGGCCTGGGACTGGCCTCGGTCTACGGCATCGTCAAGGCCCACGGCGGGTACATCGAGGTGGAGTCAGAACCCGGCAGCGGAACCACCTTTAGACTCTACCTGCCGGCCACGGACGAACGGCCGGCGGCGGTGGCCGAGGGCCAGGAACAGATCCTGACGGGCAGCGGCACCATCCTGCTGGTCGATGACGAGGAAACCGTGCTGGATGTGGGCAGTCAGATGCTCGAGCGGCTGAACTACCGGGTGGTCAAGGCGGGGAGCGGTCAGAAAGCCATCGCGTACTATTCGGCCCAGCCGGAGAAGGTGGACTTGGTCGTCCTGGACATGATCATGCCCGACATGGGCGGCGGGGAAGTCTACGACCGCCTCAAGGAGATCAATCCCGCCGTCCGGGTGCTGCTCTCATCGGGCTACAGCATCGACAGCGAGGCCAAGGAGATCCTCAAGCGCGGCTGCAACGGGTTCATCCAGAAGCCCTTCAACATGCTCGAGCTCTCGCGAAAGATCGGCGAAGTGTTGGTGGTGCCGAACTGACACGGCACCCGGCTCAGGCCTCCAGCACGTCTCCGCCCATACTCCGCACGACTTCACAGAAACGCCCCTCGAATTCCCGCAGGAAGGGGCGGTGGGCCAGGGCGATTTTCTGTTTCTGCAGACGGATTTCCAGGCCGCCGTTGACACGGCGGGTGTCGAAAACCATGGTGGAGGTGCCCAGGCGGCGTACCCGGGCGATGATGCATCCGTTCTCGGTATTCAACGAGAGGTGCCGGTGAAGTTCGTGGCCGCGGATTTTTTCCACCACCATTCGGCACACGGCCTCGGGGTCTTTTTCCGGTAGGGTAAAGCGCACGTTTTCTTTCTCCGCGTTGCTGTGTCTTTCCACGAACGCCGGCACCTGGTATCGTTCAAATGCCGACGCTGTTTTGCCGAACCCCTAAAATATGAAAAAGTTCGGGAATGTCAAGGGCCGTGCGGCAGGCTGCGGGCGCGGCATTTTCCCCGGCAAGCGTCGCCACTCGCGCCCGCCCGGGCATCCCTACCCGGTGCCCCAGTCGTGCTTGTCTTTGATCAGCTCCACCATCAGGGAAGTCTCAATGGACAGCACACCGTCGATCTGGCTGATTTTCTTGAAAATGATTTCCTTGAACTCCTTCAGCGAGCGGGCGATGAAGTCCACGTCGATATCGGTTCCGCCGGTGGTCAGAGCCACCCAGATGAGCGCGTCGATCTGTTTGAGTTTCTCCAGCACCGCGTCGGTTTTCTTGAGGTCGATCTTGATTTTGAGGTTTCCGGCGATTTCGAATCCCAGGTCGATGGGGTTGGCGACGGCCACGATGCGGATGGTGCCGTCGTCGAGCAGCCGGCGCAGGCGCCGCCGCACCGTGAATTCCGATGTGCCCAGCTCGGTGGCGATGGCCTTGCTGGGCTTGCGGCCGTCCTTCTGCAGGATCCGGATGAGCCTGCGGTCCAGTTCGTCGATTTTTTGGGGACTTTTATTACGGGACATGATGTCAGTGCTCTTTTTTACATAAAAAGATGATAAAACATCTTCTGATTGGTGATAAGCAGAATATCAAGTATCATAAAATTCCATAAAACGAGAAATAAAGCAATAAAAATGTTGACATCCGATGCGGTCTCCGCTAAAAGGTTCCCCGAATGATTTCGTCGCAGAAAAGGGGGTACCATGAAAAAACTGGTCGTCATCGGTGTCGGTGCCCAGGGCAGCACCATTGCCAGGTGCATGGATGGAAACCCGCATGTCTCGGAGATCGTCTGCGCAGACTACGATCTGGAGGCCGCCGAAAAGCTCAGCCGTTCGCTGACCAAGGCCGGCGCCGTCCAACTGGACGCCGGCGATCTCGACGCGGTGATCCGGGCCGTGCAGGGTTGCGACCTGATCGTCAACGGCCTGCCGCTGGAATACGACCTGATCCTAATGGAAGCGGCCCTGTCCGTCAACGCATCTTACCTGGACATGGCCGGCCCCATGGAGAAAATCGGATTCGTGGAGAGCTATCAGCTGATTTTCTCCGAGTGGCACGAGAAGTTCCGCCGCAAGGGGCTGACCGCCCTGGTGGGCTGCGGCTCTTCGCCGGGCCTGGCCAACATCATCGCCCGCGAAGCCGTGGAGAAGGTCGACACCTGCGACCACATCGGCATTTACATTTACGAGGGGTTGTGGGCCCGGAAATTCACCCCTTTCTGGTGGTCGCCGCAGGTGGCCTTCGGGGACATGGCCTACCGCACCTTCCGCTGCGAGGACGGTCGCATTGTCACCGACAGGCCTTTCAGCCGCCCGCGCATGATGACTTTCCGGGGGATCGATCACCCGGTGCGCATGGTCGATCACGAGCACGACGAACCGGTCACCATGGGCCTTCTGGCCGAAAAGGAACTCAAAGGCGCCAGGAACGTGGAGTTCAAGTACGGCGGGCCCCACGTGGAACTCTCCGAGGCGCTGTACAACATGGGGCTGCTGGGCAGCGACCCGGTGCCGGTCAACGGCGGCGAAGTCGTGCCCATGGAGCTGGTGCTGAAACTGTGCCCCCCGGCGCCGCGTTTCCCCGACGAGATCGAGGCCATCCTGAAAGAGGGGCTCATCCGGGAAGAGGGCGCCTTCCTGGTGCGCGTCGAGGGTCGCCGGGCCGAAAAACCGGCGCGCATCGACTGCTACGTCAACGCCCCCGGACTGGAGGAGGCCTTCCGCCGTTCCGGGCTGAGCCACGAGGCCTATCTCACCGGCCAGTGCGCGGCGGTTTTCGTGAACATGATGGTGGAGGACGTCTTTTCGCGCCGCGGCCTCTTCGTTCCCGAGCAGCTTCCGGCCGATGCGCGCCGCTTCTGTTTCCGGCAGCTGGCCGAGCTGGGTATCAGCGTCGACGAGATCGTCGAGAGCACCCTGGCCTGACCGTCGGGCGGTGGGCGTCAGCCCGGAAGGCACACGTTGACGGCGTCGCGCAGCACGGCGGCCGCGGTGGGCCCCGGCTCGCGTTCCCAGGTCTTGAAGTACATGGGGCCGTAAAGATCGCTGTCGAAGGTGACGCCCATTTCCCACCCGTTGCAGGCGGCCAGGAAATCGTCGGCGGGCAGCGCCGCGGGCGCCACGCTGAGCCGGTAGGTGCGCCCCTGTTTTTCCGCCACGGCCAGCAGCTTGACGGTTTTACCCCGCCTGCGGTGTTGCGCCAGGTCGCCGGGGCCGAGGTCCGTGATGCCCCGCACGGCCACATCCTGCAGGGACGCCGGCGTCCGCAGCACGCTGTTGGCCACGATGACCAGCTTGGCGGCCGTGTCCCATCCCTCCACGTCCAGGCGCGGGTCGGCCTCGGCCGCGCCCGCGTCCTGTGCCTCCCGCAGCGCCTCCCGGTAGGGTTTGCCCTGTTCCAGCGACGCCAGGATGAAGTTGGTGGTGGCGTTGAGCACGCCGCGAAAGCGGGTGATTTCGGCGGCCACGAAATCCCGGCGTCCGCAGTTGATCACCGGCAGGGGACCGCAGACGGTGGCCGAAAAGGCCAGGGCGGCGCCGCTGCGCCGCGCCGCGTCCGACAGTTCCCCATAGGCCAGCACCAGCGGCCCCTTGTCGGCCAGCACCGCATGGATGCCGTTGGCGAGCGCCGCCCGCACCACCGAGAGTCCCGGTTCTCCGTTTTCCAGGTTCAGCGGCGCGGCCTCGACGACCAAGTCGCAAGGCGCTTGCCCCAAGGCCTCGGCGGCGGAAACGTGCGGCCGAAAAGCGGGCAGGGTGTCGATTCCCCTGCCGGCCGCCTTGAGGGCCACCAGCGCGGCGGGGTCAAACCCGTCGGCATCCACGGCCAGCCCGCTGCTGTCGGCCGCCGCCGTGACGCGGAATACCAGGCCGTAGCGCGCTGCCAGCCGTTCGTGCCTGCGCGCCAGTATGCGCAGAAATCCGGTGCCCACGTTTCCCAGGCCCACCAGCATGACCCGCACCACGATCGGTTCCTTTTTCACAGGCGTCTCCCATCGACGGCATAACCGCCGCTAAAGTTTATTGCCATCGTGTCGATAGCACATTAAGAGGTCGCCGCAAAGCCCGTGGCGCTTGCCCGGGAGACGGACGACGCGTGGTGAAAGCGAACGCAGGAAACATCGGATCGATATCGGGGGAAGAAGCAACCTATGGAAACGCAACCGAAACAATTCCGGGTGGTTTTCCACGGAGAGGTCGCCGACGGGCACGACCCCACCGCGGTCAGGGAGAAGCTGGCGGCCCTGCTGAAAAAGGATCCCGCCAGGATCGAACGGCTCTTCAGCGGGCGGGAGGTGGTCATCGCCGCCCGCGTGAACGCGGCCGACGCAGAAAAGTACCGCAAGGCCTTTGCCGCTGCAGGCGCCGTCTGCCGCATTGAAACCCTCGAGACGGAAAATGCGTCCGGGAAGGAATCGGGACCGCCGCAGACGCCCGAGCCGGCCGCAGCCCCCCTTTCTAGCCCCCCGGACGGAGGTTCCATGATCGTCACGAACATCGAAAGCGTCCCCGGAAAAACCATCGTTGCGCACTACGGGCTGGTCTCCGGCAGCACCATCCGGGCCAAGCACCTCGGCCGGGACATCATGGCCAGCCTGAAAAACCTGGTGGGCGGCGAGCTCAAGGGTTACACCGAACTGCTGCGCGAATCCCGCCGCCAGGCCACCGAAAGGATGATCGAGCAGGCCCGGCAGCTGGGGGCCAACGCGATCATCAATGTGCGCTTTTCGACGTCCTCGGTGGCCCAGGGCGCCGCCGAACTCTACGCCTACGGCACGGCCGTTTCGGTGCGCTGAGCGAGGATCCGTTCATGGACCTGATCATATTTCTCATGCTCCTGGCGCTGGGCTATTTCGCCGGTACGGTGGCCGAAAAGCGGCACTACCGCTCCATCGAGAAACGCGAGAAGGCGCTGGTGCGGCTGCCGGCCGTGACCCTCAAGCGCGTGGACATCGCACCGGAGAAGGTCTGTGCGGCGCGCATGGTGCACGGCAGCGCGGTCATTTCGGTGGACTATTTCAAGCGCATGCTGGCCGCGCTGCGCAACATCTTCGGCGGCAAGGTGAAATCCTACGAGACCCTGCTGGACCGCGCCCGGCGCGAGTCCCTGCTGCGCATGAAGGAGAGCGCCGTCGGTGCCGACATCATCGTCAACGTGCGCATCGAGACCGCCACCATCGGCCGCAGCCGCCGCGGCAAACAGCGGATCAGCTGCCTGGAGACCGTGGCCTACGGGACCGCCCTGACCTTGGAGAAATAGGCGTTGCGATACACGCCGCGCCTGCCCCGCACCAACGTCAACGTGACGCCGGGCTCGCCCCTGAAGGAGTTTCTCCTGCTGGCCGTCGGGCTGCTGGGCCTCATCGCCGGCACCTACCTGCTGCTGGGCCTGGCGGTCGACTGGCTGGCGCCGCGCATCTCCCCGGAACTGGAAAACAAAATGGCGGCGCCCCTGCTGCGCTCGCTGGACAGGGCCCCTGAAAACGATTCCCGTGTGCGCTGCCTGCAGCGCCTGGTGGACGGACTGCAGTCGCGCTGCGCCCACCTGCCGTATCGTTTCCGGGTGCACGTCCAGGATTCGGACGCCGTCAATGCCGTGGCCCTGCCGGCCGGGCACATCGTGGTCTACAGAGGGCTGCTGGACCGGGTGTCCTCGGAAAACGAGTTGGCCTTTGTGCTGGCGCACGAGATGGGCCACTACGCGCACCGCGACCACTTGCGGGGGCTGGGAAGGGGACTCGTGCTGATGGCCATTGCATCTTTTCTCACGGGGGACGACAGTTCCCTCAACAGCCTGCTTTCCGCCACGCTGAACCTTTCCGAAATGCGCTTTTCACGCTCCCAGGAAAGCCAAGCCGACGCCTTTGCCCTCCAGGAGCTGAACTGTTTCTATGGACACGTGGGCGGGGCATTCGACCTCTTCGAAAAATTGCCTGAAACGGTGGGGCCGGAATCGGTGACGCACTACTTTGCATCCCATCCCGCTAACCGGAAACGCATCAGGGATCTGAAGAAGCTGGCCCGAAGCAGGGGGTATTCTGAAAGGCCTCCCAAACCCCTGCATCATCCCTTCGGTAAATCCTGTCTGAACCCCGGCTGATCGATTCATCGCCGATCGTCTTCTCCTGCCGGCCCGGCATAACGGCCAGTCGGTGTTTGAGCCGCCGTCGGCTGCGGGGCGGCCATGTTTGATTTGAATTTTGACCCGGGCCGGAGTGAAAGACGCATTGTTCCCGGTGCCTTGAGTGCGGCTAGATCAGGCCGAATTTTTTCAGGCGGTAGCGCAGGGTGTCGCGGGTCAATCCCAATAGCTTTGCCGCACGGCTCTTGTTGCCGCCGGCGCGCTGCAAAGCTGCCTGGATCAGCTGGCGTTCCACTGTTTCGAGTTTGACGCCGGCCGCCGGAAGCTCCAGCGACAAGCCGTTGCCGGACTTGCCCGCCAAAGGGGTCAGATCGGCGGCCCCGATGTATTCTGATTCGGAAAAAATCATGGCGCGTTCGATACAGTTGCGAAGTTCGCGAACGTTACCGGGCCAGTTGTGGGACAGCAGCATTCGCTGGGCATTAGGGGTAAAACCGCGCATTGGCTTTTTGAATTCAATGGCGAACATTTTGAGCAAATGCTCGGCGATCTGCAGCACGTCACGCCCCATTTCCCGCAACGCCGGCATATGGACGGTCACCACCTGAAGGCGGTAGAACAGGTCCTGGCGAAAGCGCCTGGCGGCGACTTCCCGCTCAAGGTCCCGGTTGGTGGCGGCGATGATGCGGGCCCGGATGTCCATTGCTTGGTTGCTTCCGATGCGGCGGATTTTCTTTTCCTCTAGTACCGCGAGCAGCTTGGCCTGCAGCTGGATGGGAAGTTCGCCGATTTCATCGAGCAGCACGGTTCCGTTTTCCGCAGTCTGCAACAGTCCCGGACGCGCACAGAGTGCGTTGGTGAAAGCCCCCTTCTCATAACCAAATAATTCGGCTTCGATCAGGTTGTCGGGCAATGCGGCGCAATTGATCTCCACAAAAGGTGCATCGGCGGGCATCGAACTGTGGTGAATGACACGGGCGGCAAGATTCTTGCCGGTGCCGCTCTCGCCGGTAAGCAGCACGGTTGCCCGAGGAACCCGGCAGAGCTTGACTATGGTGCGGCGAACAGTTTCGATTGCCTCGGATTCACCCAGGATCGCCTCGCTGATGTGTTGCTGCCGAAATTGAACGGCGCTCTGGTAAAGCAACAGTTCGTGCCGCTGTTGGGTTAGTTCCTGCAGCATTTGCCCTACGGCGCTGACGTCCTCCACGACCAGCAGGCCGTGGCCGGGGGGATCGTCGGCCAAAAGGTACAGGTCGAGAAAACAACTCTCGCCCCGGTGGTTCCTGCGGTTGACGTACGCCAAGTACAGTCCCGGCCTGGCGCCCCCGATGACATCGCGCACAGCGGCTTCGCTGCCGACCAGTTCAGGAAACAGTGCCGTCAGGGTTTCGGCGCCGTCGGTCAGGCCCAGGATCCGGCGTGCAAGGGCATCGACTTCCAGCACGGTTAGATCCGGTGCAAAACGCACGAGTCCGGCACCCTTTAACCCGGTTAGGCTCGACAGGGCTGTCTGCATTCAAGCCTCCCCGAAAGCCTGTGCCAACGCTCGGAAAGCCTCGGTTACCCCCTGGCCGTTTTTGGCGCTGGTAGACAGGCATCGACCACCGAAGGCGGTGGAAATTTCCTGCAGCTCCATCGGGATCCGGGTACCCGTCCGGGAGATGTCTGCCTTGTTTCCGATGAAGATCAGGTCAGCTTTCGGACACACGGAGTGAAAATTGCGGCAGATGATGTCCAGGGAGGCCGCCGTGTCCAGGCGGGTGAGGTCGGCCACCGCCAGGGCGCCGGCGGCACCACGGTAGTAGTTGCGCACCACGCTGTCGAAGCGATCCATGCCGGCGATATCCCAGATGAGAAAGTGGTACTGGATCAGGCGCCCGCCGCTCTGCATGGGAGGCATCCGTTTCTGGCTGATATCCACGCCGATGGTCGTCAGATACTTTTCGCCGAAACGGTTGTGCACGAAACGCTGCACTAGGCTGGTCTTGCCAACGGCGAAGGTGCCCAGCAGGCAGATTTTCTTTTTTTCAACACGTACCGTAGCGGACATGTCTGCAATCCCTTGCCTGGGAATGTGAGGCGGCAACAGATTCCCCACGCGCAGGGCCGGATGAGGGGCCGGAAACGGATAGAGGCGGAATCGGCACCAACTCCGATTGCGCCCTAATTAATTGAAAGCGCCGGCCAAGTCAACCCGCAGAGCAGACATGTATATTTAATTTGCGACGCAATTGTGATACGATTGCGTAAAAAAATGTGATCATGGAGGAAAACATGGCCAAAACACGTCCAAACCCATCATCCGGGAACGCAGTGAAAAAAGCGAAAATCGAAGGGGCCGCGGCCCAAACGCTGGCCGATGCATCCGGCGGCAGCATCGGGCAAATCCGCGATATTCTGTTTGGCAACCAGATGCGTGAATACGAAAAGAAATTTTCCCGTATGGAAGAACGCATTCTGAAGGAAAGCGCCGAACTGCGGTCTGATTTCAGCAAGCGTTTCGAGTCGCTCAACCGCTATGTCCGGCAGGAAATCGCCGACCTGGCCGAGCGACTCAAGGCTGAGCAGGAAAAGCGCGCAGAGGCCATCCAGAAGTTGGTCCAGGATTTGGCCGCTACTGCGGCAACGTTGGAACGCAAGGCGGAACTGATGGAAAAGCAGTTGGAAAAGTCGAACACCGAGTGGCGCCGCCAACTCATGGAACAGTCCCAGGCCCTTTCCGAGGACATGGACCGCAAGTACGAACAGACCGCGACGGATCTGGTGCAGACGGCCCGCGAGCTGCGGGAGAACAAGATCGACCGCGGCATGCTGGCGGACCTTTTCATCGAAATGGCCATGAACCTCAACAGCGACTTGGCGCCACAACCACGGCCGGACAACCCCTCGCTGCAAGATGGCTGATAAGCCTGCCGGCTCCGAGCATCATCTGCGGGATATAGAGCAGCTGCGACAGCTGCTGATGGCAGAAGAGCGCCGCAAGATCGAGGAATTGGAAAGCTATCTGGACGACCCCAGGGCATTGGCACGGCGGATCGGCGCCATTTTGCCGGATGCCGTCCAGCTGAGTCGAACCGATGGCGATCGACTTGCCCGGGAGCTGGCCCCCACCGTGCAGAAAATTCTCACCGAAACGGTCAAAAAGGATCCCCGGCCGCTCATCGCGGTGCTGTCGCCGGTGATCGGCGCCGCCATTCGCCGGTCCGTTTCCGAGTCTCTGCAGCGCATGATCCAGTCCCTGAACCAGATTCTTGAACACGGTTTCTCCCTGCGCGGTCTCAAGTGGCGAATAGAGGCCCTGCGGACCGGCAAACCCTTTTCCGAGATCGTCCTGCTCCACAGCCTGGTTTTTACCGTCGAACAGGTCTTCCTGATCCATCGTGACAGCGGCCTGCTGCTACGGCACTTGACCGCCGAAAAGGTCGACGAACAGAGCGGCGATACGGTTTCGGCCATGTTGACCGCCATTCAGGATTTCATCAACGATTCCTTCAACCGCAGCGGTAGCGGTGAACTGTCATCGGTGCGCCTAGGGGAGCTGACCCTAATTATCGAGCAGGGTCCCCATGCGGTAATCGCCGGTGTGGTGCGCGGAATCGTACCGCCGGAGTTGCCCCAAGTCTTCCGTCAGGCCATCGACGATATCCATCGCCGGCTGGGCCCCGAGTTACAACGCTTCGACGGTGATACCGCCCCTTTCGACGCCGCGATGCCGGATCTGGAAGCCTGCCGACGGTCCTGTTATCGCCGTCCGGCCACAAAGCCATCACCCGCCTTGGTACTGATCGCCGCAGCCCTGCTCGTCACCGCCGGCGTTTGGATCTATGGCCATGTCCGCAGCGAGCAGCAATGGAAACGCTACCTGGAAGCCCTCGATGGGCAGCCCGGCCTAGTGGTCACCGATGCCCGGCGGGAAGAGGGAAAGTATGTAGTTGAAGGACTGCGGGACCCCTTGGCGCCGGACCCGGGCCAGTTGCTTACCGGCACCGGTATCAAGCCTGACCACGTCGTCGGTCATTGGGAGCCGGTGTATATCCTCTCAGACGCTTTCACCCTGCGCCGTGCCCGGCAGGTGCTGCAGCCGCCGTCCAGCGTTATCCTGCAAGTGAACGACGGCAGGCTCAGTGCCAAGGGAGATGCGTCCCACGCCTGGGTCACCGCCGCCCACCGCAATGCCCCGCTGATCGCCGGTGTAAAGTCTTTTGATGCCAGCGGCCTTCGGGACCTGGATGAAAAGCGACTGAAGCAACTGGTGTCGGAAGTGGGAAAATACACGATTTCATTTTCCATCGGCTCGGACAACGTCGACATCGGGCAGGAAACAACTTTGCGACAGTTAGCAGCCGCCGTTGGACGGCTGCAACACCAGGCCCGTATACTAGGCAAAAGGATTCGTGTGGTATTGACCGGATATGCCGACCCCTCCGGTCCGGCCGATCTGAATCGCCGGCTTATCCGGCGGCGGACTATTGCCGTGCGCCGCAGCCTGACACGGCTGGGAGTCGACCCGGGCCTGTTGGAGACCAACGCCGGATCGATACCGGAAGCGCAAACCGCTCGCCTCGGCCAACAGCGCCCCCAAGTCGGCGTGACGGTTCGCTTGCGCGATGACCGCACACCATTTGAAGCGTCTTTCCGGCAACCGCCGGTTCCAACCATTCCATGATCTGAGTTCTACCGACCCATCCCCGAGGGTGGGGCAATGCACCTATCCCATGGGGCATACGCCCCACCAGTGTCGTGTTACCCTGTTGGACCGTGCGTGTGGCCGGCTGACAACATCGGAGCCGAGGCCGCGAAGCTCGGGATTCTCCGGGGCCGGACGCCTGTGAACGCAGCGGGCCATCGTCCCGTGGCATGTTCTTTGCTCTGGGTCCATCTTGGTGAATGCACCGCTGTCAATACCAACCCAAAAGGAGCAGAAGAAAATGAAAGAATCCAGAAGAATGCAAATTCTCTTTGTCGTCGCCGTCGCCATGTGTTTGCTGTTGGCGTCGGTTTCCATCGTCGCGGCCGGTTCCAAAGGCGATTCGACCAAGAAAAAGATGACCCAGAAGGAATTGACCGTCCAGAAGGAAAAAATCAAGAAGCAAAAGAAGCAGATCGTCAAGAAAAGCCCCACCGCTACCGTGCCCAAGGGAAAAATCAACATCAACAAGGCCGGACTGGAAACCCTTACCCAGCTCAAGGGCATCGGTCCCGAAAAAGCCAAGGCCATCATGGCCTACCGAAAAAAATTCGGTTCGTTCAAAAAGGTTGAAGACCTGATGCAGGTCAAAGGTATCGGAGAAAAGATTTTCAAGGCCATCAAACCCTTTATCAGGGTGAAGTGAAATATTGCGGCGCAAGCGTCTGCAGGACGGTTTGATTGTTGCAAAGGGTCACTGGAATATAACAAAAAGCGAGGGAAAATGGAGGTGCTACCATGGAGCTTGTAGATCAATTGGTGGAACAATTGGGCATCACCCCGGACCAGGCACGTGGAGGCGTCGGCGCCATTTTAAGCCTGGCCAAGGAAAAACTGGTGGAGAACTACTCGCAGCTTACCGAGGCCATCCCCGAACTGGCGGGACTGGAAGACGCCGCTCCCAATGGCGGTGCCGCGTCACTGCTGGGCGGGCTGACGGCATCGTTGTCGCAAAACCTCGGCGAAGCGGGGACCATGGTCCGGCTCGGAGAGATGTTCTCATCGCTGGATCTCCGGGGGGACATGATGGGTCGGTTTCTGCCGCTGGTCATCGGCTTCATCCAGTCCAGAGGAGGAGATACGGCCAAAAGTCTGTTGGTGAGTGTTCTGAAATAGCATCCTCCGGGAGGTGAGTCGATGTCCATGATGAAAGAGTTCAAGGAATTCGCCATGCGCGGCAACGTGGTCGACATGGCGGTGGGGATCGTTATCGGGGCCGCTTTCGGCAAAATCGTGTCATCTTTTGTTAAGGATGTCATAATGCCGCCGATCGGACTGCTGCTAGGAGGCGTGGATTTCAGCAGCCTGGCCATTACCCTGAAGGAAGCCGTCGGAAAGTCGCCCGCAGTGGTTATCAAGTACGGTGTATTCATCAACACAGTGTTGGATTTCGTGATTGTGGCCTTTGCCATCTTTATGGTGATACGGGCCATGAACAGCCTGAAGAAAAAAGAGGAAGAGGTGCCAGAATCCAAACCCGAACCGTCCAAAGAGGAGCTTTTATTATCCGAAATCAGGGATTTGCTCAAACAGGGGACGCATCGTCCTTAAACCACAGATGGCCGCTTTGCGTCGGGCGAAAACCTTATTCTGAATCCATCAAACATCCCTTTCCGACCATTAAGAGGGCCTGCAGGGCGGAAAGGAGGTTCACAGCGGTAGGGGCCGGCGCAGGGTTTTGCGCTGGGAGGGGGCAGGCGTCTATGGGCCGATTTAGCCGCTGCAGGGACCCGCAGTGCCAGCGGAGGCGAATGCACCCGTTGCTAAGACGTTGAACGCTTCATCAGTCGTTTAACAAGGGGAACGTATTTTCTGTCCTCTTGGTCGATGTGGCCGAGACACCAATGCCGGAGGAATTTGAGCAGGAGATTCAAATCCTACTTGCGATCTGCGCTGAAAAAAAGTTTACGGGTCTTTTCGATCAGTTCCCGGTGCAGGTCAGGTTGCTGTTCGGTCTCAGGATAGCCCGCTTCTTGGAGCAGAGCCTCTTCGGTTTTAAACTGGAGCGTCGGGAATTGGCCGATTGCGAGTCCGGAAGCGGGGGAGGGACACCTGTGCACCATTAGGCGCCGGTGCGATGATCAGGCACGGGCGCCGCAAAACGAACGATCACGCACCGCCTCACCCGGTCGTTTGCCGCCGAGGCCGCGTACAAGCGTTAACAATCCCTTACATACACAGTATACCACAGATCCTTGGTTGGCCGGCTGTGACCGCGGTTGTGAGCGGACAAGGGCCGGCGTATTCCACCAAAAATCGTGTTGGGAAAAAGAGGGTAGAACGATAATCGGCAAATCCCGGTCATTTCCAAAAAATCGTTGCCTTGCGCCCGTCTGAAGTCTAAACTTGACTTTAAGGTTCGGAGCGCCGAATGAACGATCTGTCTAAATATTTAAAACACCGACCAAACATGGATACCGGGGACCTGCTCCTTTTCCGCGGACAGGGGATGGTCTCTTGGCTGATTCGCCAGTTCACGGGTGGTGATGTTACGCACGCGGCGATCGTGTTGCGCTCCAGGGAGTTTCTGGAGGAGCGCGTCATCCAGATCGGGGCTGTCGGCCAGGGTTTCATCCCCACCATCCTGTCGGACTACCTGACCCACTACCACGGCAAAGCCTATTGGCTGCCCCTCAAGCCGGAGTACCACCACTTGCGCCGCGAGATGGGCCGGGAGGCGCTGAAAAAGTCCGGGGTAAAGTATGACCACCGGAATTTGATCCGGCAGGCCCTGAGCCGCGTGAGCCTCGACGCCAGCCAGCTTTTCTGCAGCGAAGCCTATCAGTGGATCGGATACGCCGCCGGCCTCCCCAAACTGGCGCATTACGAATCCATTGCCCTGTACCCTTCGGAACTGGAAAAACTCGGATGGACCGGGGAGAGACACGCCGTCCTTTAAAACACTCCTCACAAACACTTAGGCCGACTCTTTCGAATCGGCCTAAGTGTTTGTTTTTATTGTGGTCGGGAAGACTGGATTTGAACCAGCGACCCCAGCGTCCCGAAGGTTGCGGTAACATGTAACTATCTGTAATAATTGTTTTTTCTTAGGATAATTTTTTTGCCTTTTGTATGACCGTATGACCGGTCTTTTTTGTAGGTTCAGGCTCTGTTGTGAGAGGCGCCAGTTTGGCGATGGCCGCTCTCGACAGGGCCGTGTCGGCATGGGCATAAATGTTCAAGGTGGTGTCTGGCCGGCTATGGCCTATAAGGTCGGCCACGGTGCGGGCATCGGTCCCAGCTGACAGCAGGCCGGTGGCAAAAGCGTGGCGCATATCGTAGGGACGAAGCCGGCGGGCGATGCCGGCTTTTTTTTTGGCCGTGGCCCAGGATCCCTTGAGACTGTTGATGGGTCGGCCTTTATAGTGGATGATATAAACGATACCCAGGGGCTTGTCCTGGGACCACCAGGAGCGCAGATGGCTGTAAAACTGCGGGTGCAGCGGAACGGTCCTGGCCATGGGCCCGCCTTTCCTGGCAGATTGCACCAGGATGGTCTGGTTTTTCCAGGAAACGGCAGCCCATTGCAGGCTGAAAAGCTCCTGGCGACCAGGCCGCAGCCCGCAGTAATAGGACACCTCCAAGGCCCGGCGCAGGTGATCTGGCGCAGCGGCCATGATCGCCCTGGCTTCTGCAAGGTCTGGGGGCCGGATGATCTCGTCGTCGCGCTTGGGTTTGGCATAGCCGGCGGCCGGGTTGTACGAGATGGACCCCGTGCGGTAGGCGTGGCTCATGATGGCAGAGATGTCTGACAGCTCGCGGTGGATGGTGGTTTTCTTGACGCCATTGGCCAGGCGGTTTGAAACATAGCGGTCCAGCTGGGTGTGGGTGATTTTTTCGGCAGGGAGGTTACCCAGCAACGGCAGGATGACACCGGCCAGTTTCCACGACAGGTTCTGCAGGGTGGATTCGGCGCAGAGGCCCTGCTTTTCGTTCAGGTACTCTTGGGACAACTTTTCAAAAGACGGTCCGGTGGGCCGCAGGCGGCGCTCCTCGGCCAGCTGCCGGTTTCTTTTTTCGGCCCTGGCTTTTCCTTTCGTACCCCGGCCGCAGTATTCCCGGATCTGTTTCTTGGGATTCTTGGGGTCGCGATAATAGACGATCCAGCGGCCGTCTTTGAGTTGTCTGATGGCCATGGCGTGATCAGCACTTTGACAGCAGTTTAAAAAAAGTTTCACGACTCATGCCGGCCGATCGCATGTTCGCCTTGATGATATCAACGCCGACTTCACGATATTCCGGTATGATGACCGGTCGCA
>CAYZCL010000112.1:0-32725 GCA_964476595.1 uncultured Desulfobacteraceae bacterium
ATGTGGAGTCACATCAGATTGGGACATCGGGTGATGCTGGGGTTCGTCTTCGCCTTGGGTTTGCTCCTGATCGTATCGTTCATCGGCCGACATGTCATGACCGAAGCCATCGATCGGGTGGACAAAGCCAACGCCGTGAACACCCTGATCACCGGTATTTTGCAGATCAGGCCGGATGAAAACGCCTTCATTCGCAACGGAACCGAATCGAACATCCGCACCGTCCTTACACGCATATCGCGCCTGCGCCTGCAGGCCACCAACCTCAAGGCCAAATTCAGCGAAACCGAAGACGTCCGGCAGATCACCCTGGTGGAGAGGAAGTTAGTCGAATACCTCAAAGCCTTTTTGACTTTTGTCAACACCCAACGTCTGGAGAAGGAAGTCCTCTTTTTCATGCGGCAGTCCAGCCGCATCATCATGCGCAACGTGGAAAAAATCGATGCGTCCCTTTGGTCGCCTCGGATATGCAACATCGCGCCGCCCCGTCACCAGGCCACGCCCGCGCGTGGCGGCAGCGGATACCCGGTCCGGATCGAAAGCGTCGAGGCGCTCAAAAACCTGATCGCCAAGGCCAGGATCCTCCAAATGTCTGAGACCATCCCCGGAACCCGCATCTATCCGCATTTACTTGAAAAAAAGATCGCCTCGCTGGCAGCTGGCATGCGCGACCTGAGGCCATGCCTGCAGGGCCCAGAGGCCGTGCACAGCATCGATGAAAGTATCCGCCTGCTGGGGCGTTACCGGCCCATGATCATGGTGTACAACGACCTCAACCAGAAGCAGTTCACCGAACGCCAACGCATGATGGCCGCAGCCGACGCCATGCACCAGGTTTGCAACACCGTCAGCCGCAGGCAAAACGATATCGTAAAAATCAAGATCAGCTTCGCCCACCGGATGTCCCTGGTGTTCATCCTGGCCGGCGTCGTCATGGGGCTGCTGATCGGTCTTCTGGTGACCGCGAGCATCAACCGGGCCTTGGAAAAGATAAGGGCGGTCGAAAAGCAGCTACGCGAGAGCAAGGAGGCGGCAGAGGCGGCCAACAGGGCCAAAAGCGTCTTTCTGGCCAACATGAGCCATGAACTGCGCACACCTCTCAACGCGGTGTTGGGCTTTTCCCAACTGATGCGCAAAGACCCGACCGTCACCCGAAAACAAAGCGAAAACCTCGACATCATCAACAAAAGCGGCGCGCATCTTCTCAACCTCATCAACGATGTGCTGGACATGTCTAAAATCGAGGCTGGCCGGATCGTCCTCGAACACCGGGCGTTCGATCTTTCCGCCATGATTCTGGATATTTCCGAAATGATGCAACACCGCGCCAACAGCAAGGGACTCAAGCTGTGTATCGGTCAGTCTTCAGATTTTCCCCGCTGGGTTTGCGCCGACCAGGCCAAAATACGACAGATTCTCATCAATTTGCTCAGTAACGCGATCAAATACACCGAAAAGGGGCATATCATCCTGCGGTTGAACGCCAGCACCCTCGACGAAGAAGGTGACAGGATTCTGCTTCATCTTGAGGTGGAAGACAGCGGCATCGGCATCAGCAGGGAAAATCGGCACAAAATCTTCGAACCCTTCGAACAGGCCATCAAGAACGTCGACACCATTCGGGGCACCGGTTTGGGGTTGGCCATTACCCGCCAATATGTCGAGTTGATGGGCGGCAATATCCGTGTCGAAAGCAATCTCGGCAGGGGATCGACCTTCCGGGTGGAGCTGCCCGTGGCAAAAACGACCAACGCAGGCATCAAAAGCGGGGACTCCGGTTATCACCAGGTGGTGGCCCTGGAGGAGGGACAGCCGGAGTACCGCCTGCTGATTGTCGAAGACGACATATACAACCGCCTCCTGTTGCGGCAGATACTGGAGAGGGTCGGCTTCGTCGTGCACGAGGCGGAAAATGGTCCACAGGCCATTAAATGTTTCCTGCGCTTTCGGCCTCACCTGATCTGGATGGACCGACGTCTCCCAGGCATGAATGGCCTGGAGGTCACCCGGCGCATCAAACAGTTGCCCGGGGGTCGCAACACCATCATCGTAGCCCTCACAGCCAGTGTGTTTAAGGAACAACGAGCGGAGGTGCTGGCGGCGGGTTGCGACGACTTTGTCTCCAAGCCCTTTCAGGAAAGGGAAATCATGGAAACCATCGCCCGGCACCTGGGGGTGCGTTATCGGTTCACGCCATCCGATCAATCCGACAATTCGGTAGCGTCTGACAAACCGATTGAAAATTTGAGCTCGGATGATGTATGTTGCCTGCCGGCGGGCTGGAGGGCGGCTTTTCTCCATGCGGCACGTGCCGCTCAGGGCGATGAAGCTTTGGCTCTGGTGGCCGCTTTGGAGCCCGGCTTTTCCATCCAGGCCCGAAAATTGAAATATCTTATTGAAAATTTCCGTTTCGACCTGATCGTAGCGTGTTTTGAAAGCAACGGGGCAACCCGTGGAAAAGGCCCGGTGCAACCCGGGTAGGCACGGCAAGAAGATTCGAGCCGTTTTTTCGACCGAACCAAAAAATGGAAATCGTTCTAAAAAGGGTCTCATCGCTGGACGAGTTGGTCAAAGTCTTCGTGGTGCGCGGCATCGTCTTCTGCTCGCAGCAGCAGGTGGCCTACGCCCTGGAGCGCGACGAACACGACTGCGGCGCCGTCCACATCCTGGGCGAGGTGGACGGCGAACCCGCCGCGGCCGGTCGCATCCGAGCCGTGGACGGCTGGGCCAAGCTGGAGCGCATCGCGGTGCGTCGACGTTTCCGGGGCTACGGTTTCGGGCACCGGCTGACCGATTTCATGCTGGAGACCGCGCGGCGGGCCGGTTTCTCGTGCTTCAAGATGCACGCCCAGGCCCACCTGGCGGATTTCTACCGCCGACACGGATTTCGTCCCCACGGGGAGGTTTTCAACGAGGCCGGTATCAACCACGTTCTGATGACGTTGGAGAAAGGGCAATAGATAGATGGACAACACTTACGACGCGGTGATTATCGGGGCCG
Organism: uncultured Desulfobacteraceae bacterium; assembly: GCA_964476595.1. Classification (GTDB taxonomy): domain Bacteria; phylum Desulfobacterota; class Desulfobacteria; order Desulfobacterales; family JALSRD01; genus JALSRD01. The sequence goes on from CAYZCL010000112.1 coordinate 3,002, forward strand.
GCATCATCGGCGCGGCCACGGCTTTCGAACTGGCCAAGCGGGGATGGAAGACCCTGAATGTGGACAAGAATCCGGCTGCCGGATACGGCTCCACCGGCAATTCCTGCGCCGTTATCCGTACCCACTACTCCACCTGGGACGGTACGGCCATGGCGTGGGAGAGCCTGCACTACTGGCGTAACTGGGCGGACTACCTTGAAGCCGACGACGAGAAGGGGCTCATCCGCTATATCAACACCGGTTGTCTGATCATCAAATCACGCCACTACGACGTAGACCGCGCTTTCCGTTTCTTCGACCAGTTGGGCATTGCCTACGAGCACTGGGGCCTGGACGAACTGGCCCGGCGGATGCCCATCTTCGACCAGCACGCTTACTGGCCGCCACGACGCCCCGATGACGAGCGCTTCTGGGACGAGCCCACCGAGCGTATTACGGGGGCCATTTTTATCCCCGACGCCGGTTACGTCAGCGACCCGCAGCTGGCCACCCACAACCTTCAACGGGCCGCCGAGGCCAGAGGCGCAACGTTCACTTTCAATACTGCGGTGACGGATATTTTAACAGAATCGGGACGGGTGGCCGGTGTCGAACTCAGCGACGGCTCCCGCATCCAGAGTCCGGTGGTGGTCAACGTGGCCGGCCCGCACTCCTTCGTCGTCAACCGCTTGGCGGGAGTGGAAGCGGGCATGCGCATCCGCACCCGTGCCCTGCGCCACGAGGTTCACTTCGTGCCCGCCCCCGAGGGATTCGATTACGAGAAGCGCGGTTACGTGTGCTCGGACGGCGACATCGGGTGCTACTCGCGCCCGGAAACCGGAAACGCCATCCTGGTGGGCTCCGAGGATCCCGAGTGCGATCCCCGGGAATGGATCGCGGATCCCGACGATTTCAACCGCCAGGTCACCGAAGCCCAGTGGCGCGCCCAGGTCTACCGTTTCGCGCGGCGGGTGCCGGGCCTGCGCATCCCCGAAAGCCCCTCGGGCATCGCCGACCTCTACGACGTCTCCGACGACTGGATCCCGATCTACGACAAGTCCGACCTGCCCGGGTACTACATGGCCGTGGGCACCAGCGGCAACCAGTTCAAGAACGCCCCGGTGGCTGCGCAGATGATGGCCGGCATCATCGAGGCCTGCCGGGCGGGCCGCGACCATGACGAGACACCCGTCCGCGTCCCCTGCCGCTACACCGGTCTCACGCTCGACGCGGGCTTCTACTCGCGACGCCGGGAGATCAACCCCGACAGCAGCTTTTCGGTCCTGGGATAGCCGAACCCACCGTTTTTTTACACTTCCGCAACATTTTTTTACATCACATTTACAATCCTATGTGATACAAGGTGGTGCACGGTAGGCAGGCTTCCCCGGCTCATCCCGCGCACTGCCGCATTCTCTATGGGGCCCGCAGACCGCTTGCCGGTGCAGCCGTATGCCGCCCGCCGAATGCCGGAGGGTTTTTCGCGATGGAGCGTGGCTGCGCGCTTTTTTTTACGGCCGGCCGTGCCGGCACCACACCCACCTGCAGACGAGACGGACATGCCGATGGAGAAACAGAAGAAGAGAAACCGGGGGCTCAAACTCATTCTGATTCTGGCGGGCATTGGGGTAGTGTTGATCCTGATGTCCATTTCCATGGCCAGGACCTCCACCACCCAATACTGCATGTCCTGCCACGAGATGAAGCGCTACAAGACTGAATTGGAAAAGTCCTCCCACGCCGTGGATAAGGACAAGCAGCCCATCGCGTGCCGGCAGTGCCACATCCCGGCCGAGGTCGGGCCGAAGTACGTGGCCGTCAAGGTCTACCTGGGCATGAAGGACATGATCACCCACTACTTCGGCGACCCCGAGAACCTCGACCGGCGCGAAATGCAGCAGATCGCGCGGCGCTTCATCCCGGACGAAAACTGCCGCAAGTGCCACCAGGACCTGTTCAAAACCACCGAGGGCAAGGACATCTCCGAAATCGGGAAACTCTGCCACGAGGCCTACCTGGGAACCAACGGCACCACCTGCCGGAGCTGCACCGGCTGTCACTTCAACCTGGCGCACCTGCCCCGCTTCGACCGGCGCTATTTCTTCAACGCCGAATTCGCCCAACGGCTCCCGTTGGAACAGGAGAATAAGTGATGTCTTCCAATGCTGACGCAGCAACCGGCAAAAAGATGACCCAGTGGCTGATTCTGATTCTGCTCTGTATCGGCGCGGTGGCCGTCATCGGCTTCGTGTACCTGCGCCAGGCCTTCCCCGAGGTCAAGTGCACGGCGGCCAAGCACCTGGAAAGCCCCGACGAGGCCGCCGACTGCTACGCCTGCCACCTCAAGGCCACGCCCAAAGTGGCCCAGGACTGGTACGAGAGCAAGCACGGCGTGATGCTGGTCAAGTGTTTCGTGTGCCACGGCCAGCCGGACGGCAAGGGATCGGTGCCCTTTGCGGTGGACCCGGACGTGAACACCACCTGCCGCAAGTGCCACGATCCCAGCGTCAAGCGCATGGAGGAGAAATACGGGCTGCAGCCGGAGTGCAACCAGTGCCACCCCTTTCACCAGAACTCGCTGCACCACGCGGCCTACGTCAAGCCCAAGGCCAAGAAGACAATCGACTGAAGTCGACACAGCCAAATTTTTTCAAGCAAGGGGGATCGATCGATGGGAATCAGCAGACGCGAGTTTCTCAAATACACGGCCGCCTCTTCCGCATTCATGGCCATGGGCGTACCCTTCGCCATGGCGGCCGGCAAGGATCAGGAAGTCGACCGGTGGGTTAAGGGCGTGTGCCGTTTCTGCGGTACGGGCTGCGGCGTGATGGTGGGCGTCAAGAACAAAAAGGTGATCACCGTCAAGGGTGACCCCAACAACCACAACGCCGGATTCCTGTGCCTCAAGGGCGCCCTGATGGTGCCCATCATCTACGCCAAGGAGCGCATCACGCAGCCTCTGATCCGCAAGAACGGCAAGCTGACGCCGGCCAGCTGGGACGAGGCCATGGAACTGGTGGTCGCCAAGTTCAAGGACGCCATCGCCAAGTACGGCGTCGAGTCGGTGGGCTACTACGGCTCCGGTCAGGCCCTGACCGAGGAGACCTACCTGGCCAGCAAAATCTTCAAGGCCGGACTCAAGTGCAACAACGTCGAGGGCAACCCGCGGCTGTGCATGGCCTCGGCCGTGGGCGGCTACGTGACCACCTTCGGTAAGGACGAGCCGTGCGGCTCCTATGACGACATCGACGCCGCCACCTGCCTGTTCATCATCGGTTCCAATACCTCCGAGTGCCACCCCATTCTGTTCAAGCGTATCGCGGCGCGCAAGCAGGCCGACCCCAACGTCAAGATCATCGTGGTGGACCCGCGGCGCACCAACACGGCGCGCATTGCCGACATGCACGTGACCTTCAAGCCCGGCACCGACCTGGCGATTTTAAACGGCATGGCCCACGTCATCATCCAAGAGGAACTGGACGACTACCGTTTCCACTCCAAGTACGTCACCTTCATGGACAACAGCAAGCAGAAGCGTACCTTCGAAGACTACGTCAAGTTCCTCGAGGATTACACGCCCGAAAAGGTCGAACAGCTCTCGGGCGTGCCGGCCGACACCACGCGCAAGATGGCCAAAATCTTCGCCGAGTCCTCGGCCACCATGTCGCTGTGGTGCATGGGCATCAACCAGCGCATCCGCGGCGTGTGGGCCAACAACCTGATCAGCAACCTGCACCTGCTCACCGGCCACATCGGCAAACCCGGCGCCACGCCCTTTTCGCTGACCGGCCAACCCAACGCCTGCGGCGGGGTGCGCGACACCGGCGGGCTGTGCCACATGCTGCCCGCCGGCCGGCTGATCAAGAAAAAGGCGCACCGCAACGAGATGGAGAAACTCTGGGGCCTGCCCCAGGATTCGCTCAACCCCAAGCCGGGCCTGCACACCATCGCCATGTGGTCGGCCCTGGCCGAGGGAAAGCTCAAGGCCCTGCTGGTGCTATGCACCAACCCGGCCCAGTCCCTGCCCAACGTCAACAAGTACCGTGAGGGCATGAGCCGCAAAGACAACTTCATCGCCCTGATCGAGACCTTCAGCGACGCCGAAACGGTCAAATATGCCGACGTGGTGCTGCCGCCGGCCTACTGGTGCGAACGCGAGGGCGTCTTCGGCTGCTCCGAGCGGCGCTACGCCCTGGTGGGCAAGGCCATCGACCCACCCGGCCAGTGCAAGCCCACGGTGAACATCCTGGTGGATTTCGCTCTGCGCATGGGTGTCGACCCCAAACTGGTACCCTACAAGAACTCCGCCGACGTCTGGAAGGAGTGGCGCGCCGTGGCACGGCCCACGCCCTACAACTTCTGGGGTATCACGCGCGAGCGCCTGCGCAGGGAGTCGGGCATCCGCTGGCCGTGCCCCACCGAGGACCATCCCGGCACCCGGATCCGCTACGTGCGCGGCGAAGATCCGAACATCCCCAAGGACTACAAGAAGAAATATTTCTTCTACGGCAAGCCCGACGGCCGGGCCGTCATCTGGTTCCGGCCTTACAAGGGGGCCGCCGAGGAGCCGGACCAGGCCTACCCGTACGTGCTGACCACCGGACGCGTCATCGACCATTGGCACACGGGCACCATGACCATGAAGGTGCCGGAGCTGCGGCGCTCGTTTCCCAAGGCCTACGTGGAGGTCAGCACCGAGGACGCCAAGAAGATGGGCATCAGCAACGGCGACAACGTGCTGCTCGAAACCCGGCGCGACAAGATGGTCTTCCAGGCCCGCGTGAGCGACGTCTGCCGCCCCGGGCTGGTGTTCGTTCCCTGGTTCGACGCCCACCTGCTGATCAACAAGCTCACCAAGGACGCCGTCGACAAGGGCTCCAAGCAACCGGAGTTCAAGATCTGCGCCACCAAGGTGAAAAAGGCATAGCCATGGCCATCGCCGGACTGCTGGTGCATACCCTTCCGAAGGACCTCGAGGCGGTGGAAGCCGAGATACGGCGCATGCCCGACATGACCACCTACGGCATACACCAGAACCAGTACATCGTGGTGGTGGCTGAAGTACCCTCGGACCGTATGGAAAAACGCGTGGACGCCATCCAGGACATCGACGGCGTGCTGACCATCTACACCACCTACGTGACCCTGGAAGACGAGGTCCCCGGGAGCTGAGCGGAACACATGCTGAGATCGCGATTCCTGAGGCCGCCGGGCGCCCGTCCGGAGGAGGAATTCCTGGCCCGCTGCCTGCAGTGCGGCCAGTGCGCCCAGGTCTGCATCTTCGAGTGTATCCGCATGCACACGGGCTTCAACCCCTTCCTGTCGGGCACCCCCGAGATCGCCCCCCGCCGGGCGCCCTGTTTCCTGTGCATGCGCTGCAGCGCCATCTGCCCTTCCGACGCCCTGGAAGACGTTCCCAGGGAAGAGGCCAGGATGGGCTTTGCGCGCCTGGACCGCGACAAGTGCACGACCTGGAGGGGTCTCATCATCTGCCGCTCCTGCTTCGAGCGCTGCCCGCTCAAGGCCGCCGCCATCGTGCTGGAGCGGGGCCTGTACCCGGTCATCACGGACAAGTGCGTGGGCTGCGGGGTCTGCGAGCATGTCTGTCCCCAAAAGGCCATCGTCACCATCCCCACGAGATTCGTCACGTGAGACGGCCGGGCATCAAATTCTGGCGACGCCTGGTGCAGTTCGGCGTGGCGGCGGCCTTCGTCGTCATCCCGCTGCTCAATCACTTGCACATCAACGTGTTGACGGGCAACTTCCTGGCATTCCGGGCCGGCCCACTGCCGCTGGCCGACCCGCTGGCGGTGCTCCAGATCACCCTCAAGAACTTCTACCTCTCGGCCGACCTGCTGATCGGCGCGGCCATCGCCCTGGGACTGGCCGCGGCCCTGGGCACGGTGTTCTGCTCCTGGATCTGCCCCTACGGTCTGCTGTCCGAGCTCTCCCAGGACGCCGCCCGCCGCCGGGCGGCCCGCAGGGGCCGGAGCGCGCCGGAGCGGAAGACAGGCTTTGCCGTCAAGCTGACCCTCTTCGTGCTGGGACTGGCGGGGTTCCTGGTCTTTTCCACCACCCCGGTGCTCAACCAGCTGTCAATGCCGGCCTGGTACTCGCGCATCTTCCAGTTTTACTTCGAGCAGGGGCACGTGTCGCTGGCCATGGTGCTGTTGGTCCTGCCGGCCGTCGAGTTGGCCCTCGGCCAGCGCCTGTGGTGCCGCTACTTCTGTCCCCAGTCGGTGCTGCTGATGTGCGTCAAACTGCTCAATCCCGCACGGCTCAAGGTGCGTTTCGATGCACACAGGTGCATCTGCGCCCGGCCCCGCGACCCCTGCCGGCAGGCGTGCTCCCTTTCGTTGGATCCCAAGACGCTGGGCGATGCCGTCGACGTAGCCTGCAACAACTGCGGCGACTGCGTGGCCGTCTGTAAGCGGCGTGGCCGGGCACTGTGCTTCGGCTTCGGATCCCACAAAAAAAACAGTGCCGCCGGGAACTGAGGGGCCCGCCCGCGCCATCGCGCCCCGGTGCAACCGCAAGCCGCATGAGCCACCCCTCGAACCCGGATGCACGCAGACCGTGAAAGGCCCCGGCATTCACCGTGGCGCCCATTACCTGCGGCTACCCGGCACACCTCCGGGATAGTGCTTGACAAGTTCTCTGGATTCTCTCTATGGTTCAGCCGGAATTCACGATTGGCAAGGGCTGACTCACCACTGAAAAAGAAGGAGGGCATCATGAAAAAGCATCTCGCGTTGATCCTGGCGGCAGGTTTTGCAGCGGCGTTGCTGGGCGGCGGTCCGGCGGCGGCCAAGACTTTTAAAATCGGGGTGACGGTGATCGTCGAGCACCCGGCCCTGCAGGCCGACCAGAAGGGATTCGAAAAAGCCCTCGAGGAAGCCGGCGTCAAGGTCACCTACGACTACCAGAACGCCCAGGGCGAGATGGCCAACGCCCAGGCCATCGCCCAGAAATTCGCCAGCGAGAAAGTCGACTTGGTGCACGCCATCGCCACGCCCACGGCCCAGGCGGCGGTCAAGGTCATCAAGAACATCCCCATCGTCTACTCCTCGGTCACCGACCCGGTGGACGCCGGCATCGTGAAAACCATGGGCCCCGCCGGCGGCAACGTCACCGGCGTCTCCGACGCCTGGCCCATCGACCGACAGATCGGCCTGTATCACGAGATGGCGCCCAAGGCCAAGAAATGGGGCACCATCTATAACGCCGGCGACGCCAACTCGGTCAAGAGCATCGGCTGGACCCGCGAGGCCATGAAGAAACGCGGCCTGGAACTGGTGGAGGTCACCATCTCCAGTTCCAGCGAGGTCTACACGGCGGCCCAGTCCCTGGTGGGCCGCGTGGACGCCATCTACATCACCTCGGACAACATGGTGGCCTCGGCCTTCGGCTCCGTGGTCAAGGTCTGCAACAATAACAAGATCCCGCTGTTCGCCGGCAACACCGACCAGGTCAAACTGGGTGCCATCGCGGCCCTGGGATTCAACTATTTCGAGGTAGGCTACACGGCCGGGAAAAAAGCCGTGCTGATCCTCAAGGACGGCAAGCAGCCGGGAGAAATCCCCTCGGGCCTGGCCGAGAAGCTGGACCTCTACGTGAGCCCCAAGAACGCCAAGAAGCAGGGCTTCACCATCGGCGGCCAGTTCCTCAAGAAGGCCGACAAGGTTTTCGACTAACCTGTTGAAATGATAATACTCAACGTACTACCCATGACCTTGGAACAGGGCTTGGCCTACGCGCTGGTGGCCCTGGGAATCGCGCTGACTTTCCGCGTGCTGGCCTTTCCGGACCTGACCGTGGACGGCAGCTTTCCCTTGGGCGGCGCGGTGGCGGCCCGGCTGATCGTTGCCGGCGTGGACCCGGCCCTGGCCGCCGCCGCCGCCACCCTGGCCGGGTTCGTTGCCGGCAGCCTGACGGGACTGCTCAACACGCGCCTGAAGATCAACAGCCTGCTGGCCGGCATCCTCATGATGACCATCTTGTACTCGGTCAACCTCAGGATCATGGGCCGTGCCAACATCCAGCTGCTGGACCGCCCCACCGTTTTTTCGGCCATGGAAAACATGGACGTGGTACGCTACGTGCCGGTCGTCATCTTTTTCTTTGTGGTCACCATGGCCGTCAAGCTGCTGCTGGACGTGTTCCTGCACACCCAGTACGGCATGGCCCTGCGGGCCACGGGCGACAACGAGGACATGATCCGCTCGCTGGGCGTCAACACCGACAACGCCACGGTTTTCGGGTTGGGGCTCTCCAACGCAATGGTCTCCCTGTCCGGCGCCCTGGTGGCCCAGGACCAGGGTTTTTCCGACGTCGGCATGGGTATCGGCATGATCGTGGCCGGCTTGGCCTCAATTATCATCGGCGAGGCCCTGGTCAAGCCCAGGAGCGTCTTCCGGCTCTCCCTGGCGGCCGTGGTGGGCTCGGTGGCCTACCGTTTCATCATCTCCCTGGGCCTGCGGCTGGGGCTGGCGCCCACGGACCTGAAGATGGCCACCGGCTTCATGGTCATCGTGGCATTGGGCATCCCGGCCATCCGGGGCAAACGCGAGGGCAAGATCCACCTGCGGGGCGTGTAGAACGGCAACGGCATGCTGGAACTGGAAAACGTCACCAAGATATTTAACCGCGGCACCCAGGATGAAAAGCGCGCCCTGGACGGCATCGATCTGGTGGTGGAAAAGGGAGACTTCGTCACCATCATCGGCTCCAACGGCGCCGGCAAATCCACCCTACTCAACGTCATCGCCGGCACCCACCAGCCCGACGAGGGCCGCGTGCGCATCGACGGAAAAGACGTCACCCGCTGGCCGGACTACCGGCTGGCGTGCTACATCGCCAGGGTTTTCCAAGACCCCACCATGGGCACGGCCGGCGCCATGACCATCGAGGAGAACCTGGCCCTGGCCGAGCGGCGCGGCAAGCGCCGCGGGCTGAGTTGGGGGGTTACCGCCGCCCACCGGCGGCGCTTCCGGGAGATTCTCAAGATCCTGGACTTGGGGCTCGAGGACCGCCTGAAGCTCGCAACGGGACTGCTCTCGGGCGGTCAGCGCCAGTCGCTGACCCTGCTGATGGCCACCCTGTCGCTTCCCAAGGTGCTGCTGCTCGACGAGCACACGGCCGCCCTGGACCCCCGCACGGCCGAGAAAGTCACCCTGCTGACCGACCAGATCGTGCAGGAAAACAAGCTGACCACGCTGATGGTGACCCACAACATGAATCAGGCCCTGAAGCACGGCAACCGCATGATCATGCTGCACCAGGGGTGTATCCAGATGGACGTTCGCGGGGAAGAGAAGCGCAACCTCACCGTGGCCGAGCTGATCGCCAAGTTCGGCAAAACCCTCAAGGACGAAACCCTGCTGTCCTGCGACACCTGATTCCGCCTTTTTCTTATCCGTCGCGGTCTGCTGTCGGAGCGCCTCCGCCCGTCGGATCGGCAGTGAAGTTTTCCAGGAAAAAATTGAGCCGCCTGCGCTGCGCATCGCTGAGGTGCTCGAAGCACAGGCTACAGCGCTTGCAGGTCACCACGGAGAAGTTGGTGCACCCGATGCCGGCGGGGGGGATGCCGTCGGCGATCACGCGGCAGGGGATGCCGAAGAGGTGAAACTCGTTATCCGGAAGGAAGATGTCCACCAGCGACACGTTGGCGGCGTCGCTGCCGTAACAGAGGTATTCGAACAGCAGGCCGCCCCGGCTGATGTTGATGATCTTGCCCAGCCGACCGGAGTCGGGGCTGACCGCGGCAAAGGCGGTCTTGACCGGCTTGCGCCGCCCATGCTTTCTGCGTTCGATGGTCATCGCGGATAACAAACCCCTCACCGGCCCGGGGCCGTTCTGGCGGATTACGTGGCGAGTCTTCGCATCCCCGGTGATTCGGCGCAAAAGCATTCGCAAAGGTCCCCCGCCCGAATCCCTGAAAGGCAAATCACCGTTTACATCGAAAATATACACCAGTGCCCGCCAAATTACAAGGCGAATTTCTTCAGCCTGTCGCGCCCCCGCTACACCGCCACACGGGTCCGGTTTTCCCTCCGAACCGGGTCGGCCTATCCGAGGCGGTCTTTGAGCAGGTCCGCGAAGGGGTTGTGGAAGGGCTGCGGGCCGTTTTTACGGTCCCGGCGCGGCGGACGCGAAGCCTTTGCGCCCGCCGGGAGCCTGGCCCTGTCGCGGGCCGCGGCCGAACGGCCGCCGCCGGACTTCATGGACAGCGAAATGCGCCGACGCTCGGTGTCCACGTCCAGCACCGTGACGGTCACCCGCTGGCCCACCCGCACCACGTCGGCCGGGTTCCTGACGAAACGGTCGGCCAGTTGGCTGATGTGTACCAGTCCGTCCTGGTGGACGCCGACGTCCACGAAGGCGCCGAAGTTGGTCACGTTGGTGACGATGCCCGGCAGGCGCATACCGGCCGACAGGTCGCCCATCTCGCGCACGTCCTCCCGGAAGGCGAAGGCCTCGAAGCGCTGCCGCGGGTCGCGGCCGGGCTTGGCCAGTTCATCCATGATGTCGCGCAGGGTAGGCAGGCCGACTTCGTCGGACACGTAGTCCCGGATGCGGATACGTTTGCGCAGTCCTTCGTCGGCCAGCAGGTCGGCTACGCCGCAGCCCAGGTCGCGGGCCATGGCGTCCACCAGCGGGTAGCGTTCGGGGTGCACGGCGCTGGCGTCCAGCGGGTGGCTGCCGCCCGCGATGCGCAGGAAGCCGGCCGCCTGCTCGAAGGCCCGCGGCCCCAGGCGCGGCACCTTCAGCAGTTCCCGCCGGTTGTCGAAGGCCCCGTGGGCGTTGCGGTATTCCACGATCCTGGCCGCCAGCTGGGGGCCGAGGCCGGAGACATAGGTCAGCAGCTCGACGCTGGCGCGGTTGACGTCCACACCCACGGCGTTGACGCAGCTGACCACCACGTCGTCCAATGCCGACCGGAGGGCCGCCTGGTCGACGTCGTGCTGGTACTGCCCCACCCCGATGGCCTTGGGGTCGATCTTGACCAGCTCGGAGAGCGGGTCCATGAGCCGGCGCCCGATGGAGACCGCCCCGCGAAAGGTCAGATCCAGTTCCGGGAACTCCCGGCGGGCGGCCTCCGAGGCCGAGTAGACGGAGGCACCGCTCTCATTGACCATCACCACCTGTACGCCCGCCAGCCCCAGGCCACGTACGAAGGCCTCGGTTTCCCGCCCGGCGGTGCCGTTTCCCACGGCGACGGCCTCGATTTCAAACCGCCGGCACAGGTCCCTGACGGTCTCGGCCGCCTGGGCGCTTTTCTCCTCGGAAAAGTGCGGGTAGATAGTGTCGTGGTGCACCAGCTTGCCCTGCCGGTCCAGGCATACCAGTTTGCAGCCCGTGCGAAACCCCGGGTCGATGCCCATCACCCGCCGGGCGCCCAAGGGCGGCGCCATGAGCAGCTGACGCAGGTTCTCGGAAAACACCCGGATGGCCTCGGCGTCGGCCTTTTCCTTGCTCTCCAGGCGCACCTCGGTCTCCAGCGAGCGCGACAGCAGGCGGCGGTAGCCGTCAGTCAGGGCCTTGTCCACCTGCTCGGCGTCCGGCCCCTCGGCCCGGATGAAGAAGGTGCGCAGGATCTCCAGGGCTTTGTCCTCCGGCGGCGCGATGGTGAGATTCAGGAAATCCTCCTTCTCCCCGCGACGCATGGCCAGCAGGCGGTGGGAAGGCACCGCGGCGATGGGTTCCTCCCAGTCGAAGTAGTCCCGGTATTTCGCGGCCTCTTTTTCTTTCCCGGCGGCCACCGTGCTGCGGATGGTGGCTTTCTCGGCAAACAGGCGACGCAGGGCGGCGCGTGCCTCGGCGTTCTCGTTGACCCACTCGGCCATGATGTCCCGCGCACCGGCCAAGGCCTCGTCGACTGAAGCCACCCCCTTCTCGGCATCGACGTAGTCGGCGGCCAGCGCCAGGGGATCGTTGCCCACCTGGGCGAAGAGCCCCTCGGCCAGCGGTTCCAGTCCCTTTTCCCGCGCGATGGTGCCCCGCGTGCGGCGCTTGGGCTTGTAAGGCAGGTAGATGTCCTCCAGCACGTTCATGGCGTCGGCGGCCATCACGGCGTTGCGCAGCTCATCGGTCAGGCGGCCCTGCTTTTCCAGTGATTTGAGGATGGCCTCGCGGCGCCGGTCGAGTTCTTCGCGCTTTTTCAGCCGGTCGCGGATGGCGGTCACGGCCACCTCGTCCAGGCTGCCGGTGGCCTCCTTGCGGTAGCGGGAAATGAAGGGCACGGTGGCGCCCTCGGCCAGCAGCTGCGCCACGGCGCTTACCTGGTGGGCGCGGATCTCCAGCGCGGCGGCGATGTCGTTGAAAACGGTCTCTTGCACGGAAACGTCTCTCCTCGGGAACGGTGATCGGAAAGGCCCGGACGGGGCCGACGGAATGCCCCCTATAGGGTCCGGGCCGCCAAAAGTCAACCGCTGTTTGGTCGTCGCTCCGGCGCGATCGCGGGCAGCTGTCGGCCTGCCTGCCGCGGGGACGGTTTTCAAGGCCGGCGGCTTGATGGCCGATAAGCTCTTTGGACCTGTCCGATCCGAAAGGGTGTGGCGGGTCGGGGCGGGGCGCCCCGGCCCGCGTCACGGGAGAAACCATCACGGCATGACCCGAACCATCATCATCACCAGCGGCAAGGGAGGTGTGGGAAAGACCAACCTGGCCGTCAACCTGGCCGCGGCCCTGGCGCTGGCGCAACAGGCCACCTGCCTGTTCGACGTCGACCTGGGGCTGGCCAACGCCAACCTGCTGCTGGGGCTCTATCCGGAAAAATCCCTGGCCGACGTGATCTCCGGAGGCTGCCGCCTGCCGGAGATCATGATGCACACCGCCGGTTTCGACATCGTACCCGGCAGCTCGGGCGTGGACGCCCTGGCCGGCCTGGCGCCGGAGCGCCGCGACGGGATGATCGCCGCGCTGAGCGATTTGCGCAAGTACGATTTCCTGCTCTTTGACACCTCGGCCGGCATCTCCGCCGACGTGATCTCCTTCTGCCTTGCGGCGCCGGAAATCATCCTGGTGATCGTGCCCGAGGTGACTTCCCTGACCGACGCTTTTGCGCTGCTGAAAATCCTGGTGCAAAACGGATTCAAGGCCACGGTGCGCGTGGCCGTCAACCGCTGCCGGGACCAGGCCGCGGGCCGGCGGGTCTTTAACCGCTTCCGACAAACGGTCAGCCAGCACCTGAAGCTCGACCTCTCGCTACTGTCGGTGATCCCGGACGACGGCTGCGTGCCGGAGTCCGTGGCCGCCCAGCAACCCTTCGTACAGCGTCACCCCGAGTCCCCCGCCGCGCTGGAAGTCGCCGCCATGGCCCGCCGGCTGATCGAGGCCCCCCCCGAGGACCTGTACCCCAGCGGCGTACAGTCCTTCTGGCGCAACTGGCTGCGCTACCACAACGGCGGTCTGAAGATGCCCGTCGCCCAGGAGACGAAAAAAGCGGTGCGGCTGCCGGCGGACCCGCCCGCCGCGCCGCCTGAAGCGGCCGGGACCGGGGAGACACCGCACGACCCCGGCCGACCGCAGCGGACCGCGGAAACGCCGCCCGCCGTCCCGCACCTGCCGGTGTTGCCGGCCAGCGCCCTGGCCTGCCTGCGGGCCTGCCGCTCGGGCGAAGGGCCCACGGCGATGGTGCTCCGCGATGCGTGCCTGACCGCCAACCTGCTGGCCCTGGCGGCCGCCCGCGGACGGTGCTGCGACCCGGCCGACATCGCACGCGGGATCGAGGCCGCCGACCCCGGTCTGATCGAGGGCCTGGTCCTCTCCCGGGTGCGTCTGTCCTGCGAGCGGATCTCCGGCGCGGATCTCCTCCGCTTCTGGCGCCACAGCCTGCGCTGCGCCCTGCTGGCCCGCGAACTGGCGCGCCAAACCGGCGCGGCCGACCCCGAGGAGGCCTACCTGGCGGGACTGCTGCACGACATCGGCAAGCTGACTCCGGCCGGGAAAAACGGACGCATACCGAACGACGACGCGGAGGGCGGCAAGCGCCCGGCCCACGCCGCGGCCGGTGCACGGATGCTGGCGGACTGGGGGTTTCCCCCCCTGCTGACCGACGCCGTGCGCTACCACCACGCCCCGGCGGCCGAAATCCGGCACGCCTTCGCGCTGGTCAAGATCGTCTTCGTGGCCAACAGTCTGTCGTGCCGCTCCGAGGGCAACGGCCGCCGGGCCATGCGGCACGCCGAACAGCTGCTGTCGGTGCCGCCGGAACGCCTGCAGGAAATGGCCGTCCGGGCCGACGATGCGGTGCGCGAAGCGGCCGCCGGGATGGGCATCGACCTTCCGGAAAGCACGGACCCACCGCCGCGGGACGCAAGCCGCGGGCAAGAGGGGGAAGCGGAACTCGCCGCGATGCTGCGCGACCGGGCCCTGCTGGGCGGCTGGCTGCAGTCGCTGCTGGAAAGCGAAGGATCGGCGGCGGTCATCGAGCGCGTCTGCACGGTACTGCGGCTGCTGCTGGACGTACCCGAACCGCTCTTTTACGTCCACGACGCGCGGCACGGCCGGCTGGCCTGCCGCAACGCCCCGTACGGCGCCGGCCTGGACATCGACACCCGGGCCGGCCGCTGCCTGGCGGTCACCTGCCTGCAGCGCAACGCACCGGTGACGTCGGCCGCGCAGCCGGGCGAAATCATGGACCGGCAGCTGGCGCGCCTGCTGGGGCGCGAGGCCATCGCCTGCCTGCCCGTTGCAGGCCCCGAGACGTTTCGGGGGATCGTGGTCATGGCCGTCGACGACGACGCGCTGCGTCGACTGGAAGACCGGCGTCGGCTGCTGGACCTGCTGATGCGCCAAGCCGGCTGGGCGCTGGAGGCGCATCGCCGGTAGCCCGCCGGGCTTCAACAAAAGTCATCGGTGAAGATCGCTGTGGCGGATCATCGCGCCGGGGAGACAGCCCCGGATGGTTCGGCGGCGCTCCGGGGATACTTTACAGAATTGAGACAACCGCCTGTTTACACCGCGATTGTCTTTCGATAGCGCATACAGTTGGCACCGTCGCGCTTGTGGTCCACGAAGGCCAGCTTCTCGATGTTGACATAGGCCAGGCGGCGGGCCTCCTCCAGGGTGGCGCCGCCGGCCACCAGGTGCAGCACCCGCCCGCCGTGGGTCACCAGTCCCTTCTGCGGGTCTTCGTCCACGCCGGCGAAGTAGACGGCCAGGCCCCGGTCCAGGTCGTCCAGGCCCGTGATGCGGTGGCCCTTGCCGTAGCGCTTGGGGTATCCCGGGTTCCAGCCCCGCGAGGCCTTGGAGCGTCCCTCCATGGCGATCACGTCCACGTAGTGGCGGTCGTTCCAGACCTGCCTGACACGGTCCAGGGTGCCCTCCCAGACCGCCATGCCCAGTTCGAAGAAATCGGTGCTCAGCTTGCGCGAGAGAACCTCGAACTCGGGGTCGCCGTGGCGCACGTTGATCTCGAAAACCGACAGCCGGCCGTCGGGGTCCAGGTTGAGGCCGAAGTACAGCACGCCCTTGTAGTTCCAGCCCAGGTCGTTGTAGACCACGTCCACAAAGGGGTTGACGATCTCCCGGATGATGCGGTTGACCAGGTGATCCGAAACCAGGCGGTGGGGGCAATAGCAGCCCGTGCCGCCGGTGTTCAGGTTGCCTCCGAACTTCTCGATGGACTCGCGGTCGTCGGGGTCGAAGGCCGGCTTGTAGTCCTGGCAGAACATGCGCAGCGGCAGGGTCTGGCGGCCGTCGAGGTAGACGAAAAAGGAGATCTCGCTGCCGTACTTGCGCTCCTCGACGACCACGCGGCTGCCGGCCCGGCCGAAGCGCTTCTCCACCATCAGGGCGTCCACGGCGGCCAGGGCCTCCTGCTCGTCGCGGCAGACCAGGGCCCCCTTGCCGGCGGCCAGGCCGTTGGCCTTGACCACCACCTGGTAGCCGATGGTGCGCACGTAGCGCCGGGCCTCTTCCGGGTCGTAGAAAACCTGGTACTCGGGCTTGGGGACCCCGGCGGCCTGGAGCAGGAAATCGGTGAAGGCGCGGTCGCTCTCGATGCGGGCGAACTCCTGCCGGGGCCCCACGGTGGCGATGCCCCGGCTGTTGAGCACGTCCACCAGGCCGCGCGAGAGGGGGTTCTCCGAACCGATGTCCACCAGGTCGACGCCCTTTTCCTCACAGAAATCCGCCACGGCCGAAAAGTCGGCGCCGTCAGGCAGGGCGACGCGCTCGATCAGCCCGCGTTTGCCCTTGGGGGTATACAGCACGCCGGGGTTGCCGGGGGTGAAGTACACCTTGTCCACATGCTGACTGTCGGCGTATTTTTCCGCCAGACAGTGATCCCTTCCGCCGCTGCCGTACACCAGGACTTTTGCCATTTATTTTTACCTCTTTTTTTCAGTTGGTTGTGGCACAACTTTAAGTTTTCGATTTAATTTCCGGCCCCGAGCTGTGATTTGTAGCCTGCGGCAGGGCCGTATTTCAAGCACTTTTTTCCGTCCCGCTTGCCGGGGTGCCGCGGCACCGGAAGAGAGCGGCCACATGCATCTGCCCCGTTGGGGGAGAAGACCCGCGTACGGGCCGCACCGGAGTGAGCGGGTTTCACCTGCGCACCTTCCAAGGTGGGCCCCACCCGCAACCGGAATCGTCGTTTTGTCCGCTTCGCCTGATTCGTCAGGATGCGTAAAATTGACACCTTCCTTGCCCTTGTGCCTCTGTGCCTTTGTGCCTCTTGTTCATGCCTCTTGTGAAAAGCCGGAACTTATGGGGAACATACGATTCAAGGGGATATCTCCTTGACACCCCCCGGAAAGCTGGCCTATATTTTCGGGCCGGATACAACGGCTAAAACAGCGGCTTTTTGAAACAACACGGCCATTTCCCGGGAAACAGGCGTTTTGGAACTCACCCTCGGCTATTCGCCCTGCCCCAACGACACCTTCATCTTCCACGCCCTGGTCAAAGGACTGCTCGACACCGGCGGACTGCGTTTCCGCGAACGGCTGCACGACGTGGAGACCCTCAACCGGATGGCCATGGAGGCGAAACTGGACGTCACCAAGCTGTCCTTTCACGCCTGGCTGCACGTCCGGGAAGCCTACACCCTGCTCGACAGCGGCGCGGCCCTGGGGTACGGCTGCGGGCCGGTGCTCATCGCCCGGCGCCCCATGGACCGCGGGGAGCTGGCCGCGGCGCGCATCGTCTTTCCCGGCCGCTGGACCACGGCCCACCTGCTCTTCGGGCTATGGGCGCCCGAGGCCCGGAACCGCCGGTTCACCACCTACGACCGCATCTTCGGCACGCTGGAGGCGGGCGAGGCCGACGCCGGCGTCATCATCCACGAGAACCGCTTCACCTTCCGGCAAGCCGGTTTCACCGAGATCGTCGACCTGGGCGCCTGGTGGGAGGCCGAGACCGGGCTGCCCATTCCCCTGGGCTGCATCGCGGCCCGCCGCAGCCTGCCCGCCGACGTGCCCGGCCGGGTGACGGCCCTCATCCGCGACAGCATCCGGCGCGCCGCCGCCCGCCCCGACGAGGCCATGCCGTACATGCGCGCCCACGCCCAGGAGATGGCGGGCGAGGTGCTGCGGCGCCACGTGGAGACCTTCGTCAACGAGTTCAGCCTGGACCTGGGTGCCGAAGGACGCCGGGCGGTGGACGAACTGGCGCAGCGGGCCCGACGGGCGGGGATGGTTCCATGATCGCCGTCCTCTTCGCCACCGACACCGAGGCCGCCCCCTTTCTCTCGCAGCTGGCCGCCGAGCGCCGTGACGACCCCGTCATGACCCTCTACCGCTGCCGACTGACGCCCGGCGAGGTCGAGCTGCTGGTGGCCGTCTGCGGCATGGGCAAGGTAGCCGCCGCCCTGGCCGCCCAGCGCCTGGTGGACCACTACGGCTGCGAGCGCATCGTGCACACCGGCATCTGCGGCGCCCTGGCCGGGCGCGACGACCTGCGCCCCGGGACCGTGCGGCGCATCGACCGCGCCGTCGAGGAGCACCCGGGACGTTTCGGCATGCCCGAAGAGCCCGTCTCCTGCGACGACCGCTGGTGGCGGCATCTGCCGACGGCCTCGCTGGTGACCTGCCAGCGGCCGGTGTTCGACGGGGAGCGGAAAAAGAAACTGGCCGCTCGCGGCGACCTGGTGGACATGGAGGGCGCCGTGGTGGCCCGCGTGTGCGAGCGCTACGGCGTGCCCTGCACCATCTTCAAAGGCGTCACGGACACGGCCGACGAAGGGGACCGCGAGACCCTGCACCGCAACATCGAGACGGTTTCGCAGCAGGTGGCGCAGCTGCTGCGGGAGGAACTGCTGGCGCGCGCCGACGAGTTGACGCGCACGGAGAGCCGCAAAGCCCCCGAGCCCGCCTGGAAAAAGATCCTGCGTTTTACCAAGATCGAGCACACGGCCTTCAGCCTGCCGCTGCTGTTCGCCGGCGCCTGGCTGGGGGCCGGGGGACGGTTCCCCAGCTTCGGCGTCATGCTGCTGATCGTCATCGCGGCCACCGGCGCCCGCGTTTTCGGCATGTCCTTCAACCGCATCTTCGACCGGCGCATCGACGCGCTGAACCCGCGCACCGCCGGGCGCGAACTGCCCTCGGGCGCCATGAGCGTGGCCCAGGCCCTGGTGGTGGCCTTCACCGGCCTGGTGGTCTACCTGTGGGCCTGCGCCCTGCTGGGGGGCTGGTGCCTGGTGCTGTCGCCGCTGCCCCTGATCCCGCTGCTGGGCTACTCGCTGCTCAAGCGCTTCACGCCGCTGTGTCACTTCGGCATCGGGCTGTGCCTGGCCATCGCTCCGCTGTGCGCGTACGTGGCCGCCTCGGGGCGCCTGGACTTCTCGGCCGCCGTGCTGCTCTTCGCGCTGTTCGTCTTCCTGTGGCTGAGCGCCTCGGACATCGTCTACGCCCTGCTGGACATCGAGAGCGACCGGCGCAACCGTATTTTCAGCCTGCCGGCGGCCCTGGGACAACCCAAAGCGCTGAGGGTGGCCGCGGCCCTGCACGCTGCGGCGGCCCTGTGCATCCTGGCCGTGGCTCTGCTGACCCGCGCCGGCGCCGGCGCCTGGCTGGCCCTGGCCGTATCCGTGGGCGCCATGGCGCTGATGTACTGGCCGAAAGTGCCCATCCCCACGCGCTTCTTTCCCATCTCCACCATCGCCGGCATATCCGCCGCCCTGGTGCCCATGCTGGGGAGCGTGGCGGGGTAGAACCGTCCATGCGGGTCCGCGGCCGTATTTTCCCGACGGACGACCGACCAGGGACCCAGGACAAACACAGGAGACCCCATGCCTTTTCATGATCTGCGCGCTTTTTTGAAGCACCTGGAGGCCCGCGGCCAGCTGGCCCGCGTGCGGGTGCCGGTGGACCCCGACCAGGAGATCACCGTCATCCAGCACCGCGTGCTGGCGCAGCAGGGACCGGCCCTGCTCTTCGAACGCGTCAAGGGGTCGCCCTACCGCCTGGTGACCAACCTGTTCGGCACGCGGCAGCGCGTGGACATGGTCTTCGGGGAACCGCCGGCCGCGCTGGGCCACCGCCTGCTGCGGCTCTTCGAACGGCTCATGCCCCCCAGCCTGCCCTCCCTGTGGCGGGCGCGCCGCGACCTGCTGCACCTGTCCAGGGCGCGCCTGCGCACCGTGGCGCAGGGCCCGGTGATGGAGACCGTCACCCAGCCGCCGGACCTCCTGCGGCTGCCGGTGCTGACCTGCTGGCCCGACGACGGGGGACCCTTTTTCACCCTGCCGCTGGTGCACACCGTCGATCCCCGCGACGGCCGGGGCAACTTGGCCATCTACCGCCTGCAGCGCTTCGACGCCGCCGCCACCGGCATGCACTGGCAGATCGAAAAGGGAGGCGGTTTTCACTTCGCCGCGGCCGCCGCCATGGGCCGCCGCCTGCCGGTCAGCGTGGCCCTGGGCGGCCCGCCGGCGCTGGTCATGGCCGCCATCGCCCCGCTGCCCGAGGGCGTGGACGAGCGCCTGCTGGCCGCCCTGATGATGGGCGCGCCGCTGGAGGTCATCCGGCGGGACGACACCGGCCACCGCATCCCGGCAAGGGCCGAGTTCGTGCTGGAGGGATCGGTGCGGCCCGGCGACACGCGTCGCGAGGGCCCCTTCGGGGACCACTTCGGGCACTACTCCCTGGCCGCCGATTTCCCGGTCTTTCGCGTGGACCGCGTGCTGGCGCGCCGCGACGCCATCTACCCGGCCACGGTGGTGGGCAAACCCGTGCAGGAGGACTTTTACATCGGCGAGGCCCTGCAGGACCTGACCCAGCCGCTGCTCAAGATCATCCGGCCGGCGGTGACCGCCATCCGGGCCTACCCCGAAACCGGGTTTCACGCCCTGGCCGTCATGTCGGTGCGGGAACGGTACCCGCGCGAGGCCCTGAAGCACACCCTGGGCATGCTGGGCGAGGGACAGGTGTCGCTCACCAAGGTGATGATCACGGTCAATGACGGCGTCGACGTGGCCGATTTCACCGCCGTCAGCCGCGCCCTCTGGCGGCGCCTGGACACCGACACGGGCATCCACATCCTGGCGGCCACGGCCCAGGACACCTTGGACTTCACCGGCCCGGCCATGAACACCGGCAGCCGCCTGATCCTGATGGCCGCCGGCGACGGTCCCGACTTGCGGCAGGCACCACCCCCGTCGCCGCCGCCACCGTCAGACGTACACGAAAATATCACGGATTTTCGAAGGCTTGGACCATCTTTTCTCATAGTCCGCCTGAAAAACGACCGTGCCTCCTTGACCGCCCTGCGGCGCGCCCTGGCCGGGCACCCGGTGACGTCGCAGTACCTCTTCCAAGTGCTGCTCTCACCCGACGTGCCCCTGGACGACGACACCCTGCTGCTGTGGGGCTGGTTCACGCGTTTCGACCCCCTGGCCGACCTGCACCCCGCCCGACGCTCGCTGTCCGGCAACCGGGTGCGGCTGAAGCCGCCGATTGTCATTGACGCGCGCTGGAAAAAAGGATACCCCCAACCGGTGGCCTTCGACCCCGAGGTGGAGAAACGGGTGGACGCCCGCTGGAAGGAATACGGCCTATGACCCCAGACGAAAAACGCTTCGAAAGCGCCCTGGAAAAAGGCGCCGCCGGAAAGCGCCTCAGCCGCGGGGAAGCCTTCGCGCTGGTCGATGAGATCGGCCCGCGGCGGCTGCACCGGCTGGGCCGCGCGGCCTTCGCCAACCGCGAGAGAAGGTTCGGCCGGGCGGCCACCTACGTCTTCAACCTGCAGGTCAACCCGGCCAATATCTGTTCCATGGGCTGCACCTTCTGCAACTACGCGGCCACGCCCAGGGCGGCCCACGCCTACGTGCTGGAGGAAGACGAGATCTTCGACAAGGTGGCGCGCCTGTCGCCCACCGAGGTGCACATCGTGGGCGGCCTGAACACGGTGTGGCCCTACCGGCGCAACCTGGCGCTGGTGCGCGAGCTGCGCCGCCGCTACCCGCACATCCACATCAAGTGCTATACCGCGGTGGAAATCGACTTTTTCGCGCGCAGCGAAAAGATCACCGCGGAACAGGTGCTCACCGAACTTGCGGAGGCCGGCATGGACGCCATGCCCGGCGGCGGCGCCGAGATATTCTCCGATCGCCTCTGGAAACGGCACTGGAAGAACAAGATCGGGCCCGCTGACTGGATCCGCATCCACCAGCTGGCCCACCGCCTGGGGATTCCCACCAACGCCACCATGCTCTTCGGTTTCGGCGACACCTGGCAGGAGCGAATTGAACACCTCTTGATGCTGCGCGAGGCCCAGGACCGCTCCGGCGGCTTCGCCTGTTTCATCCCACTGGCCTTCCAGCCCGGCGCCGGCCGCTTCGTCGAGGAGGGCCCCACGCCCCTGGAAAGCCTCACCGTGCTGGCCGTCTCGCGCCTGGTGCTCGACAACGTGCCGCACCTCAAGGCCTACTGGCCCATGATCGGGCTGGAGACCGCCGCCGCCGGCCTGTGGTGGGGGGCCGACGACATGGACGGCACCATCTCCGAGGAGAAGATCGCCCACCTGGCCGGCGCCACCACCCCGGTGGGACTGGCCCGCGAGCGCATGACCGAAACCATCCGCGCCGCCGGTTTCACGCCGGTGGAGCGTGACGGCCGTTTCGTCCCCTGCCGACCGGCGGCCGAGGCCGGCAGCCCGGAAGAGGTTTGAGATGACCTGGCCCGTGGCCATGATCCCGTACACCAACATGGCGCCCTACCGCCGGCTGGGGCCGCCGCCGGGATGCCATTTCGTCCCCTGCGTGCCCAGCGCGAGCGTGGACGCGCTGGAAAGCGGCCGCGTGCTGGCGGCCGCCGTGCCCGTGGGCGGGCTGGCGGCGCTGGCAGGCATGGTGGAGCCCCTGGGTCCGTACGGCATTGCCGCCAAAGAGCGCTCCATGAGCGTGCTGCTGTTTTCGGACCGGCCGTTTTCCGAGATGCACGCCCCGGCCACGGTGTGGCTCACCGGCGAGTCCGAGTCCAGCGTGCGCCTGCTGTTCCTGCTGCTGGGCCTGCGCCACGGCTTCGACCGCCTGCCCCTGGCGACCCCCGACCCGCAGGGGGCCAGCGCCGAGCTGATCATCGGCGACGCGGCCCTGCGGCGGGTTCTCAAGGACTGCCGGCCCGCGGCGGGTGGCCTTCAATACGCGTGCGGCCCGGAACGCACTTTCGTCACCGACCTGGCCCGGGAGTGGTACGCCCTGCAGGGGCTGCCCTTCGTCTTCGCGCGCTGGGTGATCCGGCGCGACGCGCCGGCCGACGCCCGCCGGTCCCTGGTCGACTGGCTGGATCGCTTCGGGCGCCGCGAGTCTCAACTGGTGTCCGCCTGCACGGCCGACGCGGCCGCGCAGCTGGGCGTCGACCCGTCGGTGATAACGGAATACTTTCGGGTCATCCGCCGCCGCCTCACCGACGAAGACCTGGCGGGCCAGGCGCGTTTCCAGGCGGCGCTCGAAAAACACACCCGCCGCCCCCTTTTCCCACCCGCCAGCGAGGCCTGAACCATGCAAACATCGACCACCGCTACTTCCGAACGACGCTGCGACCGGGACACGGCCCTCGAGATGCTGGAGCGCATGCCCCTGGGCGAACTCATGGACCGCGCCCACGCCGCCCGCATGCGGCGCTGGCCGCAGGAGACGGTCACTTTCGTCTGCGACACCAACCCCAACTACACCAATATCTGCGTGACCGGCTGCCGCTTCTGCGCCTTCTGCCGCAGGCCCACGGATCCCGACGCCTACACCCTGGCGCCGGAGCAGGTGGCCGAAAAGGTGGCCGCGGCCGCCCGGCGCGGGGCCACCACGGTGCTGCTCCAGGGCGGACACAACCCCAGAATCCGCCTGGCCGACTGGCTGGCCTACATCCGCGCCATCCGCTCGGCCTGCCCGGACATCCACATCCACCCCTTCAGCCCGGCCGAGTACGCCTTCCTGGCCGCCACCGAAAAGCGGCCCGTGCGCGAGATCCTGGAAGCGGTCTTCGCCGAGGGCGTCGACACCATCCCGGGCGGCGGGGCCGAGATCCTCACCGAGCGCGTCCGGCGCCGCATCGCACCGCACAAGGCCACCACCGCCCAGTGGCTGGAAGTCTGCGAGACCGCCCACGAAATCGGGTTCCGCACCACGGCCACCATGATGTTCGGCCACGTGGAGAGCGACGCCGACATCGTCGACCACCTGCTGGCGCTGCGCGACCTGCAGGACCGCACCGGCGGCTTCACCAGTTTCATCGCCTGGTCCTTCAAGCCCGAGGGCTCCGAGCTGGGCCGCGAGGTGGGCCGCGCCGCCCACCCGGCGCGCTACGTGCGCATCGTGGCCCTGGCGCGCCTGGTGCTGGACAACTTCGACCACGTCCAGTCGTCCTGGTTCAGCGAGAGCATCCCGGCCGGCCAGCTGGGCCTGCTGGCCGGGGCCGACGACTTCGGCGGTGTGCTCATGGAGGAAAACGTGCTGCTCGAGGCTGGCCACGACCGCAGCGCCACGGTGGAAGACGTCAAGACCATCATCCGCCGGGCCGGGTTCACCCCCGCGCGACGCGACTCGTATTACCGCATTGTCGAAACCTTCTAGCGCCGCCCCCGCAGACCCGCTCCGGAGTGTAAGCGAACTTTACATACAACCAGATATGTCAAGCACCTTGACGGGCATGCGCCCGGACCCAGATGGGCCTGGGCTTTGAGAAAAGAAGTTTATTCTAATAATTATAATTTTTAAATTCTAATATTTGAATCATGTTACGGTTCTTCCTGAATCCAGCATCTCTCCTCAGGCATCATTCTTGCTGATGCCATTGTCAGGCAACCTCATTTTCGGCGTCTTTTTCCACCTACTGCCGATGCAAGCCCTGTCCTCCCATCTCCCCTGACATCCGAGAAAGCCTCAATCCACCGCCGAAAGCCGCATTGGAGACCGCCAAGCTTTTCTCGCCAAGCATTCTGGAAGGGACCATGTTCATCTGCTTCGGTATCAGTTGGCCTTTCGCGATCCGCACGACCCTGAAAAAGAAAACCGCCAAGGGGGTCAACCCCGTCTTTCTGGTCTTGATTCTCGTGGGCTATCTGTCCGGCCTTTCCTACAAGCTGACGGGGAAGCCGGCCCCTGTTATCGGGCGCTATGCCGCAGACGGGGAGCCGACCGAGGTCAATCACTGCATGCCATAGGGGAATTTCGGGAAAGACCGGGTACGGCGCCGCGCTTTGCAGGTGCAAGCCGGCCGAATCCGGAACCGCTATCACGCGTACGGGGGAGGAACGATCATGAAAAGACTTCTTTTGTTCGTCACGGCGGGATTTCTGATTTTCGGAGCGGCGATGATGTTGTCCAAACGCCACGTCTCCTGCACCGACACGGCCGTCCTGCAGAGCTACTACGGGGCCGTCGTCGACAGGGTGATCGCCGAGTGCCGGGAGAGAAGCCGCCTGAGAAACGGGCGCATCGAACGGGCGCCGGTGATCAACGGCCTCAAGGCCGCCTACTTCCAACTGCGGCGGGAGCGGCTGATCGGGGAACTGGTGGTCCAAAAGATCGGCAAAAACGAGTTTCTGGCCCGCTATCACCTGAACCGTCGATTCTACGCCGACATCCGGGCACCCGGCTCCTGAGTCCGCCCGGGGGCGGCCGGCACCGTATCGCGGCCTGCGGCGCGCGGCGACCGGGGGGCGGCCGCCGCGCACGCAAGAATCACGGACACCAGCAGCGCATGCTGCCGCAGGGGCACCAGTGCCCCGGGCTGGCCGACAGCTTCACCAGCGCCAGCGGCCGGATGCCCTCGAACTTCCGCCGGGCGGTCTCTTCAATGCAATCCTCGCACGCCTTCAGGGGAAGCGGCTCGCCTTTGTAAATCCCGAATCCCCCCAGGATCAGGTCGTCGGCGCTTTCCCCCTCGGGATTCAACACGACGACCGTCAGGCCCTCCACGCCCCCGTACACCGATCGGGCCACCAGGTCCTCCATTTTCCGCATGACGTCCTCTCGGGACAGACGTCCTTCGCCGTTTTCCATGGGATACCCTCCTTCGCGCTACGCTTGTGAGACATTGACGAATCCCTCGGTCTCCAGCCGGTTTACCGCCCCACCTCCTTTCCGGGTCCTGCGCCGCACTCTAGAACGACAGCGTGACCTTTGCCAGCACCAGCAGCTCGGGAACGATGTCGGGATTGGTGTAGTCCTCGGGCTGGTACCGGAAACGCTGATCGAACAGGTTTTTGGCCTCGATGCTCACCATGCCCCACCGTCGGGGGAGCCGGTAGCGGACCGCGGCATCCACCACCCAGAAGGTGTCGCTGTCCGCGGTGGGGGGTGCCATCAGCGGTTGCAGATCGAACATGCCGCGCTGGTCCACGTAAGACGTCGTGACGTGGGCGCTCAGGCCGTTGGGGAGATAGACGTTGAGCGCCAGGGGCACCCGGTGGGTCCTGAGCACGTGGATCATCTCGAAACCCGTCATGGCCGGGTCCCTGTCGAGACGCTCCCACTGGTACGACAGGCTGCCCGTAAGCCAGTTCAGCGGCGCCCAGTCCAGGTACACCCGGACGACTTTCTCCTCCCACGCGGTTTCATCGGGCCGGTTGTCGATGTTCAGGTACGCGACGTCCATGTCCCGCCGCGAGAAGGCGACCCCGCCGAACAGCCGGTCGCTGAACCGCTGATCCAGGGCCACGCCGTAGTGCCAGGCCTCGTCGCCGCCGTAACCGTTGTAAAACTGGTTGAAGCCGGCCACCTGGGTGGGCTCGACGGTCTGGGTGGAGACCATCAGGGAGCGCGTCATGACGCGAAAGGCGGCGGCCCGCAGGGTGGTGCCGGCAAACGGGTGCCAGCGGACGCCCAGCTTGGGGTTGAGGCGATCCTTGTCCAGCAGGCCGTTGAAGTGATCGGCGCTGGCGCCCAGCGTCCAGGTGAAACGGTCCGGAAAGTGGATCTGCGAGTAGACGTAGGCGTTGGCGTGGCGCATCACGTCGTCTGCGCGCATGTCGGGGTACGGGGCGTACCGGACGGTCCAGCCCTGGTCCATCTGCAGGAACCCGGCGCCGGCGACCACGTTGAAACGCGTGGCGCGGTAGAGGTGCTGGGACTCGGCCTGGAAGCCCCGGTCGTGCTCGTCGAAGCCGAAGCCGTAAGTGTCGACACCGGTCTTGAAGTGGGTGTCGTTGTACACAACCGTGGCGATCAGCTCCGATCGGGGCGAAAAGGCGTGGCGGCCGCCCAGGCGGATGGAATCGACCACGTCGCGGTGCCGCTCATCGGGGCTGTACATCTGCGGGTCGAAACGCAGGGGCAGGTCGCCGAACTTTCGCGTCGTGTGGCGATACTCCGCCAGGAAGCTGGTGTGGTACCAGGGCGCCGCCTGGACGAACACGTTGTAGGCCTTCTGATCCTGGTCGTTGTTTTCACGGAACCCGTCGGTCCGGTAGTGAAACTGCCCCACGCTGTATGATAGCTTGTTCCACAGGCCGGACTGGGTGATCTCGTCGCCGTATGTGTTTCGTCCCCCGGCCACACCGGAGGCCAGCAGGGCCAGGCGGTTGCGGCTGAAAAGCGGCGTATACTCGTTGAAGGCCGCCTGGGCCGGCCCCGTTCCGCGCAAGATGAAGGAGTGGATCTCGGACATGCGGAGCTGCACCGGGCTGATGCTGAGAGGCTGCAGCAGCTGGGACTGGAGCAGTTCGCTGGCGCGGGCGATCTCGTGCCGCGGCTGGGAGAGGTAGGCGTCGGCCAGGAAGCGATGGGCCGAGTAGTCGGCGGGGTCGCGGCTGAGCGACTTCCAGCCTTCCACCAGGGCCAGCCGGCCGAAGTTCAGCTCGTTGTAGATCTGCGCCAGGCGGGCGCTGCGCACGGCCAGGTCCTGGTCCAGCAGCAGCCGAGAGCGGTAGACGGCGCGGTTGTCGTTGAGCGCGATGGAGCGCTGCAGATCGTGCAATGCCTCCACCGGCCGGTTGACGCTTTGCTTGAGCAGGGCGTCGTAGAGGTAGGGGGTCGGGTCCCGGGGGTCGAGCTGCTTGGCGATGCGGAACTGGTTGCGCGCCAGTCGGCTGCGCTTCTCCTCGTAGAAGGCCTTCCCCAGGTAGCTGCGGATCAGAGAGTTGTTGGGGTCCAGGGCGGCGGCGATCTCGATGTCGGCGCGCCCCTCTTCCAGTTGTCCTTCGCGGATGCGGGCCAGGCCCTGCCCCAGGCGCGCCAGCGGCGCGGCCGGCTCCAGCGCGATGGCCCGCTGGAAGGCCGCCAGGGCGGCGGCGATCTCGATGCGCGCCAGGTGTGCGAATCCCAGCACGACCTGGGTGCGGCCGATATCCGGTTCCAGCGCAACGGCCCGCCGGGCGGTGGAAAGCGCCTTGTCCGGCTCCCCCACCGACAACCACAGTTCCGACAGGCGGGCCAGCGCCAAGGCGTTGCGCGGATCCAGCCGCACGGCCTCGCGGAGCGTCTCGAGGGCGGCGCCGATCTCGAAGCGCGCCTGCTGGGCGTAGGAAAGCGCGATGCGGGCGGCCGCCGATCGCGGGTCGCGCTTTACGGCCTCGGCGGCCAGTTCGAAGGCCTTCTCACGACGGTTCTGGACTACCGCCATCACGGCCTCCAGGGCCAGGGCCCGGCTGTTGCCGGGATCGACGGCCAGCGCCTCGGCGATCTGAGCGCGGGCCGCGTCGACCCTTCCCACCGACAGCAGGTCCGCCGCCCGCCGTACGAATCCGGCGGCCGGACCCCCGGACCCGGGGGTCCGGGGTGAAAGAACGGTCGGGTAGTACAGCGCCCAGTTGACGGCATCGCGGGGGCGCACCAGGGTCATGGGTTGCGGGGCCCGGCCGCGGCGGGCGACCGCGGCCTGTCCGGCGGCGATGCGCAGGCTGCCGGCCCGGTTGGCGGCCGCCACCCGCCCGTCGAAGACCACGATGCGGGTGCTGTCGGCCGCCACCGCCACCAAGAACTCGGTGCCTTCCAGCGACCCGTTGACGAAGGGCGTCATCACCTCCAGGCTGCGCGGAACGCGGCTGAAGAAGTTGATGACACCCCTGAGAATCTCCAGGAGGGTCCTCTTGCGCCCCTGCCCGCCGTACAAGGTGAGCACGGTTTCCTGGTCCAGGCGCAACTGGGTCTCGTTGCAGAGCACCACCACGGCCCGGCTGTGCCGGCCCACCCGGATCCTGTCGCCCGGCGCAAAGACGTCGCCGGCCTTGACGGCGGTCCAGTTGGCCCGTCCGGCCCTGCGCACCGCGATGCTGCCCTCGATGACCGCCGCCCGGGCCAGCCACCGGTCGCAGGCCCCGTCGGCCAGTGCCGGGGCGGCCCCTGCCGCAGCGGCCAGCAGCACAACGGTCAACACGAAAAGTATCCCCCAAGGATCGCAAGCGCCCCTGTTCCCCATGACTCTCCCCTTTCAGCGGTTCCTCCGCCGCCGGAACCCGCCGTCACGGACGGCGACGGCGTCGCCCGGAGGTCGGACCGGGACCGGCGACCGGCGGGCCGTCCGCGCACGGCGGCAGATCTCCGCGGAACGGTTAACGGAAAAAGCCCCCCTGCCGGGAAGCGGGAAACAGGCCGGAAACGGGTGATTCGTCGGTCGGGTCAGGGCAGCTCGAAGAAGAGATCCGAAGAGAGAGGCGGTTCAGGAAAGAGGCGGCGGCAGGCCGGGACGTGGTGATATCGTTACAGCCGCAAGGCATCGGCCGACGGGCCGATCGGCTGCGGGTCTTCATGCGGAAGGCAAAAGCGGTCAGTGCGGGCCGCAAACCGACGGCAACCGTATTGAACGGTGCAAACGCCATCTTCCGCTCCTACCATGATTGCAGGGTCAAGGTTGAGGCATACGAGAAAACAGGGATCAAACGTCCAACGCCGGTTCAGGGTGTCGGCGGTTGCTCCGTCGGGTATCCCGGCCGAAAACCGCCATCCGCTTTTCTGAAAGAAGTTTCAGGGCAGCCGAGCTTTTACCGAATGCTTACATGAGATCACGGTAGATGTCAATTTTATTGGAAAACCAGCATCCCCCTGCCGTCGTCGCTTTCGACGACCCGGCCGATGATGACCGCCGCCGACACGCCGGCTTCCCGGAGCGAGGCCACTAGATCCGTCCCCTGCGCCGCGGGCACGGCGGCCAGCAGCCCGCCGCTGGTCTGGGGGTCGTAGACGATCTCGCGGTGCCAGTCCGGCAGGTCCACCTCGAATCGCGTGCGTGCGTCCACCATCTGGCGGTTGAAAGCGTTGACACCGGTGTTCATGCCCCGCCGGTACATGTCCAGGGCCTCGTCCATGACGGGGATACGGTCCACTTCGATCTCCAGGATCACCCCCGAGCCGTCGGCCATTTCGAA
>CAYZCL010000113.1:0-3768 GCA_964476595.1 uncultured Desulfobacteraceae bacterium
CGCCGGCTCGACGCCTGGGGCAACACCTTCAACCTGAAGAACCCGGCGAAGCTCTCGGAAGCCGAATACGAAACGCGTTTTCGACGCAGCCTGGACATCGACTATGGGGTATTTCGCAGAAACGTCCTTCTGGCGCTGCAAAACGCCGCCCCCCCCCGGAGCCGTGACGCCGGCAGGTGCGTCGGGCATCAGCAGTGAGGAACGGTGCATGAAAAACGAGCTCGAAATCCGTCTGGACGACGCGATCGAAACCGATGAAGTCATCGAACTGTACAGGGCCAACGGCTGGTCGTCGGCCGAAAAGCCCGACCGGCTGATGCCCGCCCTGAAAAATTCGGATGCGCTGGTCACCGCCCGGATTTCCGGCCGGCTGGTGGGCATCGGCAATGCCATCTCGGACGGCAGCCTGGTGGTCTACTACCCGCACCTGCTGGTCCACCCGGACTGCCAGGGGAGGGGCATCGGCCGCGCCATGATGGCGCTGCTGCGGGAAAAATACGCGTCCTTTCACCAGCAGATGCTGACCGCCGATGCCGACGCCGTCGAATTCTACCGAGCAATGGGCTTCGAGCGGGCGGGCAAAACGGTGCCCATGTGGATCTACGCGGGCAACGAGCACTGACCCGCGCTGCGGCAGTTCACCTTTTTCACGCAGGGAACGGATAACATGGCCATCATGCGATTGTGGCACGGTAGGGTGCCCATCGAAAAAGCGGACGAATACGAAAAGTTCATGGTTTCACGGGCCGCGCCGGACTATGGCGCCGTAGACGGCCTGCGCAGGTTGTACTTTCAGCGCCGGGATGAAGACACCGTAGCCCACTTCCTGCTGGTGACGGTGTGGGACTCGATGGAAGCGGTCAGGAAGTTCGCCGGCGAAAACCCCGAGAAAGCGAAATACTATCCCGAAGACGACGGTTTCCTGTTGGAAAAGGAAGAAACCTCGGCTCTCTATCGGGTTTTCTTCGAAAGATGAGCATGCACGCCCACCCGTGAATCGGGCCGTTCAACCCGTCTTTCGCGCGGTGTCCCGCACGAGGCGCCGATACGTTTCTTCGTACTGCTGCGCGCATCTTTCGATGAAAAAATTTTCCGCGTAAGCGGCGTTGTGCCGACGGATGCGCCGCCGCAGTTCCCTGCTGTCGACAAGCCGCCGGATTTCGTCGAACAGCCGTTCCCGTCTGCCCCCGGCGACCAGCGCGCCGGTAGTGCCGTCCAGCAGGAACTCCCTCTGGCCGCCCTCGTCATAGCTGACGACGGGCAACCCCACGGCCATGGCTTCCAGGAAAACGAGTCCGAATCCCTCGTGCCGGCTGGCGGAGACGAAAAGATCGCAGAGCGCCATCAACCCGAACTTGGTGTCGTCATCGACGTTTCCCAGGAAACGCACCTGGTGATAAACACCGAGGTCTGCGGCATTCTGTCTCAACCGCCCGCACTCCGGGCCGTCCCCGATGACGATCAGTTTCACCCGCGGATTGGAAAGACAGGCGAGCCCCTCCAGCAATTCGTGCACGGCCTTGCGCCTCACCAGGCGGCCCACCGTCACCATCAGGATGTCGTCGTCGGAAAAATCGAAATTTCCACGGCAGAGGGGCCGGAAACGGGGCCTTGGAATTCCCAGGTGGATCACGTCAATTTCCGCGTCTACCGGGTAGTGTGCGTGCGCCCGCCGCCGAATATCGCGGGACAGAGACACCACCGCATGGGAATTGCGCATTATCGCGGCGGTCGTGTGGCCGAGCAGCGGCGTCCGGTGAGGGGACAACTTCTTGCTGGGATCGTAAATGTCCCCGCCCAGAATCGAAAGCAGGTGCGGCTTGCGGTACCACCTGGCCAGCAGCATCCCGGAGGGGCCGGACGGCACCGCGAACATGGAATGCACGATATCGAAGTGACCCCGGCCGAGCAGCCGGCACCCCGCCCAGAGGCTGCTCGGGAAGAAACCCAGCATGGACATCAGGCTGGCGGCATTGGGGTCCGATCGCAGGGGGACCGGCACCCGCAGCAGTCGAACGCCATTGACCACCTAGTGGACCGGCTGGTCGGCAAACCGGCTGGTGATCACGGTGACGTCGTAGCGACGCGCCAGCGTCTCGGCCAGGTGCCTGTTGAAAACCCCGCCACCCCCACCGAGGGGTGGATACTCGTAGTTTACCATCAGGATACTTTTCATCTCGCTGGGTCCCCCCTGCATGCATCGGTTGTCGGCAGGCCATAAAAAAAGGCTGCGCCGCGTTTCTCGGAAACGCGATGCAGCCTCATTTTTTATCCGGCTCCCGCCACGCCGGGGTGACGGGCTCCGTTTAAACACTCAGGCTTTTCGATATGTTATGCCGTTGCCCCTCCGGGAGCCTGCGTCGCAACGCCCTCACCCGGACCGGCTGGCATCTTCCTGCTACAGGAAAGACGCCTCCTTGTCAAGAATGTTCGGTCCACCGCCCGGGGCAATCGCGGGCAACGAAACGAAAACCACTTGCGGCATCAGACAATGGAAACGGGTCGCTCCAGGGAGAAGAGAATGATCCGTTCGCCGGTGATCGTGCTGATGTCCGTGTGCAGGCTCCTGATTTTGACGCCCAGGATTGTTTCAACGACGCTTTCCAGCAGCGGGCGTCCCTGCTCCAGCAGGGTGATCCGGACACGCTTGATCAATTCGCGGCCGTCCCTGCGGTCCGTGGTTTCGGCCAATTTGAGCTCGGCCTGGGTGAGCACCTGCCTCAGCCGTACCAGCACCATGTCGTCAAGGACGTAGGCTTTGGCCTCCAAGGGCCCGCGGCCCATGAACTCCTTCTCGAACTTGATAATGGCTTCGCAGATCTCAGACTCGAGCTGTCCTCTCGTCTTTTGCATGTCAACAATCCTGGGGGTGTGGAAACCCGCGCCCATGCCGATGGGCGTTGTCTCACGTTTCAGTGCCGGCGGGGACGGACCCGTTTGTAGGCATTCGTCCCGATTCAATCACCCGTTCTCTTTTGACAGATACCAGCTTGGAGATTCATCTTCAACGACAAATCCCTCCGCGCAGAAAACACCGGGACGCCGACGGGTGCAGCGGAATCGATGATCCCCGCCGCATTCACGGGCCCGGCCGCCCGGGGCGCAGGTTCCCGCGGGTGACGGAGAAAACGATGCCCACGACGCACAGAACGAAGAAGACGGTAAACGAGACGCGCACACTCCTGAGGAAAGCCTCGTAGTTGACGGGCGTGATCTGTCGGCGGCCGATGAAAACCGAGAAAATCAACATGGCAACGGCCATGCTGGCCATCTGGCCCAGCAGCCGCGTGGCGGCGACCGCTCCCGAGGCGATGCCGAAAAATCGTCTGTCCACCGCCCCCATGATAGCGTTCATGTTGGGTGAAGAAAACAGGGCGAAACCGAACCCGAACAGTACCAGGGTGGCCAGGATACAGGCGACGGGGGTGTCGGGCGCGAGAAACGAAAAGAGCAGCAGACCCGTCGCGGTGAGGGCCATGCCGGCCGAGGCGATCCGCCGGGGCTCGATGCGGTCCGACAACCGGCCTGCCAGGGGGGAAAAGACGGCCATCACCAGTGGCTGGGCCACCAGGATGGTACCGGCCGTCCGGGGATCGAGGCCTTTGATGTACTGCAGGTAGAGGCTGAGCAGGAAGCCGAGCGCGAAGGTAGCCGCATAGTGGGTCAGCGCCGCCAGGCACGAAAAGGAGAACAGCCGGCTCGAACGCAACAGGCGCACGTCGAAAACCGGGTCCCGCGTGTGCAGTGCGAAGCGCACGAAAGCGGCCA
>CAYZCL010000114.1:0-38906 GCA_964476595.1 uncultured Desulfobacteraceae bacterium
GCTCTGGATGTACCACGTCTGTTTTTCCGGCGGCGTCATGCCGGCCAGCTTCCAGAGTTTGATCTCTTTTTTATTGGTGCCCGAGTTGTCGCCGCGGCTGATGAAGAAGGCTTTCTTTTCGGCGATTTTGCGAAGGGCCCGCCTGACGTCCAGCCCCGCAATGCCGGCCGGGTCCGCCTTGGGGCCGATGAGGACGAAATCGTTGTACATCACCTTGCGGCGGTCCACGCCGTAACCGGCGGCCACGAACTTTTTCTCGGCGTCGGGGGCGTGCACCATCAGCACGTCCACGTCGCAGTTCCGGCCCAGTTTGAGGGCCTTGCCGGTGCCCACCGCCACCCATTTCAGGACGATGCCGGTGTCGCGGGTGAAGGCGGGCGCCAGGTAGTCGAGCAGACCGGTGTTGTCGGTGCTGGTGGTGGTGGCCATCATGAGGGTGTCGCCTGCGGCGGCCGGGCCGCAGAAAACCGTGACGAAAACCATCAGAATGAGAATCAGAAAGCGGCCTGTTTTCATCGCGATACTCCTTTCGCTTCGATCACTCGATCTGGGTTTCAACAGGGCGCTGTCATCCGCGGACCGGAAAGCCCTCGTTGGTTCTTATGGTTAATATGAAAGCCTTTATTGCCTTAAAAGGATGTATACGTCAAGAGAGAATTACGAGGACGGTTTAAAAGTACCTGTAATAACCAATATAGCCATGTGGGGTGGGGCGTGTTCCAGGTGCGGGCTACAGGCGGGGAGGGAAGGCTGGTGCCTGTGGCGGCTGTAAATGCCGCCGGCAGGTCAAGGACCTGGGGTTTTGAGAGCGTGCGGAGCGCCCGTTTGCCGGGAGGGGCGAAAAGATGGGGTGCCACGGCGGCCCCGTCCCCGAAATGCGGGCGGGGCGCCGCGGCGTTCGGCGGGTCGTTATTCGCAGGCGCTGTGGGTGATGGCCGCCTGGGGGCAGACCTGCACGCAGGTGCAGCACTGGATGCACTGGTCGATGTAGGCCGCCACGGCCTTGCCGTCCTGAAGTTCGTAGACTTCGCCGGGGCACTGGTCTACGCACATGGCGCTGCCGTTGCACTTTTCGTAGTCGATTTCGATGGTGACCTCGTCGCTCTTCCAGGTTTTGACGCTCATGACATTCCTCCTGCCGTCTCAGGTTGTAGATTTCTCCGCTGCGGCCCCCTGGGCCGCCAGGGAGAGAATCCGTGAAGAAGTGTATTCACCCACGTCGGCCAAGGCGTCGGTGGGTAGAAAGCGGTCGGCATTGGCCGAATACAGGCAGGTGGCCGCCGCCGGGAAATCCTCGTCGGCCTCGTAAAAGATGTAGCACAAGGCGATTCTGGGAAGCGGGTAGAGCACGAATGCGAAATCCCCGCCCACCCCCTCGGGGGCCGAATGTCCGCCGAAGGCCTCCACGATGCGGCCGGCCACCGGGCCGATGGCGGCCACGGCGGGGACCAGCGCCTGCTCGGTGCGCGCCGCGAAAGCCCCGGCGTAGGGCATGCTGTCGGGGAATTCCTTGAAGGCCCGCAGGGGCTGCAGCCGCGTCTCCCGGGGTTCGGCGTGCAGGGCGTATAGCGAGATGAGAATGCCCACCGGGCCGGTCTGGAGGCGGCCGTCCAGGGTGATGCCGTCGGGTGCGATCACGCAGCGCTGTCCGAAAGCCGGAAAGACGAACCGTCTCTCCCGGTGCCGCGCGGGCAGGGCACGTTCCAGGTCTTTGGGAAGATCACGGTAGAGTCGGTCCAGGTTGTGCCGGACGATTTTTTCGTAGGCTCCTGTCACTGCGCGTTGTTCTGGCCGGACAACGAAAGCCGGCCCTTGGTGGAAAACGGCACCGAGGCGGAAAAGCCGCCCAGCTTCAGTTTGCCGGAGAGTTCGTAGTCGATCTCTTCCGGCCCGCCGCCGGTGCGCTGGGCCTGTCGGAACATGCCGATGACCGCTCCGGCCATGCTGACCATAGAGGAGTAGGCCTGCACTTCCAGGGTGTCGCTCCCGAAGGCCGGGATGACCCGGCTGTCACTGGATACGCCCGAGGCGATGCGGCGGCCATTGATGGACAGGTCGCAGCTCAGTCCCTTGACGGACAGGTCGCTGTCGTTGGGGTTGATGACGCGCAGAGTGACCAGGAAATGCGCCTCCATGGCCTTTACTTCGCCGGGACGGATGTCGGCCACCTGGATGCGCGGCGGGTCTTTTCGGACCATGGTGGTGCAGCCGGCCGCCAGCAGGACGAGCAACGCACAGAACAGGTAGCCCACCGGCGGGCGCAACCGGGGATCTTCGAGTCGCATTTTCATGGGTAACCTCTGAAATTTCATCAGGGCGACGGTGTTCCGTACTGCATCACCAAAGGGACCTGTGCGGTCGGTCGGTTCAATCCATGGCCGACAGGACGGTGAAGCCCTCGTCCTCCAAGGCTTTTCGGATACCGGCCGTCTTGCAGGACGTCAGCCGGAAGTAGTAGGTGCGTTTGCCGGCGCTGCGGGTGGTCATGCCTACGTTGACGATGTCGCCGCCGCTGTCGTGGATGATCTGGGTGGCCTTCTTGAAAGCGCCCGGTTTCTCTTCGATTTCCACGTCCACGCGCGAACTGGCCGACAGCATGCCCATCATGTCGATGAAGGTGCGCAGCATGTCGCTGGCCGTGATGATGCCCACCAGGCGGCCGTCCTCCACCACCGGCATACCGCCGATCTTGTTCTTGTAGATGAGCTGGGCCCCGATTTCGATGTCGTCATCCGGTCCCACGCTGATGGGGTTCTTGATCATCAGGTCCTCCAGCGTGAGGTCGCCCACCATGGAGGGGATCAGCCCCTGCTTCATGTCGGCCAGGGTGACGAAGCCCACTAGGCGGTTGTGCTCGGCCACCACCGGCAGGTGGCGGATGGAGTTGTGCTTCATCAGCTCGATGGCTTCGGTGACGGTGGTGTCCCGCGTGATGGTGATGGGATCCGGTATCATCAGCGATCGGATTTTCATGACCCTTTCCTCGAAACTGCGGGCCGGTCTTCCCGGCGCCTGGGTTCGTACAGGCAGAGTGGTTCTTCGGCCAGGTAATCTCCGGTGGCCTCGTAGGCCCGGGCGCGGCAGCCGCCGCAGACCCGCTTGTACTCGCAGCGACCGCACTTTCCGGCGAGCTTATCATAATTTCGCAGATCGAGAAAGACTTTCGAGTGGTACCAGATTTCGCCGAATTCCTGGCGTGTGACGTCTCCGCTGTCCACGTGCAGAAACCCGCAGGGCTGCACGATGCCGCGGTGGGAGATGAAGCAGAATCCCGTGCCCCCCAGGCAGCCGCGGGTGACGGCGTCCAGGCCGTGGGACTGGAAGGTGACCGTATTGCCTTCTTCCCTGGCCCGTTGGCGCAGGATGCGGTAGTAGTGGGGGGCGCAGGTGGCTTTGAGCTGCAGTTGGGTGCGCTCGCGCTGGTCGTAGAACCAGTGCAGGGTGCGCTCGTACTCCTCGGCCGTGATGGCCTGGTCGGAGATGTACTTTCCACGGCCGGTGGGCACCAGCAGGAAGATGTGGTGCGCCACGGCGCCCAGCTGCACGGCCAGGTCCTCGATGCGCGGGATCTCCTCCAGGTTGGCGCGCGTGACGGTGGTGTTGACCTGGAAGTCGATACCCGCCTGCTTGATCTGCTCGATACCCCGCAGGGCGCCTTCGAAAGCGCCGGGCACGCCGCGGAAGGCGTCGTGCTTTTCGGCGCTGGCGCCGTCCAGGCTGATGCTGATGCGCTGGATGCCGGCGTCGGCCATGCGTGCGGCGTTTTCGGCCGTTACCAGGGTGCCGTTGACGGCCATCACCATCCGCAGGCCCAGGGCGTTGCCGTGGGCGGCCACCTCGAAGATGTCCCCGCGCAGCAGGGGTTCGCCGCCGGTCAGGATGACGATGCACTTGCCCACCGCCGCGATCTGGTCCAGCAGCCGCAGCGCGGCGGGGGTGTCCAACTCACCGCTGTAAGGGCCCATGGTGGCCGAGGCCCGGCAGTGCACGCAGGCCAGGTTGCAGTTGCGCGTGATTTCCCAGGCCACCAGCCGCAGGGTGTCGTTGGTCGCCCCGCCGGGGTGGTCGCCGTGGGGGTGTCCGTGGGGGGGATGCTTGTCGACGTGGTTCATGCGTTGAGTATCCTAGCCGCGGCGGGGGCGAAATAGGTCAGGATCATGTCGGCCCCGGCGCGTTTGATGGCCGTCAGGGTTTCCATCATCACCTTTTCCTCGTCGAGCCAGCCCATTTGGGCGGCCGCCTTGATCATGGCGTACTCGCCGCTGACGTTGTAGGCCGCCACGGGCAGGTCGATTTCCTGGCGCACCCGGTAGATGACGTCCAGGTAGGCCAGGGCAGGCTTGACCATGATGATGTCGGCGCCCTCCTCGACGTCCAGCGTCGCCTCGCGTACGGCCTCCAGGGAGTTGGCCGGGTCCATCTGGTAGGTGCGCCGGTCGCCGAAGCGCGGCGCCGAGTCGGCCGCCTCGCGAAAAGGGCCGTAATAGGCCGAGCAGTACTTGGCGCTGTAAGCCATGATGGGGATGTGGCTGAATCCCTTTTCATCCAGGGCGTCGCGGATCTCGCCCACCCGGCCGTCCATCATGTCCGAGGGCGCCACCATGTCGGCACCGGCCCGCGCGTGGGACAGGGCCGTGCGCGCCAGCAGGTCCAGCGAGGCGTCGTTGTCGATGACCTCGCCCTCCACCACGCCGCAATGGCCGTGGTCGGTGTAGGCGCACAGGCACACGTCGGTGATCACCACCATCTCCGGCACGTGGTCCTTGACGGCCCGCACGGCCTGCTGCACGATGCCGTCTTTGGCGTAGGCACGGGTGCCCAGGGGGTCTTTGTGGTCCGGCACCCCGAAGAGGATCACCGCCGGGATGCCCATCCGCCAGGCGCGGCGGGCCTCGGCGGCGATGTTGTCCACCGAGTAGTGGTACTGGCCCGGCAGCGAGGAGATGGGTTCGGCCACTTTCTTTCCACCCACCGCGAACAGGGGGTAGATGAAGTCGTCCGGGGACAGTTCGGTCTCACGGATCATGCGCCGCAGGGCTTCACTGGCGCGCATGCGCCGGGGTCGGTAGTCGGGAAACAGCATGGCTTCTCCTTTTCAGGAAATTTCTTCGTCGGTCAGATAGCAAGCGGGGTCCGGCGCCCACAGGTCTCCGGTGACGGCCTCGGCGCGCACCCGGAAGTTCCCGCCGCAGATGTCCAGCCAGCGGCAGCGGGCGCAGCGCCCCTTGACGTATTTCTTCTTTTCCTTGAGCTTGCCCATGAGCGGTTCGGAGAGATCCGTCCAGATCTCGGAAAACGGCCGCTGCCGGACGTTGCCGAAGCTGTAATGGCGCCAGAACTGGTCGGCGAAGACTTCTCCGTCCCAGCTGACGCAGCCGATGCCGCGTCCCGAGCTGTTGCCCTCGTTCATCTGCAGCAACTCGAGTACTTCCGCCGCCCGCTCAGGGTCTTCGCGCAGCAGGCGCAGGTAGACGTAAGGGCCGTCGGCGTGGTTGTCCACCGTCAGGATCT
This sequence comes from uncultured Desulfobacteraceae bacterium, assembly GCA_964476595.1. Taxonomy (GTDB): domain Bacteria; phylum Desulfobacterota; class Desulfobacteria; order Desulfobacterales; family JALSRD01; genus JALSRD01. The sequence continues at coordinate 5,512 of CAYZCL010000114.1, forward strand.
CCTTGGGCTTGCCCTTTTCGTGGAGCCTGCGCGTCAGGTCCATGATCAGGTCCACCGCCCTGCGCGTCTCCTCGTGGCTGGCGTCGTCCTTGACCAGTTCGGAGCCGCGCCCGGCGTAAACCAGGTGGTAGAAACAGGCCCGCGGGATGTCGCGCTCCTCCAGCAGTTCGAAGATGCGCGGGATCTCGGCCAGGTTGAACTTGTTGATGGTGAAGCGCAGGCCCACCTTGATGCCGGCCGCCTTGCAGTTTTCGATGCCCGCCATGGCGTCGTCGAAGGCCCCCTTGACGCCCCGGAAGCGGTCGTTGACCGCCTGCATACCGTCCAGACTGATGCCCACGTAGGACAGGCCGATCTCCTTGAGGGTGCGCGCCTTGTCCGGCGTGATCAGGGTACCGTTGGTGGATATCACGGCGCGCATGCCCTTTTGCACCGCGTGAGCCGCAAGCTCCGGTAGGTCTTTGCGCACCAGGGGTTCTCCGCCCGAGAAGAGCACTACCGGCACGCCGAAGGCGGCCAGGTCGTCGAGCAGTCGTATGCCCTCGTCGGTGGTCAACTCGTCCTCGAACTCACGGTCCCGGGCGTGGGCGTAGCAGTGGATGCATTTGAGGTTGCAGCGCCGGGTGATGTTCCAGACCACCACCGGGCGCTTGTCGGCGGAGAACTGCAGCAGGTGGGAGGGCAGCTTCGCGGAGTGCCGCCCATAGCGCAGCGCGTCGGACGGCTCCACCGTGCCGCAGTAGAGTTTCGATATGCCAATCATGTGTCGTCTGCCTTCATGGGTTCGGGAGGCGGCCCCCCATGTACGGGCCGGCCGCCGGGCAAATAAAATCGACCCCAGGGGACCGGGGCCACAGCGGGTCGAAAGGCTTTTCTGCGGCGGCCCGCGGATCCTGTGGTGATCGTTGGCGGGCGTCTCGCTTTCAGGGAGTGCCGCTGTCGCCGGTCCCTTCCTCTCGGCGGTACCGGCGTGGGCCGTTTCAGTGTTCGGCCAGTTTCAGTTCGTCGCGAATCAGGTCTTCGAGAAATCCCTCGGGGTCGGTCAAGGCCCGACGCGTCAGGAAGAAACGGTTGCGGCCCGTCTTTTCGCGGATCAGCTTGAGGCCGTACTCGAAATCCTCGGAAAGCTTCTTCTCGAGTTCCTGCAGGGTGAGGATGTCGTCGATCACCTGCTCGATGATGAAGTCGATGGCCTCCTCTTCCAGCACGATATTGATATCATGGCTCTTGTAAAAGTAAAGCTCGATTTTCTTGATCTCGTCGTGCAGCTGTTTGACGCGCCGGATGACGTGGCCGACGTCCATGATATGGCGCGAGTAGAAGGTGGCCACCATGTCGATGCGCGAAGGCGTCAGTGCCAGGTTGTACTTTTCAGCCAGCATGGCGCGGTTGTTCTGGATGTAGTCGTGGATGAAGGCGTGCTCCTCGTCCGCCAGCCGCCGGAATTCCCTTTCGTCGCGCTTGCGGGATCCGGCGGCCAGCCGCTGCACGGCGGCCTGCGGTTTCTCAATGATCCCGGGCGTCACCGCGAAGTGCCGGATCTCCAGCGAAGGCAGGCGCCTCTCGAATTCCAGCAGCGCTTTTTCCACGGCGCTGACCAAGCCGCGGGCGCCGGTGTTCTCCCGGAAGGCCCGGGCGGCCAGCAGGCGCAAGGCGCGGTCGTCGAACTTGATGTCGATGCCGTAGGCGGCGAAGTCCAGTTTTTTGCCCAGGATGATGGGGTTGTTAGGGTTCTTGAGGATCTCGAAGAGGTCGTCTTCGGTCAGCTTCTCGAACACGGCGCGCACCGGCAGCCGGCCCACGAATTCGGACTCGAACCCGAACTTGATGAGGTCCTCGGAGCTCACGTGACGCAGAAAATCCGCCTCGTCGCGGGCCTCGTGGAGCTGCGCACCGAAACCGATGCCCTGTCTGGCGATGCGTTTACGAATGATCTCGGGTAGTTCGGAAAAGGCACCGCTGACAATGAACAGGATGTTGCGCGTGTTGACGGTGCGCTTCTTGCGGTCGCCGGTCTTGCGGAACCGCTCGATCTCCTGGAACATGGAGATGGGGTCGTGGGGCACTTTGAGTTCGACCTCGGTCTCCTCCATGGGCTTGAGCAGCGCCCGCTGGACGCCGGTGCGCGAAACGTCGGCGCCGATGATGTGCCGGCTGCCGGCGATCTTGTCGATTTCGTCGATGTAGATGATGCCGTGCTGGGCCAGTTCGATGTCGTCGTCGGCCTCGCGCACCAGGTCGCGCACCAGGTCTTCCACGTCGCCGCCCACGTAACCGGTTTCGCTGAACTTGGTGGCGTCCCCCTTGACGAAAGGCACCCCGATGCGGTTGGCGATCAGCTTGACCATGTAGGTCTTGCCCACGCCGGTGGGGCCGATCATGAGGATGTTGTTCTTGATGCGCCCCACCATGTCGCCGGCCTGCTCACGGCCGGAGCGCGTGCGGCGGATGCGGTTGAAGTGGGTGCAGATCTTGGTGGCCAGCACCGCCTTGGCCATGTCCTGCCTGATGATGTACTGATCCAGGTAGGCGATCAGGTCTTCCGGCTTGAGGTCGAAATCGATGACGCCGTCGGACTTCTGTTTGGCCGCTTCGCCCTCGCTTTCGGCGTTCATGGTCAGCACGCGCGGCGTGATCATGCGCACGCTGCTGCCGAATTTCTTGGACAGAAACTCGCTGATTTCCTTTTCAATTTCCTTGGGAGTGGGTATTTTTTCGTTCTTTTCCATACCACCGAGTATAATCATTTGCACCTGCAAATGCAAGCCGCGGGGAGCGCGCCGGCCGCTAGTCCGGAATCAGGATGCTGGATCCCCGGGTGCAGCGGTTTTCCAGGTCCTCGTGGGCGCGGGCGGCCTCGGAAAGCGGGTAGGTCTGGCGGATCTCCACCTTGACGGCGCCTTTTTCGATGACCCTGAACAGGTCGCGCGCGTGTGCCAGCAGGTCTTTGCGTTCGGCGGTGTAGGTCATCAGGCTGGGCCGCGTGATAAACAGCGACCCTCTGGCCGCCAGGGCGGCCAGGTCCACCGGCGGCACCGGGCCCGAAGACTGCCCGAAACTGACCATCATGCCCATGGGGCGTAGGCAGTCCAGGGATTTTTCGAAGGTGTCGCGGCCCACCGAGTCGTAGACCACGTCCACCCCCCGCCCTTCGGTGATTTCCCGCACCCGGGCGACCAGGTCCTCGCGGCGGTACTCGATGGGGTGGTCGCAGCCGTGCCGCCGGGCCAGTTCGGCCTTCTCCGCGGAGCCCACCGTGCCGATGACCGTGGCGCCCAGGTAGTGCGCCCACTGGCACACGATCAGCCCTACGCCCCCGGCGGCGGCGTGGATCAGGATGGTGTCGCCGGTGCGCACCCGGCAGCACCCCTTGAGCAGGTACCGCGCGGTCATGCCCTGGAGCATGATGGCGGCCCCCCGGCGGGTGGAAATGCCGTCCGGCAGCCGTACCAGTCGGTGGGCCGGGATGGTGCGCACCTGGGCGTAGGCCCCGGGCGGCAGACCGGCATAGGCCACGCGGTCGCCGACCCGCAGCCGGGTGACCCCCGGGCCGACTTCCTCGATGACGCCGGCGCCTTCCAGGCCCGGCGTGGCCGGCAGCGACGGCAGCGGGTACAGCCCGGTGCGGTGGTAGACGTCGATGAAGTTGAGCCCCACGGCTTCGTGACGGATCAACACTTCTCCGGGACCGGGACGGACCGGGTCGACCTCCTCCCAGCGCAACACTTCCGGGCCGCCGGTTTCGTACATGCGGATGGCCATTGCCATGGCAGCCTCCTTTGCGGGCGCGTCGGGCGTGCTCGCCGGCTACTTGAATTCACGGTGGCAGGCGGCCACGCGGCTTTTGATGTCGCGCAGCTCGTGGGCGACGGTTTCGGGATGTCCCTCGCGGACGGCCCGTTCCAGGTTGCCGAGGTGATCGAGGTATTCTTCCATGGCCTCACGCCACTCGGGTTCGGCATGGCGGGCGAAGGCACGCGACCGGTCCGCGAATCGCGCCAGCGTTTCGGGATCCGGCATCCCGTTTGCCTCCTTTGCCTGGTGCAGCAGGTCCTTGAAGGTGCCGTTGAGCTCTTTCTTGACCGTTTTGAACGATTCTTTCCAGCGTACGATTTCGCGGCGGTCCTCTTCCGGGTACGCGTCCAGGGTGGACCATCGCCACTTGATCCTGGCCGTGAAGCGCCCCTTCTTCTCGCTGAAGCGGGTCTTCACCGTCAGACGGTCGGCCACTTCCCACGAATGCCCGTCCACCGAAACGGCCCCGTCGCGCAACTGTCGGGCCAGATTCTCCAGCAGGGCGGCCAGTTCTTGGCGTTCGAGGGTCTTGTTCCGCTTGGTCTTCATGGGGCCGTCTCCGCCGGCGGGCTCCCGCCGGTGCCGGGTCGCCGCGCCGGCGTCAGCGCGCCAGCATGGCGCGCATCATGTCGCCGGCGTTTTCGGCGTGGTCGGCGATGGCCCCGATGGTTTCGGCCAGCCGCACCATGTGAAAGATGGTTACCGGGTCGGTCTGCAGGTTGAGGGCCTTGCGCTTGATGCGGTCTTCGATCTTGTCGGCGCCGTGTTCCAGGTGGTGCAGGTCGTGGATCATTTTCTTGACCTGGTCACGCTGCTGGTTTGAGAAGGATTTGAAATACTTGCGGGCGCCGTCGACCAGCTGGCTGAGGGCCTCGATGAGTTCCACCACCGCGTTGGCCAGTTCCAGGAAATCGTCGCCTAGTTCCCCGGGAATGCCGGGATCGATGCGGTAGGACAGCCAATTCAGGGCCTCTTCCACCGAGTCCAGCACCTGGTCCTGTTCCCGCAGGTAGCGAAAGAGCTGGAACTTGTCCACCGGCATGAGAGTCCCCTTGGGGATGTGGCCCCGGACGCGCCGCTTGACGGCATCGGCCTGGCTTTCCAGCTTGTCGGTCTGGCGGCGCAGGTTCTCGAAGTCCTGCCCCTTGCCGGTCACATGGTGCGCCATGGCCTTTTCGAAAAGCTGGGCGCAGGCCTTGACCAGTTCGGCGTGCTCCTGCAGCCCCTCGAAGGGGGAAGTCATGAACAGGGATAAAAAGGGCGTACGCATGTCGCCTCCTTTACAAAAATGAGGCCAGAATCTTGAAAATCACCATGCTGGTCAAAGCGGCAGCCGGCACGGTCAGGACCCAGTATACCATAATCCTTAAAATAATTCCAAAATTGACGGCTTCAATACCACGGGACAACCCGACGCCCAGCACGCCGCCTACGGCGGCGTGGGTGGTGGACACCGGCAGGCCCATCTTGGAGGCCGCCAGCACCGTGGTGGCAGCCGCGAAGTCTACGCAGAAGCCGCGGGTGTTGGTCAGGGTAGTGATGCGGTGGCCCACCGTGTCCATCACGCGGTAGCCGGCCATGGCGATGCCCGCGGCGATGCCGATGCCCCCGAAGATCAACAGAAAGATCGGCACCGGCACTTTCTGGCCCACGCTGCCGGTCTTGACCAGGAAATAGATGACCGCCAGGGGGCCGATGGCATTGGCCACGTCGTTGGCGCCTTGGGCCAGCGCCACGTAGCAGGAAGTGCCGATCTGGATGCGCCGGAAGATTTCCTCCACCCCGTCTCGGTGCCGCGAGAGATCCCAGCGGCCGAGCAGCAGGCGGCTGGCAACGCCCAGCAGGGCCGCCAGGACCCCGCCGGCCAGCAGGGCCGTCCAAGTGGCCAGGTGCAGGGTCTTGCCCAGCGGGGTCTTGAACAGAAACGACAGAATGACCACGAAACAGGCGGCCGCCACGAAGACCGGCGCCAGGCCGATGGCGCTGGCCAAAGGGTCGGGGCGGTTGAGAATCAGTTTCATGATCACCTTGAACATCAGCAGACCGATGGCCAGGCTGAACACCGGCGAGATGATCCAGCTGGCCACCACGGCACCCAGCTTGGGCCAGTTGATGACACCCAGTCCGCCGGCCATGACGCCGTAGCCGATCATGGCCCCCACGATGGAGTGCGTGGTGGAGACAGGCAGGGATTTCCAGGTGGCGAAACTGACCCACAGGGCAGCCGCCAGCAAGGCCGAAAGGGCGCCGATGAGGGCCATGTGGGGGTCGTTGAGGATATCGGTGGCGACGATGCCCTTGCGGATGGTATCGGTGACGTGCGAACCGATGAAGGTGGCGCCCACGATGTTGAGAATACCGGCGATGAAGACGGCTTGCCGGATGGTGATGGCCTTGGCGCCCACCGCCGAGGCCATGGAGTTGGCCACGTCGTTGGCGCCGATGTTCCAGGCCATGTAAAACCCGAAGACGTACCCCGTGATCAGGATGATAGTGGCTTGGTCCATAGCGATGTCGTCCGGTGCCTGAAAAGGGTAAAAAACGTCGGTTCTTGCCCGGTGGTACGACCTGCGGTGAAGATGGTCCTGCTTTACCAGAAAACCCGCCCTTAATAAAGCGGCAATTGGGTTTTCGTTTGCCTGGCCGACGGATATGGGATATGGAAAAGGCTGTTTCTGTCGGCACCGTTGACGCATTCCCGGATGGAAATTACCATGGAACACCTGTTTGCCCGGTTTCTGGAGGCCCGCTCGCTGCCGGTCCTATTTCTGATCATGGCGGTGTGCATCTACGCCCTGAGCCGTGGTGCCGACTGGCTGGTGGAGGAGGCTGTGCTGCTGTCGCGCAAGTGGGGCATCCCCAAGCTGCTGATCGGCGCCACGGTGGTCAGCCTGGGAACGACGCTGCCGGAAGCGGCCGTGTCCGTGTTCGCCGCTATCGAGGGCAAACCCGACATCGCCCTGGGAAACGCGGTGGGTTCCATCATCTGCGACACCGGGCTGATCCTGGGGATCGCGACCCTCATATCCCCCCTGCCGTTGAGCGGCCAGGTGGTGCACCGCCAGGGATGGCTGCAGCTGGGGGCCGGTTTTCTGCTGGTGGCGGCCTGCATCCCGCTCGCCGACCCGGGAGGCATCTTCTCCCGCGGGGGGGTGTTGCCCCGTTACATGGGTGTGGTTTTCCTGGGGCTGCTGGCGGTCTACATGTGGATATCGGTAAAATGGGTCAAGAGCGGCGGGTCTGACGAGTCGGAAGAGGGTGGGGAACTGCCCGACGTTTCGGGGGGGGGCACCCTGCTCAAAATCGTCTTTTCCATCGGCCTGGTGGTGATCTCCTCGCGCCTGCTGATCCCGGCGGTCCAGGAGACGGCCATACGGCTGTCGGTGCCCGAGAGCATCATCGGCGCCACCTTGGTGGCTTTCGGCACCTCGCTGCCCGAACTGGTGACGGCCGTCACGGCGGTGCGCAAGGGACACGGCGAACTGGCCGTGGGCAACGTCATCGGGGCCGACATTCTCAACGTACTCTTCGTTGCCGGTGCTTCGGCCGCAGTGACGCCGGAAGGCCTGCTGGCGCCGCCCCATTTTTTCAAGCTGCTCTTTCCCTCCATGCTGGCGGTACTGCTGCTTTTCCGGGTGGGCATCCACTATTCGGGCGAGCGCCTCAAACGTCCCTTCGGCGCCGCCCTGCTGGGGCTCTACCTGGCGCTGACGCTGCTCAGCTACTCGGGGCTCATTTCCTGAGCGGGGCGTAACCCTGTCGGGACGTTTTGCGGCGGGAGGCATACCGAATGAAGAACCACGATCTTCTCGAACGGCGAAAGGCCCGCCTCCGGCAGGCCGTCACCTGGCAGACCCCGGACCGCGTTCCGGTGGTGCTGCAGTACTCGGGTTTTGCCGCCCAGGTGACCGGTACTTCCATGGCCGAGTACCTGGGCGACCCGCAGGGCAACCTGGACACTATGCTGGCGGCCTACGACCGCACGGGGCCCGCCGACGCCGTCAACTACGGCACCTTCTGGCCCTATGCGCTGTGCTACGATTTCATGGCCAGAGTCAAGGTGCCGGGCGTCGAACTGGCCGATGACGACCTGTGGCAGGTGATCGAAACCGAGTTGATGACGGCCGGGGACTACGACCGCCTGCTGGAGATGGGGTGGCCGGCCTTTTTCAGGAAATTCATGCGGGACCGGGTGCTGGCCGACGTGCCCGCTGAGCGCCTGCCGCCCCGCTGGAAGTTCGCCGACGCCCTGGGTACCTGGGCGGCGCGCGGCGTGCCGGTGCTCAGCGGCGGCAACGTGACGACGCCGGTGGAGCTGCTGTGCGGGGCGCGCTCGCTGCCCTGCTTTTTCATGGATCTTTTCGACCGGCCGGAGAAAGTGGCGCGCGTGATGGATGAAATGGTGCCCCACCTGGCCGGGAACCCCGTCCGGCGGGCCCTGAAGCTGGGTTATCCGGCCGTGTGGGTGGGGGGCTGGCGCTCGGCGCCCTGCCTGTTGTCGCCCGAGATGTGGGACCGTTTCGTATGGCCCTATTTCCGGCAGTTGGTGGCGGAGGTGGCGGATTCCGGCCTGATCGCCATCCTGCACCTGGACTCGGACTGGACGCGGGAGCTGGCGCGTTTCCGAGAGCTGCCGGCCCACCGCTGCATCATGGCCCTGGACGGTGAAACCGACATCTTCCGGGCACGCGAGGTGCTGGGCGACCATATGTGCCTGATGGGGGACGTACCCGCCGGCCTGCTCTATCTGGGGACACCCGGGGAGGTCGGGGACTACTGCCGCCGCCTGGTGGACGGGCTGGGCCCGCAGGGGTTCATCCTGCACTCCGGGTGCGACATCCCGGCCAATGCCCGGCTGGAAAACGTGCAGGCCATGCTGGCAGCCGTGGCACCCTGAAAGCGGCAGGGAGGGGGCGGCGGATTCAGGCCTGGATGCGGCACAGGCTGCGGCGGGGGTCCACCTGTTTCTCGATGGCCTTCAGCCAGCGCAGGAACCCCCCGGTTTCGAAAGGCTTGGACAGCACCTTGCAGCGCAGCCGTTCGGCCTGCCGCAGCTCTTCGTTTTTCCACATGCCCGACATGACCGCCATGTGGCGGCAGCGGCAGTTCTTCTCGCGCAGGAACTCCACGAAACGCAGCCCGTCCATGTCCGGCATCCCCAGATCGGCGACGATCACGTCGGCACAGGCCTGGCCCGGGCGGCAGCGGCAGGTTTCCGGCGCCGGGATGGGGCACAGGGACGGCCTGGAGTAGGCGAAGACTTCGTACCCGCTTGCCGCCAGCAGTTCACGAAGCACGGTGCGCAGGTTGTCGTTGTCTTCCAGCACGATGATACGCAGCCGCGGGGGCGTCGGTGTGGATTCGTGGTCCGGCATGGCGGTGGTTTTTCCGTAGGGGACGGCTACTTGACGCCGCGTTCCCTCTTCACGGCATCATAGGCTTCCTGGATCTCCCTGAACTTGTCGTTGGCGAACTTGATGAACTCCTCAGGCAGCCCCTTGGCGGCGATCTTGTCGGGGTGATACTCGGAAACCAGCTTGCGGTACTTGTGCTTGATTTCTTCCATGGAGTCCGTGCGGCTGGCGCCCAGGATGGCGTAGTATTTTTCCGTCTCGCTGACGTAGCGCGCCTTCAGGTCCTCGAAGCGCCCCGGGCTGATGTGGAAGATGCGCACGGCGGAATCGATCATCTGCTCTTCACCGGGTGTCATGCGCCCGTCGGCCAGCGACACCCGCAGCAAGATGTCGACCATGAACTCCAGCATCTGGGGCTGGTCGTGAAAAGCATTGTAGAACTGCGCCGCGAAACTCTCGAAGGTTTCCGGCGAAGCCAGGGCGGTGTGAAAGATGTCCACCGCAATCTTTCGGTCCGAGGGAGACAGGTGCAGGTCCCGGGCCATGAAGTTCTCGATGGAGCGGATCTCTTCGTCGGAGACGGTGCCGTCCGACTTGGTCAGCTTGGCCAGCATGGAGAAGACCGCCACGAAAAAAGTGATCTGGGACTGCTCCGCGCCGGTCACACGTCCACTGTATCCCATCCGGGGCGCCTGCCGGGTGCTGTCGTAGGCGGCGTGGCCGAAAACGGCGCCGGCCACGGCGCCCAGGGGGCCTCCAATGGCAAAACCGATGGCTCCACCGAGAACTTTTCCGATGATTCCCATTTCAACGACTCCTGCGATTGGCCGGCACGATGCGGGATGTGCTGTGCGGCGTGTCTTTTTTTTGCGGTTGGTGTAACGCGGCTGCCGGCGCGGCCCGTCGGGCGACGCCGGCAGCGGTGCCGACTCGATCTGGTGCGGGGGATAGTTTTTCGGGATGCCTAGGGCAACGGCGTTGCGATCTTCACGCCGGCATGCATGGGATCCTTGGATTTCACGATGAGCACGGTGGCGGTATGCTTCTCGGTGTGCAGCACAAGCAGGGAGCCGAGATTGGCCCGCACCGTGGCTTCCGGAAGTGCTTCTTCCGTGTAGACCGTATAGATCTGGCCCACCTTGATGTTGTCCAGGTGTCCCTTGTCGATGAAGGCGGTGTCCCCCGCACCGAAGTAGATCTTGCCCTCTTCGCAGCTGAGCAGGTAGCCCTCGATTCCCGGGGAACTGTCGGTGATGGCGATCCTGCGGGACCGGGGCTTGTAGGGCAGCAGCAGGTCATCGACGCTGATGGTGCGGAAGGACCGGACGACGCGCGCCGCCACGTAGTCTTTCTCCAGGGAGACGATTTCGGCGATGCCGGTCACGTAGTACTGGGGGCCGAAGTTGACTCCGTCGGGATTGTAGACGGGTTTGAGCTTGCGGTAGACGTAGAAAGTGTCTCCCGGGGTCATGGATACGCCCCTGGCTGGCTTGATGTAGACCAGGTCGTCCTGGCCGATGGTGGTCTTGCCGTTGATGGGACCGAAACGCACCGCGAATATCTTCCCCAGGGAGGTCACCGGGTCCTTGCGCACCAGTCCCACCGAGTCGATGCTGTTGTACACGAAAAAGGGCGGCGCTGGGGCCTTTTCCTCCTGCGTGGATATGGCCTCGGGGATCTTCTCGACACGTGTCTCACCGAAAATGCGGATCCTGGTGCCGGGGGTCAGGCGGTGGGGGTTGGCGATCTGGGGATTCTGGCGCCAAACCTCGGGCCAGGCCGCCGGTGTGCCGTAGAACTTTTGTGCAATGTCCCACAGCGTGTCGCCCTGCTTGATGGTGTAGTAGATGCTGCTTTCGAACTCGACGGTCCGTCCGCTCGCCTGGGCCGGCGGAACGGCCGGCGCGAAGCTCAGCATGAGGGTGATAACGGCCAGTGCGACGGCCAGTCTCTGAATTTTTTTGACCAACATAGGGGCACCTCGAGTTGCTTGGCAGAACCGGTTAAAATCGCAATTTGACGATCGCCCGTCCTCTGGGCGCTATCCATAGCGTTATTATCGGTACTTTGTCAAGATATATGAGGGATTTGTGGGAACGGGAGCCGGCGCACCCGGTCTGCGGGGGAGTGGTTTTCAAAAAAAAGGCCCCCGCACCTCTGTCCGAGGAGCGGGGGCCGTGTAAACAGGCTTTCGGTGTTTCGAGCCTGGGAAACGGAGGGTTACATCATGCCGCCCATGCCACCCATGCCGCCCATGCCCGGCGCGCCGCCCGGCATGCCGCCGGCGGCTTCGGACTTCTCTTCGGGCTTCTCGGCCACCATGGCCTCGGTGGTCAGCATCAGCGATGCCACGCTGCCGGCGTTCTGCAGCGCGAAGCGCACCACCTTGGTCGGGTCGATGACACCGGCCTCCATGAGGTCTTCATAGGTGTCGGTGGCGGCATTGTAGCCGAAGGCGCCTTCGGAAGACTTGACCTTGTCGATCACCACGGAGCCCTCTTTGCCGGCGTTGTTGGCGATCTGGCGCAGCGGCTCCTCGATGGCCCGCATGACGACCTTGACGCCCATCTTCTGTTCGGCCTTGATCTTGATCTTCTCCAGGGCCGGCAGGCAGCGCACCAGCGCCACACCGCCGCCGGGAACGATGCCCTCTTCCACGGCCGCACGGGTCGCGTTCAGGGCGTCTTCCACGCGCGCCTTTTTCTCTTTCATCTCGGTCTCGGTGGCGGCGCCCACGTTGATGACGGCCACACCGCCGATCAGCTTGGCCAGGCGCTCCTGGAGCTTTTCGCGGTCGTAGTCCGAGGTGGTCTCCTCGATCTGGGCGCGGATCTGCTTGACGCGGCCTTCCAGGGCCGAACGCGAGCCGGCGCCGTCGACGATGGTGGTGTTGTCCTTGTCGATGGTGACGCGCTTGGCGCGGCCGAGATCGTTGATGGTCAGGTTCTCCAGCTTGATACCCAGGTCTTCGGATACGACCTGGCCGCCGGTCAGGATGGCGATATCTTCCAGCATGGCCTTGCGCCGGTCACCAAAGCCGGGGGCCTTGACGGCCGCGACCTGCAGCGTGCCGCGCAGCTTGTTGACCACCAGGGTGGCCAGGGCTTCGCCGTCTACGTCTTCGGCCACGATCACGAGGGGCTTGCCCATCTTGGCGACCTGCTCGAGGATGGGCAGCAGGTCTTTCATGTTGCTGATCTTCTTCTCGTTGATCAGGATGTAGGGGTCTTCCAGAGAGGCGACCATCTTTTCGGGGTCGGTAACGAAGTAGGGGGAGAGGTAGCCGCGGTCGAACTGCATGCCCTCGACCACATCCAGGGTGGTCTCCATGCTCTTGGCTTCCTCTACGGTGATGACGCCTTCCTTGCCCACCTTGTTCATGGCCTCGGCGATGATGTTGCCGATGGTCTCGTCGCTGTTGGCCGAAATGGTGCCCACCTGGGCGATTTCATTCTGGTCCTTGGTGGCCTTGCTCATCTTGTGCAGCTCTTTGACAGCCACTTCCACGGCCTTGTCGATGCCACGCTTGATGGCCATGGGGTTGTTGCCCGCGGCCACCAGCTTCTGGCCCTGTTCGTAGATGGCGCGCGCCAGCACCGTGGCGGTGGTGGTGCCGTCACCGGCCATATCGCTGGTCTTGCTGGCCACTTCCTTGACCATCTGGGCGCCCATGTTCTCAAACTTGTCTTCCAGTTCGATTTCCTTGGCGACCGTGACACCGTCCTTGGTGACGGTGGGGGACCCCCATGACTTGTCCAGGACTACGTTGCGGCCCTTGGGACCGAGAGTGACCACTACGGCGTCCGCCAGGGCCTCCACGCCGCGAAGCATCGCTTCACGGGCCTTCATGTCGTATTTAACGATTTTACCTGCCATCTCGCTTTTCCTCCGTGTTAGATGAAGTTGATCTTATCTTTGAAAATGAGTTGTTTCTTTTCGGGGAATTCCGGCCCTGCCTATTCAATGACGCCGAGGACGTCGTCTTCGCGCATGATGAGGTACTCTTCGCCCTCGATCTTTACCTCGGTGCCCGCGTATTTACCGAACAGAATGCGGTCGCCGGCCTTGACTTCCAAGGGGACGCGCTTGCCGCTGTCGTCCAGTTTTCCCTGTCCGACGGCCACTACCTTGCCCTCGGCCGGTTTTTCCTTGGCCGTGTCGGGGATGATAATTCCGCCCTTGGTTTTTTCCTGCTCTTCCACGCGCTCTACCAGAATACGATCCTGCAGTGGTCTCAGATTCATGGTTCCGTTTCTCCTTTTACCGATTTAAAACTGTTAATGAGCCGTAAAACTCGATGAAAACCGAAAATGCATAAAACCGTCTATGTCTTCCCCGCACCCGCCGCGCCTGACGCTGCAGCAGGCGGCATCTTTCGTTGTATTACCGGCTGCGGTAATGTTGCTTTAATAATTGTTTCGATAATTTGAGCTGCAAAATAATCATACTTTGCGGTTTGTAAAGAGAGCACCGTATAATTTTTTTACATGCACCGCAAACCTCCCTTGCAGCCGCCGCCGGCGCAGCCGGTTGACGCGGTCGGGCTTTGCGGCCGGCGGCTTCGGGGGAACGTCATATGTAACGGGAGCCTGGGTGCTATGAAGTTTCTGAAGTCTTGGATGCGGCCTCTTTCTTGGAGTGGGTGGAGGCCGTAGACGCATCCCCCCTTGCCGAAGACGCCTTTGTTTTATGGTCCTTGGCGGGGGATTTGTCCTTTCCCTTTCCGGCGTAGTCCGTGACGTACCAGCCGCTGCCCTTCAGGTGGAAAGTGCTGTGGGAAATCAGTTTGTGGAGCTTGCCGGAACAGTGTTTGCAGGTGGTGAGGGGCTTGTCTGAGAACTTCTGGAGCACCTCTTCGATACGGCCGCACTTCGTACACTCGTATTCATAAATGGGCATACTTCGTATCCCTCCTGGCGTTGAAAGACGATTACCGCTTCACTGTTCTCAGGTACGCTACTAAAATAGGTCATGTTGGGGCGTTGTCAAGCGATCAGGCTGGCTTTTCACGGTCGCGGGGCCGCCCGCGGCACCCGGTTTCCAACGACGCTCCCATAAAACGGGGCCCTGGCGGATTTTTCCAGGTAGAACGGATTGTTGAGACGACGGCCGGGGCGGGCTTCAGGCGGGATTGCGGAGGCCTTCGAAGGCGGGCTGCCAGCGGTGGTAAAACGCCAGCACGCGGGACAGCCCGGGGGTGGGCAGCCCCGCGAGGATGCGGCGGGTGAGGGCGTGGACGCGGTTTTCCTCCACCAGCCTGTCGGCCGGCGGCGCGTCGAAGTTCTGCAGAAACTTGCTGAAGCGCACGATGTGGATGAGTTCGTGGGTGCCGATATAGAGGGCGAAGGGCATCAGCTGCAGGCCCGGGGTGTCGCGCATGGCGGCCAGGATGGCATGGTCTTGGATACAGATCTTGTAGAAGTCGTAGGTCGCGGAGCCCAACGAAGTGTCCCGGCGCTTGGCCTCGTAACGGATGATCTGGGCAAAGGGGCCGTCAACGATCTCGTCCGGTCCCAGGTCGGCCAGCGTCTTCACGTCGTAACGGGCGTGAAGCCACTGGTTGTCGGACAGCTTGTAGAAGTTGCTGACCAGCTCCTCGGCCACCGCCACCGCCTCGGTGACCTGCCGGATCTGCTCAGCATTGAAAGTTTTCTTTGGTTTCATCGCGCATACACATGGATATTGCGCTTTCAGTGGCCAGGGGGATGACTTCGTCGCTCGTGAAAATATGTTAAGCAGCCCCCCGTGGGGCGTCAAGCCCGGCGGAGGCGGCGCCGGACGGGACCTACGCCGCCGGTTTCCGCGCAGGGGTGTTGCGCTAGAAATGAATCTTGAGTCCCACGTTTCCGTTGATGCCGCTGGCATCGACGTCCAGGGGACCGTTGGAATCCAGGGTGTCAAACCGGTAGACGATCTCGCCGAACAGTTTGAGAAAAGAGGTGCCCAGGGTCCACTCCAAACCGCCGCCCGCATAACCGCCGAACGAAGAGTCCACATCGAGGTAATCGGCGTCGGCGAATATGTAGGATATCCCCCCCATGAAGTAAGGGTCCACCTTCGAGGCCGGCATGAGGTGCACCTGCAGACCGAGGTCCACGGGTGTCAGAGAGAGGCTGTCGTCGTAACCGAAGTCGCTGTCCTGGAAGAAATAGACCCTTCCATCTATCCGCAGGTGCTCGGTGAACAGCGGCAGGCTGAGGCCCAGCCCGGTACCCCACGAGCCGTCGGCATCCTTCTTGTCCCAGTAACTGCCGAATCCATATATGTCCAGTGCCATGGCCGGGGGGGTGATCAGCACCACCGACAACAGCAGCAGGTACAGAATCCGCACTTTTCTCATTTCCGTTCCTTATTGTAGGTAGGGGGGGATATCAATGGTTTCGAGCACCGGGCCGATGACGGATGTCTATTCGACCTGGCCTGTAAAGTCAAAAGGTTTTACCGGCCGGGCGGATCCGTCGCAAGTCGCATGACCTCCTCAAACCCGCAGGCACCTTAAAAAAATATGGACAAGGCGCTTTCGGGGGTGCTATAGATGCAGTTTGGAAACCGATTACGTGAGTACCTTATACGGGTATGGCGGTTATAAAAATCAAGGGAATCGATCAGGCCATGCCGGCTTTTCATAAGAGGCAGAGGCACAAAGTCAAGGATCGGTGTCAATTTCCTGGCCCCTGGCGAATCAGACGAAACGAATAAAACGACGAATCCGGTTGCGGGCAGGGCCCGCCTTGGAAAGATACAGAAGGGAGGTGATCGGTTGGGCAGCGTCGTCAAGAAACGCAGAAAAAAAATGAGAAAGCACAAACACCGCAAGCTGCTGGCGCGTACGCGTCATCAGAGAAGAAAAGGTAAATAAGATGCGGAGGGTGACTTTTCTGAAAAGCAGAAGCACCGGTTTCCTGGCAAAGGACCGGTGCTTTTTTGGTGCCGAACCTTTACGCGCGGCGCATCGCCGCGGCCTTTGCCGGCCGGCGTCCTCCCGGCCGGGCCGGGTCCCGCCCCCGTTGGTCTACTCGTTGTAGCTCTGCAGGTACTTCAGGAAATCCGAATCCGTGGACAGCACCAGAGTGGTCTTGCCGCCCAGGGTCCGGCGGTAGACGTCCAGCGACTTGGTGAAGGAGAAAAACTCGGGATCCTTGCCGTAGGCCTGGGCATAGAGCTTGATGGCCTGGGCTTCGGCCTTGCCCTTGATTTCCTGTGCCCTGCGGTAAGCCTGGGATTCGATCAGCTTCAGCTCGCGCTCTTTTTCACCCAGGATTTTCGAGGCTTCGCCGCGTCCCTCGGAACGAAATTTTTCGGCGATCTGTTTGCGCTCGGCGATCATGCGGTTATAAACGGATTTGCGCACCTGCTCGACGTAGTTGACCCGCTTGATCTTGACATCCACCAGCTTGATGCCGAAAGGCGAGAGCTTGGGCTGCGCCTGCTTCAGGATGCCCTGGGTGATTTTTTCGCGCCCCGTGTAGACGTGCAGTTTCTCGTTGAGGTCGATCAGTTCGCGGTCCTTGGCGTCGCCTACGCCGATTTCGTAGGTGTCCAGCTGCCGGTTGCTGCGCCGCACGGTTTCGATCAGTGGGTAGGAGGTGATGAAGTTGCGCACCGCCGGGTCGATGATGTCGTCCAGCCGGGCCATGGCACTGACGGTGTTGTTAACCGTCTGGAAAAACTTGATCGGGTCGACGATTTTCCAGCGGGCGAAAGTGTCCACCCAGATGTAGGTCTTGTCCAGGGTGGGAATCTGGCCCGGGTCACCGTCCCACTCCAGCAGGTTCTTGGGGAAATAGGTGGTATGCTGGATGAAGGGGAGCTTGAAGTAGAGTCCCGGTTCGGTCTTGGGCTTTCCGACGACTTTGCCGAACTGGGTCACCACCACCTGCTCGGTCTCGTCGATGGTGTAAGCCGAGGCGAACAGGATGATCCCCACGATCAGGACGCCGATGATGAGAATGCCTTTGGTTTTCATTTGGCCTTGATACCCTCTTTGGGTCCGAGGTTGAGCAGCGGAAGCAGGTTCTTCTGGTTGCGGTCGACGATGTATTTCTGTCCCAGCTTGGGGAACAGGTCGCTCAGGGCTTCCAGGTAGAGGCGCCGCTTGGTGACATCCTTGGCCAGGACGTAGGCCCGGTAGATGGACTCGAAGCGCGCGGCGTCACCCTTGGCGCGGTTGACGCGGTCCAGCGCGAAACCCTCGGCTTCCTTGATGGTCTTTTCCGCCTGGCCCTTGGCCGCCGGGATCGCCATGTTGTATTCCCGCTTGGCGTTGTAAATCATCTGCTCTTTTTCCTGGACCGCCTGGTTGACCTCGTTGAAGGAGGGCTGCACCGGCTTGGGGACGTTGGTCTTCTTCATTTCAATGGTGACCACGTGGATGCCGGACTCGGCGTTGTCCAACTCCTCCTGCAGAACCTTGCGCGACTCCACGGCGATCTCTTCACGCTTGCTGATGACTTCGTTGATACTGCGGTCGCCGACCACCAGTCGCACGGCGGCCTCGGACATGTCGCGCAGCAGCTTGTTGGGGTTCCTGACCTTGAACAGGTAGTCGTAAGGGTCCTTGATACGGTACTGCACGATCCACGGAACCACGGCCACGTTCAGGTCGCCGGTCAGCATCAGCGAGACGCTGCGCTCGTTTTCGGCTCCGACGCGGGCAATGCCCGTGCCGCCGCCGCGGATGCCGAATTCCTCCTTGTAGACCCGCCGCACCTTGACTTTGGTGACCTTTTCAATGCCCACCGGCAGCTTGAAGTTGAGGCCCGGTTGGCTCAGGCGAACGAATTTGCCGAAGCGCTGGACCACACCCACCTCGTCCACGCCCACGGTGTAAAAGGTCGACGAGCCAATCAGCAGGGCCAGAAGCACCAAAATGATAATGGGGCCGCCGGGGAGCTTGATTTTCTTGATTTTGTTCAGCATCTCGTCCATTTGGGGCGGCACTCCTGCGCCGGTCGGACGCTGCTGCTGTTGTTTCAGTTTTTCCCAATCCCAGTTCATGCCCTTTAACCTGATTTTTGTCGGCTGTTGGTTTTCCGGTAGGGGTGTGCCCCAATGGCCGGTGAGACATCGATGTGAACCTTTAAAATAGGGGACCCGTGGACCCAAGTCAAGCAAAAAGCAAACCCTCCGTCGGCCCAAGACGGTCCGCTTGTGCTTGACAGGCGTCGTGGCGGTCCCTAAATTCGAACCATGTCTTCACGGCGCAAAACCAACCGGCAGTTCACGGCCATCGGCGACGTGTTGGCCCAGGTGCTCCGGGGCTACGAACGCAAGGCGCGCAGCGACCTGTCCCGCGTGCACCGGGTGTGGGACGACTGCGTGGGCGCCGCCATCGCGGCCAACACGCGCCCCGTGGCCCTCAAGGGGGCCCGGCTGGTGGTGGTGGTGACCAGCTCCGCCTGGCTGCACCAGCTGCAGTTTCTCAAGCAGGACCTGATCGAGCGCCTCAACCGCCGGGCGGGCGGCGACATCGTCGAAGACATCCGCTTCAGGATCGGAACGTTCTGACGTGGCCGGCGAAAAGCGCATGTCGGGGCGCGAAGCGCCCGGCCTGGGAACCTTTTTGAATGGCCGGTTGCGGGTGGCCCAGCCGCACAGGGGGTACCGCTTCTCCATCGACGCCGTGTTGCTGGCGCACCTGGCGCCCGTGCGCCGCGGCGATGTCGTGCTCGAACTGGGCACCGGCTGCGGCATCGTGGCCCTCATGCTGGCCTACCGGCACACGGACCTTCGGGTGGTGGCGGTCGAAATCCAGCCGGAGCTGGCCCGGCTGGCCCGCCGCAACGTGGCCGAGAACGGCCTGCAGGACCGCATCCGGGTGCTGAACACGGACATGCGGCGGGTGTCGCGCGAGGACCTCGACGAGCGGATCGATCTGGTGGTCACCAACCCGCCCTACCGGCCGGTGGGATCGGGGCGGCGCTGCGCCGACCCCCAGCGCGCCGTGGCCCGTGAAGAGATCGCCGTGACCCTGGACCAGGTGCTGCAGGCGGCCCGCCGCGTGTTGTTCAAGACCGGCCGCCTGGCCGTCGTCTACCCGGCCGTGCGCACGGTGGACCTGTTGGCCCGCATGCGGCATTTCGGGCTGGAGCCCAAACGGCTGCGCGTGATTCATCCCTGCCCCGGGCGCGACGCCCAGCGGGTCCTGGTGGACGCCGTCAAGGCGGGCCGTCCGGGCCTCGAGGTGACGCCGCCGCTGTTTATCCACGATGACGCCGGTCGCTACAGTCCGGAGGTAGCCGCCATGCTGGCCGGTTCGTGCCGGCAACCGCCGGCCGGCGTCCCGCGGCAACGGTGATTTGGGGAAAACAGGCGTTTTGAGGGACTGTCGCCATTGACAGACTGTCTAAAACGCGGTAAGGGGACTTACCCGCAGGGTTGCGGGTGGTGACAAGGTTGCAATTGCGGAGAGGTGGCCGAGCGGCTGAAGGCCCCGCTCTCGAAAAGCGGTATCCTGGCTAAAACCGGGATCGTGGGTTCGAATCCCACCCTCTCCGCCAGCACCAGGCACCGCATGTGAACGGAGAGATGTCCGAGCTGGCCGAAGGAGCACGACTGGAAATCGTGTGTGCTGTCAAAAGCGGCACCGAGGGTTCGAATCCCTCTCTCTCCGCCACTTTTTTTCTCGAGTCGCCACCTGCCGAAGCCCCCTCCCGCCGAGACGCCATGTGACCCGCACCGCCTTCGCGTCTTCCTGCGGGTGCCGTCACACCGGCAGGTGATTCCAAATGTGTCGCGATCTCCGAAACGTTTCTTTCCGGAGCGGCGGCGAAGCGAACAGGAAAGTTAGCAGCCCTATGTCGTATCTCGTGCTTGCACGCAAATACCGGCCTCAGCGCTTCGAAGAAGTCGTGGGGCAGCAGCACGTGACCCGCACCCTGGCCAACGCCATCGAAAACGACCGGGTGGCGCACGCCCTGCTGTTCGCCGGCCCGCGGGGAACCGGCAAAACGACGGTGGCGCGTATCCTGGCCAAAGCCATGAACTGCGAGCAGGGGCCCACGGCCCGGCCCTGCAACCGCTGCAGCAGCTGCACCGAGATCACCGCCGGCAACGCGGTCGATGTCTTCGAGATCGACGGCGCTTCCAACAACAGCGTGGACCAGGTGCGCGAGCTGCGTGAGAACGTGCGCTACATGCCCGCCCGCAGCCGCTTCAAGATCTACATCATCGACGAGGTGCACATGTTGAGCATCGCGGCTTTCAACGCGCTGCTCAAAACGCTGGAAGAGCCGCCCGACCACGTGATGTTCATGTTCGCCACCACCGAGGCCCACAAGATCCCGGTAACCATCCTGTCGCGCTGCCAGCGCTACGACTTCCGGCGCATCGCCCTGGCCGCGGTGGTCGAACATCTCAAGAAGCTGTGCGGTCTGGAGGGTTTTGCCGTCGACGAGCAGGGCTTGTGGCGCATCGCCCAGGAGGCCGGCGGCAGCATGCGCGACGCCCTCAGTCTGCTCGACCAGGTGATGGCCTGCTCCGAGGGCGGCGCGGCCCACGAAGCGGTCATGGAGATCCTGGGGGTCATCGACCGCCGGGTGCTCTTCGACATCTCGGCGGCGGTTCTGGCCGGGGACCTGCCGGCCGTGCTGGCCGCCATCGACGAGGTCTACGAGCGGGGGCACGAAATGGACCGTTTCTTCGCCGACCTGGTCGAGCATTTCCGCAACCTGATGGTGGTGAAAATGGCCGCCGACGCCACCCGGCTGGTGGACCTGCCCGCCAGCGAAATCGAGCAGATGCAGGCCCAGACGGCCGATGTGCCGGTGGAGGCCCTCCA
Source organism: uncultured Desulfobacteraceae bacterium (assembly GCA_964476595.1). Taxonomy (GTDB): domain Bacteria; phylum Desulfobacterota; class Desulfobacteria; order Desulfobacterales; family JALSRD01; genus JALSRD01. The sequence continues at coordinate 26,440 of CAYZCL010000114.1, forward strand.
GCGCGTGCTGGACCTGCTGCTGCGCGAGGCTGCGGCCGTGCGCCTCTCCATGCAGCCGCGCCTGTCCCTGGAAATGGCTTTCGTCCGCATTCTCAAGCACCCCCCCGCGCTGCCCATCGACATGCTCATCGAAAAAATCGACCGCCTGCAGCAGCGTTTCGCCCGCCCGGAGGCACCCGTGCGGGAGAACCCGGCACCCGTGCCGTCTCCCGCGGTCCGCCGGGATGCGCCGCGGCCGGAGGCCCCCGAAAGGGACCCGGACGAGGCACCGGATGGTTCACCGGAGACTGCTCCCGGCGAGGGCCGCGTCGCGCCGCAGGGAGCGCCGTCCGCCCCGGCACAGGCGGCGCCCGCCGACGCCGATGAGGCCTGGGCGCGTATCGCGGCCCTGGTGGCCGAAAAATCCCACGCGCTGGCCGCCAGCCTGGCGAAATGCCGCCTGGTGCGCCTGACGGACGAGCACATGGAGATCCGGGTGGCCGGAAACGGATTTCACGCCAGCATGCTCAAACGGGAAAAGAACCTGAACCTCATGCGCGAGGCCTGCCGGCAGGTCCTGGGGCGCAGCCCGCGCATCGAAGTCATGGCGGAAGACGGCCGGGTGCCGTCCGCAAGACAGCAGGCCGCGGACCTTCGCCGGCTCAAAGACGAGGCCCTGCGCGACCCGCGCGTAACCGAAGCCCTCAAGATTTTCAGGGGCCGTATCGTGGATATCAAGATTTCACAGGAGGAAACCAGATGAAGGGTATGGGAAATATGCTCAAACAGGCCCAGAAGCTCCAGGCCAAGATGCTGCGCATGCAGGACGAACTGGCCGAGAAAACCGTGGAGAGTTCGGCCGGCGGCGGCATGGTGCGGGTGGTGGCCGACGGCCGGCAGCGGGTACGCGCTATCTCCATCGAAAAAGAGGTCGTCGACCCCGATGACGTGGAGATGCTCCAGGACTTGGTGCTGGCGGCGGTCAACGACGCCCTCAACAAGGCCCAGGAAATGGTTTCGGCCGAGATGTCCAAGCTCACCGGCGGCATGAACATCCCGGGGCTGGGGTGACCATGAGCATGCGGCAATACTATCCAGCCCCCATCGTACGCTTGATCCGGCACCTGTCGCGCCTGCCCTCCATCGGTGAGAAGAGCGCCGAGCGGCTGGCCCTGCACTTGCTGCGGTCGCCGCGCGAGGAGGCCCTGGGGCTGGCCGAAGCCATCGTGGAACTCAAGAACAGCATGCGGCTGTGCGGGGTGTGTTTCGGGCTCAGCGACGCCGAAACCTGCAGCATCTGCGCCAACCCCGCCCGGGATACCGGCGTGCTGTGCGTGGTCGAGCAGCCCGGCGACATGGTGTCCATCGAAAAATCGGGGGGCTTCCGGGGACGCTACCACATTCTGCAGGGGGCTCTGTCGCCCATGGACGGCATCGGTCCCGACGGCATCCGCATCCGGGAACTGATCGACCGCATCCGGTCCGGGGGCGTCACGGAGGTGATCCTGGCCACCGGAACCAGCGTGGAGGGCGAGGCTACGGCCGACTACATCGCGCGGCAGCTGGCGGCGTTGCCGGTGCGCGTCACGCGCATCGCCTCGGGTGTCCCCATGGGCGGCGACCTGAAATACGTCGACCAGGTGACGCTGCGCAAGGCCCTGGAGAGCCGGCATGCCCTCTGAACCCTGCGGCCGGGAGATTTTCACCTGCCGCATGTGCGGCGACTGCTGCCGGGGCTACGGCGGCACCTTCGTCAGCCCCGAAGACATTCGCGCCATCGCGGCTTACGTGGGGGTGGATGTCGAACGCTTCGTCGAGACCTACTGCCAGTTCTCGGGCCGGCGGCCGGTGCTGGCCCAGGCCGAAAACGGCTACTGTGTCTTCTGGGACGGCAAGTGCGGCATCCATCCCGTCAAACCGCGCATGTGCCGGCAGTGGCCCTATCTCCGCAGCGTGCTGGTGGACGTGGCCAACTGGCACGCCATGGCCGATTCCTGCCCGGGCATGCGCACCGACGTGGACGATGCCGTGATCCGTGAGTGCGTGGCGCGCATGCTGGCCCAGGACTGAGCGGCGGTCTTCAGCCCGTGCCGGCCGGCGCCCGCCACTCGCGGGAGGGCACCAGGCGGTACCACGGGCCTTCCTGGTCGCGTTCGCTGCCGGTGATGCGGCGGATGATGTTGCGCGCCTCCAGGTCCGCCAGGCAGGCGTCCAGGCCGGCCTGGACGCCGTTCCAGATGTCCGACAGGTTCTTGCGCGAAATGGTCTCGCCGGCATCCGACAGCCCGCAGCACAGCAGGTAGCAGGATACGCACTCGGTGGACAGCCCCTCCTTGAATATGCGCTGATCCATTTTGGAACGATGGTTATTCATTTTGCCTCCCGTCACTGGCCCCTGATGTGGCGCATTGCCGGGTATCCGCCGAAGGCTTGAATTCGGTTCGGTGTCGATACAGGCCGCACCGCGCGTCTGCGCGAAGGCCCTTTGCCGGTTACGAACGGCGAATGCCCGACGGCTTGAGGTGAACAGTCACACAAAGGTTTTCTGCATGATCGGTATTTTCGACTCTGGCCTGAGCGTCCTGCGCTTGGCGGCCGCCGTCCGGCGGCGGCTGCCGGAACACGATTTGCTGGTCCATGTTGACACGGCCGGCGGCCCCTGGGGCCTGCGCAGCGCCGGGGCCATCCGGTCGGCCGCCGTGGCCGCCGCTGCGTTCCTGGCCGGCCGGGGCGCCCGCCTGCTGCTGTGCGCCAGCCACAGTGCCGCCGCCGTGGCCGCCGAGGCGGTGGCGCGGCAGGTGGATGCACCGTTGCTGGATGTGATCGATCCCGCGGCCGACGCTGCCGTCGCACTGTCGCGCGGCCTGCGGATCGGCGTGCTGGGCAGCCCCGCAATGGTGTCGTCAGGGGGCTGGGAAGACGCCCTGAGGCGGCGCAACGTGGGCGTGCGCGCGTTCTGCCGGGCGGCCCCCCTGGTGTTGCCGCTGGTGGAGTGGGGTTGGCTGAAGAAACCCGAAACCCGCATGATCCTCAAGAAATACCTGCATCCCCTCAAGGTTCGGCAGGTGGACACGCTGGTGTGTGCCGGCGGACACTTCGGCCCTCTGGAGACGATCGTGCGCCGCAAGATCGGAAAACGCGTGGCCGTCGTCGACCCCCTGGCGGTGCTGGCCGATCGTCTGGCGGACTACTTGGCGGACCATTCCCGCACCGACGGGCGGCTGTCCCGCGGCGGACGACTGATCTGCACCGTCTCCGATCCCGCCCCCGGCTGCGGCGAGCGGGCCGCCCGCTACTTCGGTGGCCGGGTGCCGCTGCAGGCCGCAGGGCCCGGGTGTTACAGCCGGGCCGTGTAGTTGGGCCCCACGATGAGCAGGTTGTTGGTGATGGTGGCCTGGATGCGTTCCATCTTGCTGCCGAACACCAGGTCGCGGATCACGCCATGGCCGTAAGCCCCCATGATCACCAGGTTGTCGTGGGGCACCTCGTAAAGGTTGGTCTCCAGTTTGCCGCTGTCGAAGCGGTCCCACCGTTTGACGTACTGTTCCACCTCCGCCTCCAGGTTGTTTTCGCGGATGACCTTTTCGTAGTGTTCGCCGTCGTTTTTTTCCACCTGGGTGAAGATCGTCATTTCGCACCCGGACTGGCGGCAGAGCTGGATGCCCAGCCGCAGGGCCTTGACGGCGTTGTTGGAACCGCCGAAAAGCACCGTGATGCCGTTCCAGGGCTTGTAGGCCGGGCTGGTGATCAGCACCGGGAAGTGCGCCGACTTGACGATGCGCCGCACCCGCGGGCCGATGTAACCCAGCCCGATTTTGTGCGACAGGTCGCTGATGCTGCGCGGGCAACACATGTAGTCGTAGTGAGTGGGGATATCGGGCAGGGTGGAGGCCGTGAAATGCTTGGGCTCGAAGAAGACGGGCTTCAGACCGGCCTCGGCCACGATTTCCTCGGCGTGCCGGCGGGCGGAGGGCGGATCGCTCAGATAGGATTCGTCCAGGTCCACCTGGACCACGTCGTTTTCAAAGTACATGAGAAACTTCGTCGACTGCGGGATGTAGATCACCGGGTAGGCGCCTACCCGCCTGCAGAAGTGTACGGACTGCATCAGCGTTTCTCTTCCCAGGGGCGTGTTGCGAAAGATGTGAAACAGTTCTTTGTCCATTTTGCCTATCTCCCTCCTGTCAACTGGTCTGCACCGCCAGTTCGCGGCGGTAGCGATCCAGCAGGGTCGCCTTGGATATCATCCCCCTGAAGCGGTTGTTGCTGACCACCGGCATGCTGAACAGCCGCTTTTCATCCATCCTGCGAAGCACGTCGGCCAGGTTGTCTTCGGGATGCACGGTCTCGACGCCGGTGTCCATGATCTCCTCGATGACGACCGCGTCGTACATGGCGGGGTTAAAGAGGTAGGGGCGCACGTCGTCGAGGTAGACCATCCCCAGGAACTCCCCGGTTTCGGGGTCCTCCACCGGAAAGTAGTTGCGGTGCGAGATTTTGACGATGTCGACGAATTCGCCCAGGCGCATGGTGGGCGACACCGCGATGCAGTCTTTTTCCAGCAGTTCGGGTACGCTCAGATCGGTCAGCACGCGCGCGTCGGTGCCGGGCCGCAGCAGGTGCCCGTGGTCGATGAGTTCCTTGAGATAGAACGAGGCCGGCTCGAAGTAGTGACATACCGTGGTCGAGATCACCGAGATGATGATCAGGGGCAGGATCACTTCCCAGCCGCCCGTGATCTCGACGATCAGGAAGATGCCCGTCAGCGGAGCTTGCAGCATGCCGCTGATCAGCCCGGCCATGCCCAACAGGGCGAAGCAGCCCTCGCTGGCCAGGTTGGCTCCCGGCCACAGGGCCATCATAGCCCGCTGAAACGTCAGGCCCAGGATGCTGCCGATGGCCAGGCAGGGGGCGAAGATACCGCCCGACCCCCCCCATCCCAGCGTGAGGGAGGTGGCCAGGATTTTGGCCATCAGCAGGATGAACACCAGTGTCACCCCCGGCGCGTACATGCCGTGGATCATGAGGCGGGTCGTGTGATAGCCCTCGCCCAGCACGTCCGGCAGCGCCAGCCCCATGGCGCCCACCACGCATCCGCCCAGCGCGGCGCGCATCCAGGCGGGCCCGCCGGTCCGGCTGCACAGGCTGTTCATGCCGCGCAGCAGGCGGGTGAGCAGGATGGAAGCCGCGGCGGCCAGAATGCCCAGACCGACGCTGCCCGCGATGTCGATGAAGTCGATGTTGAACACCTGATGGGTAAAGGCGATGCGGTTGCCCATCAGGATGCGGCTGATCTCGGTGCCCGAAACCGCGGCGATGGCGATAGGGATGATGTTGAGGGTCGTCCACTCGCCCAGAATGACTTCCACGGCAAAGACCATGCCGGCGATGGGGGCGTTGAAAATGGCGGAGATGGCCCCGGCGGCGCCGCAGCCCACCAGCGTGACCCGCTGGCGCTCGTTGAGCCCGAACTTGCGGGCAATGGTGGAGCCGATGGCGGCCCCGCTGATGACCACCGGGGCCTCGGGGCCGGCCGAACCGCCGCTTCCGATGGTCAGGCAGCTGGAGACCAAGCGGGTGAAGCTGGAGCGGAAACGTAGCAGACCTCCGTAGCGCGACACCGCATAGATGACTTCCGGCACGCCGTGTCCGGCGCCCTCACGCACGATTTTTTCCAGAAAAATGGACGAGGCCGCGGCGCCCGCGGCCGGCAGCAGGAAGGCCCACCAGTAGTGACGCAAGGGGTGCAGCCATTCCACCATGGCGTCGATGGAGGTGTTGAGCACCACCGCCGACAGTCCGCTGCAGTTGCCGACGATCACGGCGATGAGGATCAGCAGCAGCCGGTCATCGAGGCGGAAAAAACGCCATCGGGTCAGTCTGAGCCATGGTTTGAAGCGGTCCATGCCAGCGTGAAGTCCGTCAGTACCCGGCTGATACCAGCTGTTCTTCCAGTCGGGCGATGCGTTCGAAAAAATCGGCCGGGGCCGGTCTCGTTTTCAGGAAAACCACGAAATCGTCGTCCCGCACGCAGTAGGTCAGGCGCGACAGCAGGTGCAGGTGCGCCTTGACCGAGGGGCTCAACAGGACGAACATCACGAAGACCGGCTGCTGGTCCACCGCGTTGAAATCCACGGGGTTTTTCAGGAAGCAGGTGGTGATTACGGAACGCCTGGTCGTGTTGGCGGCCGGGTTGCGGGGGTGGGGGATGGCCACTCCCCTGCCGATGCCCGTGGACGCCAGCTGCTCGCGGGCCAGCAGCCGTTGGTAGAGATCCTCGCGTTCGGCCCTCTCCAGGCCAGGGATGCTGTCGGCCGCCGCCCGCAGCGCCGAGTGGAGGTCCTCGGCCGCCAGTTCGTAAACTACGCCGCCGCGCCGCATGACGGTTTGCAGGTCTTCGAGTTCGGGGGCCTGCTGCGAATTGCTGTCCACCCGCGGAGGGAAAAAGGACAGGTTGCGCTGCCGGGCCCAGCGCTCCAGGGCGGCCTGGCTGAAGCTGTACTCTTCTCCGATGCGCTGCACCGGCAGGCGTCCCTGGCGAATCCAGCGGCGCACCGTGCTTTCGGGAAGCCCCAAGCATTTGGCGATTTCGGAAATGGTCAGCTGCATGATGAACCTTCCTTGCGGCCCCATGGCCCTAAACGCGAAAATCTAATCCGAATATTCCAGAAAATCAATGAATTTATGCGTCCGGTGCGCCGCGCCGGATGGTGATGTCCCGACGGGGGTAGGGAATCTCGACGTTTTCGCGGTCGAACACCGTTTTGATGCGGTCGGTGATCTCAGAAATGGTGTCCATGCGCTTGCGGGCATCCTCGATCCACACCCGCAGCTGCAGGTCCACGGACGATTCACCGAAGTTGCGCACCACCACCTTGGGGGCCGGCCGGCGCAGCACCCAGGGGATCTCGCGGGCGACACCCAGCATCAGCGTCTTGGCTTTGGCGACGTCGGCATCATAGGCGATCCCGATGTTGATGCGCACGCGGATCTCCGAGCTGATGGCGGTGTAGTTGACGATGTCGCGCTTCATGATTTCGTTGTTGGGGATGATCACCACGATGTGGTCGGTGGTGCGAATGCGCGTGGCCCGCAGTCCGATATCGATGACGTCTCCCCAAGTGGCGCTGCCCGACGGTGCGGCCCACACCTCGATACGGTCGCCCACTTCGAAAGGACGGTCGATGATCAGCAGGATGCCGGCGATCAGGTTGGACAGGGTGTCCTTGGCGGCAAAACCGATGGCCAGGCCGGCCACGCCCGCGCCGGCCACGAAGGGCATGACGTTGATGCCCAGCACGTCCAGCGCCAGGATGCCGGCCACGGTGTAGATGATGACCCCCGACAGCTTGCCGAACAGGGCGAAGATGATGTTGTCCACATGGGTTTCGGTCCTGGCGGCGATGCCCTTTTCCAGGTACTCGATGAGGATGTCGACGAAACGCTTAAACGGTATGGCCACCAGCACGATCAGGACGGCGTAGAAAACGTCGCCGACGGTGGGGATGTCAAAGAGATCGATGATCAGGGTGCCGCAGACAATAAAGACCGCGTAAAACAGGGCTACCTGGATGAGGTCGAAGACTTTGGTGTTGCCCTGAAAGAACGGCATTCCCCGCAGGCGTTTTTCCAGCATTTTCAGCACCCGGCGCAGGATTAGCCAGGCGGCCGCAGACAGCGCCAAGATGAGCACGGCTTCGGCCAGTCCCCTGAGAAAGACGGGGTTCGTGGTCACGTAGGTCCACAGTGCCTTCAGGCGTTCGCTGATAGGGTTCATTGAGTCGACTGCGGCGTCCGGTGTCGGGTTTCAGCGGTCTGCGGGTGGAAAGCGCATTGCCGCGGCTGCGCTTCCGGACCGCGGCCGGGGCGTGGTGGAACGTCTGAATGAAGCAGGCGGCCAGGGTTCCGCCGCGACTGCCTGTGGGGATGTCGTCGGTTCGTCGTGCCGCCCGCGACGGCAAGGGCTTCTACCGCACCGCCGAGAAGAAGCCCGCCTTGATGAACTCCCGGTTGAGGCGGGCGATATTGACGATGGAGATCTCCTTGGGGCACTCTGCCTCGCATTCGCGCTCGTTGGAGCAGTTGCCGAAACACAGTTCGTCCATGCGGCGCACCATGGCCAGGGCGCGCCGGGCGGCCTCCGGCCTCCCCTGGGGCAGCAGGGCCAGGTGGGACACCTTGGCGCCGACGAACAGCATGGCCGATGCATTGGGACAGGCCGCCACGCAGGCCCCGCAGCCGATGCAGGCGGCCGCATCCATGGCCAGGTCCGCCTTTTCCTGGGAGACGGGGATGGTGTTGGCGTCCGGTGCGCTGCCGGCGTTGACCGAGATGTAACCACCGGCCTGGATGATCCGGTCCAGGGGGCTGCGGTCGATGACCAGATCGCGCACCAGTTTGAAGGCCCGGGCGCGAAAGGGTTCGATGACGATGGTGTCGCCGTCGTTGAAATGGCGCATGTGCAGCTGGCACAGGGTGGTGCCCTTCTGGTGTCCGTGGGGGTGTCCGTTGACCACGGCGCCGCACTGTCCGCAGATGCCCTCGCGGCAGTCGGAATCGAAGGCGATGGGTTCCTTGCCGTCCAGTGTGAGCTGGTCGTTGACCACGTCCAGCATCTCCAGGAAAGACATGTCCGTGGAGATGTTGGTGGCATGCAGCGTCTCGAAGCCGCCCCTGGCGTCGGCGGTTTTCTGCCGCCACACCTTCAACGTCAGATCGATGGTCCGGGTCACTTGTAGCTCCTTTGTGCAAGATGAACATTTTCGAATACCAGGGGCTCGATATGGCGCTGCGGTTCGCTCCCGTCACCGGTGTATTCCCAGGCGGCCACGTGGGCGAAGTGCTCGTCGTCCCGCAGGGCCTCGTGCTCCTCGGTCTGAAAAGCCTCGTTGAAGTGCCCGCCGCAGGACTCGCGGCGGGTGAGGGCATCGATGATCATCAGTTCGGCGAACTCCAGGAAGTCGGCTACGCGCCCGGCGCGCTCCAGACTCTGGTTGAATTCTTCGCCCTGTCCAGGTACGCGCACGTTTTCCCAGAACTCGGCGCGCAGCTCACGAACCATCCCGCGGGCCTTCTGCAGCCCTTCGTCGTTGCGCGACATGCCGCAGTAGTCCCACATGATCAGCCCCAGGTGGCGGTGAAAGTCGTCCACCGTGCGGTGGCCGTTGATCTTCAGCATCTTCTCGACTTGTTCGCCGACCCTTTTCTCGGCTTCGGCGAAAGCGGGATGGTCGGTGGAGACCACCTGCCGGGGACTGTCCGCCAGGTAACCGCCGATGGTGTAAGGGATGATGAAATAGCCGTCGGCCAGGCCCTGCATGAGGGCGCTGGCGCCCAGCCGGTTGGCGCCGTGGTCCGAGAAGTTGGCCTCGCCCAGCACGAACAGGCCCGGGATGGTGCTCATGAGGTTGTAGTCCACCCACAGCCCGCCCATAGTGTAGTGGATGGCGGGGTAGATGCGCATGGGGGTTTCGTAGGGGTTCTCGGCCGTGATCTTCTCGTACATCTCGAAAAGATTGCCGTATTTCTTCTCGATGACCGCGCGCCCGTCGCGGCGGATGGCGTCGGCGAAGTCCAGGTAGACGGCCAGCCCGGTGTCGCCGACCCCCTTGCCCATGTCGCACTGCTCCTTGGCGGCGCGGGAGGCTACGTCGCGGGGCACCAGGTTGCCGAAGCTGGGGTACTTGCGCTCCAGGTAGTAGTCGCGCTCGGACTCGGGGATCTCGTTGGGGGGGCGCTTGTCGCCCGGCGTCTTGGGGACCCACACGCGGCCGTCGTTTCGCAGGCTCTCGCTCATCAGGGTCAGTTTGGACTGGTAGGTGCCGTGGACCGGGATGCAGGTGGGATGGATCTGGGTGAAGCAGGGGTTGGCGAACAGGGCGCCGCGCTTGTAGGCCCGGTAGGCGGCGGTGACGTTGGAACTCATGGCGTTGGTGGACAGGAAAAATACGTTGCCGTAACCGCCCGAAGCCAGCACCACGGCGTCGCCGGCGTAGCGCTCCATCTCACCGGTGACCAAGTTGCGCACCAGAATGCCGCGTGCGCGCCCGTCGACCACGATCAGGTCCAGCATCTCGCGGCGGGTGAACATCTCCACGTGTCCGGCGGCGATCTGGCGGCTCAAGGCGCCGTACGCCCCCAGCAACAGCTGCTGCCCGGTCTGGCCGCGGGCGTAGAAAGTGCGCGACACCTGGGCCCCGCCGAAGGAACGGTTGGCCAGCAGGCCGCCGTACTCGCGGGCGAAGGGCACGCCCTGGGCCACGCACTGGTCGATGATGTTGTTGCTGACCTGCGCCAGGCGGTAGACGTTGGCCTCGCGGGCACGGAAGTCGCCGCCCTTGATGGTGTCGTAAAACAGGCGCCAGATGCTGTCGCCGTCGTTGGGGTAGTTCTTGGCGGCGTTGATGCCCCCCTGGGCGGCGATGCTGTGGGCCCGGCGGGGGCTGTCCTGGATGCAGAAATTCTTGACGTTGTAGCCGAGTTCGGCCAGGCTGGCCGCCGCCGAGCCCCCGGCCAGGCCGGTGCCCACCACCAGGATGGTGAACTTGCGCTTGTTGGCGGGACTGACCAGCTTGAGTTCGAATCGGTGTCGGTCCCATTTCTCGGCCAGTGGCCCTGCGGGGATGTGGGCGTCAAGCTGCATGGTGTCTTCCTTTCTTGCCGCTTAAGCGAAAAATGAAAAGTAAATCGGCAGGAACCCGAACCCGATGCCGAAAACCAGGCTGAGAATGGTGCCCGCCACCGTGATGGCCGGCATGTACTTGGGGTGGTTGAGACCCAGGGTCTGAAACAGGCTCCAGAAACCGTGGCTGACGTGTAGGGCCACCACCACCATGGCCGCGATGTAGATGGCAACGTAGACGGGATCGGCGAAGGCGTGCGAGACGATGTCGAAGATGGTCGTGTGGGACTTGTCCACGAAGCTGAAATTGGCCAGGTGGAAGATGACGAACAGCAGGATCAGCAGCCCGGTGTAGGGCATGGTGGCCGAACCGATGGTGCGGCCGCCGCCGCTCTTGTTGACCCGGTAGCGCCGCGGGCGGGCCGACAGGTTCTGCACGAAGAGCAGCAGGCCGGTGACGATGTGCACAAGGGCCAGGGCCAGCAGGATCCACTCGGCCGCTACCAGCACGGGCCCCAGCGAGTGGAGTTTTTCGGCGTAGGCGTTGAACGCCTCCGGACCGCCGTAGATGGAGAGATTGCCGGCCAGATGAAGGGTCAGAAAACCGATAAAGGAGAGGCCCGTGACCGCCATCATCAGCTTCTTGCCGATGGAAGTCCCCAGGGTGTTGGTCAGCCAGTTCATCGCATCCTCCGCTATGGCATGGACAGGGTGGTTCCGATCACACGTCGGCTGGCGGGAAAGCTATTTGATTCGCCCATGGCTGTCAATGAGATTTTTCTGCCACCAGCGGCTGGAATTTCCCTCCAGAATGCTCCTGGCGAGGCGCCTTCCGGTGTCGGTTTTGAGGCGCCCGCGGGCCGCTGTGAGCCATTCCCTGACGGGTTCGTAGCCGCTCTCGTCCACAGGCTTGAGATCCAGGATGAGGGCCAGCTGATCGGCGTCGTGGGCCAGGAGCGACTCCAGGGTTCGCTGTTCGTTGAACTCATTCAGCAGCCCCGTCAGCAGATTGCCGAAAGGGATTCCGGCGGTCATGTCGGCCACCGCACGGGACTCATCGGCCCGGGTGTAGAGCCGCTGGAGGTAGTTGATATCGCCGGTGCGCGCCTCGGGCAGGTCGTGCACCAGCGCCAGGCTGATGAGCCGAAGGGCGTCGGCCTCGGGATGCAGCTGCGTCATCACGAAGGCGATGAAGGCCGCCGCGAAGGTGTGTTCGGCGACGGATTCGCTTCCGCGGCCCAGAAAGGCGTATCCGGATCGGGGCAGGCGCTTGAGGAAACAGGCTTCGAAGAGCAGGTCGGCGATGGATGGGTCGTTCATGAGCACAGGGTCGGTTTCAGTCCAGGTTTTTGACATCAATACCGTACTTCTTGATCTTGTAATGGATGGCCCGGCGGCTGATGCCCAGCAGGGTGGCGGCGTCCTTCTGCACGCCCCCGCTGCGGCGCAGGGCCTTGATGATGGTCTGGCGTTCGTTGTCCTCCAGCGACAGGGTCTCGCTCTGCTTTTCCTGTGGCAGGGCCCCCTGTTCGGGCAGGCCCCCCAGCTGGATGTCCCGCCTCTGCAGCACGCCGTCGCGGCACAGTACGATGCCGGCCTCCAGGGCGTTTTTGAGTTCACGCACATTGCCGGGCCAGGGGTAGGCCGACAGCCACTTGAGGGTTTCGGTTGGAAGCTTGACGGGCGTTAGCTCGTGGACCCGGCAGAAATCCTCGGCGAAACGTTTCGCCAGCAGGGGGATGTCCTCGCGGCGCTCGCGCAGCGGGGGGACTTTCAGCGTGACCACCCGCAAGCGGTAGTACAGGTCTTCACGGAACCTGCCGTTGCGGATGTCCTCCACCAGGTCGGCGTTGGTGGCCGAGATGAT
>CAYZCL010000115.1:0-18541 GCA_964476595.1 uncultured Desulfobacteraceae bacterium
AGGGAGGTTGCCGTGGATATCGCAGGCCTGCAGTCCCAGATCACCGCCTTGAAGGCCGAAGTGGTGGCCCTGAAAACGGAAGCCCCCGAGAACAAGGTCAGCATCGCCCTGCTCAGCGGCGAACTGGACAAAGTCATCTCTGCCTTCGTGATCGCCGCCGGCGCGGCGGCCATGGGCATGGAAGTGGTGATGTATTTTACCTTCTGGTCCATCCCGGCCTTGCTGGACAGAAAAAAGGTCCCCGATGACGCGGGAGAGACCCTGGGAGCCGGACTGCCCATAGGCGCCGATGAACTGGAACTGGCCCGGTCGGCGCCCGGAGACATCGACACCGCCGCCCTGAAGGCCGTGATGGCCAGAATCAACATGCCTAGCTTGGCGGAAATGATTTCGCTGGCCGAGGAACTGGGCGTGCGCATCTATGTCAGCGACAAATCCACCGACCTGCTGGGGTTCGAGCGCGACGCGTTTATCGACTACGAGGGGCTGAGCTTTGCGGGTGTGGCCACCTTCCTGGCCGAGGCCCGAAAAAGCAGAATCCAACTGTTCATCTGAAAACGTCCTGTTTCCGGCGGTTTCACAGGAGCCCAAGCGGAGTGATTTTCGAGGTTGCCGCGGGTACGGGGAAAATGCCGCCGGTCCGTAGTTTGCTGTGTCCGACGGCATTTGACGTCCCGCGCGCTGCGAGATGAAATCGGAAATCCCGAAGGGGTTCAGATGATTGTCAACGAAATAGGCATCATTCCTTCAAACGATTGTAAATTCCGTCTTTTCAACAATTTTAAGCGCTCAGCCTGGGAGGAGATTTGCCATGAGTGATGAAACCCCGGTGGTCCAGGTGTATGACCTCAGAAAATTTGCCTGCCCCATCCCGATCGTCAAGGTGAGCAGGGTGATCAGGGAAGTGGAAGTCGGAGAGGTCATCGAGGCTCGGGTCTCCGATCGTGGTTCGTTGAACGATTTTCCCGCCTGGGCCGAGAACAGCGGCAATGAAATCGTGAAGATCGTCGAGGAGGAGGACTTCATTCGGTACTACGTCAAACGGCTCGTATGAGGAGGAGTGTCTGTGAATATATTCAAGGGAAAGAATTGTATCGTTACCGGTGCCGCCTCGGGCATCGGAAGGAGCCTGGTGGAAGCGCTGGCGGATCGCGGCGCGCATGTCACGGCCACGGATGTCAACACCGAACTGCTGCACAAATCCGTGGCGGGCGTCAAACCGGGGGGCGGGGAGGTCAGGGCCCGGGAGCTTGACGTCACCGACTACGAGGCCTTCAAGGCCGTGGTCGAGGAGGTCGTAGCGCAAAACGGCCGGTTGGATTACATCTTCAACAACGCCGGCATCGCCGTCGTGGGCGAGGTGCGCGACCAGGACATCGACCAGTGGCGCAAGGTGCTGGACGTCAACCTCAACGGCGTGGTGCACGGTTCGCTGCTGGCCTACTGGCAGATGGTCCGGCAGGGGTCGGGTCACATCGTGAACATCTCCTCGGTGGAAGGGCTGATCCCGTTTCCGGCCACCGTGTCGTACGTCACCAGCAAGTTCGGTGTCATGGGGCTCTCCGAGGGCCTGTGGGTCGAGGGCCGGGACCTGGGGGTGAACGTGAGCGTGGTGTGCCCCGGTTTTATCAAGACGCCCATCTTCGAAACTTCTCCCATGACCGGGTTCGACCGCCGGCAGTTCGTCAAGGCGCTCTCCGTCTGGGAACGTTTCGGCATCACACCGGACAAGTGCGCGCAGGTCATCCTGGACGGCGTGGCCCGCAACAAGCCGATCATCCCGGTGACGGCCGTTGCCTATATCATGTGGTGGCTGGGGCGCCTCAGCCCTACTTTCATGATGAATTTCGCCCGCAGGGATTTCAATAAATGGCGCCACAAGGCGCGCCGGGCCGAGCGGGCGGATATCCAATGACGCATGGGTAAACTTCCACTCCGGGTATCGGTCGAAAAGATGCCCTTCCTGGAGTTCACCTGTTTCATGATGACCATGAGCGTCTATCTGTTTTTCCGCAACAAGAGGGCGCGCTGAAATTGCGAGGCGGTCAGGAACGCATCGCTTTCCGGCGGACCCGCCCCGGGCGCCTTCGACAGTCAGCTGCCGCTGGAGGCGGGGGGAACTGGAAGCCTTTCTGGCTTCGCCCGACCGGGTCAGGCGGCTGCGCGCCATCGAACGGTTTCGGGATTACCGCATCGTGGTCACGGTGGTTTCGGCCAGCGCCTGCCTGGCCGGCCACGGGGAGGACGATGCATTTCTCATCGACGCCACCGGAGTCGTGGAACCGCCGGCCGACGGCGGGGGCATCTGCATCATGGCGTTGCATAAGATCTGGCGGCGCGTCATGCGGATGCTGGAGCGCATGCACACCTCCCGGGGCGGTGAGGAGAATTTTTAGAGCAAGATATTCGACCTGCCATGAACTGATATGGCGCTGGGCTGCCCCTGGGTGCCTGCGGCGGGATCCTGATGCGGGTGGGAATCCGCAAGATCGCCTGAAGCCGGGGGTGTGGGGGTCACCCACGCCAGCGCCGGTTGCGGCCTTTCGAGCGCCCCGGCCCCTGCCGACCACGGTGATTGTTCGCGCCTTCCAACAGTATCCGCGCGCCACAGGTGTCTTTATATAGACATATATCGTTTTGATAAAGACACAATGTCCCGACGGCCTACCTTTCGAAAACCACAACCAGCAGATATTGTAGTGTAATCATTAATCTAATGGCATGGCATGCCTTTTGCTGAAGTTAAGCGGGCAAATGAACCCGAAAGATAGGCTGCACGTCAACTTTTCAATTTTTCCGAAACACAAGGAGGAGACCCATGTCGGTATTCAAGGACAAGCAAATGGCCAAAGATCTTTTTGGAGACCTGTGGAACAAGATGATCAAGGAAACCGAATTCGGTACCAAGCTCAAGCAGAGCGGGATCACCATCCTGTTCGTGGTCGACGACCCGGACATCGCCATGTATGTCGATGAGAACGGCGTGCTTTTCGACGACGAGGCCAGGGCCAAGGTGCCGGTGGTCACCATGAAGATGAACGGTGACATGGTGCACAAATACTGGCTGAAGAAGGTCAACATCCCCAAGGCTTTGGCCATGCGCCAGATCAAGGCCAAGGGCCCCGTCAACAAGGTGCTGCAGATTCTGCCGTTGCTCAAGCCCGGACAGGAGCTTTATCCCGAGTACTGTAAAAAATTCGATCTGCCCATGGATGCCTGATCAGGGAGGAGCCGGGATGGATTATTTCGACATCAACATTGACCTGACCGCAGAGGACAAAGCCATTCGGTCGGCGGCTCGGGAGTTCGCCCGCAAGGTCATGCGTCCCATCTCCCTTGAGCTGGACCGCATGACGGCCGAGGAGGTGGTCGCCGAAGGTTCGCCCCTCTGGGAATTTTTCAGGAAAGCATACGAACTGGACTTTCACACCATCCTGCTGCCCGAGTTCTACGGGGGCCAAGGACTCAGCCCGCTGCAGATCCACCTGGTCTACGAAGAGTTCGGCTGGGCCAGTTTCGGACTGTCGGTCCACCTCGCGGTGG
This sequence comes from uncultured Desulfobacteraceae bacterium, assembly GCA_964476595.1. Lineage (GTDB taxonomy): Bacteria > Desulfobacterota > Desulfobacteria > Desulfobacterales > JALSRD01 > JALSRD01. The sequence goes on from CAYZCL010000115.1 coordinate 3,544, forward strand.
CTTGTTTTCCGGCCTACTGCGCCTGCATGACGGCCGACGAAGAACTCGTGGAGACCTTTGTCAGGCCTTTCTGCGAATGCCGCGACGGGAGCATCCGTGGATGCTGGGGTATCACGGAACCCGAGCACGGTTCGGACGTCATCGCCATCGGGGAAGACTACTTCTCCTCCGCCGATCTGCAGGGCAACCTGCAGGTGACCGCCGACGGTGACGAGTGGGTGATCAACGGGCAGAAATCGGCCTGGGTGTCCGGCGGAACGGTGGCCACCCATGTCCTGCTGCACTGCCAGATGGATCCTTCCCGGGGGTTCGCCGGCAACGGGCTGTGCATCGTCCCCCTGGACCGCAAGGGGGTGTCGCGGGGGAAACCGCTGGAAAAAATCGGCCAGCGCGACCTCAACCAGGGAGAGATCTACTTCGACAACGTGCGCATACCGCGCAGCTGGATGATCGCCGAGCCCGATTTCTACGTCCCCATGCTGGACATGATCCTGGCCTCGGCCAACCTGTGCATGGCGGCGTGGTCGACGGGCATCGCGCGGGCCGCGCTGGAAGAGAGCCTGGCCTATGCGCGCCAGCGCGTCCAGGGCGGCAAACCGCTGATCGAGCACTACGTAATGAAGCAGCGCATCTTCGATCTCTTCCGCCGCGTCGAAACCTGCCGTGCGGTCTCGCGGGCGGCCATGAACCTGAACTTCAATATTTCGCCCCCCCACGTCGAGTACTCCCTGTGGGCCAAGACGCAGTGCACCGAGATGGCTTTCAAGAACACCCACGAGGCCATCCAGATCTGGGGCGCCAACGGCCTGACGAAAGAGTACATCGTGGAAAAGCTCTTCCGCGACGCCCGCGCCACCCTGATCGAGGACGGCAACAACGAAACCCTGGCGCGTCACGGGGGCCACATCCTGGGGGAAACCTACCCCCGGAGACCCACCGACTTCTAACGGACCGGCCCCGTCGCGGCCGGCAATGCGGTATACAAACACGGAGGATGATGAATGGCACGCATACACTTCAACGAATGGCCGCTGTACTCGCCATCGGACCAGAATAAAAAAGACAACGTCCTGATGGTGGCCAAGCTGATGGTCAACGCGGCCCTGACCGCCCCGTTTACCGGCGGGGTGCACGGTTGCGAGGCCGAGATCGCACACGGGCAGAAGGAACTGGAGAAGATCGCCCGGGAGATGGAGCGCCTGGCCCACGAGGAACAGCCCAAAAAGCTCAAGAAACCGTTCCTGTACGAAGCCGCCATGGTGCGCGAGAGCGACGCCATCGTTTTCCTGGGCAACTTCCGGGCGCGCAACAGCCCCATGGACGCCGCCTGCGGACTGTGCGGGGGAGAGCCCGACTGCTCTTTCGTCTACGAGCGGCTGCCGCACTTCAACGGCGTCGTCGATCCTACCGACCGGCGGCGCAAGACGACCATCAACGGGCCCCTGTGCATGCTGCGGGCCCACGACCTGGGCTACGCCGTGGGCTCGGCCCTGTGGCTGGCCTCCACGCATTTCGTGGACGCCAAACCGTGCTATTCCGTGGGCCTGGCGGGGCGCAACCTGGACTTCTGCATGGATTCCGAGATCGTGGTGGGCATCCTGCTGGCCGTGGCGGCCAAGAATCCCTACGCCGACATTCCGCCCGAATACCACCTGACCAACATGAAAAACCTGGTGGATTCCCTGCGCAAGATCGCGGTCATCACCCGCCAGATCCCCAACCACCCCTACATGACCTTCGACCCCACCCAACCGATCAAGGGCGAGCAGGAAGACAAGGAGGAATAGAAGATGGCTGTATACGACGGATACGAAGCCGCCAACGAACACCTGCTGGAGGTCGCCAAGGCCTGCGCCGGGGCCGCGGCCAAGGCGCCGCTGCTGACCGGAAAACTGGGCCTGCGCATGGAAATCGTCACCGGCGAGGACCTGGAGCCCATGATCCAGGTGCTGGAGACGCTGGGCAAGACCTCGGCCTTCCAGCTGCACGACGCCACCGCTTTCCGCAGCTACAAAGAGGAAGGCATTCTGCCGCCGATCCTGCTGCTGGGCGCCGACCTGACCCAGCCGCCCATGTGGAACTGCGGCGGCTGCGGTTTTCCCACCTGCGGTGAATACCTCAAGTATGTCAGCCGCAACAAGAGCGTGGGGATCGGGGCATATGGACCCAGCTGCCTGTGGAAGGTCATCGATTTCGGCATCGCCTGCGACTACGCCTGCGCCTGTGCGGCCCAGCACAAGGCCGAAGCGCGCATTCTTTTCAGCGTGGGGGCGGTGTCGCTGTTTCTCAACCGCCTCGAGGGCTGTTCCTTCATCCTGGGCCTGCCCATCGGACCCGTTGGACAGCACCGCTGGTTCGACCGCCTGCCGTGGACCAAGGTCCTGGGCTACGAGCAGCGCATGATGACCCAGCTGGCCGGCGCGCCCAACCTCTTCATGGCCTTTTCCGGCGGCGGCAAGCCCATCCTCAAGACCAAGTCCCGCTGGTGGGAGGATCCGACCTTCATGAAGGTGGAAACCGACGAAGATTTCATGGCGGCCGAAGCCGAGGGGCAGGCCGAGGTCTACGAAAAGATCATGAGGCTGGCCGGCGTGCTGGACGACGAGGAAGAAGACGACAGCTGACGGCAATCGACAAAGAGCAAAAGCAAGACGCATAAGGAGAGAAAAATGAGTCAGGAAAGGCCCTACTGGAATATGGAGATGGAGCCGCTGCTCAACACCCCTGAAATGGAGAAAATCCAGCTGGAGCGGCTCAAGACCATGCTGGCGCGGCTCAAGGCCAACGCGCCGTTTTACACCCGCATTCTCGAGGACGCCAAGCTCGACCCTGAGAAACTCACCGGTTTCGATGAGTTCAAGGACAAGATTGCGCTGTTCAACAAGCAGTCGCTGCTGGCGCTGGCGCAGGAGTACAAGGGCGACATGCTCAAGGTGCTGGACCAGATCATGCCCGTGTCGGTGGACGACCTGGACTACATGGCCACCACCACCGGCACCACCGGCACGCCCACGCCGTATCCGCTGACCAACTTCGACATCACCGAGCTGTGGGGCGAGTCCATGGTGCGCGGCGCCTGGCGCGCCGGGCTGCGCTCCAGCGACCGCATGCTCTTCTGCTTTGCGCTGTCCATGGTGATCGCCGGTGTGCCGCTCATGCTGGGTCTCCAGAAGCTGGGCTGCCTGGCGATTCCCGTGGGGGCCGAGGCCAAGAGCGAGCGCATCCTGCTGATGCAGAAACTCTTCCGGGCCACCTTTTACGTGGGCACGCCTTCGCTGGCCGAGTACCTCATCGAGCAGGCCCCCAAGGTGCTCAAGCAGGAGGTGGGCGACCTGGGCTTCAAGGCCCTCATCCTGGGCGGCGAGCCCGGGGCCGGCATTCCGGCCGTCCGGCAGAAGCTGGAGGGCGCCTACGGGTGCCGCATTTTCGACGGCGGCGCCGGTTTCGGTTTCTCCTGCGACCACGACGAGTACCAGGGCATGCACTGGGTGGCCGACGACCTGTGCTACTACGAACTGGTGGATCCGGAAACCAAGGCGCCCATCCCCATGGAAGACGGCGCCAAGGGCGAGGCCGTTTTCACCATGCTGGTGGGCGACGGTTTCGTGTGGATGCGCCAGAGCATGGGGGACATCCACCAGGTCTTCACCGAGCCGTGCCCGTGCGGACGAACCGGTTTCCGCTACAAGGTCATCGGGCGGGCCGACGACATGCTCAAGGTCAAGGGCGTCATGGTCTACCCCAGCCACATCAAGGGGGTCATTAACGAGTTCGTGCCGCGCGTGACCGGCGAGCTGCGCATCGTGCTCGACGAGAAGCCGCCACGCGTGGTGCCGCCGCTGAAGATCCGCGTCGAGCACGCCGAGGGCGTGGCCGGCGCCGAACTTGAGACCTTGGAGAAGGAAATCGTGGAGGCCATGAGCCGTCGGCTCAAAATCAGCCCGAAGATCCTGTGGGCCGAGCCCGGCAGCTTGGAGCGCAGCCACTACAAGGGCCAGGTGTTCGAGAAAACCTACGAAAACAAGTAGGGGCATTTGACGCCAACAGTCACTTCCTGAGCGAACGGCGGGTCTTTCCGGGCGATACCCGGGAAGGCCCGCGGAAGTGAATTTCCGGACGCGGTTCGCGTCCATCATGAGGATGACGGCTATGCGAGACGTCTACATCATCGGTGCCGGCATGACCCGTTTTGCCAAGCACCTGGACAAGACCGAGAAGGACTTGGTGGCCCAGGCCGTGCGCGCCGGCCTGGACGATGCCGGCCTGGCCGCAGGGGACCTACAGGCGGCTTGGTTCTCCAACTCCATGTGGGGCTACTTCACCGAGCAGCACTGCATCAAGGGCCAGGTGGCCCTGCGCCCGCTGGGCATCCAGGAGATTCCCATTACCAACGTGGAGAACGCCTGCGCCGGCGCTTCCACCGCCCTGCACGGAGCCTGGATGGGCGTCGCCAGCGGTCTCTACGACTGCGCGCTGGCGGTGGGGGTCGAGAAACTCTACAGCGAAGACCGCGAAAAGACCTTCCGGGCCTACTGGGCGGGTGTGGACGTGTCCGACATCCAGAGGCACTTCGCCGCCTGGCGCAGGGTGCTCGACGGCCTGAAACTGGAGATCCCCGAAGACCAGGACAAGGCCGGCGACGCCGGCAAGAGCCGCAGCGCCTTCATGGATGTCTACGCGGGCTGGTGCCGCTGGCACATGGCCACCCACGGCACGACCCAGCGCCAGTTGGCGGTGATCGCCAGCAAGAATCACTTCCACAGCACCATGAACCCCTATGCCCAGTACCAGAAGGACATGACGGTCGAGGAGGTGCTGGCCGCGCGGCCGGTGATTTACCCGCTGACGGTCCCCATGTGTGCACCGGTGGGCGACGGCGCCGCCTGTGCCGTGGTCTGCTCCGGCGAGTACCTGAAGAAGATCGGCACAGCGCGCCCGGTGCGCATCCGTGCCTCGGTGCTGGGTTCCGGTTCGGACCGCGGCATCTCGGAAGAAGACCGCGACATCGGCGCCCGGCTCTCGCGGCGGGCGTACGAAGCGGCCGGCGTGGGGCCGCAGGACATCGACCTGGCCGAGGTGCACGATGCCACCGCCTTCGGCGAACTGCACCAGTGCGAATCCCTGGGGTTCTGCGCGCCGGGGGAGGGCGGGCCTTTTGCCGAATCCGGCGCCACGCGCCTGGGGGGCAGGCTGCCCATCAATACCTCCGGCGGCCTGGAGTCCCGCGGCCACCCGGTGGGCGCCTCGGGGCTGGGCCAGGTTTTCGAACTGGTCACCCAACTGCGCCACGAGGCCGGCAGGCGCCAGGTGGACGGCTGCCGACTGGCGCTGGCGGAAAACGGCGGCGGAAACCTGGGCTTCGAGGAGGCGGCCATGTGCGTGCACATTCTCGAGCGCATCAGCCGGTAGTCATCGGCCCGGAGAGGCCGGCGGGCTTGCGACCGCTTTTTGCGAGGCGGAAACAGGGCCAGAGAGGCACTCGGGAACAAGGCAAAGGAACGCCGAAGCCGGCTTTCGTTGTTGAATCCCGGGTGGTTTCGGAGTTGCGGGCATGGCCTGTTGCGTGCGGTGCCCGGAAATAATCGCCGCCGGTACTGTTGGCAGTACGTCCGTGGCGGTATTCTGAAAGCGTAAAGGGAATTTGTCAAATGACCGTATCCAAAGTAATCGATTTTCGCTGCCGGCCGCCCATTACAGCGCAGAAGCTGTTGTTCGACATCAAGCTCGGCCGGCTGAAGTGGGAAAACAAGTTCGTTTGCAAGCCGGCCATGGCCACCAGCCCTTCCATGTACAAGGTGGGAGAGGATGAGGGCCTCGACCTGCTATTGCACGAAATGGACGAGGCCGGTGTGGATGTCATCGTGGTGCCGGGCCGCAACCTGGCCAACCCGCCCAAGGCCGTGCTGCAGCTGTCCGGTACGGACAAGATCAACGTCACCGACGAGATGATGATCGACCTGGGCCGGCGATTCGACAACCGGGCCGTCGGCCTGCACGGAATCGACGCGGAGCTGCCGGCCGAAGAGGCCGTGGCGGCCATCGAGACCGCCCTGGGCGAGCACGGCATGGCGGGGGCGGTGCTGGAGATCGGTTACTCCCCCGGTGCCGACGGGCAGCCGCTCAAGGCCAACGATCCCCGACTTTACCCGATCTATGAAACCATGGTAAAGCATGACAAGCTGCTCATGTTCATGAGCGGCATCTATGCGGGCCACGACATCGGGGCCAACGACTGGCCGCCGCTGGACCGCGTGATGCAGGATTTTCCGGGCCTGAAGCTGGTGCTGGCCCATGGCGGGTATCCACGGGTGCTGGACGCCGTGGCCCTGGCCGTCAAGCATCCCCATTTCTACCTGTCGCCGGACATCTACTGCTTTTTCCCGGGCGGCAAGCTGTACGTGGAGGCCATCGGCATGCTGCCGGACCAGTTCATCTTCGCCTCGGCCTACCCTTTCGGCCCCCTGAAGGAGTCCGTTGAACTGTCGCTGCAGTTTCCGCTGTCCGACGAGGTCAAGGAGAAATACATGTACGGCAACGCGGCCCGACTGCTGGAGCTGTAAGGCCCGGGTGCGGTATAAATCAGAAAACTTGGACACGTAGGGAATAAACCGAGAAAAGGAGACCCACCATGAAAGGCAAGATCATCGATTTTCGACTGCGGCCGCCCACGGCGCCCTACAAGGGGTTTTTCCCGGAGGGCATCGTGCGCTTCGCCAACTTCCGGTTCGAAGTGGACACCCCGGAATCCTATGAAAAGAGCCTGGAGAGCGACGAAGGTGCCGCCGATCAGGCCGCGCTGGAGATTCTGTACCGGGAGATCGACAACGCCGGCATCCGTTACGGCGTCATGAACGGGCGTCACTCCCACCTGCTGGGCCTGTCGTGCCACGTCAACGACGACTACATCGCCGGGCTGGCCGCCCAGTCCGGTGACCGCCTGCTGGGCCTGGCCGGCGTCGACGGCAGCAAACCCATCCCGGAAACCGTGGCGGATATCGAAAAGGCGGTGAAGGAACTGGGATTGAAGGGCCTGTGCATCGAGCCCGGCCTCTTTGAAAAGCCGTTGTACGCCGACGACGAATCCCTGATGCCGATCTACGAAAAGTGCAACGAACTGGAAGTGCCCATCCTGTTTATGACGGGGCCCTTTGCCGGCCCGGACATCACCTACACCGACCCGGTCCAGTTCCAGCACGTGGCCGAGACCTTTCCGGACCTCCCGCTGGTGCTGGGGCACGGCGCCTATCCCTTCGTCAACGAGGCCATCGGGGTGGCCCTGAAGTGCAGCGCCATCGGGTCGGGCGGCGTGTTCCTGTCACCGGACGTCTACGTGTTCGCCGCCGGCGGCGACCTGTACGTCAAAGGGATCCAGTGGCTGCCGGACCGTTTCCTGTTCGCCAGTGCCTATCCCTTCGGCAACTGCGAGCAGCTGGTAGAGCGTACCCTGGCCCTGCCGCTGAACGAGGAAGCCATGGCCCGCTACATGTACGAGAACGCCGAGGACCTGCTGGGACTGTAACCCGGGGGCCTGTTATGGGGAAATGATTCACAGAAACGAGATATGGAGGAGATGCACATGAACACCCAGACCCACAAGATTCGTTTTTCGGTTTTTACCCTCGCAGTAACGGCGCTGCTGGCCATTGCCCTGGCCATGCCGGCACCGTCCCCGGCAGGGGCCCTCAACCTCAAATTCAGCAGTTTCCTCCCGCCGGGCCACCCGGCCACCAAGGTGCTGGAGGCGTTTGTCAAGGAACTCGGGGAAACCAGCGGCGGCAAGGTGAATGTGAAGTTTTACGGGGCCAGCTCCCTGGGAAAAGCCGCCGAGCAGTATGACATCGTCGTCGAGGGCATGGCCGACATGGCGCTGACCTGCTGCGGGTTCACACCGTCACAGTTTCCGCTGTCGCTCGGCGTACAGCTGCCGTTTTTTTCCGATTCCGCCGAGACCGGCGCCAAGCTGCTCATGGAGTTCCAGAAGCGCGGTTTCCTGGACAGCGAATTCAAGGACGTCGTGTACCTGTTCCCCACCACCACCACTCCTTCGCAGATTTACAGCAACAAGAAGATCGCCAAGATCGCCGACTTCAAGGGGCTGCGCATCTGGGGCGGCACCAATGTCTTCAAGCAGGTCTGCGACCTGCTGGGGGCTACCAGCGTGGTCATGAGCACACCGGACGTCTACCTGGCGCTGCAGCGCAAGACCGTGGACGCCGCTATCAACAGCTGGACGTCGGGCGTGGCGGGTTACAAATGGACCGAAGTCACCAAGTACGCCATCGACATCTCGATCATGAGCGGCTGGCACTGCAGCGTGGTCATGAACAAGAAGTCCTGGGACAAGGTGCCCGACGATGTCAAGGCCAAGTGGAAGCCGCTGTTTCCCAAGTACACCATGAAAATCGCCAAGGTCTTCGACGGGGTTGACGCCGCCATGCGCGAGAAGGTCAAGAAAGACCCCAAGACGGAACTGATCGTGTTCCCGAAGGCCGAACGCCAGAAGCTGGCCAAGCTCCTGGTGCCCGTGTGGCAGAAGTGGGTCGACAGCAACGGCGAGAAGGGCAGGGAGATGTACAAGGTCTACGTCGAGACCATGAAAAAGATCGGAAAACCGGTTCTGGTCAAACTCCCGGGGCTGTACCAGGAGTAGGTGAAGCTTCGGGTGAAAACAATCCAAGGATGACCCTTCGGGCGACGGGCGGTCCCTTACGGGGCCGTCTGCGTTCCATGGAAACCGGCGGCGATTTCCTCCGCACGGATGAAACCTCCCCGGCGGTGCGGGTTGAACGCCCACCCTCGCAAAGGCCCCGCCGATGGATGCGGGGCCTGGGAGAAAGCCCGCTCGCGTGATGGAAAAGTGCTTCGGACAGGGAACGGGTGAAAGAACAACATGACTAAGAGAGAAGAGCGGATCGAACAGGTCAGGAAAGCGTGGACGTCCACCGAGAAAGTGATCCTCGAGCGCCGCAGCATCCGCATGTACAAGAAGGAACAGGTGCCGGAATTCATGATCCGGCGCATCCTCGAAGCCGGCCGTTTCGCGCCGTCGGCGGGCAACAGCCAGCCGTGGAAGTTCATCGTCGTCCGGGACGCGGAGATTATTCAGGGACTGACCGACACGACGGTGAAGATCTGCAGGGTCTTCAAATCAATGATCGATTACCGCGTCCCCGGCAAACGCTGGCGACTGCCCTTGGCGAAACTCAACATCCGCCTCAAGCCCAGGGATCTGCACCCGGTGCCCTTCGGGGCCGTCACCCTGATCGCAGACGGCAAACTGGGCCTTTTCCACGGCGCACCCACGATCATCCTGGTCTTCAAGGATGTGCGCGGGGTTTCCAACCCGGATCTGGACTGCGGCATTGCCGGGCAGAACATGGTGCTGGCGGCGCACAGCATGGGCCTGGGAACCTGCTGGGTGGGCTTCGTAAAACTCGCGTTCCAGTATGTCTCCAAGTGGAAGAAACACTTCGACATCTCCTACCCGTACAAGTTCGCCACCAGCATCGCCGTGGGGTGGCCGGTGGGCGACCCGGACGGCATGGTCAAGCGGGCCACGCACGCCGTCGACTGGTACGAAGACGGCACCCGCAAAATCATCTACTGAAACCTTCGAGGAGCAGCCCCATGGGACGACTGAGTTTTTCGGAAAGACGCACCATACCCATCTACAACGATCCGGAACAGATTAAAAACGGCCGCGTCGAGGTCGACGCCGAAAAGTGCACCGGGTGCGGGCTGTGTGTGAAGGCCTGTCCGGCGGACGCGCTTTTCCTGGAAAACAAGCTGTCCCGCCTGCGGCCGCCCGGCATCAACGAGTGCATGGGCTGCGGCGACTGCACCGCCATCTGTCCGGAAGAGGCCATCGTTCTGGTCAAGGGGTATGAATACTCCGGATATTTCAAGACCATCGATCGCGGGAGCTTGGTGACGCCGCGGCTGTAGCGAAACCGTCGTCCCCGCCGCAGTCGCCGGTCGCGGCGGGTTTCACAGTGGGGGGTCTGAATGAAGAAATTGTCCAAATCCGTACTGACCGTCATCTCCTACGTCAACATCTGCTTTCTGATTTCCATGACGGTGGTCACGGTGATCGATGTCATCGCCCGCTATATTTTCAACACCTCCTTCCTGGACGCCATGACCATCAGTTCATACCTGCTGGCCGTCATCAACGCCCTGGCGCTTCCGGGCATCACGCTGGCCAGGGGACACGTGCAGGTGGACCTCATCTACGACCGCCTGCCGGCGGGGGTACGCCGTTTCCTGGATGCCGGCAACAGCCTGCTGGCCGGTATCCTGTTCTCGCTGCTGGCTTGGTTCGCCTTCGGCCGGGCCGCCCACAGTTACAGGCGCGGCGTCTACGAGGGGTGGATGAAACTGCCGGAGTACCCGGCCAAGTATCTTTTTGCCGTGGGGTGCCTGCTCACCGCCGTGACTTTCTTCGTACTCTTCGCCAACGTGGTGGCCGGAAATCGGAAACAGGCCCAAACCTCCGGCCAGATCGATTGATGCGGAGCTGGATGGATTTTTTCGAAAGGAACGACAAACGATGAGTCCACCGTTGATTGGCGCGCTGGGGTTGATCGCGCTGTTCCTGCTCATGGCCGCCCGGATGCCCGTAGGGGTGTCTTTCCTGCTGACCGGATGCGTCGGTACGGCGGTGCTTTCCGGGTGGGACGTGGCCTTGGCGGCGCTGGCGCGCGTTCCCTACACCTGGGCCAGCGCCTACGTTTTTTCCTGCGTGCCCCTCTTCATCCTGATGGGCATGATGTTTTCCAAGTCGGGCATCGCGGCGGACCTGTACCGCACCGCCTACTGCTGGCTGGGCAGGCTGCCCGGCGGGCTAATCCTGGCCTCCATCGTGGGCTGCGGAGGGTTTGCCGCCGTCAGCGGTTCGAGCACCGCCGGCGCGGCGGCCATGGGGACCATCTGCTACCCGGAGATGCGCAAGTACAACTACGACAAGTCCTTGGCCGCGGGTTCCATCGCCGCCGGCGGTACGCTGGGGATCATGATTCCCCCCAGCCTGGGGTTCATCGTCTACGGCATTCTCACCGAGCAGTCCATCGGCAAACTGTTCATTGCCGGTATCGTGCCGGGTATTCTGGAACTGGGCTTTTTCCTGGCCGCCGTGATCATCATGGTCAAGATGAAACCTTCGCTGGCGCCCCCGGCCGACTTCGACATCACCTGGAAGGAAAAGGTCTCCTCCCTGGTGCACGTCTGGCCGGTGCTGGTGATTTTCGTGCTGATCCTGGGAGGCATCTACCTGGGCGTGTTCACCCCCATCGAAGCCGGCGGCATCGGGGCGGCGGCCAGCATCCTGCTGACGGTCCTGATGAGGCGCTTTTCGGTCAAAATCCTGGTGGAGGCCTGCGCCGAGACCATCCACATCACCGCCATGATCTTCCTGTTGTTCATGGGCGCCATGGTGTTCAACGGCTTCATGACGCTTTCCAACCTGCCCCAGGCCATCAGCGAACTGCTCAGCACGGTGGGCTCCTCCCAGCTGCTGGTGATCATCATCCTGGCGATCTTCTTCCCGCTGGGGTGCTTCCTGGATGTGACCTCCATGCTCATCCTGACCATGCCCCTGTTTCTGCCCGGGCTGATGGCCGCCCGGGTCGACCTGATCTGGTTCGGGGTGCTGGCCGTGCTGAGCGCGGAGATCGCCCTGCTGACGCCCCCCATCGGCATGAACGTGTTCGTGGTCAAGGGGGTGGTGCGGGACGTCACCCTGGAGAAGGTGTTCAAGGGCGTGATCCCTTTCCTGATCGCCGACCTCATCCTGCTGGTGCTGCTCTACCTGGTCCCGCAGTTCAGCCTGATGCTGCCGCGCCTGATGGATTAGGCTGCCGTGTGCATAATCCCAACAGAAAGGAGGCGGCCATGACGGTCATGATTACGGGAGGCGCCGGGCTGCTCGGGGCGGCCCTGGTGCACCTGCTGCTGGAAAAAGGAGAAAGGCGCCCGGCCGTGATGGACCTGGCCGAGTCGCCGCGGCGGCTGGACGACGTGGCCGGGGACATTGTGTACATCCGGTGCGATCTTTCCGACGCCGGCGCCATATCGGCCGCCGTCGAAAAGGTCCGGCCGCGGACCATCTATCACCTGGGCGCCATGCTGGGCGGCGCCTGCGAGGAAAATCCTCGAAAAGCCATCGACGTCAACGCGCTGGGGACGTTTCACGTCCTGGAGGCGGCGCACCGCTTCGGGGCGGCGCAGGTGCTCTTCGCCAGTTCGGTGACCACTTTCGGCCTCGACCTTCAGGAGAAGATGCTCAGGGACCATTCGCTCCAGCGCCCCGTGTCCATGTACGGTGTGGCCAAGCTGTTTTCCGAGGGCGTAGGGCTGTTTTTCCGTCGCAGGCGCGGCGTCGACTTCCGGTCCCTGCGCTACCCGTCCATCGTGGGGCCGGGTGGCGACCTGCGTGTCGGCGGCGTGGTCACTTACACCTACGCCATGATCGAGGCGTCGCTGGGGGGCAACCCCTACACGGTCATCGTGAGTCCCGAAACCCGCATTCCGGTGCTGTCCGCCGCCGACGCCGCCCGCGCCATCTACGAACTGGGTCAGGCCCCGTCGGAAAACATCAAAACCGTCAACTACCTGGTGGACGGCGTCAAGCCGACCCCCAGCGCGGCGGAACTGGCGCAGAAGGTGAAGTCCCGGATTCCCGCCGCCGCGATCGATTTTCAGCCCGACGAAAACTGGAAGCCGGTGCTGGACCTGATCGCGCTGCCCATCGACGACAGCCGCGCCCGGGAGGAGTGGGGCTGGCGGCCGCGGCACGACTACGACGCCATCATCGACAACTTCCTGCATTACCACGGAAAAGACCGGTCCTGAGGCGGCGCAGACCCGCGCCGCCGGGGACCTGCAAGCAGAGGAGCCTGCCATGAAAGCCTATCGCCTGATGCAGTGGAAGACGCCGGCCCGGCTGGTGGATGTGCCCGTTCCCGAACCGGGTCCCGGCCAGGTGCTGGTGAAGGTGGGGGGCAACGGCATCTGCCAGTCCGACCTGCACATGATGGACGACTGGGAAGCCTCACCGCCGCACCTGGACATCCGCCTGCCCGTGACCGTGGGGCACGAGATCGGCGGGTGGGTGGAAAGCTGCGGCTCCGGGGTCGGGGGATTCGAGAACGGACAGCCCTGCCTGGTGACCCTTTCCGGATGCGGACACTGCCGGTACTGCGCCCAGGGGTGGAACAACTACTGTGCGCACAAAAAGCCGGTTCCGGGCATCGGGCTGGACGGGGGGCTGGCCGAATACACCGTGGCGCCGGCCGACGCCATCGTGCCCATAAGGGACCTCGAACCCTGGCGGGCGGCGCCGCTCACCGACGCCGGGTTGAGCGCCTACCATGCCGTGCGGCGCGTGCTGCCGCTGCTGGAACCCGGCGGCACGGCCGTGGTCATCGGGGTCGGCGGGCTGGGGCACATGGCGGTCATGATCTTGAAGGCCCTCTGTGCGGCACGCGTGTTGGCCGTCGACCAGAGCCGGGAGGCCCTCTCACTGGCATCCGAACTGGGGGCCGACGCCTGCCTGGCCTCGGACGAAAGCACGGCGGACGCCGTGCGTGACGAGACCGGGGGCGGGGGTGTCGAGGCGGTGCTCGACTTCGTGGGCGCCGGCGCCACCGTGGCGCTGGCGGCCCGGGTGATCCGCCCCCTGGGGCACATCGTCGTGGTGGGCCGCGGACACGGGTCCTTCGCCTTCCGGGACCGTGCGCTGCCCTACGGCGCGATGCTGAGCACCACCTTCGGCGGAAGCAAGCTGGAGCTGATGCACCTGGTCTCGCTGGCGGAAGCCGGCGTCATCCGGCCGCACCTCAACCGTTACCCGCTCAGCGAGGTCGAGGCGGCCTTCGATAAGCTGCGCAGGGGGCGGATCGCCGGGCGGGCGGTGATCGTACCGAACGGCCACTGAAAACCGGCGGGGGCGCTGTTACACTCCCGGCAGCGACACCATCGACGCGGTGTTTTCAAACCCGACGGATACCAGCATGCGTCAAGCACCTGCATCGTCGCCGCGTCACAGGTGTATCGGCGGCAGGGCCGTTGACATTCGGGGCGCCGCCCAGGACCGAATGCAGGTTCTGGCCGACCGAGTGACCTTCATCAGCCACGTCGCGGTCTATTCCTATCTCATCGACGAGGAGCGTTGGGAGCAATGGTTCGCCCTGTTTTCCGACGATCTGCTCTTCGAAGCCCCATGCCTTGTTTCGGCACCATCCGTACGCGAGGCAAGGCGGCCTTTCGCACCCTCGTGGACCTGCGCTTCCGTGGCCCCGTCGGTGAGAAAAACACTGTGGCCAAGCGGCACTCGGGCGGCTCCATGGCCATCCAAAAAACATCCTGAGCATACTCTCGTGCAGAAAGTAGGTAGGGCTTATCGTGGTCTGTTGTTTTTGCACTCATGTTTCGTATCATGCTGTGACCTCAAGGGAACGAGCCCATAGCGAAACTATCTGGATCTACGGCCTGCCGAGATCCGCTTTTCGTCGAAATTTTCTTGACAACAAGACTGGATCACCTTTACTGTGCGCGCTTAACTGATACTTTGAGCTATAGATCTATTTGATATAATATCAAATTTTTTTGATGAAAAAGCTTTTTCGTCTCTTTTTTGTCATCGATATTTTCGGTTTTCAATGCGGGTGTTTGATTTTCCGAAGGCTTGGGCCTCTGACCCTGGTGTGCTGTTGTAGTTGCATAACTCCTCCTCTGTCGAACACGAACGGGACGCACAATAAGGGGAGATATCATAGGGAATCGCCATCCTGTCGGCATACCGGCCGCCGTCCAGCTTTTCGGGTTTGAGGTTGCGCAGGAACCGTTTTGCCGAAACGTTAATCCGGTCGTTCCCCTTGCCACGCATATCAGGCACCATGTGCCCGCCCGGAAGCGAATCAGATCATTCTTTCAGGTACACTGGCTTCGCCGCCTGGAGGGAGCTTGCCGTCTGGCCTCTGGGGTGGGTTCGCCCATTCGC
>CAYZCL010000116.1:0-3762 GCA_964476595.1 uncultured Desulfobacteraceae bacterium
AGCTGGCAGGCCCTGGCCGACAGTTTTCACTACAAGCTGTCAAAACAAAAGGGCCCGGCGAAAAAGCAGCCCGCGTTAAAAGTTCCGCTGAGCGAGATTTCGGCGCACTGACCCCGGCAGGGGGCGGCCGCAGACGATCGCCTTATGGCCACGGCCCTTCAACCCCATGGAGATTTGACATGAAAACGAGGTTCAATGCCGCAGGAACGGCCCCCGCCGCCATCCTGCGGCCCGTGCTTGTTCATGATTTTGCCCGACAGGGCTAAGCAGGAGAAACCCGCTGACTTTCATGGAAAACATCAATCGAGGAGCAAAATCATGAGCGAAAGAGTCATCATATTCGACACCACCCTGCGCGACGGCGAGCAGTCGCCCGGCGCCAGCATGAACGCGGCCGAGAAGATCCGCCTGGCCGTGCAGTTGGAAAAACTGGGCGTAGACGTCATCGAGGCCGGCTTTCCGGCGGCCTCGGACGGTGACTTCGATGCGGTTTCACAGATTTCCGATCGCCTGGAGAAGACCCAGGTGGCGGCCCTGGCGCGGACCTCCAAGTCCGACATCGACCGGGCCTGGGGCGCCATCCGGAATGCCGCCCGGCCGCGCATCCACACCTTCATCGCCACTTCGGACATCCACATGCAGTACAAGCTGCGCATGAGCCGGGACGAAGTCGTGGCCAAGGCCGTGGAAGCCGTCAAGTACGCGCGCAGTCTCACCGACAACGTGGAGTTCTCGGCCGAAGACGGATCGCGCAGCGACCGGGACTTCCTGTGCACGGTGTTCGAGGCGGCCATTGAGGCCGGCGCCACCACCGTCAACCTGCCTGACACCGTGGGCTACGCCATTCCCGGCGAGTTCGCCGAAATGGTGTCCTACATCATGGCCCACACCCCCAACATCGGCAAGGCCGTGCTCTCGGTGCACTGCCACAACGACCTGGGCCTGGCCACGGCCAACACCCTGGCCGCCATATCGGCCGGTGCCCGCCAGGCCGAGGTGACCATCAACGGCATCGGCGAACGGGCCGGTAACACCTCCCTGGAGGAGGTCGTCATGGCGCTGCACACGCGCGCCAACACCCTGCCGGCGCACACCGACATCGAAACCCGGCAGATCCACCCCACCAGCCGCCTGGTCAGCATGATCACCGGCATCATGGTGCAGCCCAACAAGGCCATCGTCGGCGCCAACGCCTTCGCCCACGAGGCCGGCATCCACCAGGACGGGGTCCTCAAGAACCCCATGACCTACGAGATCATGAAACCCGAGACCGTGGGCCTCAACCGCAACAAGATGGTGCTGGGGAAACACTCCGGCCGGCACGCCCTGCGCACCCACCTCAGGGATCTGGGCTACGATCTGTCCGACGAGGAAATCGACCTGGTGTTCGCCAAATTCAAGGAGCTGGCCGACAAGAAGAAGCACGTGGTGGACGAGGACCTGGAAGCCATCATCACGGAAGGGTTTCTGCGCACGACGGACATTTTCAAGCTGGACTACCTGCACGTCATCGCCGGCACGACGGTGATGCCCATGGCCTCCGTTCAGATCGCCATCAACGGCCGTCCCGTGAAGGGCGCCGGCTACGGCAACGGCCCCATCGACGCGGCCTTCAACACCATCGCCAAGCTGGCCGGCACGGATTCGGAGCTGCTGCGGTTTTCGGTCAGCGCCCTGACCGGCGGCACGGACGCCATGGGGGAAGTGACGGTGCGGCTGCGCGAAAACGGGCTCGTCGCCCTTGGTAAAGGCGCCGACCCGGATATCATCACGGCCTGTGCCAAGGCCTACATCAACGGGCTCAACCGCCTGGAATACCTCAAGAGCCACCCGGTCAAGCAGGCCGGCCGGGTGTGATCCCTTCAACGAACGGCGGCGCATGCCCGATGCCCGACGCCGGGCGTGCGCCGCAGACGACGACGGTTCAGTCCCCCATCTCGGCCATGTAGTCGTCGTACATGCTCTCCAGCGCCAGTTTGTGTTTGGCCTCCTCCTGGCAGAGCATCTTGAACAGCAGCCGGGCGTCTTCGCTGTCGGCCTGGCGCAGCAGTTCATTATAAAGCTTGAGCGCCTTTTCCTCCCGTTTGGTGGCCAGCAGCAGGATCTCGTGGTAGGCCATGCCCGGCTTGTACTCGATATCATCCACGTAGTCGCTGCGCTTGATGTCGGTGATCCACTTGAACTCGTAGTTCTTCAGGCTGTCCCCCAACCCTTCCCGCTGGAACTTCTCCAGCAGTTCCTGGTGCTTGCGCTCCTGCTCGGCGAACTCCAGCAGCATCTGCCGCGATCCCGACAATCCCTCCTCACGGCTCGCGGTTTCGTAGAACCCGGCCGCTTCCCTTTCTTTTTCGATGGCGAAGTCCACGATCTCCTTCAGGTCCTTGAACCCCATGTCGTCTCCCTTCCGGTCGCTGATTTTTTCAGGTTTCCAGTGTTCCGATAATTTCCCGTACGCGCCGCACTCCGGACCGCTGCAGATACGCGGCGATTCCATCGATGATCTCCACGGTGACCGCCGGATTGACGAAATTGGCGGTGCCCACCTGGACGGCGGTGGCGCCGGCGATGAGAAATTCCAGGGCGTCTTCGGCGCTCATGATGCCGCCCACCCCGATCACGGGCACGTCCACCGCCCGGGCCACCTCCCACACCATACGCAGGGCCACGGGCTTGATGGCCGGTCCGGAGAGTCCCCCGGTGACGTTGGCCAGCCGGGGCCGGCGCGTGCGGATGTCGACAGCCATGCCGGTAATGGTGTTGATCAGCGAGACGCTGTCGGCACCGGCCGCCGCCACGGCCTTTGCAATGGCCGTGATGTCCGTCACGTTGGGAGACAGCTTGACCATCACGGGCTTGGCGGTTTGCCGCCGCACGGCGGCCACCAGGTCTGCGGCCACACCGGCCTCGACGCCGAAGGCCAGGCCGCCGGCGCGCACGTTGGGGCACGAGATGTTGACTTCGATGGCGGCGATGCCGTCGACGGCGTCGATGCGGGCGGCCAGCCTCTCGTATTCGTCCATCGCCTTGCCGTAGATGTTGGCAATCACCGGCGTCCGCAGTTTGCGCAGGAGGGGAAGCCGATGCCGTATGAATCCGTCGATGCCGATGTTTTCGAGGCCAATGGCGTTGAGCATGCCGCAGGCCGTCTCCACGATCCGCGGCGGGGCGTTGCCGGCGCTGGGCTGCAGCGAAAGCCCCTTGACCACCACGGCCCCAAGCCGGTCGAGGTCCACGAAAGCGGCGTATTCACTGCCGTAGCCGAAAGTGCCCGACGCGGTCATCACCGGGTTGCGCAGGGTCAGTCCTCCGATGTCCACACTGAGATCAACGTCCGCACGCATGCAAGCCTCTTCTCCGTCCCCCGTGTTTCACGGCCGCAGGCCATCGGACCGGCGCACGCCGTCCGCCCCGGCCACCGCCGGTTCGCCCTTCCCCAAGTGCCGCAACACGGCACGAACGCGCGCCTCGAGGTTGATTACATAAGCCGCTTCGGGTTGCTTGGGTTCCGGTTTGCCGTCGTATTCGAAGGACTTGAGGCGCGCCAGCACACGCGCCATGTCCCCCCGTTCCTGCTGCCAGCAGCGCGCCACACGATCCCGGAAATCGCGACAGAAAGCCATGGCACGCGGCAGGTATCGCCGGGCGTCTTCTCCGGTGAAGGCATAGCGGTGTCCCAGGCAGATGACCTCTGCCCGCAGCCCGGCCAGCTTTTCCATGGAAGTGCGGTACATGTCATAGTCCACCAGACAGTCCGATACGATG
>CAYZCL010000117.1:0-35420 GCA_964476595.1 uncultured Desulfobacteraceae bacterium
AATTCGTAGAGTTTTACGGACCGGGCCTCGAAACCCTCAGCCTGGAGGACCGCGCCACCATCGCCAACATGGCCCCGGAATACGGCGCCACCATGGGTTTTTTCCCGGTGGACGACAAGACCCTGGCATACCTGCGCCTCACCGGGCGTCCGGCGCAGCAGGTGGACCTGGTGGAGACCTACTGCAAAACCCAGGGCCTTTTCCGGACGGCCGAAACGCCGGACCCGGTATTCACCGCCGTGGTGGAACTGGACATGGGAAGCGTGGAACCCTGCCTGGCCGGTCCGCGACGCCCCCAGGACCGCGTGCCGCTGTCGGCCATGCAGCGATCCTGCCGCCGGGCCCTGGCAAACGCCCCGCAGGCGGGGCCGGTGGAGATCCGCCTGGCGGACCGCAGCGTCAAATTGGGCCACGGCGCGGTGGTCATCGCCGCCATCACCAGCTGCACCAACACCTCCAACCCGGCGGTGCTGCTGGGCGCCGGTCTGCTGGCCAAAAAGGCCCGTGAACGGGGGCTGACCATCAAGCCGTGGGTCAAAACCAGCCTGGCCCCCGGGTCAAAGGTGGTCATGCGCTACCTGAAGACCTCGGGCCTGCTCCCCTACCTGGAGGAACTCAACTTCCACCACGTGGCCTACGGCTGCACCACCTGCATCGGCAACAGCGGCCCTCTGCCCGAACCGGTGGCCCGCGCCATCCGGGAAAACGACCTCTACGTGGCGGCGGTGCTCAGCGTCAACCGCAATTTCGAGGGGCGCATCAACCCCCTGACGCGCCTGAACTACCTGGCCTCGCCGCCCATGGTGGTGGCCTATGCACTGTGCGGCACGCTGGACATCGACTTGACCGCCGCTCCGCTGGGATACGACCCGCGGGGCAACCCGGTCTACCTGAGGGACATCTGGCCCGAGGACGACGAAATCCGCACCCTGCTGAAATCCTGCCTGCAGCCGGACATGTACCGCCGCGAGTACGCCACCGTTTTCGAGGGCACCCCCCGCTGGCAGGCACTGGAAGTGCCGCAGGGCGCACTCTTCGACTGGCAGGCGGACTCCACCTACATCAAGGAGCCCCCTTTTTTCAGGGACGTCACCGCCGACGTGCCCGAACCGACCGACATCACCGGCGCCCGCGTGCTGGCCCTGCTGGGAGACAGCATCACCACCGACCACATCTCCCCGGCCGGGGCCATAGCGGCCGACAGCCCGGCCGGGGCCTACCTGATCTCCCAGGGTGTGGACCCGTCCGACTTCAACTCCTACGGCGCGCGTCGGGGCAACCACGAGGTGATGATGCGCGGCACGTTTGCCAACATCCGGCTGCGCAACCACCTGGTCCCCGGCGTCGACGGCGGCTGGACGGTTTTCTTCCCCACGGGGGAACAGATGTCCATCTTCGAGGCCGCCATGCGCTATCAGCGCGAGAGTGTCCCCCTGATCGTGCTGGCCGGCCGGGAATACGGTACGGGCAGTTCGCGTGACTGGGCGGCCAAGGGAACCTACCTGCTGGGGGTCCGGGCGGTCATCGCCGAAAGCTACGAACGCATCCACCGCAGCAACCTGGTGTGCATGGGGGTGCTGCCGCTGCAGTTTCTGCCCGGCGAGGGCGTGGAAAAACTGGGACTGGACGGTACGGAGACTTACGATATCCGGGGCATCGCCAATGAAATGGCCCCGGCCAAGGAACTGCAGGTCACCGCGCGGCGCGCCGACGGCAGCCGGCTGCGTTTCACGGTGCAGGCGCGCATCGACTCGCCCGCCGAACTGCTGTACCTGCGGCACGGCGGCATCCTGGCCTACGTGCTGCGCAATTTGTAACCGCAGGCCACGAAGGCACAAAGGCATGAAGTTTCAGGAAACGGACGGGGCTGCCCAAAAGCTTTTCCGCCGGTGGTTCGACGTCTGCCCGGCTCTCGCCTTTCCCGTAAATACCGGCTTGTCGATCACCGGCGATCAGCCGCCTCCCCTGTAGAAAAGAAAGGGGCTTCAAGGCTGCCTATAGGCTCCCCCCTTTGCCTTCTGCTTTTGCCCGGCTGCGCTTGACCCTTTCAAGAGTACAGCTTTTTCCAGGGTTCACGCTGCCGCTCCCGGCAGCTGGCCAGGGCCAGGTAGAATGCGCCCACGGCCAGCTCGGCGCAGTGGTGATTCTCGGCAGGCAGGGTCTCGAGAAAATCGATGACCGCCTCCACCGTGATCTCCCAAGCTTCCGCCAGCGTCCGTCCCTCGGCCAGATGGGCCACGGTGTTGGCGCAGGCATTGGTGTTGCGGCAGCCGTGGACGATGAAATTCACCCACTGGATACGGTCACCGCGCAGGGTGATGAAGTATTCCACCGTATCGCCACAATCGCCAGTCTTACGCCCGTGACCGTCGGGATGCTCGAGCACTTCGTGCCGGTCGGTGCGGAAGGCCATTTCCAAGTAGTGCAGGGAGTGATCCTGCCAGAAGTCGAAAGTTTTCTCACCCATTTTTCCCAATCAGCAAAAAAATTCCTGTTCGTATGAATACGATCTCCAGATCCCTGCAGACACGGCCAAACCCTTCTCGCTGTGCCGGCCATCCGCTCATAAACCTAAAACGGCCTCCTGGCATGTTACCGGGAGACCGTCAAGGAGGAAAAAAAAGATGAAAAAATTATCAGGTACCATTAAAGCATTGCAATTACCTTGCCAAACACCGATATTGTTTCCTTGTTTTTTTCTAAATCCATTTTTATCCAGTGATTTCCATGGGTAATCGATCTGACAGCCTCCCACCCGCTCTCGGCCGGTCCTTTTCGCCGACGAGTTCCTCCCGCCCGTTTGTTCACAAAATTTAACCTTTCGGGCGGATTGCAAAATAATGTCCTGTTATATAAAGCGATTTTTCAAAGAGGCGCTTTGTTCAAAATTTTGAACCGCCATTTCCCCACCGACCTCATTGCATGTCAATCATGCGAATTTACACAATATCGTATGGTTCAAAATTTTGAACCGCCTCTCTTTCCAGCCTTCCGTGGGGGTCGTTTTCCCGCCGCGGGGAGACACCACCACGGTTCCGATAAAGACCGCCTTCACGGCCGGCGGCCGGCCTTCCGGCGCTGAAAGGCCGCCCGTTCAGCGGCCAGTTCGTCCAGCAGCCTGGACACCGGCCAGTTTTCCGATGTGGGGGTCAGGGTGGCCCACAGCTGCTCGGGGAGCCCCTGCCGGCGATAGGCGGAGATGATCGCGTGCAGCTCTGTTTCGGTGATGCCCGAGAGCACCACCGCACGGCGCCCGGCCGGCGGCCGCCCCCGTCCGCTGCGGTCCGCCAGGGACAGAATCTCTCCCAGGGGATGGTTCAGCTGTTCTTCGGTGAGGAAAACCACCGGCAGATCAGACAAATGCACCTCTTCCAACAGCGCCAGGAAGGCGCGCTGGTCGTCCGGCCCGTAGCCGCACACCAGCACCCTGCGGGGGCCGTACATGGTCCTGTCGCTGCGGGTCACTTTCTGAAAAGTGCCGTCGTTGTCATTCATAATATAAGGTATCGGCTTTCGCTTGTCGGTTGTCGGTTCGCCGGACCGGTGACATCCATAGTATACCCGGGGCCCGGAATCAAGGCTCGACCGAAGCCGCGATGCCGCGGCAGTCGCAGGCAGCCCGACCCGCCGGGGTGGACAGGCGTCGTCTGCGCTCCGGGAGCCCCGGCGGGGATGCGCCGGCTGCAATACGGATTGGGCTTGACGGCATGTCGGCGGCAACGGTATGATGACACTCCGTAACACAAGCATAGAGGAAAAGCAAAATGGGCGAGAAAAAGAAATACGAATGCCACAAGTGCGGACGCCACGTGGAGGCCGACGCGGATGAGGCGGGCGTGCCTGAGTGCTGCGGGGCCCTCATGACGCTGGTCGACCGACTGCCGGCCTGCGGCCTGTCATCCACCGCGGAACACAGCCGTTCTTTCGAAGACGAGGGGCCTTGTGATGACGGACGGGGCGGCAACCTCTGAAGACAAACGGCCCGGCCGCGTTCGCCACCCCCCCTCCGGCGCCTACCCGGATCACCCGCGGGTGGCCGTGGGGGCCGTGGTCTTCAAAGACGGACGGGTGCTGCTGGTGCGCCGCGGACAGCCGCCCGCCGAGGGGTTGTGGGCCATTCCGGGCGGCAGTGTGCTGCTGGGAGAAACGCTGCAGCAGGCCGCCGAACGCGAAATCCTGGAGGAGACCGGGATTCGCATCACCGCCGGAGAGCCGGTGCTGACTTTCGATGTGGTGCAGAGAGACGCGAACGGGCGCGTTCGCTTCCACTACGTGATCGTGGACCTGGACGCCCGGTACGACGGGGGGCGGCCCCGCGCCGGAGACGACGCCCTGGAGGCCCGCTGGATCTCGCAGGACCGGATCGGGCACCTGCCGGTCAGCGCCACCACCCGGAAACTGCTCAGGGAACGCTACGCCTTCGGCTGCTGACCCCGCACCGCCCGGCGCGGGACGACTCCGCCGCCGGACGGCGCCTGCAGCCGGGGATCACCGAGACCACCATGAACCGCGACCGCCGCAAGTGGAACGCCAAACACCTGGACCGCGTGGGCCCCGACACGCCTTCGCCCATCGTCAAGCGCTTTGCCGACACCGCGGCCCGGGGAAGGGCGCTGGATATCGCCGCCGGCAGGGGACGCAACGCCCTCTACCTGGCCCGCAGGGGGTTTACCGTCGACGCCGTGGACATCTCCGACGAGGGGCTGCGCTTCATGGCCGGCAGGCATCCGGCGGTACACCCCGTCTGCGCCGACCTGAACCGCTTCGACATCCCCGAAAACCGCTACCGGCTGATCGTCAACATCCGCTACCTCAACCGCCGCCTGTTTCCCCACATCGTCCGGGGCCTGTGCACCGGTGGTGTGCTCATCTTCGAAACGTTTCTTGAAAGCGACCGGCCCACGAACCGCAGCCCCACCTGCCGTGACCACCTGCTGCGCTCCAACGAATTGCTGCACGCGTTCCTTTCGCTCAACATCCGCTACTACGAGGAGCACCTGTCGCGCCGCGGGAACCGTCCCGCCATGGTGGCCTCCCTGGTGGCCGCCAGGCAGCCTTTCTGAAACCGGCCGCCGCCCGGAGGCGGTCCCGCCCAGGGCGTCCGGCCCGATTTTATTGACAGGCCACCGGAGCTCCCCTATAGTTGCGCTTCAAAGGACCACCGAGCGTCCATTCAGGAGGAGACCATGACCGATTCCGCTGTTCTCGATATCCTCAAACGCGCCATCCTGCTGGAAAAGCGCGGCTATGCCTTCTACCGCCAGGCGGCCGACCAGGCCACCGGCAAAGCCGTCAAGGATTTCTTCGACATGATGGCCCGCGAGGAGACCAGCCATGTCCAGATTCTCTCGGAGCAGTACAAAGCCTACATGGAAACCGGCCATTTCAAGGCCGCCGGCCACGAGCGCGAGGTGGGCAATGTCTCCAAAGAAGTGCTGACCCGCGAGATCAAGAACAAGATCTCGGCCGCCGGGTTCGAGGCCGGCGCCATTTCCGCGGCCATGGCCATGGAACAGCGCGCCATCTCCCTGTACAGCCAACGGGCCCGGGAGGCCGACGATCCCGAGGAAAAGGCGCTGTACCAGTGGCTGGCCGAGTGGGAGGGAGATCACCTCCGTTGGCTTTCCGATCTGGACCGTGAATTGACCGAAAAGGTGTGGAACGACAACCAGTTCTGGCCTTTCTGAGAATAGCCGTCAGCGGCCCGCTGACAACGGAAGCCATCGGGTGTCGGGCATCCGCGGCCGGTTCTGGTTTGCCGGGCAGGGGCCTGTGAAGGCATTTGCACTGGATTTCACCCGACACCGGATGGCCGATACCTTTTTCGGGAGACCGCCATGCTCCGTAGCCTGGCAGGGTTGCTATGTTTTGCGGCGCTGGCCTGGTGCTTCAGCGAAAACCGGCGGAAAATCCGCCTGCCCCTGGTGGCGTGCGGCCTGCTGATGCAGGTGGCACTGGCCTTCATCCTGCTGCGGGTGCCTTTTTTCCGGGGGCTTTTCCTGGCGCTCAATCGTGCCGTGATGATGCTTGAGGCGTCCACGCGCGCCGGCACCAGCTTGGTTTTCGGGTACCTGGGCGGCGGCCCCCTCCCCTTCGAGGCCAGGCATCCAGGGGCCGACTTCATCCTGGCGTTCCGCGCGCTGCCGCTGGTGATCGTCATCAGCGCCCTGTCGGCCCTCTTCTTCTACTGGAAAATCCTGCCGCTGGTGGTGCGCGGCTTCTCCTGGCTGCTGGAGCGCTCCATGGGGCTGGGCGGCGCCGAGGGCTTGGGCGTTTCGGCCAACATTTTCGTGGG
This sequence comes from uncultured Desulfobacteraceae bacterium, assembly GCA_964476595.1. GTDB lineage: Bacteria > Desulfobacterota > Desulfobacteria > Desulfobacterales > JALSRD01 > JALSRD01. Next base: position 6,296 of record CAYZCL010000117.1, read on the forward strand.
CATGGTGGAGTCCCCGCTGTTTATCCGCCCCTACCTGGAACAGATGACGCGCAGCGAACTCTTCGCCCTGATGACGTCGGGCATGGCCACCATCGCCGGTACGGTCATGGTGCTGTATGCCAACATCCTCGGCAGCCGCATTCCCGACATTATGGGCCACATCCTGACGGCCTCCATCATCAGCGTGCCGGCCGCCGTGACCGTGGCCAGGATCATGATTCCCGCCGAGGGATCGCCCACGGCCGGCCGCCTGCAGGCCGCCGAACCGGCCCTCAACGCCATGGACGCCATCACCCGGGGCACCCTTCAGGGCGTTCAGCTGCTGATCAACATCGTGGCCATGCTGATCGTGCTGGTGGCCCTGGTGCACCTGGTCAACCTCCTGCTGGCCCTGCTGCCGCCGGTCGGGCGGAGCCCCCTGACCCTGCAACGCATCCTGGGCGTGCTTATGGCGCCCGTGGTGTGGCTCATGGGGGTTCCCTGGGCCGAGGCCCACACGGCCGGCGCGCTGATGGGCACCAAGACTATCCTCAACGAGTTCATCGCCTACCTCGACATGAGCCACCTGCCACCCGGGTCCCTGAGCCCGCGCAGCCTGCTGATCATGACCTACGCCATGTGCGGCTTCGCCAATCCGGGCAGCCTAGGCATCATGATCGGCGGCATGGGCACCATGGCCCCCAGCCGGCGCGACGAAATCGTCTCGTTGGGCCTGCGCTCCATCCTGGCCGGCACCCTGGCCACCTGCATGACCGGGGCCGTGGTGGGGCTGCTGGTGCCCTGAGAGACCGTTACCCGCTTCCCGAAAAAATCCATTTAATTTTTCATCATTTCAGGACGATATTAGAAACAGTAACGGGAAACGAGCGCCCTTCCGGAGGCGGGCCCGTCACCGGCCCCCGGCGGGGGTGACGTTGCCGGGCCACAATCACTAGCAGGAGGCCACTCGTTGACAACCTCTTATCTAACCGGTATGATTAAGGAAAAAGTGACACGCTACTCCGAAACCCTTGCAGCGGCAGGTATTCTGATGGGTCATGGTGCCACGCCCAGCCTCTCCTCCGAAAGGCGGTCCGAGCCACGCACACTGCTGGAGCGGTACTACAGCGTCGAATTTGCCTTCAATGAACAGGGCCCCGTGTACCAGTTCAAACTGCGCAACGTCTCTTCCAGCGGCATGTGTATCCTGGTGCGGGAGAACTCGGCCGTCATGCGGCAGCTGCAGGTGGGAGACGTTTTGGACATGCGCTATTGCTCGCCGGAAAATCCCGTTCCCGCTCAGGCCATCAAAACCCGAATCCGGCACATCACCCAGGATGAAGAGGGTCGCTTCCGGGATCACTACCTGGTCGGCCTATCCATCGTGGAGGGACAGAAACAGGAGTCCCCCGAGAGCCGCAACGGCGGCGCTGCCTACAAAGAGCACTGAGGCGCCGACGCTTTCGAACAGCCAGCCGTCGACGAAAAACCCCACCATCAACCCCAGTCCGTAGCTCACGGCATTGTTGACCGCCTGTCCCACGGTCTTGGCGGCCGTCGGTGCCAGCCGGTCGATGTACAGGATGCAGGCCATGTGGAAAGTGCCGTAGGAAAAAGCGTGCAGCAGCTGGGCGAACACGATGGCGAAAGGGGCGGCCGCCACGGCCATGATGCCCCACCGCAGGGCCGCCGCGGCAAAGGAAAAGGCGATAATGCGCGGCGGGTTGAAGCGCCGGAAGATGCGTTCGGACTGCAGCATCACCACGATTTCGGCCGTCACCGCCAGTGCCCAGCTCAGTCCGATGAAAGTCCCCGAATAGCCAAGATTTTCCAGGTGAATGGAAAAAAAGCCGTAGTACATGCCGTGACTGGCGAGCATCAGGAAGGCACACACCAGAAAAAGCGCCACCCGGCGATTGAACAGCTCGCCGATGCCCCCGCCTCCGCCGGCTCCCCGCGCGCCGGCAACGCCCTCCGGCATACCGACGGCGGTGACGGCCTGCAGCAGCAAACCCGCCAATACCAGTGAAACCACGATACCGGCCGATGTCAGGCTGATCACCTTTCCCAGCACCAGCACCACCGTGATGAAGCTGATGGAGCCCCAGACGCGGGTGCGCCCGTAACGTCCGCGGTCATCACCCAACTCCTCCATGGTGAAAGCTTCCAGGAAGGAGATGAGGGGCGCGTAGAAAACACCGTGCAGAACGCCGATGACCAGCATTGCCCAGAAGCTGCGGGTCAGCAGGAAACCGGCCCAGATCGCGGCGCTGGCGAAGCTGCAGAAAATGTAAATGGGCCTGCGGAGCCGGAATCGGTCCGCCAGCAGTCCCCATATCAGCGGGAAAACCACCAGGGTAACGGTGCGCGCGGCCGACATGGCGCCGATCTGGGGACCGCTGAAATCGATGTGGTAGCAGTAGAGATTGAAAAAAGGGAGGTAAATGCCCATTACTCCGAAATAGATGAAGTACTGGGCATTGAGGATCAGCCGTCGGCTGGCACCGGGAGCACCCATGGCGCCTTCATACGGCATGTGGGCGCAAAAGGCAATCGAACGGTCGGGTATCCGCCGTCAGCAGCCGACGCTCCGCGCTGCCGGACCGCGGACACCCGCCACATCGCCTATTCTTCCACTTCGACGGTCACCTGGCGCGGCTGATTGCGCTCGGGGCGCGGTACGTACACCTCCAGCACGCCGTCCTTGAACCGGGCCTTGATCTTGTCCGGCGCCACGGTCTCCTGGAGGGTGAAAGCCCTGTAAAAGCTGCCGAAACAGCGCTCCCGGCGCAGGTAGCGGTCCTGCTCGATCTCCTTTTCGGCGAAGCGCCGCCCCTTGAGGGTCAGCACGTTGTCCTTCAGTTCGACGGAGAGGTCCTCCTTGCGCACACCGGGGATTTCGGCCTGAATCACAATGCCGTCGTCGGTTTCATAGATGTCCACCACCGGCCGCCAGGCACAGGCCGCCAGTTCGTCCTGCACGTCCCCGTAGTGGGAGAGGGAATCGTCGAACACCCGGTTGATGCGGTCCTGCAGCGCAGCGACATTTCGGATCGGGTCCCATCGCACCAGCGTCATAGTCCACCTCCATGAATTCGGTTTTCAGCCGCCGTCCCGCCGAGACGCGCAAACGGGTCCGGGTGCTGTTACCGTTGAAACTAATCACCGCGGTATCCTTGTCAAGAATCACCGGCGACGCCCCCCGGAGCCCGGCCATCGTCGGTGATGCCCGCCTCAAATGCCGCAGAGACCGCAAGCCGTCCGCCCCGCCCTTCGCGCGTATGGTTGGGCCCGCATAAGGCCGGGGGCACCCAACACGCATACCGACCACGCGTGCAATTGTCCCGCCTCGAAAGCGGGCTCACCTTTACAAACATCCGTACAGGTGTTAATTTGATGCCGGAGCCGTTCCAAGCGGCCGCGCCGACGGTTACAAACGCGCTTGCATCAATCGAGGGGAAGGCAAAATGGGATACATCAAGATTCGATTCAACGACGAGTTCAACCGCCTGGGGTCAAATCTGGAAAAAACCATCGAAGACATTTTCGAGGCCGCCGGCCCCATGTTCAGCCTGTCTGAACGTTCCTGGCATCCCCAGATGGACATTTACGAGACGCCGCAGGAAATCATCATCAAGGCCGAAATCGCCGGCGTGGACAAGGATCAGCTAGAGGTGGAAATCACCAGCAAGGCCGTTAAAATATACGGAACCCGCTCCGAAACGCCGCTGGAACGCGACGCCACCTACCGGTTGGCCGAAATCCAGTACGGCCGTTTCGAACGCATTCTCTACTTGCCGGCCCTCATCGACCCCGAGAAAGTCACCACGTCCTACAAGAACGGTTTCCTCGTCATCCGCCTGGCCAAACTGCCGGTGGACCAGACCCATTCGATTCCCATCGAGGACGGTTGATGCAGCCCCCTGGCCATAACCCCCGACGACCGAGAACACCCGAATCTTGAAGCTGGAGGAAGCGATGACTGAAACGACTTCAGGGGAACCGATGGGTGCAGAAAAAATACCCGAAGTGCTGCCGATCCTGCCCCTTTTCGACGCCGCCCTGTTTCCCCGCATGGTGCTGCCGCTGATGGTGATGCAGGCCGAGTCCATCAAGCTGGTGGACGAGGCCATGGCCAAGGACCGCATCATCGGGCTGCTGGTTTCCCGCAAACCGCCCAACGAGAGCGACAATCCCCTCAAAGAGCTGTATCGCGTGGGCACCAGCGCCCTGATCCTCAAAATGGCCAAGACCCAGGACAATCGCGCCCAACTGCTGGTGCAGGGCCTGAGCCGCTTCCGGGTCCGGGAGTTCGTGGCCGAAAAACCCTACCCCCGTGCGCGGGTGGAGGTCATTCACGAGAAAGCGCGCATGGACAAGGAGATCGAGGCCCTGATGACCAACCTGGTCACGCAGTTCTCGCGCATCGTGGAGCTGTCACCGGGATTGCCGCCCGAGGTGTCCGCCATGGCCAAATCCATCAAGGAAGCGCACATGCTGGCGGACATGATCGCCTCGACCATCAACACCTCGGTGGAAGAAAAGCAGGAGATCCTCGAGATCATCGACGTCAAAAAGCGCCTCAAGCGCGTCACCGAACTGGTGGCCCACCAGCTGGAAATCCTGGAGCTGGGCAACAAGATCCAGAGCCAGGTCAAGGGCGACATGGAGAAGAGCCAGCGCGAGTACTACCTGCGCCAGCAGCTCAAGGCCATCAAGGAGGAACTAGGCGAAACCGACGACCAGTCCGTCGAAATCGAGGACTACCGCGCCAGGATTGCGGAAAAGAACCTTCCCGAAGAGGCCCGCCGCGAGGCCGAACGCGAGCTCAACCGCCTGGCGCGCATGCACCCCTCGTCGGCCGAGTACACGGTGGCGGCCACCTATCTGGACTGGTTGACGGCGCTGCCCTGGAACGAAAGCAGCGAAGACAACCTGGACATCCGGAAGGCCCGCAAGATCCTGGACGAGGACCATTACGGCCTGGAAAAGGCCAAAAAGCGCATCATCGAGTACCTGGCCGTGCGCAAGCTCAAGCAGGACCCCAAGGGACCCATCCTGTGCTTCGCCGGCCCCCCCGGCACCGGCAAGACCTCCCTGGGCCGCTCCATTGCGCGGGCCATGGGGCGCAAGTTCTGCCGCATCTCGCTGGGCGGCGTGCGTGACGAGGCCGAAATCCGCGGCCACCGGCGTACCTACGTGGGCGCCATGCCGGGGCGCATCATCCAGGCCATCCGCCGGGCGGGCACCAACAACCCGGTTTTCATGCTCGACGAAATCGACAAGGTGGGCAGCGACTTCCGCGGCGACCCCTCCTCGGCCCTGCTAGAGGTGCTGGACCCCGAACAGAACAACAGCTTCTCGGACCACTACCTGGACGTGCCCTTCGACCTGTCCCGGGTGATGTTCATCACCACGGCCAACATCCTGGACACCATCCCGCCGGCCCTGCGCGACCGCATGGAGGTGCTGGAACTGCTGGGCTACACCGAGGACGAGAAAATCAAGATCGCCAACCGCTACCTGATCCCGCGCCAGCGACGCGAGCACGGGCTCAAGGCGCACCAGATCAGCTTCACCCGGGGCGCCGTGCGGCGCATCATCAACGGCTACACCCGCGAGGCCGGCCTGCGCAACCTGGAACGCGAGATTGCCGCCATTTGCCGCGGCGTGGCCGCCGCCATCGCCGAGGAGGAGGCCACCTCGGTGACCATTAAGGTGGTCAACGTGGCCAAGTACCTGGGGCCGGTACGCTACACCAGCGAGGTCAAGGCACGCCACCTGATACCGGGCGTGGCCATGGGCCTGGCCTGGACACCGGTGGGGGGCGAATTGCTCTTCGTGGAGGCCACGGCCATGCCCGGCAAAAACCGGCTGACGCTCACCGGCCAGCTGGGCGACGTCATGAAGGAATCGGCCACCGCGGCGTTGAGCTTCATCCGCACCCACGCCGGCGAGTTCGGCATCGAGGACGAGTTTTTCGAACGCCACGACATCCACATCCACGTACCGGCGGGCGCCATCCCCAAGGACGGCCCCTCGGCGGGCGTGACCATGCTGACGGCGCTGGTCTCGCTGTTCATCGACAAGCCCGTGAGGCGCGACCTGGCCATGACCGGCGAAATCACCCTGCGGGGGCAGGTGATGCCGGTGGGCGGCATCAAGGAGAAGGTGCTGGCCGCCCATCGCGCCGGCATCAAGACGCTTGTGCTTCCCCAGTGGAACGAAAAGGACCTGCAGGACATCCCCAAAAAGGTCCTCAAGACCATCAAATTCCACTTCGTGGACAAAATGCGGGAAGTACTGGAAATCGCTCTCGATGTCTGACGCCCTACAGACCGCCCGCCGTCCCCTGCAAACGCCGCACCGCACGCCCTTTCGACTGCTGGCCGGCGCGCTGGGGTTGCTGTTTCTGGCCGCCGCCTGTACGTCCAACGTGCCGCCGCCGCGCAAACCCGGCTACCCCAAACCCTACAAGGTCATGGGCCGGTGGTACCAGCCCCTGCCCCACGCCCGCGGCTTTCGGCAGCGCGGCCTGGCTTCCTGGTACGGCAGGAAGTTTCACGGCCGCCGTACCTCGAACGGCGAAATGTACGACATGTACGCCATGACCGCGGCCCACAAGACCCTGCCGCTGGGCACTTATGTGCGGGTCCGCAACCTGGCCAACAACCGCACCGTGGTGGTGCGCATCAACGACCGCGGCCCCTTCGTGCGCGGGCGCATCATCGATCTGTCCTACACCGCCGCCAGCAAACTGGGCATCGTGGGTCCCGGAACGGCGCGGGTGGAAATCGAGGCCATCGGCGTACCGGCCGGCACCGCCACCGCCTCGGGCAAGCAGAAGTTTGTACCCATCGACTATTACAGCGGCAATTTCACCTTCCAGGTGGGCGCCTTCCGGGTGCGTGAAAACGCCGAGCGGCTGCGCCGCAAGCTGGCCCAGACCTACAAGAACGCCCACATCGTACCCTACTTTAACGGCCGCGAAACGCTCTACCGGGTGCGGGTGGGGCGCTGCACCGACCTGGACGTGGCCAACCAGTATGAAAAGCACCTCATCGAAAACGGCTACCCGCAAACCTTTACCGTGGCGGAGTAATCCCGGACATGGAACTGGAAACCGTCTTTCTGGACCGCGACGGGGTCATCAACCGGGACTCGGAGGATTACGTCAAAAGCTGGGAGGAGTTCGAATTCCTGCCGGGGAGCCTGGCCGCCCTGGCCCGGCTGGCGGCGGCCGGCTTGCGGGTGATCGTCATCACCAACCAGTCGGCCGTCAACCGCGGGATGATCACCCTGGGGGGGCTCATGGACATCCACCGGCGCATGCGCCGTGCCGTAGCGGCGGCCGGGGGCCGGGTGGACGACGTCTTCTTCTGCCCGCACCGCCCCGACGAGAACTGCGCCTGCCGCAAGCCGGCTCCGGGCATGATCCGGGCGGCCGCCCGCAAATACGGCCTGGCGCCGTTGCGCAGCGCCATGGTGGGCGACAGCGCCCGCGACGTGGCCTGCGGAATCAACGCCGGTTGCGGCCGCACCGTGCTGGTGACCTCCGGCCTCGATCCCGGGACGGAACGCAGGCGGCTCTCCGAGAAGGGGCTGGCCGCCGACCACGTGGCGCCCAACTTGGCCGCCGCCGTGGAGTGGTTGCTGACTGTAGGGGCCTGCTAAACCCCGCTCCCATCCCCGTTTCCAGAAGGGTTCGTGACACGGTCGGATCTGCCCGGAGCCGACCGGCGCCGCCTCACATCACAGGTCCACGGTGGTCCGGATGCCGTCCTTGCCGCCCTGCTTGACGCTGAAGAGCGCCTTGTCGGCCAAGGCCAGCACGCCTTCCACGTCCCGAGCGTCATCGGGCACCGTGGCGATACCGAAACTGGCCGTCAGGCGGATGTTGCGTCCCGAACCGACCAGGTAAACCGTTTCGATCATCCTGCGCCGCAGCTCGCGGGCCGCCTCCAGGGCCTGGTCCTTGGTGTGTCCCGGCAGCACCACCACGAACTCGTCGCCACCGTAACTGACGCCGAAGGCGGGCTCTTCCAGGGCGTCGCGGATTACGGCGGCCACTTCCTGCAGCGTGCGGCTACCTTCAAGGTGCCCGTGGGTGTCGACCACCTTTTTAAACGCATCGATGTCGATGAAAATCAGCGAAAAAGGCTCACCGCTGCGCCGGGTGTTTTCGACTAGGCGTTCCAGCGCCGGGTACATGTAGCGGGTGTTGTACAGGCAGGTGAGATTGTCATGGATGGCCTGGTAGCGAAAGTGCTGTTCGCGCTTCTCCAGTTCCTGCTGCGCCAGCTTGCGGGCGGTGTTGTCCACCAGGATGCCTTCCACGATGGGGTGACCCTGCTCATCGCGGGCCTTGCGAACGTGCGCCAGGGTCCACAACGGACTGCCGTCCCGACGCCGCAGTTCCTGCTCGTAGTCCCGCACCTCCCCGTGTTGCGCCAGGATGTCGAGCATTCTTTCCCTGTCCCGGGGATTCCGGTAGAGCACCGCTGCCACATCCCTCATGGCCAGCAGTTCATCGGTCCCGTACCCCACCATGCGGGCAAAGGCCGGGTTGACACTCAGGAAACGACCGTCCCAGGTGGCCTGGAACATGCCCTGCACCGCATTTTCGTAAAGGAATCGAAAACGGCGCTCGACCAGGTGCTTGTTCCGCTCGATGTTTTTCTGCTCGGTCAGATCGGTCAGGAAGCAGACGTACCCCTCGATGCCGCCGTCGTTGCCTTTAAGCACGCTGCGGTTGTATAGGTAGGGAATGCGGCGTCCGTCCCGGGATACGAAGTTCACCTCGAAGCTGAGGTGATCGGAACTGGCGAAATGGAAATCCCGGCTGTCCCGCTCGTACAGGCTGCTGATCCTGCGCCCCCGGATTTCGCCGATTTTATAACCGAGGGCGTCGAGGAAAGCCCGGTTGGCATCGCTAATACGATAGGTGGCATCCAGCAGCAGCACCCCCTCGGAGGTGGCCTCCATGATCTGGCGGCAACGGGCGGTAGCCAATTGCACCGTTTCCAGCGGGACGTCGATCTCCCGGGAGGCCGATGCATCGGCCGTTTCCTTTCTGCACGGGCCGTTGGTATTCAGGGAAACTCCTGTTTGTTCAGTGCCGGCGGGGACAATACCGGCCTATTGGACCAGAAAGCAAAGCCTCTGCCTGTTGTTCAATGGCGCTAATCTCCATCCAGCAACCCCCCCAGGGTTCCCAGGATAGAGCCTTCACCCACGCTGCCGCCCTTCTGGGGAGCGGCCTGGAGCATACGGCCGGCAAGACGCGAAAAAGGCAACGACTGCAGCCAGATGCGGCCGGGTCCCTTCAACTCGGCTAAAAAGAGCCCTTCCCCGCCGAAAAGGCTGGTCTTGATACCACCGGCCTGGCGGATGTCGAAATCCACCGACGGTTCAAAAGCCACCACGCAGCCCGTGTCGACGTGCAACGTCTCGCCCGCTTGCAGGGTTCGTTCCACGACCGTGCCGCCGGCGTGCATGAACACCAGTCCGTCGCCTTCCAGCTTCTGCATGATGAAACCCTCGCCGCCGAAAAGGCCGGTCAGGATCTTGCGCTGCAAGTAGATACCGATGGACACACCTTTGGCAGCGCACAGAAAACTGTCTTTCTGGCAGATCAGGGTGCCTCCCACGCTGGGCAGCGGCACAGGGATGATGTTGCCCGGATAGGGCGCACCAAAAGCCGCGTGGGCTTTTCCCTCCCCGGTGTGGGTGAAGACGGTGATAAAGAGACTTTCACCGGTGAGCAGGCGTTTTCCGGCGCCTAGCAGTTTATCCATGAAACTGCCCCTTTCCAAGGCCGCCGATCCATCGCCAAAGAGGGTTTCCATGGTGACCGAGCTGTCTTTGTACATCATGGCGCCGGCCTCGGACACCACGCTTTCGCCGGGATCCAATTCGATCTCGACGAACTGCATTTCGGTTCCCATGATTTTGAAATCGATTTCGTCACAGGCTTGTCCCATCGGCGGCGGGGGCGCCTGGGGAACGGCGCCGGGAGACGTTAATTCGGCCACCCGCTCGATGGGCATCCACTCGGCAAAGCCCTCGCGCCAGGCGTAGCCGGCCGGGTTTTGCCGGGCCCTGGCAATGGCCTGGGCTGTATCTAAAGGACCAATCTGCTGGCCGTCGTAGCTCAGAAACCACTGGGTCATGATTTCCTCCTGCAGCGTAAAAGATGTAGGTTACGGGTGTTCGACACCCAAATTCCGACAGATGCGTGAAACGGCGGTCTCGTCCAGCCCAAGACGACGGGCCAATTCGGCCATGTACCGGTGTTCGGCAGGCGTGTCGACCGTAATGGCCATCAGCGAGGCAGCATAGACCTGCTCGGCCATTTCGGGGCTTTCGACGCGATCGACGATGGTTTCCATTCCCACAGGGGACAGCAGTTCCTCGGCCATAAAGGCCCGCTCCTCGGGTGTCGGGTCGACACTGTTGAGGCGCTCCAGGATCCGGGCACGTTCTTCTGCATCGATAACCCCATCGGCATTGGCGGCCGCAATCATGGCGCGCAGCAACAACAGGGCATCGCGTTTGGCCCCCTCGGTATTCTGCTCGGCCGCCGATGACGCTGACGCGGCCGGAGGCGGGGGTGGGGGCGGGGCGGCGGGTGCCCCGGGAGACGGGGGCCTCCCCTCCGTTCCCGGCGGTGGCGGCGGCACCGCCGATTGGCCGCTTCCGGCGGGCGGGATCGGCGGTTTCTGTTTCATATAATGTTCCACCGCTTCCATGGCCACACCCAACAATCCCAGCCCGATGCTGCCGCCGATTCCTGGGACAATGGACCGGCTATTGCCCATCAGCATGCCGCCAAGTAGCTTTTCTGGATTGATCATTTCGGTCAGCCTCCCTCGTTCTTACAAAACTTATAAAAAAAGAATCCGCAACACTCGCGGATCTGGTAAAATCGTTCCCGGGCGGGCCTTCTATTCAGTGCGTCTTGCGTTGCGGGGCGGCGGCAAGTGGAATCTTGAAAAATTCCACACCTTCTTCACGCAGGGTCTTTTCCTCGGCTTCGCTGCTGACGCCGCGGATATTGCGGGGCTCGGCGACACCGTAGTGGATCTTGAGGGCCTCGGACGCAAAATCGGTCCCCACGTCGTCGAAATTCTTTTCAACGTACTCCGAAATCTTCTGGTTGAGCGCCATCAAGGCCACGTGGTGTTCGGGGATCCGGCCGCCCCCGGAGGAGGCGGAGGCATTCTTGATGGCGAATGTGGACGGAATTCTGGCGATCGAAACGTCATTGCACACCGGGCAGTTGATCAGCCCCTCTTTTCTCTGCTTTTCGTAGGCATCCGCGTCTTCAAACCATCCCTCGAAAGTGTGTCCGTTGGCGCACTGCAGATCGAATGCAATCATGGCGTCTCCATTGATGGCCCCTGGTGCCCGTTCCCGGCGGGGAAATTCGGTGGTTTCCGTTGCCTGTCTGGAATCATTATCAAAATTAACACATTCGGCCTGATTTTCAACCTAAATTTCAAAGAAATCATTGACAGATCCCAGCCTTTGAACACACAATACCGCCGCATCATCATCCGGATCATCCGAAAAACCAAAACCCACGGCTTTCAACGAAAGAGGGACCACCATGAAACGCTTTGCTCTGGCGGCGCTGCTGATCGTGTTGCTGGCGGTTCCCGGCATGGCCGGTGAAACCCGCTACATCTCAGACCTGATGGAGATCACCCTGCGAACGGGACCGGGAACGGGCCGCAAGATCATCGCCATGCTGCCCTCCAACCTGAAGGTCGAGATCCTGAGCCAGGAGGGGCAGTGGACCAAGGTGCGTACACCCGAAGGCAAGGAGGGCTGGGTGGTGAGCCGCTTCCTGACCAGCGAGACCCCCAAGAGCATCAAGCTGGACCGGCTGCAGAAGAAATACGACGAGCTGAGCCGGCGCGTCGAGACGCTGGCCAAGGAAAACACCGAACTTAAGGCCAAGAACGAGGAGCTCAGCACCCAGCTGGCCGAAAAGACACGTGCCTTCGACGAACTCAACCAAACCTACCAGACGCTGAAGACCGAATCGGCGGAGTTCCTGGCCGTAAAGGAAAAATACCAGAAAACCGCGGCCCGACTGGCGGAGCAGACCTCCAAAGCCGAAAGACTGGAGTCCGAACTGTCCAAACTGGAATTTCACCAGAACATCCGCTGGTTCCTGAGCGGGGCCGGGGTGCTGCTGGTGGGCTTCATCATCGGTTTCAGCGCTAAACGCCAGCGCCGCCGTTCGTCTCTGCTGTAGCCCGTCTCCCGCGGCCCCCGGTGGACGCCCCGCCGCCGGGGGCCGCACCCTCTTTTCCCGCTCTGCTCCGCTCCCGCCACCCGTGTTGACAAGCAGCCAACCTGCATTAGTTTTACTCATCAAACGATCTTTTGTCTCCCGCGTATCGCAGCAGACGCCGGACGCACCTCAGGCTGCAACGAAATCAGGAAGTTAAATGGCCACCAACAAACGGGACTACTACGAAATTCTGGGAATCGGAAGGGACGCCACGGAACGGGAGCTCAAGGCCGCCTACCGCAAACTGGCCCTCAAGTACCACCCGGACAAGAATCCCAACAACCCCGAGGCCGAAGAGAAGTTCAAGGAGGCGGCCGAAGCCTACGAGGTGCTGCGCGACCCCCAGAAGCGCCAGATCTACGACCAGTATGGACACGAGGGCCTGGAGGGCACCGGATTTTCCGGATTCGGCGGCTTCGACGACATCTTCTCCAGTTTCGGCGGCATCTTCGAGGATCTATTCGGATTCGGTTCGGGGCGCCGTTCCCGCAGCCGGGCGCGCCGCGGCAACGACCTGCGCTACGACCTGACCCTGACCTTTATGGAAGCCGCCTTCGGCAAGGAAACCCACATCGACATCGAGAAGATGATCACCTGCCCGGACTGCAACGGCGACGGCTGCGAGCCGGGCACCCAGCCGCAGACCTGTGCGCACTGCAACGGCAGCGGTCAGGTCACCCAGACCCAGGGGTTCTTCACCCTCAGAACCACCTGCCGTCACTGCGGCGGCGCCGGGCGCGTGATCACCGATCCCTGCAGCCGGTGCCGCGGGTCGGGACAGGTGCGCGAGCACAAGCGCGTGGCCGTCAAGATTCCGGCCGGCGTCGACAACGGGTCCCGCCTGCGGCTGTCCGGCGAGGGTGAACCGGGACGCTACGGCGGACCGCCGGGGGACCTGTACGTCTTCATCCACGTCAAGCCCCATAATTTTTTTCAACGCCGCGACAACGACATCTACTGCGAGGTGCCCATTTCCTTCATCCAGGCCGCCCTGGGCGACGAGATCATGGTGCCCACCCTGAACGGCAAGAAAAAGCTGAAAATCCCCAGGGGCACCCAGCCGGGGGACCTGTTCCGTTTCCGCCACGAGGGGATCCCGTCCCTGCGCAACGGCACCCGCGGGGACCAGATCATCCAGGTTGCCGTGCGCACGCCGACCCACCTGACCAAGAAGCAGGAAGCGCTGCTGCAGGAATTCAAGAAACTCGAGGCGGCCAAACTGACCACCAAGCTGAAGAACATTCTCAAGGGTACCGCCGGCGTCGCCGAAACGGCCTGAGCGGGAAAAACGGAAATCCGACATGTACGAACTGAAAGTGCTGACCCACTTTGCCGCTGCTCACCAGCTGGAGGTGGCCCGCAAGTGTGAAAATCTCCACGGGCACAACTGGAAAGTGGAAGTCTGCGTGGCGGGGGATCACCTGGACGATGCCGGCGTGCTCATCGATTTCGGCCTCATCAAGCGTCATGTGAGAGACATCATGAAGGAACTGGACCACAAGTTCCTGAACGAACTGGAGGAATTCCGGGACGGCTACCCCCCTTCTTCCGAAAACATCGCCCGCTACGTGGCCGTCAGGCTCCAGCGGGCCATCCAGGAGGCCGACGTGCGGGTCAGCAGCGTGACCGCCTGGGAATCCGACGACGCCTGCGCCACCTATCGTCCCTGAGGCCTGTCCCGGGCCGGAACCGCGGGCGGCGTTCCCCGGCGGCCCGCACGGCAGCCGAAAAGCCCGCCGGCACCGCGCCGTATCAGCCGCCGTGGACATCCAGACGCGACAGCAGTTCGCCGCGCGTGATCAGCGCCGTCACGTCGACCACGTGCTTCCGGATATTGTCCAACCCGCCTTCCTGCCGATCCACCAGAATCACCACCCGCCGCACCGCGAGCCGCTCTTCGCGGGCACGTTCGATGGCTTGGATGGTGGACCCGCCGGTGGTGGCCACGTCGTCGATGATGGCCACGGACTCCCCCGGCGACACGTCGCCCTCGATCCAGCGGACGATGCCGTGGTCCTTGCGCGACTTGCGGATGGAGAAGGCCTTGACCGGGCACCCTTCGATTTCCGAGGCGAAGGCGGTGGCCACGGCAATGGGATCGGCACCGAAGGTCAGGCCGCCCACGGCGGTCACGCCGCTGCCCGCGAGGGCCTGCAGCACCAGGTGCCCGGCCAGGAACATGCCCCGCGGGCTCAGGGTGGTGGGCTTGCAGTTGACGTAAAAGCGGCTCATGCGCCCCGACACCAGCCGAAAGGCCGGCTCCCGGCTGTACTTGACGGACTTTTCACACAGAATGCCGATCAGTTCCTCTTTCATAGCCCCCGTCCATAGCTCCCCGTCATACCGCTTCAGGATTTCCCGCAACATGCCGTCCCCCGGACCGCCGCGGGCCGTATCGGTCCGCCTGCGAACGGCCCCGGAGCTTATGGCTTGATTGTAACACGAATTTCCGATAGAAAAACCCCCACCGAATGGAAGAAGCCTGGTTAATGGGATTCAGTGGAGGTTTCCGCAAGGAAAACTGGAGACAGCACTCCCTGCCGACCGGCAATATACCAGCTGACGCTCTTCCGGTCAATGCCCGGCCGGTTCGATCCGGCCCGCCGGAGGGAAGGCGCACGAGACAGATACGGCCGTGGCCGACGATCCCATCATTCGCCTGTTTCACGTTCACAAGCACTACGGGTCCAAAACCGCCCTGGCGGACATCCGCCTGGACATCGCCCGCGGCGAGTTCGTCTTCGTCACCGGACCCAGCGGCGCGGGCAAGTCCACCCTGCTCAAACTGCTCTACCTGGGAACGCCGGCCTCGGCCGGCCAGATTCTGGTGGACGGCATGAACCTGACCCGCATCGCGCGCAAACGCATCCCCCGCCTGCGCCGCCGGTTCGGTATCATATTCCAGGACTACAAGCTCATCGCCTCGCGCAGCGTCTTTTACAACGTCGCCCTGGTGCTGGAAGCCGCCGGCGAACGGCCGGCCATGATCGGCAAGAAGGTGCGCCACATACTGCGCAGCGTGGGGCTGGAGAAAAAGGCCGACGCCCTGCCGCCCAGCCTCTCCGGCGGAGAGCAGCAGAAAGTGGCCGTGGCCCGGGCCATGGTGGGCGGCCCGAAGATCATCCTGGCCGACGAACCCACCGGCAGCCTGGACGCCGATTCGGCCGGAATCATCATCGGGCTGCTGGAGGATTTTCACACCCGCGGAGGCACGGTGATCGTGGCCACCCACGATCGTGAGCTCGTCCGCCGCGGCCGGCGGCGTGTCGTCGCGCTCCGGGACGGGCGTCTGGCGGACGGGACGGTGTCTCCATGAGGGCCCTGATGCGCCGCACCTGGCTGGATCTGCGCAGCCACAAGTTTCTCAACCTGATCACGGTGGTCACGGTGGCGCTGTCCATGCTGATCGTCAGCGCCTTCCTGCTCTTTGCGGCCAACACCGGTGAACTGCTGGACTCCTGGCGCCGCGGGGTGCGCATGATGGTCTACCTGCAGGACGGCCTGGGCGACGCCCGGCGCCACGATCTGCAGCAGGCCTTATCGAAGCTGCCGGACATCTCTGAAGTGCGCTACATCTCCAAGAAAGCGGCCCTGCGACAACTGCGACGGGCCCTGCCGGGCCAGGCCTCCATCTTCGCCACTCTTCGCGAAAATCCCCTGCCGGACGCCTTCGAACTGCGCGTGGCGGTGGCCGCTGCATCCCGGCGGGGACTGCACAAAATCGCCGGGACCATCCGGTCCATGGCGGGTGTTTCCGACGTGGAGTACGGCCAGCAGTGGCTGGTGCGCTTCGCCGACGTCACCCGCCTGCTCCGGATGATCGGCTACACCATGGGGGCGCTGTTCCTGGCGGCCGGCATTTTCATCGTGGCCAACACCGTCCGCCTGCTGCTCTACAGCCGACGCGATGAAATCGAGATCATGCGCCTGGTGGGCGCCACCGACCGCTTCATTCACATGCCTTTCTACCTGCAGGGTGTTTTCCAGGGTGCGCTGGGCGGGGCCGTGGGGGTGACGGCACTGTACCTGGCCTACCTGTACGTCGCCGGCGGTTTCCAGCACACCGGCCTGGCAGGCGCCTTCACCCCCCGCTTCCTGTCGCCCACCGAGATCGGAGTTCTTCTGATGGGCAGCACTCTGGCGGGTTGGCTGGGATGCTTTCTGTCGTTGAAACAGTTTTCCAGGCTGCAGGAAACCGCGTGATGCCCGTGTGCCACACCAGAAACACACCGCTGCTGCCGGCCCTGGCCGCCTGGGCCCTGCTGCTGGCGTTGTGCGCCCCGGCGGCCGCCCGAACGGCGGTCGTCACGGCCGACGCCCTGCACCTGCGGGCCGAACCTAGCCGCGAGGCCCGCGTGCTGGCCACGCTGAAAAAGGACACCCGCGTGGAGGTCGTCGCGGACCAGGGGCAGTGGCTCAAGGTCCGCCGGCGGAAAACCCTCGGGTATCTCTTCAACCGCCCCGAGTACGTTCGCGTGGAATCCGCGGGCCGCCCCGGCGGGGCCGAGGGACTCCGGCGACAGTCGCAGGATCTGCGCGGCAGGATCCGCAGCCGGCAGCAGGCGGTCTCCGAAATCAAGGCCCGCGAAACGGGCGTCCTTTCGGAACTGGACCGCATGGACCGCGAAATCGACCACCTGCGCCGGCGCCGGCGCCGCCTGCAGGCCCAGCTCCGGCAGCTCGACACGGACATCTCCCGGGCCGACCGCCGCCTCAGGCAGCTCAACCGACGCATCGCCGATGTGAAAACGTACGCCGCCGCCCGCCTGACGGCGCTTTACAAGCTCGAACGGTTGGGCAGGATCGAACTGCTGGCATCGGCCGACTCCTTTTACACCCTTCAGCTGCGGCGTCGGGCGCTGCAGGAGATCCTGCACCGGGACCGGGAGGTGCTCACCGCTCTGGCCGCCGATCAGGCCCGTCAACAGGAATTGATCGCCGCCCGCCGCCGTCGCCTGGCCGAGAAGAAACGACTGGAAAAGACCGCCCGCGACCAGCTGGCCGAACTGAAGCGCCGGCAACGCCTGCGGCGCCGTCGCCTGGCCGAGATCCGATCCCGGAAGTCACTGGAACTGGCGGCCCTCAAGGCGCTGCGGGTCTCGGCCCGGCGCCTGGACCGGGAACTCAGGGCCCTCGAACGAAAAGCACCCCCGGCGGCGCCCGAACCGGCACCACCGCCGACGCTCCCCCGCCGTGACCGGCATCCACATAAAAGCTTGCCAAATATACCGGTTAAAGGTAAGATAATAGGCCGCTTCGGACCGTATCGAGACCCGCAGCTTCACTTTGAGAGCTACCGCAACGGCATCGACATCCGGGCCGAAAGGGGCGCCCCGATCCGCTCGGTGGCGGCCGGCGTGGTGCGGTTCGCGCAGTGGTTCAGGGGATACGGCAACGTCATCATCATCGACCACGGCAGCCACTTCTATTCCGTCTACGCCCATATCGACGAGTTCTTCAAACAGACCGGAGACCGGGTAGAGCGCGGAGAGGTTATCGCAACGGTCGGGGACACCGGCTCGCTGCAGGGGCCGATGCTGTACTTTGAGATTCGCCGCAACGGCAAACCCGTCGACCCCCGCCGATGGGTCGGCAAGGGATAGTTTAAAAGTATTTCAGAAGGGGTCCGTTTCCGGGGAGACCGACAGGGTTCCTCCCCGGCACGGCCCGAAGGAGAGAATGTATGACGCGTGGCACCAAACACAGGCTCAAAATCTGGTCGCTGATGATCGTCGCCGTGATCGTCTGGAGCGTCTGGACGGGCGTCGACCCGAACCTGACGGCCAGTGACGACGACACCTACAAGGGACTCAAGCTTTTTACCGACGTCCTCGAACTGGTGGAGAAGAACTACGTCGACGAGGTCGACGGTAAGAAGCTGATCGAAAACGCCATCCAGGGCATGCTCCAGGGTCTCGACCCCCACTCCACCCTGCTGCCGCCGGAGGCTTTCAAGGAACTGCAGCTGGACACCCAGGGGGAATTCACCGGCATCGGGGTAAGCATCACCATGCGTGACGGGTTCATCACCGTCATCTCGCCCATCGACGGCACACCGGCCTACAAGGCCGGCATCAAGGCCGGCGACCGCATCCTCAAGGTGGACGGCGAAACCGTCAAGGACCTCCGCGATGCCGTCAACCGTATCCGCGGCCCCAAGGGTACCAAGGTGACCGTCACCATCGGCCGCGAGGGCGTTGCCGACCCCATGGACTTCACCCTGGTGCGCGACGTGATCCCCATCGAGAGCGTGCGCTGGGCGCTGCTCAAACCCGGGTTCGGGTACGTTTGGATCACCAACTTCCGCGAAAACACCACCGCCGACCTCAAGGCGGCCATCCGGAAGATGGAACCCGACGGTAAACCGCTCAAGGGCCTCATCCTGGACCTGCGCGACAACCCCGGCGGGTTGCTGAGCCAGGCCATCGACGTGTCCGACCTCTTCCTGGACAGCGGCAAGATCCTGTCCATCAAGGGACGTCTCAAACGCAACACCAAGGTCTTCAAGGCCCACCCCGGGCCCCCCGGATACGACTTTCCCATCGTCGTGCTGATCAACGGCGGCAGCGCCAGCGCCTCGGAAATCGTGGCCGGGGCGCTGCAGGACCACAAGCGCGCGCTGATCATGGGGACGACCTCCTTCGGCAAGGGCTCTGTGCAGAACGTGGAGGCCCTTCGGGACGGCTACGGCATCAAGCTGACCATCGCCCGCTACTACACGCCCAACGACCGCTCCATCCAGGCCAAGGGCATCGAGCCCGACATCGTGGTGGAATTCAAGCGGCCGGGCGAAAAAGAAAAGAAAAAGAAGCGGCCCAAGCACCTGAAGGAAAAAGACCTTCGCAACCACCTGGAGGCAGAACCGCCGCCCAAGGTGAAAAAGGAAAAAGTGGACGAGAGCAAGTCCACCGACAAATCCGGCAAGAAGAAAAAGCGCAGGGAGCTGACCGACGGCACGCTGTCCATGAAGCGGCTGCGCTCCGACAACCAGGTCACCCGCGCGCTGGACGTCTTGGTGAGCTTCGACATCTTCGGACACATCCAGAAATAATCGCCGGTGCCGCATCGCCGCCTCCGACCGGAGGCGGCGATGCGGCACCTCTTTCACAGACCGACTCCCCCGACCGGTACGGCGCCCGCCCGGCGTCGACACGCGGACCGACAGACGACCATGCCCAAAAAGCCATCCCGGCCCACCCGGTCCAGACCGAAGCCCAAAACCAGGGCCAAGGCCCGGCCGAAACCGAAGCGCAAGGCCAAGCCCCGGCGCCCCAAAAAGCCTTCCCTGCGGGTCAACCTGATCAAGACGGCCGTCGGGCTGGCGCTCATGCTGGTGGTGGTGGTGTCGGCCGCCCTGCTGCTCAATCACCTCCTGAAGGTGCCGCCGTCCAAGCCTCCCGTCCAGCAAAAGCGGGTCTCCCGGCGGCAGGCGGCCCCCAAGCCGCCGGTGAAGAAACACGCCGCCAGGCCGCACGAAACGGCGGCGGTCCGGGAAAAAACCGACGCCCCTCACAAGACGCCCCACCCGGCGCCGGCGCTCAAACCGCCCATCTATGAAATCTACCCCAAGGAAGAACTTCCGCCCCCGCCGCCCATCAAGCGCCCCAAGGTCCCGCCCAAGGGGAAGCCCGAAGTGGCCATCATCATCGACGACGTGGGCTACGACCGTGCCATGGCCGAGAAGTTCATCCGCCTGGACGACCACCTGACGCTGTCGATTTTCCCCTACGCCCCCTACCGGCGCACCATTGCCAAAATGGCCCGCAAACACGGGCTGGGCCTGATGCTGCACCTGCCGATGGAGCCCAACGAGTATCCGCACGTCAAACCCGGCCCCGGCAGCCTGCTTACCAGCATGACGCCGGACCGGCTCATCGCCCAGCTCAACAAGGACCTGGACCAGGTGCCCGGCATCCAGGGCGTCAACAACCACATGGGCTCCAAGATGACCGCCCGCTCCGACCAGATGAACCAGATCTTCACCATCCTCAAGAAACGGGGCTATTTCTTCATCGACAGCCGCACCACCAAGGAAACGGTGTGCCGCTCATCGGCCCGGCTGCTCAAGGTGCCCTTCGCCCAACGCAAGGTGTTCCTGGATCACACCCAGGATCCCGAAACGATCCGACGGCAGATCCGCCGACTGATCCGCTATGCCCGCAAATACGGCGTCGCCGTGGGCATCGGTCACCCCCACGAGGTGACCTATCGTGTCCTGAAGCAGGAGCTGCCGCGCTTGCGCCAGAAGGTCCGGCTGGTACGCGCCTCGCAGATCGTGCATGTTCTTTCCTGACCCGGCCGCGGTGCCGGAAAGGGCACGGTTGCAATGCGGCCGCAGACCGTGCCCGCCGTCCCGCCGGGCATCAGAAAAATTCTTGAATTCCGGCACCCTGGCTGTTATACGCACATCTGCATCACCGGAAACAGCCACACCCCGCCCGCACATCCGGGGTGCATCCCAATGGCAAGCACCAACGCATCAGAAAAAAGGAGGAAACGTGGAGATCATCGTCCTGCTGAAACAGGTTCCGGCCACCGACTCGCTGGTCGCCGTGGCCGACGACGGCGTGTCCATCAAGACCGAGGACCTCAACTGGGTCATCAGCCCCTACGACGAGTTTGCGGTGGAGGAAGCCCTGCGCATCCGTGAAGCCCAGGGCGGCACGGTGACCATCGTCACCATCGGCCCCGACAAGGCCGTCGAGGCCATCCGCACGGCCCTGGCCATGGGTGCCGACAAGGGGGTGCTGATCAACGATCCGGCGGCCCTGGCGGCCGACGGGCTGGGGACCGCGCAAATACTGGCCGCGGCCGTGGGCCAGTTGCCCTACGACCTGATCATCGCCGGCCAGCGCGCGGTGGACGACGAAAATTTCCAGGTGGGCCCCGCCGTGGCCGAACTGCTGGACATTCCCAGCATCACCCTGGTCATCCAGCAGGAGATCAACGACGGCACCATCCGCTGCCACCGCACGGTGGAAGGCGGCACCGTGGTGCTGGAGTCCCCCCTGCCCATGCTCTTCACCACCCAGCGGGGACTCAACGAGCCGCGCTACGCCTCCCTGCCGGGCGTCATGAAGGCCAAGAAAAAACCGCTGGACACCAAGTCCCTGGCCGATCTCGGGCTGGACGCCGGCGACTTCAGCCCGCCGCTGGTCAGCATCCAGGCCATGCGGCGGCCGCCCGAGCGCACCGGCGGCCGCATCATCGAGGGTGATGACGCGGCCGCCAAGGCCGCCGAACTGGTGCGGCTGCTGCATGAAGAGGCCAAGGTCATTTAGTGCGCCGTCTTCAAAAGCCGTCGGTGAGAGGGGAAGCCCCGCACAATCCCGAATGCCGCGTTTCGAATTGAGTCGATGATGAATTCCTGCATTCAACATTTCGCATTCAAGACGCAATACCGGGAATCCCGTCCGTGTTACCGGTGGCGGAAATTCCGGGGAAGCCTTGAGTGACCCGCATCAAATTCTAGGAGATTTTTCTATCATGTCGCAAAATGTTTTAGCCATAACCGAACAGGCGGGAGACCATTTTCGCAAAGTCACCTACGAAATACTGAGTGAAGGCAAAAGGCTGGCCGACGCTCTGGGCGGCAGCGTGATCGCCCTGGTCCTGGGCGCCGGCGTCACCGACCTGGCCGCCGGCGCCGCCGAATACGGCGCCGACCGCATCCTGGCGGCCGACGACGACGCCCTGGCCGAGTACACCACCGACGCCTACGCCGAGGTGTGCGCCGGGGTCATCGCCTCGGAAAACCCGGCCATCGTGATCACGGGCGCCTCCACCCAGGGTAAGGACCTCATGGCGCGCCTGTCGGCCCGGCTCAAGGCCGCCCTGGCCACGGACTGCGTCGCCCTGGCGCTGGAGGACGGCCGGTTGCTGGCCTCGCGCTACATGTACGGCGGCAAGATCCTGGCCGACGTACGCCTGTCCGGCAGCCCCCAACTGGTGACCATCCGGCCCAACGCCATGTCGGTCGAAAAGAACGCCGGCGAGGGGAAACTGGAAACCGTGTCCGTGGACACCGGCCAACGGCGTATCCGGTTCATCGAAAAGAAGATGGAAACCGGCAAGGTGGACATCACCGAGGCCGACATCGTGGTCTCCGGCGGACGCGGCATGGGCGGCCCCGACTACTCGGTCGTCGAGGCCCTGGCCGCCGAACTGGGGGCCGCCGTGGGGGCTTCGCGGTCGGCCGTGGACGAGGGCTGGCGGCCCTTCTCGGACCAGGTGGGCCAGACCGGCAAGGTGGTCTCCCCCAGCCTTTACATCGCCTGCGGTATTTCCGGCGCCATTCAGCACCTGGCCGGCATGTCCTCCTCCAAGGTCATCGTGGCCGTCAACAAGGATGCCGAAGCGCCCATCTTCGCCAAGGCGGACTACGGTATCGTGGGAGACCTGTTCGAGGTGGTGCCCAAAATCACCGAAGAAGTCCGGAAACTGAAAAACTCCTGAACCCGACGCCGCACGCCCCGTGCGGCCGTATTCGAGGCAACCGATGACCGAACACGAGTCCATCCCCTTCGACGTCCTGTTCGTGGGCGGCGGGCCGGCCTGCCTGGCCGGTGCCATCCGCCTGATGCAGCTGGCCCGGGAGCGGAACCTGGAACTGGAAGTGGCCCTGATCGAAAAGGGCGCCAACCTGGGCGACCACGCCATCAGCGGCGCTGTGCTCAACCCCAGGGCTCTGGTGGAACTGCTGCCCGACTACCTGGCCGAAGGCTGCCCGGTGGAGGCCACGGTGGAAAAGGACGAATTCTACTTCCTGACCGCCCACAGGGCCTTTGCGCTGCCGCTGACCCCCAAGGCCATGGACAACAAGGGCTGCCACATCATCAGTCTGTCGCGTTTCACCCGCTGGTTGGGCGAAAGGGCCGAGGCCCTGGGCGTCAACATCTTCACCGGCTTCGCCGGCACGCAGGTGCTCTATGGCAAAGACGGCAGGACGGTGGTGGGCGTGCGTACCGGCGACAAGGGGCTGGACAAGGACGGGAAGCCCAAAGGCAATTTCGAACCCGGCATCGACCTGGAGGCCAAGGTCACGGTTTTCGGGGAAGGCGCCCGCGGCAGCCTGATGAGGGAAATGGGCGCGCACCTGGGGCTCTATCGCCGCAGCATGCCGGAGATGTTCGAGACCGGCATCAAGGAGGTCATCGAGTTCGAAGATGAAAACCCGCTGCGGGCCTGCGGGGTCAACGACATTCACCTGCTGGGATACCCGCTGGGTCTGGACACCCCCGGGGGTGGATTCATCTACGAAATGAGCGGTAACCGCATCGCCGTCGGTTACCTGGTGGCCCTGTGCTACCGGGACCCGCAGCTGGACCCTTACGAGGTTTTCCTGCGGTTCAAGCGCCACCCCATGGTGGCCGAGCTGATCGCCGGCGGGCGCGTCATCGAACAGGGCGCCCGCACGGTTTCCTCGGGAGGCTACTACACCGTGCCGCAGCTCTATGCCGACGGCGCCCTGTTCGCGGGCGCCGCCGCAGCCCTGCACAATCCCCCGGCGCTCAAGGGCATCCACACCGCCATGAAGTCCGGCATGCTGGCCGCCGAGACCATCGTGGAGGCCCTGGCTGCCGACGACTTCAGCGCCCGCACGCTCTGCGCTTACGGCCGGCGCTTCGACCGGAGCTGGGCGGCCGATGAAATGCGGGAAGGACGCAACTTCAGCCAGGCCCTGGCGGCCCCCGGGCCCCTCAAGTTCATCCACCTGGCGGCCCAGCAGCTGACCCGCGGCCGAGGTCTGCGCGACCCGCTGCCCACGCACCCCGATCACGAGACCTTGGCGCCTCTTTCGGACGGCAGCGCTCCGCCCGCCCCCGAAGCATGCGACAACGTGCTGTACGTGGACAAGCTGACCGGTGTTTACCTCTCCAAGACCAAACACCGCGAAGACGCGCCCAGCCACATCATCGTCCACGACACGCAGCTGTGCGTCGAGCGCTGCCTGCCCACCTACGGGGCGCCCTGCACCCGCTTCTGTCCGGGTCATGTCTACGAAATGATCACTGAAGACGACACGTCCCGCCCGACGCTGAAACTGAATCCCTCCAACTGCCTGCACTGCAAGACCTGCGACATCAAGGACCCCTTCGAAAACATCACCTGGACCTGCCCGGAGGGTGGCGAGGGGCCGGGCTACAAGCTGCTTTGACTTTCCCAAACGCTGCCGGTCGTGGCCGGCAGCGGCCCCGGTGTCCGCATGCTGTGTTTTTTCAACGAATGCACCGACGCGGCTTTCAACCTGGCTGCCGAAGAGTACCTGCTTCATCACTGCCTGGAGGACTGCTGCATGCTGTGGCGCAGCCGGATGGCCGTCATCATCGGACGCAACCAGAATCCCTGGTCCCAGCTCAACGCCTCGTACGTACAGCGACACGGGATACCCATCCTGCGTCGCCTGAGTGGCGGCGGGACGGTATTCCAGGATGACGGCAATATCAACTTTTCCTTCATCCGCCGCCACACCGACGGCCCATCATCGGACTTCCGGCCGTTTCTGGAGCCCGTTACCGCTTTTCTGGATGCCAGGGGGTTGCATGTACGAACCGGGAAAGCGGGTGCACTCACCCTCGGCGACAGCAAGATATCCGGCAATGCCCAATACATTTACCGGGGACGGACACTGCACCACGGCACGCTCCTGTTCGACGTCGACCTGAAGCGGCTTCGGGACACGCTGGCGGATCGAACCGCCTTCTACCGGGATGCGGGCGTGGACTCCATCCGCAAGCCGGTGACCAACCTCAAACCCTTTCTCCCCGCTTTTGCGGACACTTCGGATTTCATGGCGGAGTTATTCTCCTTCATCCGCAAATTCACCCGCGGTCGGCTGGGCATGTTGCTGCCGGCCGACCGGCGCAAGGTCAATGCCATGGCACAACACAAATACCGGTGCTGGCGCTGGAATTTCGGCCGTTCACCCGCTTACCGCCTGGAGAAAAAGGCCCTGTCGGGAAAGCGGCGGCTGAAGTCAAGCCTGACGGTGCGCGGGGGCATCATCGTGTCCGTGCATTTCTTCGACCAGGCCCGTGGCGGAGAAGCGATGTCGGATCTCGAGACTGCGCTGACCGGATGCCGGCACACACCGGCCGACGTGCTGCGAACCGTAGCCGAAACCCCCGCCCCATTTTCCGGCATCACCCCCGAAGAACTCATTGCAGTCCTGTTCTGATTTGGAACACCGGGCTCCCAACGTGTGTTCGAATTTCGAACACCCCTTCCCGAAGAACGCGCCACATCTTGTTTTTCCTTTTAAAAATTGTATGTTATATTATTTTGTTTCGGGCACGGGAATTGCTGCTAAGAGGGTACAACGTCAACAGGGCCCATCATCACCTGGAAAGTGATCTCAATTGGTTCGGGGCCCGCCTCGGGCGAAAATTCGTGCCCGGCCGGCGAAACGCCCACTGTCTCGGCAATCACCAGCGGAAGGAGTTCCTGATGAATTCAGCGGAAAAAGCAATGCAAGCCCTGGCCTATCTCCAGAAACACATGCCGGATACCTACGTGAAGTATCTCGAGTTCACCCAGAAACTGGGAGAGACCGGCGGCCTGGAGCCTAAAACGCTGGAGCTCATCCTGGTGGGCTGCGCGGTCATGTCCCAGTGCGACATGTGTATCTCGCTGCACGTGCAGGGTGCGGCCACGGCCGGGGCCTCGCGGGAAGAAATCCTGCAGGCGGCCAGCATGGCGGTGGCCATGGGGGGATCGCCCAAACTGATGTACCTCAAGTACGTCTTCGAGGAACTCGACGATCTGTTCGACTAATATCCCTGTGAGGTCTAACGGCTGCCGGAAAGGGACTCTCCCTTGCCCAAGATCGCACCATTCGAAGCTTACAGTGCCGCCTACGAGCAGTGGTTTGAAACGCATCGGGAAACGTACGAGCGTGAGATCCGCGCGCTGAAGGCGCTTCTCCCTGCTGGTGGCAGAGGACTCGAAGTCGGCGTGGGGTCCGGCCGGTTTGCCGCCCCGCTCGGTATTGCGATCGGTGTTGAGCCTTCCGCCCAAATGGCGGCCAGGGCCCGCTCCAGGGGAATCCAAGTCGTCAGGGGAGTGGCCGAGGATCTTCCCATTGCCGACGGCAGTTTCGATTTTGTCGTGCTGGTCACCACCATCTGTTTCGTCGACGATGTTGACGCAAGCCTGCGGGAGGCACTGCGGGTCCTGAAGCCGGGCGGTTCGATCGTCATCGGTTTCGTGGACCGTGAAAGTGATCTGGGCAAAGCATATCTGCGGCGCAAGAACCACAGTCGTTTCTACGGTCCGGCCACCTTTTTCTCCACTCCCGAGGTGCTTGATCACCTGGACCGGGCCGGCTTCGGTTCTTTTGCGGTCAGACAGACTCTCATTCCGGGAAACAGCGGGCAGGTCATCGAAAAGGGGTTCGGCAAGGGTGCGTTTGTGGTCGTCAGGGGCACCAAGGGGAAAACCGGGAAGACATGAAGCCCCCGCCCGTCGACGACGGGCGGGTCGAGGCCCTCGAATTCCCGGCCGTCAGGCGTCGCCGGAAAAAATGCTGTCGCCGCTGGCATTTCCCAAACCGGGATGAGTGTCGAAGCGCACGACGCCCACGGGAATCGTGTCGCCCACCGCCTCCGCCACCAGGGCGACGCCCCGGTTTCCGAAACCGCCGCAGAGTTCGATGGCCGCGATCCCCTCGGACGCCAGGCGGGCCGCTGTTTCGGAAGCCTGCCTGTAATCCGCGACACCCACCGTCAAAAGGTCCACGGCATCGGTTCTGACCCACTGCCGGTCTCTTGCCGGATCGGCTCCGGGCGCCACGAACATGAAAGCCGCTTTCAATTTCTCAGACATACCGGTTCTCCTTTCTTCGCGCTTGCAGGATCGTAAAAGGCTCGCAAAGAGCCGCTTCCGGGGTATTCCGGGTTTCTCGAAAAAATCACGGGCAAGCCCCCTGCGATTCTCAACCCGCCCGCTTCAAAGCAACCGACGATCACGGGCCGAAGCCATGGTCCGGCCGATATCCACCACCAACGGCCCGTATGTGGAGAGCCGCACCGCCACCGATTCCCCCTGCCGGACTTCCACCTCGCGTTCTCCGTCCAAGGCCAGGACACAGCCCGAAGCAGTCACAGGCACGGGCACGCCGGGTTCCATGAAAGTTTCCTCCGCGATCGAAACGCCGGCGATCAGTCCCGGAGCGATGGGTGCCAGCAGCGGACGCCCGCCGGGTGCCAGCCGCAGGTGCAGCCCCCGTGGCTCCGCGGGACTGATGGTGTGCAGTTGACCACCGATGGCGGACAGCCCGATGGCGTCCGGCCGGGCGCGGGTGAGAAATACCTGGGATACCTTTTCCATCTCCCAGATGGCCCGTGCGGCGATGAACCGTTCGTTGTAAACAGCCGCATCCACCAGGGCGATATCGGTCACCGTGTCCTGACGTAAAACTTCCAGCTGGCAGGAACGGAAAATTCCCTCGGAATGCGGAACCCGCCCCGAGGCGATGAGCGCCGCCGCCAGGCCCGCCACGGTAGCCTCCATCATGTAGGGGAACACGTTGTTGGTCCCGGTGGAAATGGGCAGCATGGGAATACTTACCGTACCCTTGGCCACTGCACGGCAGGTACCGTCACCGCCAAGAACGACGATGCATCCCACATCCTGCTCCGCCATCCAACCCGCGGCACGGGTGGAATCGGTCTGGTCCCCCTGGACACGGATGGCGGCCGGCTGCGTTTCCACGGTTGCCCGGCATCCGCGCAAGGCACGCGGTATCATATGATATTCGTCGGGCATGTAGAACACCTGCCGGATGCCGGCGGCCTCCATGCCCATGAGCAGGCGGCGCACGATGCGCACTTTCTCCTGATTGTCGAAGACGCTGCCGTGTGCCACCAGGCGCCGAATATCTTTTCCCGAAATGGGGTTGGCAATGATGCCCGCGGTCGTCAACGTTCGATCCCCTCCTGCGGCCCCCGCGTTTCCGTCTGCTTCCGTCTATCTTCAGCTGCGCATCTTCCTGACGGCATCCACCACCGCGCCGACGCCGGGGATGAAGGCTTTTTCCAACGGCGGAGAAAACGGTACGGGTGTAAAAGGCGCACCGATGCGCACGATGGGCGCATCGAGGTAGTCGAAGGCCTGTTCCGCCACCTGGGCGGCGATCTCTCCGCCCACACCCCCCTTTTTGACGGCTTCGTGGACGATCAGTAGCCCGTGGGTCTTTTTGACAGACTCGATAATGGTATCGGTATCCAGCGGTGTCAGGCTGCGCGGGTCGATGACCTCGGCGCTGATGCCGTCACCGGCCAGCTTTTCGGCCGCCTCGAGGGCCGTGTGGACCATGGCCGCCGTGGCCACGATGGTCACGTCCTGTCCCTCCCGCTGCACCTTGGCCTTGCCCAGTTCGACGGTGTACGAATCATCCGGCACTTCCCCCTCGATGCCGTAAAGCAGCTTGTGCTCCAGGAACACCACCGGGTTGTCGTCTCGAATGGCGGCGATCAGCAATCCTTTGGCGTCGTAAGGGGTGCTGGGCATGACCACCTTGAGTCCCGGCACATGAGCGAACCAGGCTTCCAGGGATTGCGAGTGCTGGGCCGCAGCCCCGATGCCGGCACCCTGGGGGGCGCGCAGCACCATCGGAATTTTGGCCTTGCCGCCGAACATGAAGCGCATTTTGGCCGCCTGGTTGTACAACTGGTCCAATGCGACCCCGATGAAATCGACGAACATGATCTCGCACACCGGCCGCATGCCCATGGCCGCCGCCCCGGTAGCCGCCCCGACGATGGCGCTTTCGGTGATGGGGGTATCCCTGACCCGGGATTCGCCAAAGATTTCAAAAAGCCCCTGGGTCACCCCGAAGCATCC
>CAYZCL010000118.1:0-3479 GCA_964476595.1 uncultured Desulfobacteraceae bacterium
TTCCCGAAGCGGACATCCGCGTGGGCATGGCCATGAAAACGGTGGTCAACCGCCTGGACAACGGTCAGCTGAATTACGTATTCGAAAAGGCGGAGTAAAGATCGGCCGGTGGCGGCGGGAAGGATGAAACGGAAGGGCAAAGGGGCAGAGGCACGAAGGCACAGAGGGAAGGGACGATGAAACCAACCCGATTCAAGCCGTGTTCGTCCCCGCATCACGGACGTAAACGGCGCGGGCCGTCCATCCGCCGGATCCAAAAGGCGCGGGGGAACAGAGTGAGGAAATTCCGAGGTTTATTTTTCGACACAGAGGCACTCCAAGAGGTGTGACATGGCTGAGGAGAAAACCGTTCGACTGGAAATCGCCGACCAGGTGGCGCGCATCACCTTCGATCGGCCCAAGCACAACGTCTTCAACATCGACATGATCGAGGCGTTCAACGCCGTCCTCTCCGAGGTGGCCGCAGACCGGGAGCTCAAGTGCGCGGTCATCTTCGGCGCCGGCCCCAGCTGGTGCGCGGGCGTGGACGTGGGCGACCACAAGCCCGAAATGGTCGACCGTATGATCGCCACCTTCAACCGTTCCTTCGAGATCATCGACACCATCGAGATCCCGCTGATCGCGGCCGTGCACGGCGCCTGCGTGGGCGGCGGCATGGAGTACGCCATCGCCTGCGACGTGGTCATCGCCTCGGAAAAGGCGGTCTTCGGACAGCCCGAGGTGCGCCTGGGGTTCCTGCCGCCGTACGCCGCCATCCGGCTGCCCGAGCTGATCGGACCGGCCAAGGCCATCGAGGTCTGCACCAGCGGTCGCGTCTACCCGGCCGCCGAGGCCCGGGCCATGGGCTTCGTCAGCACGGTGGCCGCCGCCGAGGCTTTCGAGGAGACCGTGGAAAAGCGCATCGGCGAATTTAGGGCCAGCAGTCCCCTGATCCTGCGGCTAAACAAACGCGCCGTCAAGCAGCACTGCGGCATGCCTTTCGCCGAGGCGCTGTCCGCGGTGGGCGACCTGTTCCTCAACGAGCTGATGAAGACCGAGGACACGGCCGAGGGCATCGCCAGTTTTTACGAAAAACGCAA
The DNA here is from genome assembly GCA_964476595.1 of uncultured Desulfobacteraceae bacterium. Taxonomy (GTDB): domain Bacteria; phylum Desulfobacterota; class Desulfobacteria; order Desulfobacterales; family JALSRD01; genus JALSRD01. The sequence goes on from CAYZCL010000118.1 coordinate 1,080, forward strand.
ACCCCAGTGGAAGAACCGCTAACCGGGCGTTCCGGTTCTGTCCGTGCGGGCCTGTGGCCTTTCTCCCCGGCCCGGCCCGCCGGAAAACAACGGAAACAGCCGAGTCAAGAGGAGGTTCCTGTATGTCCCAGATCAACAAGATCGGCGTCATCGGCGCCGGTAACATGGGCAGCGGCATCGCCCAGAAAATCGCCCAGGAGGGCATCCCGGTCACCATGGTGGACATCAAGCAGGAGTTCGTCGACCGCGGCATGGCCACCATCAAGAGAATGCTGGACGAAGGCGTGCAGCGCAAGATTTTCACCCCGCAGAAGGTCGAGGAGATCCTGGGCCGCCTGACCGGCGCCACCGACATCGGGGCCGTGGCCGACGCCGACCTGGTGATCGAGGCCGTGTTCGAGGACAAGGCCGTCAAGACGGACCTGTTCGAGCGCCTGGACAAGGTCTGCGAGCCCAAGACCATCCTGGCCACCAACACCTCCAGCTTCTACGTGCGTGACTTTGCGGAAAAGACCTCGCGGCCGGACCGCTTCATCGGCCTGCACTACTTTTTCCACCCGGCCAAGAACCGCCTGCTGGAGGTCATCCCCCACGCGGGCACCAGCCGCGAGACCCTGGAGAAGAGCCTGCTGGCCGCCCGGCTGCACGGCAAGACCGCCATCGTCGTCAAAGACGCCCCCGGCTTCGCCGTCAACCGTTTCTTCGTGCCCTTTTTAAACGAAGCCGCGCGCATGCTCGAAGAGGGCGTGGCCAACATCCCCACCATCGAGGAGGCCGCCAAGAAGGCCTTTCGCATCGGCATGGGACCCTTCCTGCTGATGAACGTCACCGGCATTCCCATCGCCGTGCACGCCGCCACCACGCTGGGCAATGAACTGGGGCCCTTCTACGCCCCGGCCGGCATCCTCAAGGCCCAGATGGAAAAGGGCGAGAACTGGAACCTGGACGGCGAGGTGGACGAGTCCGGGATCGCGCCCATCATCGACCGCTTCTACGGCGTGTGCCTGGGCGTGGCCGCAGCCCTGGTGGACGAGGGCGTGGCCTCCATCGAGGACACCGACCGTGGCGCCAAGATCGGTCTGCGCTGGATCGAGGGTCCCTTCGAGATCATGAACCGCATCGGCATCGACCGCACCTACCGCGTGGTCGGCGAGATCGCCGAGCGCTACGATGACTTCAAGATGCCCGATATCCTGGCCCGCCAGAAGGAACTGGGCAAGCCCTTCGAATTCAACTTCGTGGACCTGGAGGTCAAGGACGGCATCGCCTGGATCACCCTCAACCGCCCTGAAGCCATGAACGCCCTCAACCCCACCGTGGTGGACCAGCTCGAAGCGCGCTTCAACGAAGCCGAGTCCGACCCGCAGGTCAAAGCCATCGTCTTCCAGGGCGCGGGCAAGGCCTTCGTGGCCGGCGCTGACATCAAGTATTTCGTGGACAAGATCCGGGCCGGCCGCATCGAGGACATCGTGGCCTTCACCCGCCGCGGCCACGAACTGCTGCTGCGCCTGGAGAACTGCGACAAGCTGACCATCGCCCTGCTCGACGGCCTCTCCATGGGCGGCGGCAGCGAGCTGGCCATGGCTTGCCGGGCCATCGTGGCCACGCCGGCCGGCTCCATGGCCTTTCCCGAAACCGGCATCGGCATCTACCCGGGCCTGGGCGGCATGCTGCGCCTGGCGCGCCACGCCGGACCCGAACTGGCCAAGTACTACACCTTCACCGGCGCGCCCATCAGCATGGCCGACGCCAAGGCGCTGGGCATCGTGGACAAGGTGGTCGAACCGGCCGAGGTGGAAGCCACCGTCAAGGCGCTGGTGCAGCGCGGCAAGGGTGAAAAATACCGCCCGGTCGAAATCCCGGAACATCTCAAACCCCTGGCCGCGGCCTGCAGCCCGGAAAACGTGCAGCGCCTGCTGGCCGGTCAGCCCCCCGAAGGCGTACCCGAAGACCTGGCCGCCAAACTGGTCAAGATCGTGGGCTACAAGGCCCCCATCGCCCTGAAGCTGGCCAGCGAAATCATCGACGCGCAGCAGGGCAAGTCCATCCCGGAGGCCGTGGAGATCGAACTGGGGCACCTGCCCGAGATCTTCGCCACCGCCGATGCCCTGGAGGGGCTCTCCTCGCTGGGCCGCAAGCGCCCCGAGTTCAAGGGCACCTGAAACAGGCAGGGACTCCAGCCCCCGGGCGGAAACGCCGGGGGCTTTGTGCTGAAACCAACGATACCAAACCGCGAGGAAGCGACCATGCACAAGCTACTGACTGACCAGCCCGGCAAAAAGATGATGCTCCTTGGCAACGAAGCCATCGCGCGCGGTGCCATCGAGGCCGGTGTGGCCGTGGCCACCACCTACCCCGGCACGCCGTCGTCGGAGATTTCCCTGAATCTTTTCCAGATGT
>CAYZCL010000119.1:0-7070 GCA_964476595.1 uncultured Desulfobacteraceae bacterium
AACCAATTTCTCTCCGCCTTTTCCAACGTCCGCGAGGATGAATACGGCGGCAGCCTGGAGGGGCGAACGCGATTCGCGCGCGAGATCGTCGAGGAGATCCGCCGGCGCCTGGGGCCGGACTTTCCGCTCTCCTTCAAGATCAGCGCCCAGGAGTTCGTGGACGGCGGCCTGACCACCGAAGAGAGCATCGAGATCCTGAAGATCCTGGTGGCCGCGGGCATTGACGTGGTGCAGGTTTCGGCCGGCAACGACGCTACGCCGGAGTGGATCTGTCAGCCGATGTTCATGAAAAGGGCCTGCCTGGCCGATTCGGCGGCCGCTGTGCGCCGCGCCCTGGACATTCCCGTCATGGCCGTGGGGCGCATCAACAACCCTTTGCTGGCCGAGGAGATCATCGCCGAGGGTAAGGCCGACCTGGTCTGCATGGGACGGGGTCTGGTGGCCGACCCGCAGCTCCCCAACAAGGCCCGCGAGGGCCGGCTGGACGAGATATTGAGCTGCATCGCCTGCAACACCTGCATGCAGTCCATTTTCAAAATCGGACGCATTGAGTGTCTGGTCAACCCCGAGTTCGGCCGCGAGGAGGAGCTGGCCGTGCGGCCCGCCGAAAGGCCGCGCAAGGTCATGGTGGTGGGCGCCGGCCCGGCCGGCATCAAGGCGGCTTGGACGGCGGCCCAGAGGGGGCACGAAGTGCACCTGTTTGAAAAATCGCCGTGCATCGGCGGGCTGCTGGTGCCCGGCAGCGCCACCGACCACAAGAAGGAGTTCGAAAACCTGATCACCTTCGGCGAGCACCAGATGCGCAAGGCCGGCGTCATCTATCACCTCAACGTGACGGTGACGCCCGAGATCGTCCGGCGGCACGCCCCGGAAGTGGTTATCCTGGCCACCGGGTCACGGCCGGCCATGCCCGACGTCGAGGGCATCGAAAACAACATCGTGGCGCCCTTCGACGTGCTCTTCAATAACAAGCACCTGGCGGCGGCTGAAACGGTGGTCATCGGCGGCGGCGCCACGGGTTGCGAGTTGGCCTACCATTTGAGCGAAAACGGCTCCCGCGTGACGGTGGTCGAACTGCAGGACCGGGCGGCCGCCCAGCTGGAGGCCATCACCCGCAAGGTGCTGATGCAGAAGCTGCGTAAAAACGGGGTGCGTATCATGCTGCGCACCCGCATCGTACGCATCGCGCCCGACGGCGTGGTGGTCGCCGACGAAAAGAGCCGCGAACATTTCCTGCCGGCCGATCGGGTGGGCATCGCCATCGGTACGCGGCCGGAAAAGGGACTTTACGAGGCCATTTCGCAAATGGGCATGGAGGTTTACCAGGTCGGCGACTGCATCAGCCCGCGCACCGCCAAGACCGCCATCCTGGAGGGGGCGCGCATCGGCCTGAAAATCTGAGAGCCGCCGGGAGGCGGAAAGGAACGATCCACGCGAGCCCGATTCCCACCGAAGCGGGGCGTGTCAAACACAGAGACCCGAAGGGCGCAAAATCCTTCGGGTCTTCGTGTATTTGGCGGAGAACAGGGGGTGGATCAGGAAATTGCTTCAAACATGGTGTGGGGCACACCGCAGATGGGACACACGTCGGGCGGCTTTTCGCCCCGGTGGACGTAATTGCAGATCAGACAGCGCCACTGTTTCACGAGCCTTTTCCCTGTTTCGGAATTAGTGTATACCAAGAGTGCATCATAAAACACGGACCCTGTCAAACGTTTTGCGCCAGGCGCTTGCGGTGAATGAAATCCATCAGCTGGCGGGTGATTTCGGCCATACGCTGGACCTGGGTGCTGATGGCGCTCAGGCGCTGGAAAACGGGGTCGTCTTCCGGCAGGTCCATGAGCAACAGTTCGGTGTAGCCCGAAACGCACTGAATGGGCTGGTTGAGCTGGTGGCAGAGGGCGCCGGCTTCCTTGAGCACCTTCCCCAGTTCATCGGAGGCGGGCTGCTGTACATCCCCCGCGTGGGGTTCGGCATCGGCCGCAATGGCCAGCGCGCCGCTGATGCCCAGGCGGCTCTTGTCCCCGGGGAAAAATCGGTTCTCGGGCGATGGGCCGTTGTCCTGCAGAAGCTCGATTCGCTGGCGCAGAACGTCGATCTGGTGGTTGAGCTCTTCACAGTGTTGTCGCGATTCCATAACAGGTTCCATTCCGTAGGTTTCTGAGAGGTGTTCCGTTCAATCGTAATTTCGCTGCGGCGTGTCTGACGCTGGATACCTGCAAGAGCCGTACCACGGAGCTCCACGACGAGGAGGGAGACGACGAGGGGCGGCCAGCGGCGGAATTGCAGGGCTTGCGGGCGCTTCAGCGGACAGGCGGGGGACCGCCGGGGGGGGCGGCACTGACAAAAAAATGTCACTTCTACTGGCAAAATTTGGAAACCTGACGCAGGCCGGGTACTCGATTTGGATTGACATCCACGGGAGCATTTTCTAATAAGGCACGTTCCAGAGACGGTTTCCACTGAGGCCGGAGTCTTTCCACCAGCATGTCAACAAATCGGGGAAACGAGATGATTCACGTGGAATCACTGACCAGGTACTACCGCGACGTGCGCGCCGTGGACGGCATCTCTTTCGACGTGCCGCGCGGCCAGGTGATGGGCCTGCTGGGGCCCAACGGCGCCGGCAAGACCACCACCCTGAGAATGCTCACCGGGTTTCTGGAACCCAGCGCCGGGACCATCACCGTCGGGGACCACGCCATCGGCCGCGATTCGCTGCAGATCCGCCGCATGATGGGGTACCTGCCCGAGGCTGCCCCGCTGTACCCCGAGATGCTGGTCTACGACTACCTGATTTTCGTGGCGTGTATGCGGGGCATGGCCGCCGCCGATACCGGCAGCCGCATCCGGGAACTCGCACGTCTGTGCGGCCTGGCCGAGGTCATGCACCAGCCCGTCGGAGAACTGTCCAAAGGCTACAAACAGCGCGTGGGCCTGGCCCACGCCATGATGGGTGACCCGGAAATCCTGGTGCTCGACGAGCCCACCTCGGGACTGGATCCCAACCAGATCGCGGAGATCCGCGAGATCATCCGGGAAATCGGCCGACGCAAGACGGTGATTTTCTCCACCCACATCCTCAGCGAGGCCGAGGCCACCTGTGACCGGATCATCATCATCCACCGGGGCCGCATCGTGGCCGACGACAGCACCGAGGCGCTGAAGCGGGACGTGGGCACAAAGCGGGTGCTGCACATTCTGCTGGCCGGCGCACGCGAGGAAGAGGTGCGCGGCACCTTGCAGTCCGTGGCCGGGGTGGCCGGCGTCGAAAGCCACTCCGAGTCCGGCGACCAGGTGCGGCTGGCGCTGACGCTTTCGGGCGAAGACGATGTGCGCCCGCGCGTCTACGAGACCATCCGGCGGCAAGAGTGGGTGCTGCTGGAGTTTCACCAGCAGCGTCGCACCCTGGAGGACGTTTTCCGGGAACTGACGCGGGAGAACTGAGATGCGACAGGTACTGTATGTCTTCGGAAAGGAGTTCAGGGGCTATTTCGTCTCCCCGGTGGCGTATATCGTCATCGCCATATTCCTGTTGGTGACGGGATGGTTCTTCTTTTCCACCTTTTTCCTCTTCAACCAGGCCGATCTGCGCAATTTCTTTTCCCTGCTGCCCTTCATGTTCGCCTTCGTGATTCCGGCCGTCACCATGCGCCTTTTTTCCGAGGAGATGAAGCTGGGCTCCTACGAAGTGCTCATGACCCTGCCCGTGACCCTGCGCCAGGTGGTGCTGGGAAAATTCCTGGCCGCCGTTGCCGTGGTGATCGCCATGCTGGTCCCGACGCTGGCCTACCCGCTGACGGTGTCGCTGCTGGGCGAGCTGGACTGGGGGCCGGTGTTCGGCGGATACCTGGGGGCGGTGCTGCTGGGGGGCGCTTTCGCCGCCGTGGGGGTATTCGCCTCGTCACTGACCCGCAACCAGATCGTGGCCTTCATCGTCGGCGTGGCCATCTGTTTCCTGCTGGCGCTGCTCGACCGCATGCTCTTCTTCATGCCCCCCCAGGTGCTGGGCGTGGTGAGCGCCCTGGGGGTGGAGAACCACTTCCGCAACATCACCAAGGGGATCCTGGATTCCCGCGATGTGCTCTACTTCCTGAGCGTGGCTTTCATCGGCCTCTACGCGGCGCACCTCTCCATGCAGGAGAAGTGCTGAAGGGGGCGGCAATGCGACGTCCAAGGCGGACAATCGGCGAGGAGTGAAGATGGGCGTTTCCAAGAGATCCGAGAGATTCATCCGGTTTCTGCTGTACCTGACGGTGGTCGTGCTGGCCAACGCCGCAGCGGTCACCCTGTTTTTCCGCATCGACCTCACCCGGCACGGCATGTATTCCCTGTCCCCGGTCAGCCGGGGCGTGGTGACCACGCTGACCGAGCCGCTGACCATCGACGTGTTTTTCACCCGCGACCTGCCGGCCCCTTACAACGGCATCGAGCGTTACCTGCGGGACCTGCTGGAGGAATACGCCGTCTACGCCAACCGCAACTTCAACTACCGCTTTTATGACGTGAGTGCGCGACAGGGGCAGGTGACGGGACGGATCCGCGAAAACCAGAAGATGGCCGAGGACTACGGCATCCACCCCATCGAGATCCAGGTGCTGGAAAAGGACGAGGTCAAGTTCAAGAAGGCCTACATGGGCCTGGTGATCATCCAGGGGGACATCATCGAGAAGATCCCGGCCATCACCGGTATCGACGGGCTGGAGTACAAGCTGACCACCGCCGTGCAGAAGCTCAACAACAAGATCAGCCGCCTGATGAGCCTGCCCGAACCGGTCAAGGTGACCCTCTTTTTGTCCAAGTCCCTGGAAAAAGTGGCGCCCCTCATGCGCATCAAGGGCCTACCGGCCATGCCGGACAAGATCAGGGAGATGGTGGCGCGCATCAGCCGCAAGAATTACGGCAAGCTCTCTTTCGCTTACGTGGATCCTTCCGCCGACGCATCGCTCAAGAAGCTGGTCGACCGCTACGGGCTGCTGCAGCTCAACTGGCCCGCGCTGGAGAACGGGCGCATCCCGGCCGGCGGCGGCGCCATCGGGCTGGTGATGGCTTACGGCCAAAAGAGCCTGACCATCCCGCTGCTGCAGGTTTTCGAGGTGCCGTTGATCGGCACCCAGTACAGCCTGGTGGACCTGGCGCGGTTGCCGGAGGTCATCGAGGAGCACCTGGCCACGCTCATCGACATCAACGAGAGCCTCGGGTTCGTCGCCGGCCACGGCACGCTGAACGTGTCCGGGGCCAATTTCTCTCCTTCCGCTCCGCGCCGGCCGGACGATGTGAGGAACGCCCGCCGGCTGATTTCCGAAACTTACAGCATCCGCGATATCAAGGTCGATGAGGGCATACCGGACAGCGTCGGCTGCCTGGTCATCGCGCATCCCGCCGAGGCCTTCTCGGCCTACGAACTGTTCCAGATCGACCAGCACCTCATGCGCGGCGGCAGCCTGGCGCTTTTCCTGGACGCTTTCGCGGAAAAGGGCGCCCCCATGATGGGCGGCGGGCAGTTCGTACCGATCGACACGGGCCTCGAAAAGCTGCTGGCGCATTACGGCGTACGCCTCGAACCGGCCCTGGTCATGGACCGGGAGTGCTTCAAGCAACGCCTGGAACGCCAGATGGGCGGCGAGCAGCCCATCTATTTTGCGCCGGTGATCCGCAAGGAGGGCATCAACCGGCGGCCGGTCTACATGACGGGCGTCAACACGCTGATCGCCCTGAAGGTGTCCCCGCTGACCCTGGAGACCAAGACGCTGGAGAAAAACGGTGTTCGCGCCACGCGGCTCTTTTCGTCCTCGCCGAAGTCGTGGCTCATGAAGGCGCCTATCAACCTCAACCCCATGTTCATCCAGCCGCCGGCCGACTCCGCCAAAATGCGGCGCTACACGCTGGCCTACATGCTGGAAGGCACTTTTTCGAGCTATTTCGCCGGCAAGCCGGTACCTCGGCGGGTGAAGAAAAAAACGGCCGTGGGTGACAAGCCGGGCGGCAGCGCGGACAAGGCGGGGAAAAAGACCATGGCCCCGTCCATCGAGAGCCGGCCGGAGGTCATCCGCAAGGGAAAGCCGGCCCGTATTTTCCTGGTGGCCTCTTCGGAGATGATGCGCGACTCCCTGGTGGACGAAGACGGCCGCAGCCCCAACGCCATCTTCCTGATGAATGTCCTCGATCACCTCAACGGCCGGGACGATGTGGCCGTGATGCGCGGAAAGGTCCAGCGCTTCAACCCGCTGGGGGAGACTTCGGCGGCCACCCGGACCTTCGTCAAAGTGTTCAACATCGTCGGACTCCCGCTGCTGGTGTCCCTGGCGGGCCTGCTGGTATGGAGCCTGCGGCGCTCGCGCCAGCGGCGTATTCGTCGCATGTTCCGGAGCTGAGGAGGAGTTTGCAATGAAACCCAGCCGGGAATACCTCATCCTGGGAATTCTCATCGTGGCGCTGTCCGTTTACTTGGCCATGCGCGGACGCGACCGCACGCACTACAAGCTGCCGGTGCTTTCGCAGATTACCGCCGACCGGATCGCCGATATCCGGATCCAGGGCCCCGCCGGACGCATTGAAATCAAGAAAGACGGAACCCGTTGGCGGCTGGTGCCGGGGGACTATCCGGCGGATGGCGAAACGGTGGACAAGCTGTTGCAGGCCATCGGCGGACTGAAACTGACCGCTTTCGTAGCCCGTTCGGGAAGCGACGGCCGATACGACCTGGACGAGAAAAAGCGTATCCGGGTTGAGGCGCGGTCCGCCGAAGGCCGGGTGCTGCGACAGTTCGAAGTGGGCAAGGTGGCACCCTCCTTCGGCCACACTTTCGTGCGCATCGAGGGCGACGCGCGCGTGTTTCACGCGCCCGGCAACCTGCGAACCCTTTTCGGAAAGAAACCGGGGGATTTCCGGGACAAGGTGGTGCTGCGCTTCGACCGCGGGGCCATACGCGAGATCCAGGTGGTCAGGGACGGCAGCAGGACCGTATTCCACCGGCCGGCGGGTTCCGGCAAGACGACCGCGTGGAAGACCGACGGCGCCGGGACACCGGACAGTGCCCGCATCGAACGTTTCCTGACGGCACTGGACAA
>CAYZCL010000120.1:0-7265 GCA_964476595.1 uncultured Desulfobacteraceae bacterium
GTGCATGCCGGGGTCATCGGGCTAATTCAGGCCATCGAGCGTTACGATCCCTCGCGGGAGACCAAGCTGCTGACCTTCGCCACTTTCCGCATCCGCGGGGCGATCCTGAGCGAACTGCGCTCCCGGGATGTGCTTTCGCGCTCCAGCCGCAAGAAGGTGCGCGAACTGGAAAAGGCCTACCTCAAGCTGGAGAAGCGCCTCGGCCGGCAGGCCAGCGATGAAGAAGTGGCCGAAGAGATGGGCCTGAGCCTCAAGCAGGTGCGCCAGGTCAAGAAGATCGCCAGCATCTCCTTCATCAGCCTGGATGAGATCGGCTGTTCATCCAAAAAGGACCGCCGCAAGATGATGGCCTATCTGGTGAACAACGAAGGGGACGACGCGCTGAGCCTGACGCGCCTCAAGGAACTCAAAGGGTTCGTGGCGCGGGCCATCGAGGACCTGCCAGAGAAGCAGAAGCTGGTCATTTCGCTGTACTACCAGGAAGAGCTGACCATGAAGGAGGTCGGGCAGGTGATGGGGCTCACCGAGTCGCGCATCTCGCAGATTCACACCGAAGCGGTGCTCAATCTGCGCAAGCGGCTGCGCCGCGAAGGACTCATCGACGATACCTGAAGCCCGGCGCATCCCGGCGGCAAAAGCGGCCGCGGCGGAAAAAATTACCGGGCAATTTCGTACAGCAGCAGTCGGCTGTGTTTAAATATCAGGTAAAATCAAATTGTTACCTGTAGAGAAAAAATAATTCAGCGTGGTACGGGAATTGCTGGAAAACAGGACGAGAGCAGGCTGTACCGGCGGCCGGTACGGCACAACGAGCACGGACGGCGCTTCGTCGGCGCCGGGGAGGACGCGACCATGAGCGGAGAAATCGCCGGACTGGTGCCGGGCGCCATGATTTACGAACTCAAACTGGAGACTCTGGCCAACAACCTGTCCAACATGCAGACCATCGGTTTCAAGGCCGACAACGTGGCCCAGCTCACGGCCCTGCCGGAATCCGGGGCCGGCGCCTACGCGAATCGGGTCACCGGCGCCCGCCTGCCCGGAAGCTCGACAGCTGTCCTGCCGATGGGGACTTACACCGATTTTTCGCCCGGGCCGTCACGCAACACGGGAAACCCCCTGGACGTGTACATCGACGGCAAGGGTTTTTTCGCTGTGGAAACACCAGGCGGCACCCGTTACACGCGCAACGGATCCTTCACCGTGGACGGCGAGCAGAACCTGGTGACCCAGGAGGGCTTCAAAGTGCTCGGGGAGGGCGGCGCCATCCAGATCGACGGTAACGACGTCACCGTGGACGCCGACGGCAACGTGACGGTGGACGGAGACCAGGTGGACAAGCTCAAGATCGTCGATTTCAGCGATTCCCGTCTGCTGGTCAAGGATGGCCGCAACCTTTTCCGCGCCGTGGCCGGCGCCGCCGAAACGACGCCTGAAACGGTGCGCCTGCAGCAGGGCGCCCTGGAGGAGGCCAACGTCGATGCCGTCCGCATCATGACCGAAATGATCGAGGTGCTGCGGGGCTACGAGAGCTATCAGAAAACCGTCCAGACCCTGGACAGTGTGGAGTCCAAGGCGGTCAACGAACTGGGCAAGGTTCGCACCTGACATATACTATACTGAGCCGCACAGGAGGGTTTTATGAACAGGGCATTGTCCATCGCCGCATCCGGCATGCAGGCGCAGCAGCTCAACGTGGACGTGATTTCCAACAACATCGCCAACCTCAACACCACCGGTTTCAAAAGGGGACGGGCCGATTTCCAGGACCTGATTTACCAGACCCTGCGCCCGGCCGGTGTGACGGCCGCCGAGGGCAGTCAGACGCCCACGGGCATCGAGGTGGGCCTGGGCACCATGCCGGTCTCCACTCAGAAGATCTTCATGCAGGGCAGTCTGGAGCAGACCGAAAACTCGCTGGACATGGCCATCGAAGGCAACGGTTTCTTCCAGGTGCTGCTACCCAACGGGGACAAGGCTTACACCCGCGACGGTTCTTTCACGGTGGACAAGGACGGCAAGGTGGTCAACGCCCAAGGCTACCCCCTGGAGCCTGCCGTCACGGTTCCTACCGACACCGTGTCGGTTTCGGTCTCTCCGGACGGTGTCATCTCCGTCGTCCAGGAAGGCCAGGTGGAATCCACGGAGATCGGCACTATCGAGCTGGCCCGTTTCGTCAATTCGGCCGGCCTGAGCAGCCGCGGCCGCAACCTCTTCATGGAGACCGACGCTTCCGGGGCCCCCATCACAGCAGCGCCGGGGGAAGAGGGGCTGGGCACCATCGCCCAGGGGTATCTGGAGGGGTCGAACGTCAGTGTGGTGGACGAGATGGTCAAGATGATCGCCGCCCAGCGGGCCTACGAGACCAACAGCAAGGCCGTCCGCACGGCCGACGAGATGCTGGAAATCGCCAACAACCTGAAGCGATGATGTTGAAAAGGCGACCATGAATACAACACATACACGCAAACATCCTACCGGGAATCAGGCTGCTGTGCTGGCCTGCTGCCTGGCCGGCATTTTTCTTCTGCTGGCCACCGGCGTCGGCCACTGCGCGGCCGACCGGGCCCTCATCGAGGTCGGCCCACGGGCCGAGGTAACGGGCAAACTGGTGCGCCTGGGCGACATCGCCGGTATCGTACACCCCGACGCGCGCCGCCGCACCCTCTTGCGGGAGGTGGTCATCGGACCGGCGCCTCCGCCGGGGAGCTCCAGAACCCTGGACAGCCAGTTCATTCGCATGCGACTCGAGCAGCACGGCGTGGATCTGCGCCGCATCCGACTGCGGATGCCCTCACCGGTGACCATCGTCCGGGGTTTCCAGCGCGTACCGGCCGAAAGGATCCGGGCCGCCGTGTCGCGTTATCTGGCGCAGTGGCGCTTCGGTCGATCCGAAGAACTGCGCATCGGCAAGATCCACGTGGGACGGCGGTCGGAAGTGGTTCCACCGGGCGAACTGGAACTGCGCGTGGCCGCGCTCAAGCGCGGCCTGCCCAACGGACGGCTGCCCCTGAGCGTGGACCTGCTGGTGGACGGTCGCATGGTCCGAAAGGTGTTCGTCACCGCGGACGTGGACGTGATGTGCCGGGCGGTCTTCGCGCGCCGGGCACTGAAACGCAATCACGTCATCGGCGAAGACGACGTGGAACTGCGCTCCGCGCCGCGGTCCCGGCTGCCCCGCAACTACATCGACAACCTGGACGACATCTTGGGCAAGAAGACCAAGCGCCGGGTCGCCGCAGCCGCCGCCTTGCGGCCGGACATGGTGGCCATCCCCTGCCTGATTCACCGCAGGGACGTGGTCGTCATCGTGGCCGCCATGAAGGGCATGCAGGTGACCACCCTGGGCGAGGCACGCCAGAAGGGGCGCCGCGGCGATCGCATCAAGGTGGTCAACTTGGACTCCCGGAAGACCGTCTACGCCCGGGTGGTGGACAGCAACACTGTAGCCGTGGATTTTTAAGGAGAACCCATGATGGAGTCGAAAAAGACGGAACAATCGGCCGCAGCAGCGGTGCGCCTGGCGCTGTGGCTGGCGGTCTGCGCCATGGTGCTGGGCGGCTGCCTGGGATCCAGCCGGCCCAGGCAAGCCAAGCTGCAGAGACCCCGGGTCACGGCCCACGATCTGAGTGCCGCCATGCCCAGGGCCAACAGCACTGGCCGCGACGGGTCCCTGTGGAACGACAACGGGCCGCTCAACGAGCTGTTCGTCAACCCCAAGGCCGGTCGCATCGGGGACATCGTCACGGTGATGATCGTGGAGTCCTCCAAGGCCACCAACGAAGCCTCCACCGATACCCAGCGGGCCTCGGACTTTTCCGCCCAGGTGGAGAAATTCCTGGGGTTCCAGAGCGATTATCCCAAGGAGAGTTCGGCCTTCAACCCCTTCGGCGAGATCAAGGCCGGGCTGCAGAGCACCTTCAAGGGCAAGGGCGCCACCAAGCGAAGCGGTAAACTGGACGCCAAGATCACGGCTCGCGTGGTGGAGGTGCTGCCCGGCGGCAACCTGCGCATCCGAGGCTTCCGCCAGGTGATGATCAACAACGAGGCCCAACTCATCACGCTGACGGGCATCATCCGGCCGCGCGACATTTCGGTGGACAACGTGGTGCTATCGTCACGCATCGCCGACGCCCGCATCACCTACAACGGTATCGGGGTGGTCAACGACCGGCAGCGGCCGGGGTGGCTGGCACGCCTTTTCGATGTTATTTTTCCGTTCTGAGTCCCGCCGGCGCCGGCCGGGGGATTGGAAAGAGTCCGCCTGTCAAACGGGGAGTGAAGAGGTCATGAATCAGCGCAATTTATCCGGAAACACCTGCAGGCCATCCTTGCGGCGTCTCGGGGCCCTGGTTGCGGCGCTGCTTTTTATGTTTTCGGCGGCGCCGGCCCGGGCCGTGCGCGTCAAGGACATCACCGAGATCAAGGGCGTGCGCCACAACCAGCTGGTGGGTTACGGCCTGGTGGTGGGCCTGATGGGGACCGGCGACAAGGACAAGACCAAGTTCACCTTCCAGTCCCTGGCCAGCATGCTGGAGAAGATGGGGCTGACCGTCAATCCCGAGGACATCAAGGTCAAAAACGTGGCGGCCGTCATGGTGACCTGCGACCTGCCGCCCTTCGTGCGCTCGGGAACCCGCCTGGACGTACTGGTCAGTTCCATCGGTGACGCCGTCAACCTGCAGGGCGGGACCCTGCTGTTCACCCCGCTCAAGGCCACCGACGGCAGGGTCTACGCCGTGGCCCAGGGACCGGTCAGCACGGGCGGATTCCGGCTGGCTGGCGCCGGGGCCGGCGTGCAGAAGAACTTCCCCACCGTGGGGCGTGTGGTCGAAGGTGCACTGGTGGAGCGGGAGCTGCACAGCGATTTTGGCCATCGGAAAACCCTGACCCTCATGCTTCAGAACCCCGATTTTACCACTGCCAGCCGCATCTCCCAGGCGGTCAACGCCGCTATGATGGGCATGCACCTGGCCAGCACCCTGGATGCCGGCACTATCGAAGTGCACATCCCTGAACGCTATCGCAACAATCCGGTGGGTTTTGTGACCCTCATCGAGGGGCTCAACGTGGTGCCCGACAACGAGGCCAAGGTGGTGATCAACGAACGCACCGGCACTGTGGTCATCGGCGAAAACGTGCGCATCTCGACGGTGGCCATCGCCCACGGCAACCTGAGCATGCAGATCCAGGAAAACCCCCAGGTCAGTCAGCCGATGCCCTTTTCGCCCGGCGGCGTGACCACCGCGGTGCCGCGCACCGACGTGACCGCCGTCGAGGGCCGCGCGCCGCTGTACGTGGTGGATTCGGGCGTCAGTATCGGCGACGTGGTCCGCGCCCTCAATGCCCTGGGGGTTTCGCCGCGCGACCTGATTTCCATTTTCCAGGCCATGAAGGCTTCCGGGGCCCTGCAGGCCAAACTGGAGATCATCTGATGATGCTTCCCATTGCAGGAGCGACACCGCACAACCACGTTTGTGAAATTTTTTTCACAGTCCCGTTTGCGTTCGCCGGAGCGTCCGTTCTCACCGGACACCGCCGACAGGGGAGGGGGCCGTGGGAGCCGGCATGACCCTGCGTCCCACGGCGGTACCCGGCGACGGCGCCATGCGCCGGTTGGAGGACATCCGCCGACGGGTGGCTTCGGAGGGCAGCGACGATCGGGCGCTACGCAAGGCCGCGGAGGAACTGGAGTCGCTTTTCATCCAGGAGCTCCTCAAGGAGATGCGCAATACTGTTCCCCGCTCGGGTCTGATGGAAAGCGCCCCCGGCAGGGACATCCACACCACACTGATTGACATGCAGCTCTCGCGTCAGCTGGCGCGGGAGGGCGGCATCGGGCTGGCGGACATGATTTACGACAGTCTCAAAGCGGTTGGGGAATATAAGTATCACTCCGATGCCAAAAATTTGACGCTTCCGGCTAAAGCTCCCTCCGACATTGACCGATAAACAGGTTGGAAACGATGAAAACAACCCACGGGCATCCAGGACGGCGGATGCATGGCGGCAGGGCCCCGAAGGACCGCCGCCGCGGCTGCCTGGCAGCGGCGCGCCATCCGGCCCCGGTGGTCAAAGGAGGAGAGGGAAATGAAAGTGACCGGAAAAGACGATTCCATCCACCTGGAAAACTATCTTAGGCAGGTGGGCGAAAAGCAGATCCGAGGGCAAGCGAAAACGGGTGCGCCACCGGGCCAGAACGCCGGACAGGTCCTCCAGGAAGACAAAGTAGTGCTCTCATCCAAGGCGAAACAGATTTCGGAGGCGAAAGACGTGGTGACGGCTCTTCCCGATGTTGACAGTGCAAAAGTGGCCCGCCTGAGGCTTCAGGTTTCCAACGGAACCTATCGTGTCGACGCCCAGAAGGTCGCCGATAAGATGATCGACCAGTCGCTGCTCGACGACCTGCTGTAGTCCGGAGCTGCAAACCCCCGGCCCGCCGGGAAGCAGGGATATATTAATGAATGATCTGATGAGGGAATTCAGCCAGCTGCTCAACGAGGAGGGCTTGCTCTACGGTGAGCTGCTGGAGGTGCTGGAGTCCGAGAAGGAGTCTCTACTGGAGCAGGACCTCAAACGGCTCACCGCGGGGCTGGAGATCAAGCAGGACCTTCTGCGCCGTCTGCAGCACCTGGAACGACGACGACGCGAATTACAGACCGGTCTGGCCGCTCGGCTGGGATTTCCGGAGCATACCTTGACCCTGAAACGCTTGGCCGCCTTGCTGCCGAAAGCGGAAGGGGAGCGGCTGTCGCGTCAGCGGACGTGGTTCAAGGCCGTCGTCAGCCGGGTGCGTGCCCTTCAGCGCGGCAACCGGGCGCTGGTGGCCCATGGCTTGGCACTGACCCGCAATTCCTTGCGATTCCTGGAGGAGAATCTGGCGGACGGCTACGTCTACCACGCCGGCGGCAGGATGCAGAAGACCATGGGCACCGGCAGGCTGCTTTCGGGAAGCGTGTAAGATCCAACCACAGATCAGGAACGTGCTGACATGACGCAAGTAGATGCGGCGGCCATCGAAACCATCCGCAAACTCCAGGAGAGTATCGACACACTCAACCTTAACGACAAAAAGGGCTGGCAGGAACTGTGCGACCAACTGGCCGCAGTCAGGGACCACTTCCAGGACCAGACGGAAGAACTCCTGGCGCTGATCGACCTGTGCCACGAGGGCCTGGTGGCCATCTCACACAAATCCTTCGCCGATACGCTCTCGTTGGTGGTCCCGGTCTACGAGAGGCTGCGGGCGATGGAGACTTTCCTCG
>CAYZCL010000121.1:0-9128 GCA_964476595.1 uncultured Desulfobacteraceae bacterium
CGTGTGGCCGCACGGATCTCGAAAATCCGTACATGGCGCTCCATCGGCAACGGCATATTCGTTGCCGGCTTTCAATATCAGCCCCAGGGCTGGAAGCGGCCCCGGCGTTTTGTGGTCATCGAGCGAAACGAGGTGCCGAAAGAGGATCCTGTTCAACTCCAGCTGCGATTGATCTTCTATCGTGCGTTTGCGGCCCTGACAGCCGCCTGAGCATCGGATGCGATTTGGCTGAAAAATCGTGGGACAGCTATGCCCGACGTTCACCCAGCTGTGCATATGATCATTCTTAAAATCAAAAAAAGTCGTGATTTTTCACTGACAAACGGCCTCCAACGTGCTGTTGACTGAAATGCTTATCGAATTATAGTGAAAATGGGTCTCGGCTGCGTCGATTTACGAGGCCAATGCAAAATCTGGGTTAAAAATACTTGACAGCGGGACTTCAACCCTATATCCAAATAACCAGATATCAGTACCAGTTGATTTGAGGTGACCATTGGGTATCACCCCTCCCTTGTATTTCAAGATTGAGATGGATCTGAGGAAGAAGATCATGGCCAAAGAGTATGCCCCCGGTCAACTTCTTCCATCGGAAAGAGATCTCATGCAGATCTACAACGTCTCCCGGCTCACGGTGAGAGAAGCCATTAACCGCCTCGTCGCCCAGGGCATGGTCAAAAAAAAGCAGGGCAAGGGAACCTTCGTCAACGAACCGACAACCGAACATATGGTCGGTTCCCTTAACAGCAGCAGCGAAGTTTTCCTGCTGAAAAATTACGTGGTAAAAACCAAGGTCATTGCATCAAAAGTCACTGATCCCACCCCGGAAATCCGCCAAAAGCTCCAGATGAGCACCGATGAGAGTGAAAAGATTTTTTTTCTCGAGCGTGTTCGCTATGCCAATCACAAACCCGTCGCCCACATCAAATGTTATCTGCCCTATGGCCCCATCGAAAATATCGAAAACATCGATTTTTCGGTGGCAGCCCTCTACCGTACGCTGGAAGACTATTACCGGCTGGAGCTTTATGAAGCCTACGAGGTTATCGAGGCCGCCAGTGTCGGAAAAATAAGTGCGGCACTACTGGAAATCGAGCCCGGAGCGCCTGTTCTACTGAACCAAAGAACTGCCTATCTTAAAGACGGCCGTGTGATCGAGTATGAAAAAGTCTTCTACCGGTCGGATATTTTCAAATATCACAACAAGTTAATTAGAAGGGGGCGATCCGATTTAATATAGAACGGTAGTTTCTGGTCGACGGTGATGGAAAGGAGATTTTTTTGTCCTAACTGGTATTGATATCCGTATATCTATTCATTTAAACGATTTCCCGGCACCTTTCTACGTGAAATCCGGAACAGAAGAGACGAGGAACAATAATGGAAAACAATCATTTTTTGTTCTGCCCCGGCCCCGTGATGGTATCCGACCGTTTACGAAAGGCCCTGCTGCACCCCGATATGTGCCACCGCGTGCCCGCATTTGAAAATTGCATTCAGAATATCCAGAAGAGCCTCTTGAAAATATACAGGGCCAATGACGACTACACGGTTCTGCTGATTACCGGATCCGGCACCGCCGCCAACGAAACCGTGGTCTCCTCCTATTTTGGCCCCCAGGACAAGGTGCTGCTGATCAAAAACGGTGAGTTCGGCGAACGGCTGGAAGAACTGCTGGCCATTCACGAGGTGGCGACCACGGTGATCGGATACGACTGGGGAACGTCCGTAGATCCGTCGGGCATCGAGGATCGGTTGCGGCAGGATCCCGCCATCACCGCCATCATGATGGTATCCCATGAGACCAGCACCAGCATGGTGAACCCGGTTGGCGCTGTCGGAAATCTGGCCGCCCGATATGGCAAGCACTTCGTCGTGGATGGTGTCAGCGCGGTGGGTGGAGAAGATGTCGACGTGATCAGAGACCACATTGACATGTGCACCTGTTCATCCAACAAGTGCCTCGCCAGCCTTCCCGGCGTGGGTATCATCTGTGCCAAGAGATCCGAACTGGACAGGACCCGAAACAACCGGACACGGGTGGCTTACCTGAACCTGCACCGGCTCTACAAAATGTCGGAGACGCTTCACCAGACTCCCAACACCCCCTCGGTGACCATGTTCATGGCGCTGGAAGCCGCCGTGGAGCGGCTCCTGGACGAGGGGCTCGAGAACCAAATCCGCCGATACCAGCGATGTGCCCGTATCATCCGGGACGGGGTCCGGAAGATAGGCCTCAAATTGCTGATACCGGATGACCAGGCCGCCAACACGGTGACCTCTGTATTTCTTCCGAACAGCGTACGGCTCGAAGCGTTCATCGATGCGATGGAACGCCGAGGTTTTACGCTGTATCCCGGCAAAGGGGTCTTGAAAGAAAAAAATATGTTCCAGATCGCCAATATGGGTGAGGTGAATGAGGAGATGTGTTCCCACTTGCTGAAAGCTATGGCGGAAATCATCGAAGAGCTGAAGAACGGAGATTGACGTTGTTCCTCGATTTTCCCGGGTGTGTTCTCATCCGGGGCAAAAATCGATTATTCTACCACCATTTCAACATTAAAGGAGGAAATCCGGCATGAAAAAGTTATTCACACTCCCAACGTTCGTAACCGTTCTATCCCTGTTCACCCTGCTTGGCACGATGCCCTCGGCCGACGCCAGGGACTTGACCATCGTAGGATGGGGGGGAACAACCCAGGCGGCCCACAAAATTGCTTATTTCGATCCCTTTACAAAGGAAACCGGCATCAAGATCGTTGAAGACGAGTGGAACGGCGAAATGGCGAAAATTCGGGCCATGGTCGAAACCGGCAACGTGACCTGGGACGTGGTTCAGGTCGAGGCTCCCGAGGCCTACCAGGGATGCGACGAAGGACTTTTCGAGCAACTCGACTGGTCCAAGATTACCGATAAGAACAACCTGGTGAAAGGAGCGGCTTTCGATTGCGGTGCAGGGGTACTGATCTGGTCTACCGTGTTCGCCTACGATGCCGACAAGATCAAGGACGGCCCCAAGAACTGGGCCGACTTCTGGAACGTCAAAAAATGGCCGGGCAAACGTGGTATGCGTCGCGGCGCCAAGATGACCCTCGAAATCGCCCTGCTGGCCGATGGTGTTCCACGCAAAGAAGTCTACAAAGTACTTTCGACCAAGGAAGGCGTGGATCGAGCCTTCAAGAAGCTCAACGAGCTGAAGCCCAACATCCTGTGGTGGAAAGCCGGTGCCGAACCTCAGCAGCGGCTAGCGGCCGGCGACGTCGCCATGAGCATGGCCTACAACGCCTGGATCTACCGCGTCAACCAGGAGGAAAAACGCAACTTCAAGATCGTCTGGGACGGCAATCTTTACTCCATGGACTACTGGACCATCGTCAAAGGTTCGCCCAACGTGGAAAAGGCCCTCAAATTCATCTCTTTTTCCATGCGTCCCGATCGGCAGGCCGTGTTTTTTAACAAAATCGCCTACGGCTGGACCGCCAAGGGAACCGGGAAAGACATTTCCCCCAAGATGTTGCCAAATCTGCCTACGGCCGAGGGGCACCTCGACAACGCCCTGTTGACCAACGTCGAATTCTGGCAGGAAAACGGCGAAAGCCTAGAGCAACGCTTTCAGGCATGGGTCGCCAAATAGAGAACCGACCGTTACAGATGTGGCAGAAATAATCGAGGAGCACCCGGGGGAAATTCTTCCCCTGGGTGCCGTTCGAACCCATTTTTTCAATGCACGCCAGCACCGGAGGGAATCGATGGCCGGCCAGGTAACCAAAAATATGAGCCTGCGCCAGAAGTTGCGGCGGGCCGAGCGCCGAAAAAAAATCGGGGCGATTGGTCTGATCACTCCACTGTTTCTCGTCATGCTCATCTTCTATTTTATTCCCATCGGCATCATGCTCTACCGCAGCGTCGACAATTCAGAGATGAGCGGCATTCTGCCCCGCACGGCCAAGGCGATCCAGTCCTGGTCCGGAAAGGGGCTTCCCGACGAACCGGTCTACGCGGCCATCGTGGCGGACATGAAAAAGGCCTATCCCGACCGCACCCTGGCCCGGGTCGGTCGCCGTCTGAATTTCGACAAAGTGGGCTTTTACAGCCTGCTGCTCAAATCCGGTCGCAAGGTCGCCAAACTCCAGGGACCTCCCTACAAGGAGGCCTTGATTAAAATAGACAAAAAGTGGGGCGATCATACCTACTGGACCGTGCTCAAACGCGGCCTGCAAAAAACCACCTTAATGTACCTGCTGGCGTCTCTGGATCTGCGATACGACGACAACAACCGCATCGTGAAGGTTCGCGATGAACAGGCCATCTACCTGTCGATCTTGGGCCGAACGATTTACATCAGTGCCGCTGTGACGATCCTGTGCCTGTTGATCGGTTTTCCCATCGCCTATTTCATGGCAACTACCAGCACGCGCACGCGTAACATCCTCATGATCCTACTGCTGCTGGTCTTCTGGACTTCGCTGCTGGTCAGGACCCTGTCCTGGATCGTGGTGCTGCAAAACAAGGGGGTGGTCAACAGCATCCTCATGTCGCTTGGGCTGATATCCAAACCCCTGGAGCTGGTGTTCAACCGCATCGGCGTCTACATCGCCATGACCCACGTGCTGCTACCCTTCATGGTCCTGCCCTTGTACAGTGTCATGCGCGGCGTTCCGCCTTCCTATGTTCGGGCCGCGCGGTCGCTGGGCGCCACGCCCATCGTGGCTTTTTTCAAGGTTTACGTGCCCCAGACGAGGGCCGGAATCGGGGCCGGCAGTCTCATGGTGTTCATCCAGGCGTTGGGCTACTACATTACGCCGGCGCTGGTAGGAGGCCCCAAAGACCAGATGCTGAGTTATTTCGTGGCCTTTTTCGTCAACGAGCGGGTGAACTGGAGCATGGCCTCTGCACTGGGCGTTCTGCTGCTGATGCTCACCGGATCCTTTTACCTGCTTTTCGGCCGGCGCGTGAATGTCGCCAACATCAAACTCGGGTGATTCCTATGCCTCTGCCCGCTCATGCCACTATCGGAGAACGCGTCTGGTACTACGCTTTCCGAATCATTGTCGGTGTTATCTTCTTTTTTCTCTTGTTTCCGATTCTGACGATCATCCCGCTTTCCTTCAATTCCGGGGAATTTCTTCACTATCCCCTGATGGGGCTCAGCCTCAAATGGTACCATTCCTTTTTGGCCTCCGGCGCCTGGGCCCTGGCCATCGAAAACAGCCTCATCGTGGGCGCCTCTTCCATGGTGCTGGCTACCATCCTGGGCACCATCGCCGCTGTGGGCATCAACCGCGCCGATTTCCCCGGCAAACAGATTCTCATCGCCCTGCTGATCTCTCCCATGATGGTCCCCCTGGTGATCACCGCACTCGCACTGTACCTGTTTTATGCACCCATCGGGCTGAACGACACCTATATCGGGATCATTCTGGCCCATACCATCCTGGGGATGCCTTTCGTGCTGATCACCGTCAGCGCCACCCTGCAGGGATTCGACTACAACCTCATCCGCGCCGGGGCCAGCCTGGGTGCTTCCCCGCTGCGCGTGTTCTTTAAAATTGTCATGCCGAACATCGCCCCCGGCATCGTCTCGGGCGCACTGTTCGCATTCGCCATCTCGCTGGACGAAGTCGTGGTGGTGCTGTTCGTGGCCGGACCGTCCCATCGAACGCTCCCCCGGCAGATGTTCAGCGGCATCCGGGAGCACCTGAGTCCCACTTTCCTGGCAGCTGCCACGATTCTTATCGTGGTTGCCGTCATGCTGATGCTGACTTTGGAGTTTTTGAGAAAACGCAATGAAAAATTTAGTACTCCTCCCACGGGAACTGATGCCGGATAGCGCCATCGGAATTGTCTGGAGGTCACGATGCTGATTGCCCATATCAGTGATCCCCATGTCGCCGGGCCCGGCAAAAAGGCGTACAACATTGCCCCCACGGCGGAAAACCTCATGCGTTGTGTCGATCATATCAACCGACTCAAGCCCCGGCCGCAGGTGGTGCTGGTCACTGGCGATGTCACCTACAGCGGGAAGGCGGAAGAAGCCGAAAACGCGGCGCAAATCCTGGAGAAATTGCAGTTTCCTTTCTATCTGGTGCCGGGCAATCACGACAGACGCGAAACGCTGTGGGCGGTTTTCGGCGGAAGGGCCTGTCCATCACCAAGCGCCGACTCCATCAGCTATGTCGTCCGGGGCCATGACCTGCATCTGATCGGACTGGACACCAGCGTCCCCGACGCGCCGGGCGGGAGAATCGACCGCTACCGTGCAGATTGGCTGGACGCACAACTGGCCGAATGCGCCGCGAAACCCGCGATCATCTTCATGCATCACCCGCCGGTCAAATGCGGGGTATTGGAAACCGACGAGGATGGTTTCAAGGACGTGGCGCTCTTGGCTGAAGTGATCGCCAAACACGACCATGTGCAACGTCTCCTCTGCGGCCATATCCACCTGGAAGCCCATGCCGCCTGGCAGGGGACGGTAATCTCCACTGCCCCCAGCACCGGCATGCAGTTGGTGCTGGACCTGACGATGACCCAGCCTTCTGCGTTCGTCCTTGGGGCACCCGGCTACCAGTTGCACTACTGGACTCCTGAACGGCACCTGGTATCGCATACTGTCTACGTCCGAGACGCCGACGGCCCCTATCTATTTGAAGAGAACCCCGAAAGAAAGAGGGTGACGAAATAACTCCCTCTGACAACAGCTGACGAAAGAAGTCTATGAACTCCGATCCTTATCACGTCCAGTTCAAGAATGTTCAAAAAAGCTACGACGGCCTCACGCTGGTCGTCAAAGACCTCAACCTCGACATCAGCAAGGGCGAGTTCGTCACCATGCTGGGCCCTTCGGGATCCGGGAAAACCACCTGCCTGATGATGCTGGCCGGATTCGAGAGTGCCACCCACGGCGAGATCGTGCTCAACGGCCGTCCCATCAACAACATCCCGCCCCACAAACGCGGCATCGGCATGGTGTTTCAGAATTATGCTCTGTTTCCCCATATGACCGTCGCCGAGAACCTGTCCTTTCCTTTGGCGGTGCGCAAGATGCCCAAAAATAAAATCAGTCAGAAGGTGAGCCAGGCATTGGAAATGGTGCAGATGGGTGAATTCGGCGACCGCTACCCGGCTCAGCTTTCAGGGGGACAGCAGCAGCGCATCGCCCTGGCCCGCGCACTGGTCTTCGATCCCGAGCTGGTGCTGATGGACGAACCCCTGGGCGCACTGGACAAGCAGCTTCGTGAACAGATGCAGTTCGAAATCAAACACATCCACCAGCAGTTGGGCGTCACCATGGTGTACGTGACCCACGATCAGTCCGAGGCCCTGACCATGTCCGACCGCATCGCCGTGTTCAACGACGGCATTATCCAGCAACTGGCTTCGCCGGACGACCTGTACGAACGGCCGGAAAATCGTTTCGTCGCCCAGTTCATCGGCGAAAACAATGAACTGGGAGGAATCATCGAGGGCATCGACGGTGACATTGCCCGCGTAACCCTGGACAACGGAGAAAAGGTTTCCGCCCTGGCCGTCAATGTCAGGGGGGCCGGCGAACGCACCATGCTGTCCATCCGCCCGGAGCGGGTCATCATTGATCCCGATGAATCCCGGGTACCCCACGCCATCGGCGGCCTGGTCCGCGAGCTGATCTACCTGGGTGACCATATCCGCTGCCGCATGACCGTAGCCGGCAACGACGAATTCATCGTCAAGGTGCCCAATGCTCCAGGCAACCGGCGCCTGAATATAGGTGAAAAAATCAGCATCGGCTGGATTACCGAAGACTGTCGCGCACTGGATGCAGCGTGATTCGGCAGCTGAAGACATATGGCACCGGGAGGTGTATTTTCGCTGCAATCCGATTTCCTGCCCGCTCATCAGCCGGACAGCAAATCAAACGCCCACGAAAGGAGGATCCCAATGAAAAACCGGAAACCAGCAACCTGCAAACCAGAAAAAACCACTTTGGGAAAACCCGTAACGCGTCGTTCCTTTCTGAAGAAGAGCGCGACCGGGGCCGCCGTGGCTCTCAGCGCATCCTGCTTCGGCCCCTTTGTAAGGACATCCAAGGCCGCCAAGCTGGAAATCCGCTGGTTAGGATGGGAGCACTACAATGTAAAGAAGCTTACAGCCGCGTTCGAAAAGCAGTACAACTGCAAGGTCAGCGCCGGCTTTTTCGACGGCAACTCCGAGTGCTACAACAAGCTGCGTGCCGGGGGCGTCAAGGATTTCGACATGTTCATGGCCGACGGTTTCTGGCCCCGCCTGTACGCCAAGCAGGGCCTCAGCCAGCCCACCGACTACAAGAAGCTTTCCAATCTGAAATACGTTTTCCCGGACTTCCTGCCCCCAAACTACATGCTGCTGCAGGAAGAAAACGGCACCAACATGGTGGCGGCCCCCAACTGCTGGGGCGGATACGGTTTTACCGTCAATATGGATAAAATCGCCCCGGAGGACTCCGAAAGCGTCTACCTGCTCTTCAATGAAAAGTACAAGGGACACCTGTCCACCAGCGCGCGATTCGAAGAAAACATTGCCCTGGCGGGCATTTTGGTCTGCTACCGTATGGGCACCATGAACAAGCCGCGCCCCGATGGCAAGCCGTTCAATCCCTATGTTCTCACGGATGCCGAATTGGCCGAATGCAAGAAACTGCTGATCAAGCAGAAAGGCCTGCTGGTGACCCGCTGGAACGACGAGGACACCCTGGAGCGGCTGCTGCGTGCCCAAGTGGTCTGGGCCTCTCCGGAGTGGTCCGGCATCTACCGGAGAATTCATTTCGACAGACTGGACGGCAAGAGCAAACTGAACATGAAACATGTCCTCAAGCCCAAGGAAGGCGGCCTGGGTTGGGTGGACACCTGGGGCGTCACCGCCGGCGTCAAGCACAGCGAGAAACTCGAATTGTGCCACAAGTGGATCAACTTCCGCCTGAAACCGGAGAACATGGTCATCATCGCCAAGGAGATCGGATGGGCGCCCACGGTGGATGTGCGCAAGATGCTGCCCAAACGATACGTGGAAACCCTGTTCCTGAACCAGACCTCGGCCATCAAGGGCCTCTACCAATTCGACGCGCCTTCATCACCGGAAAAATGGGAGCGCATCTGGTCGGAGGTTGAGGC
>CAYZCL010000122.1:0-7341 GCA_964476595.1 uncultured Desulfobacteraceae bacterium
AGAAGTTGCCGCTCTGCAGGTACTGCCGCGCCAGTTCCAGCGGCGGCTTCTCCACGAAACGGCGCACCTTCAGGCCGCCGTGGGCCACGGATTCGCCGGCCTCGATGTAGCCGTAGCCCGTCTCGGGGTAGGCAGGCTGGATGCCGAAGGTGACGATGTGGCCCTCGCCCGCCAGCTTCACGGCGGTGGCGATCTTCTCGTGGAAAGTTTCGATGTCGCGGATGACGTGGTCGGCCGGAAACACGCAGACGACCGCATCGTCCCCCGCCTGCGCGCGGATGCGCAGCACGGCCAGCAGGATAGCCGGTGCGGTGTTACGGCCGCAGGGCTCTCCGATGATGCAGCCCTCCGGGTCGATGCCGATCTGGCGCAGGTGGCGCTCGGTCTCTTCGGCGTGCGCCTGGCCGCAGACCACCCGCACGCGCTCGGGGGAAATCAGGGGGTCGAGCCGCTTGATGGTATTCTGCACCAGCGAGTCCGACCCCAGGAAGCTCACCAGCTGCTTGGGGTAGAGCTGGCGCGAGACGGGCCACATGCGGGTGCCCGATCCGCCTGCCAGAAGAAGGGCGTACACATCAGCTCTGCCGTCTGCCATTTGACGAACCTCCTCCGTATCGTTTGCCGTTGCCGTTGTGCGACACCACCTCGGTGCAGATGGTCTCCACGGCCGGGTAGCCCAGGAACCGGTTGACCTCTCCGGTGAGCGCCGGGCCGGCCAGCACGGTCAGATCGCCGGCCTCGATGATGGTTTCCGTGCGCGGGTCGCTCTTCAGGTGCAGGTAGACCCGGCAGGGGCCGGGGTGGCGGCGCAGCAGCCCGTGCAGTTCCTCCAGCTTGGGACGTTCCAGCGACTGGTCTTCCAGGTGGAAGTGGATGGTGGCCGTCCACTTCTCCTCGACCTTTTCGATGGGCACCACCTGTTCGGCCAGCAGCCGGGCGCTGTTCTCCTCGTTTTCCACGGTGCCCTGGACCACGATGGCGCGGTCCTCTTCGAGGATGTCGCGCACCCGCGCGTAGAGCCTGGAGAAAACGATGACCTCTACGCTGCCGCCCATGTCCTCGATGGTCACGAAAGCCATGCGGTCGCCCTTGCGCGTGGTGATGACGCGCAGGGCGCGGATGATGCCGCCCACCCGCACGGCGCGGCCGTCGGTCATCTCCCCCAGGCTCAGGGCGTCGGCGTTGGTGTAGCGGGCCAGCAGCGCCTCATAGCGCGCCAGGGGGTGGCCGCTGAGATAAAATCCCAGCACCTCCTTTTCGAAAGCCAGGCGCTCCTTTTCCTCCCACTCCGGGATCTGGGGCAGCGCGGGGCGGTTCAGGGTGCGCGCCGTGTCGGAACCGGGCAGGTCGAAGAGCCCCATCTGGGGGTCCGAGCGCTCGCGCTGCACCCGCTGGCCGTAGTCCATGGCGTCCTCGAGCACGGCCATCAGGCGCGATCGGTACTCGCCGGTGCAGTCGAAGGCGCCGCACTTGATGAGGCTCTCGAGCACCCGCTTGTTGACGCGGCGGAAATCCACGCGTTCGCACAGGTCGAACAGCGAGCTGAACTCGCCTTCCCGCCGGGCCTCCAGGATGGCCTCGATGGCGCCTTCGCCCACGTTCTTGACGGCCACCAGCCCGAAGCGGATGCGATCGCCGTCCACCGAGAAGCTCAGGTCGCTGCGGTTGACGTCCGGCGGCAGGACCTCGATGTGGCGGCTGCGGCAGTCGGCCACGTACTTGAGCACGCCCTCGGTGGAGTGCATCTCGCTGGTGAGCAGCGCGGCCAGGAATTCTACCGGGTAGTGGGCCTTGAGGTAGGCGGTCTGGTAGGCGATGAGCGCGTAGGCCGCGCTGTGGGACTTGTTGAAGCCGTACCCGCCGAACTTCTCGATCCAGTCCCAGATCCGGGCGGCCTTGTCCTCGGAGATGCCCCTGTCGGCGGCACCCTCCAGAAACCGCTGGCGGTGCTTGGCGAGGATCTCGGGGATCTTCTTGCCCATGGCCTTGCGCAGGTCGTCGGCCTCGGCCATGGAGTAGTTGGCCAGCTCCACGGCCACCTTCATGACCTGCTCCTGGTAGACAATGGCGCCGTAGGTTTCCTTCAGGATGGGCTCCAGTTCGGGCACCAGGTACTCGACCTTCCGGCGGCCGTGCTTGCGCTCCACAAAGTCGTCCACCATACCGCTGTCCAACGGTCCCGGTCGGTACAGGGCCACCAGGGCCACCACGTCGGCGAAGCACTCGGGTTTCAGGCGCGTGAGCAGGTCCTTCATGCCGCTGCTCTCCAGCTGGAAGACACCGGTGGTGTCGCCTGCCGACAGCAGCCGGTAGGTGGCCTCGTCGGAGAAGTCCAGGTCGTCGAGGTCCGGCGGGGTGCGGCCGCCCTTTTCGATGAGCCGGAGGGTGTGATCGATGACCGTCAGGTTGCGCAGGCCCAGAAAGTCGAACTTGACCAGGCCGATCTTCTCCACCCGCTTCATGTCCAGCTGGGTGACGACTTCGCCCTTCTTCCCGCGGTACAGGGGCAGGTACTCCACCAGCGGGCGGTCGCCGATGACCACCCCGGCGGCGTGGGTGGAGGCGTGGCGCGGCAGTCCCTCCAGCACCCGGCAGATGTTGATCAGCTCGGCCACCTGGGGGTCGTTCTCGGCCAGTTCGGCCAGCCGCGGCTCCTCCTCGAGCGCCTTTTCCAGGGTGATGCCCAGGCGTTCGGGCACCATCTTGGCGATGGCGTCCACCTCGCGCAGCGGGATGTCCAGGGCGCGGCCCACGTCCCGGATCACGGCGCGCGTCTTGAGTTTTCCGAAGGTGATGATCTGGGCCACGTAGTCGCCGCCGCCGTACTTCTCCACCACATAGCGGAAGACCTTGTCGCGGCCGTTGATGCAGAAGTCCACGTCGATGTCCGGCATGCTCTTACGGGCCGGGTTGAGGAAACGCTCGAAGAGCAGGCCGTGCTCGATGGGGTCCAGGCCCGTGATGCCCAGGGCGTGGGCCACCAGGCTGCCGGCGGCGGACCCCCGGCCGGGCCCCACCGGCACGCCGTGGGTCTTGGCGTAGTGGATGAAATCGGCCACGATCAGAAAGTAGCCGGCGAAACCCATGTCGTCGATCACCGACACCTCGTAATCCAGGCGCTTGCGGTAGACCTCGCGGTCGATGTCCGGGTTTTTTTGCCGGGCGCGCGCAAACACGCGCTCAAAACCCTCCCCGACGCGGCGGTGAAACAGTTCCTCGACGCTCTCCTTGCCGCCGGTTTCGAAACGCGGGAAGTGGTAGGTGCCGAAGGAGAACTCCACGTTGCAGCGCCCGGCGATGTCCAGGGCGGTTTCCACGGCGCCGGGGAACGCGCGGAACGAGGCCGCCATCTGTTCACCGGATTTAAAAAAGAGCTGGTTGGTGCGGAATTTGAACCGATTGGTGTCGTGGATGGTCTTGCCGGTCTGTACGCACAGCAGCACGTCGTGGGCGCGCACGTCGTCTTCGCGCAGGTAGTGGCAGTCGTTGGTGGCCACCAGGGGAATCGACATGCGCTGCGAAAGTTCGCGCAGCCCCTCGTTGACGCGGTCCTGGATCTCCATGCCGTTGTCCTGGATCTCCAGGTAGAAATTACCCTCGCCGAAGATCTCCAGGTACGAGCGCGCGGCCGCCTCGGCCTCGTCCATGCGGCCGTCCTTGATGCGCCGCGGCACTTCGCCGTGCAGGCAGGCCGAGAGCCCGATGAGCCCCCGGCTGTGCTGACGCAGGATGTGCTTGTCGATGCGCGGACGGTAGTAGAATCCCTTGAGCTGGGCGATGGTGGCCAGTCGGCACAGGTTGCGGTAACCCTCCATGTTCTCGGCCAGCAGGATCAGGTGGCTCATGCCCTGCTTGTCCTGGGCGCTGCGGTCCTTGATGGAACGCGGCGCCACGTAGGCCTCCATGCCGATGATGGGCTTGATGCCCGCGGCCACGGCCTTCTCGTAGAATTCCAGCCAACCGAACATGGTGCCGTGGTCGGTAATGGCCACGGCCTCCATGCCGTATTCGGCGGCCTGTTTCAGCAGGGCGTCGATGCGGATGGCGCCGTCGAGCAGGCTGTACTCGGTGTGTACGTGCAGGTGAACAAAGGGGGTCCGGGATTCGGCCATGGTTCAGAAATCCTATGCCGCCGGATGGCGGTGGATTGTGCGGCCCCGAAGGGGCGCACGGAGAAACAAACCCGTCACGGCGCAGGGGCAGATGGACCTGCGCCTCGGCGACGTCCGGTGGTGAATTCCCCGCGGAGGGGATCGGGCGGCATCACTCCAGCCGGTAGTTGGGCGCTTCCTTGGTGATGATGACGTCGTGGACGTGGCTTTCGCGCAGGCCGGCGGCCGTGATCTTGACGAAGCGCGCCTTCTCTCGCAGTTCCCCGATGGTGCGACAGCCCACGTAGCCCATGCCGGCCTTGAGCCCCCCCACCAGCTGCAGCAGATTGGCCGAAAGCGACCCGCGGTAAGGAACGCGCCCCACGATGCCCTCGGGCACCAACTTGTCGTCCTCGGCCTGTTCTGTCTGGTAGTAGCGGTCCTTGCTGCCCTTCTTCATGGCTTCCAGGGAACCCATGCCGCGATAGACCTTGTAGCTGCGGCCCTGGAACAGGATGGTCTCCCCGGGGCTCTCCTCGGTGCCGGCGAACAGGCTGCCGATCATCACCGAGTGGGCGCCGGCGGCGATGGCTTTGGTGATGTCGCCGGAATACTTGATGCCGCCGTCGGCGATCATGGGCA
This sequence comes from uncultured Desulfobacteraceae bacterium, assembly GCA_964476595.1. Classification (GTDB taxonomy): domain Bacteria; phylum Desulfobacterota; class Desulfobacteria; order Desulfobacterales; family JALSRD01; genus JALSRD01. The sequence continues at coordinate 4,734 of CAYZCL010000122.1, forward strand.
CGTCGGCCGCGGTACAGGCTTCCACGCAGCTCATGATGGCACTGACCTGGGGAACGCCCACGCCGGCCACGATGCGGGTGGTGCAGATGGAACCCGGGCCGATGCCGATCTTGACGCCGTCCACGCCGGCCTCGATGAGATCACGGGCCCCCTCGCCGCGGCCCACGTTTCCGGCAATCAGCTCGATGTCGGGAAAATTTTTTTTCAGGAAACGTACCGCCTCGAGCACGTTGCGCGAGTGTCCGTGGGAGGTGTCGATAACGATGACGTCGGCGCCGGCCTCCAGCAGTCCGGCGGCGCGCGCCTCCATGTCGGGCCCCACGCCAATGGCGGCCCCCACCCGCAGCCGGCCCATGGAGTCCTTGCAGGCGTTGGGAAATTTCTTGATCTTCTCGATGTCCTTGATGGTGATCAGGCCCGTCAGCCTTCCGCGGCGGTCCACCACCAGTAACTTCTCGATGCGGTGCTTGTGGAGCATCTTTTTGGACTCTTCCAGGGAGATGCCTTCCGAGACGGTCACCAGGTTGTCCCTGGTCATGACATCGGAAACCTTCTTCTCGAGGTCGGTTTCGAAACGCAGGTCCCGGTTGGTCACGATGCCCACCAACTGGTCGCCCTTTTTGACCGGCAGCCCCGAGATGCGGTACTGCTTCATGAGGTCGAGCACCTCCGAGATGAGCTGGTCCGGGTGAATGGTGATGGGATCCACGATCATGCCGCTCTCGGATTTCTTGACCTTGTCCACCTCACGCACCTGGCTCTCGATACTCATGTTTCGGTGGATGAAGCCGATGCCGCCCTCGCGGGCCATGCAGATGGCCGTGCGCGCCTCGGTGACCGTGTCCATGGCCGCGCTGACGATGGGGATGTTGAGCGACAGGTTGCGCGTCAGCCGAGTGCATACGTCCACGTCTTTGGGCAGAATGTCAGAGTAACCGGGCAACAGCAGCAGGTCGTCGAATGAATAAGCCTCTTCGATCGGCAGTTTCAGCATGGGTTTTTCCTCCGCAGGGGAAATCGGTCGGTTGTTCTTTTTACTGCGCACACGGGGTGGAGGTCCGACATCGGAACCGCAAAAAAACGCCGATATCGGGTTGCCCTGCCCATAGCAGATGCCCCCCCGATGCGCAATCATTATTATTCGGGGCGGTCCGCAATCAGGCGTTCGCTTTCGGGGCCGCTTCAGGACCGACGACTGAAACCGGAGACCCGGGAGCGCAGCCGCCAAGCCCCTGTTGACAATCCCGCCGCCGGATTATAGGGTGACGGTCTTTAACCCGGCGGCATTCTCGGAAAAGGTGCAGGGTCCATGCTCATCAAGATCAATCCCATTAATCCCCAGGCGCGTCTCATCCACAGGGTGGTCGAGGTGCTGCAGCGCGGCGGCATCATCGCCTACCCCACGGACACCTACTACGGCATCGGCTGCGACATCATGAACAAACGCGCCATACAGAAAATATACCAGATCCGGCAGCGGGACCGCAACAAGCCCTTCAGCTTCATCTGCTCGTCGCTCAAAAACATCAGCCGCTACGCCAAGGTGACCAACTACGCCTACAAAACCATGCGGCGGCTGCTTCCGGGCCCTTACACCTTCATCCTGGAGGGGACCAAGCTGGTTCCCAAGATCATGCTGACCCGCCGCCGCACGGCCGGCATCCGCGTACCCGACAGCCCCATCTGCCTGGATCTGGTGAGGTCCCTGGGGAATCCCATCATAACCACCAGCGCCAAGACGCCCGACGGTGTGCAGCTGGAGGACCCCTCGCTGATCCACGACGTGTTCGGCAAGCGTATCGATCTGGTCATCGACGGCGGACCGGTTCCCGGTGAGCCTTCCAGCGTCATATCGCTCATCGGCGACACGCCGGAGGTGATCCGCGTGGGCCGCGGCGACGTCAGCAGTTTCCTTTAGCCGGCCGCCCGCGACGCCCCGTCGGGCAGGCGTCCCCGTTTTTCAGTCCGAGGCCGGCCCCGGGTAGAGATAACCGGCGTAGACGGCCTGACTGCGGATGGCGGCGGCCAGCTGCCGGGCCGCGGTTTCGGTGACGTAGTGCAGCCAGGGGTATTTTTCCCGCGGTTCGCGCACGGTCTGCACATCGCCCTCGATGCCGGCCATCTCGGCGGCCCAGGCGACGGCGTCGTCCAGGTTGCCCAGCCGGTCCACGAGCCCCAGCTCCCGGGCCTTCTGTCCGGAGAAGATACGCCCGTCGGCCACCTTTCGCACCTTGTCCACCGCCAGGCCGCGGCCCCGGGCCACGTCGCGGATGAACTGGCCGTGAACCTGGTCGGCAAAGTCCTCCAGGATGCGGCGCTCCTCGGGCGTCATTTCCCGCACCGGGGAGCCGATATCCTTGTATTTGCCGCTTTTGATGACCACCGGGTACAGCCCGATTTTGTCCAGCAGGCCGCGGATGTTGGTGTAACCCATGATCACGCCGATGCTGCCGGTCAGGGTGCCGGGGTTGGAGACGATGCCGTCGCAGGCCGAGGCGATGTAATAGCCGCCCGACGCCGCTACGGCCCCCAGCGAGGCCACCACCTTCTTGACTTGGCCGGTCTTGCGGATCTCGCGGTAGATTTCCTGGGAGGGCCCCACCGCACC
>CAYZCL010000123.1:0-66682 GCA_964476595.1 uncultured Desulfobacteraceae bacterium
AATTGCCGGTGTCGGTATATATATAAAATCATAATTCTGTGTGAGACTTGTGTGAGAAAAAGTTTCAAAATACTGCTAAATGATGGAAAATGAGCAAAAATGTAGAAAATTTTTATTTTATCATTTCAATAAGTTACAATAATTATTGAGGTTGTGAAGCTCAAGAGGTATTGACTTCTAATCCGTAGGCCGCAGGTTCGAATCCTGCCGGGCGCGCCACCCCCTTTTTTCGAAAAGTCGACCACGGATTTTCCGCATCACGTTATCCCGCCGGATCTGCCCCCTCGGTATAGCGAATCCCTCCCAGCATTGGGAAGCAGGTTACCTAAAAAGGGAAAAAAAATTCTCATCCGCATCGTTTATTTCGATCCGATCCAATTAGCAACCAATTGATTATACATTATATTTTTTTCAGATAGCAATGGGTACACTTTTTGCATTTGCTGATAAACCGAATGCGAAATTACATCATATTCTTCCTGAAGCGGAAATAGCGGTTCTCAATGCTCTCCTACAGTGGTCATCGTCTCTTTCGCATTCGAAATCCAATCGAAAATGCAGTGTCTACCAACGGTGAAGCCGCGTACTATTGCGGCGTAAACAGACAACACTTTTACAGGGAGGCAACAATGAAGCGTTTTTCAAGATTGCTGTTTTTCTTGGCGGTAATTGCGATGATATGTGCCGGCACCGCGTTTGCGGACGTGATCAACGGCAGCTTCGAAAGCGGCCTTTTCGGCTGGACCGTAACGGAAGACCGCCCGAACCTTTCCAACGAGGCGATATCCATTTTCAACCCGTTGTTTGCAGTAGACGGCAGCTGGTTCCTTTCTTTGCAGGCGGCCAACAATCCGGAAGACCCGGCTCATGGCTACATTTCAGTCAGCCAGGACCTGAACCTTCTTGCGGGCGATACCGTATCCGGGTACTCTGCGTTCAGGACCATCGATATCTATCCCGCCAACTACGACATGGGATGGGTCTCCATCGGCAATGAAACGGTCTGGAGCCTCAACATAGAGGAAGTCTACGACCGATACGGCGGCATCGATGAGGGTGAGAGCCGGTCGGACTGGGAATTCTGGTCGTGGACCGCCCCGGCAGACGGCACCTATCGCCTCAGTCTCAACCAGCGCGGGGACGATCAGCAATTCAGTTGGTCGTACTATGACGATATTCGCGTTCACAGCGCTCCGATCCCTGAACCGGCAACGGCCTTGTTACTCGGACTGGGCTTGCTCGCAATCGGGGCCTGCAGAACCCGGCTGAGAACCGACCGTTGACGTTTGCCTGAAAATTCAGTATTGATCGTCGCAGCTATCCAATACAGCCAACCCGGCCATGCTCGGGGTTGGCTGTATTTTGGTTTTTTTTGCGCTTTGGAACCAAAGAAAAATGAGGTATAAAGCGCATATGCCTGCCGAGATCAAAATGAGGTGTTCCTGCCTGCCCAGTCTGCCAAAACTGGGCTGGATCGCGCGCCTGGACCCGGTACGGGGAAAGCTGGAAGTGTATCACGGCACCTCGGTCGAATGTGGCGACCGCTGGGTGGTGGAGGGCGTTTGGGGAGAAGACTTTGCAGAGGGGGAATTTCACAAAAGTGAGAGCTTCTTCGGCAGCGGGATCCGCATTGAAGGGAACCAGGTTTATTTCGTTCCTTCCAGCACCACTATCGATCGCATTTTCTGGTGTCGCAGCGACGGGGAGATCCTGGTCTCCAACAGCCTGATCCTCCTGCTGGCCGTCACCGGGGCCACACTTGACGAAGGCCACGATTATCATCGTGAAAGTCTCTCCATTCTCCGCGGATTGCAGGGGTATCGCCGGGAATTTTCCATTGTTCACCCGACCATTTCCGAGTTTTACCAGGTGTTCATGGAAAATATGGTGGTCTCCGCCCAAGGGGTGCAATACCAAAGTCGTTTCAGGCTTCACCGGATACGATCCTTTGACGAATACTACGGCCTGTTGACCGAAACCCTCCGGGGAATAAAACGCAACTACGAGCATCCCGCCAGGAAAGCCCCGGTATCAACCTTTACAACCATGTCCTCCGGCTATGATTCGACAGCCGTGACCTGCCTGGCCAAAGACTTGGGCGTGAGAGACTGTTTCACCGCCAGGGAAGCCTATTCCATGATACCGAGATGGCTGCCCGGCGGCTACGCCGTCGATGACGGCACCCGGGCGGCCCGGCAGCTGGGCATGCGCATCCACTACCTGGAATCACCGCGGAAAATCCGCGCCATCGACGAACTGCACTTTTTGGCGACCCCTTATCCGAAAAATTCCGGGATAGTCCTGAACGAAGCCGTTTTCCAGTCCATGGCGACCCACATCGAGCGGTCGTGTGCGGCGGCAGCCGTTTTTTTGGGTCACCACGGGGACGGGGTCTGGAGTATTGATATCGAAGGAGAGCTCCTTCGGCCGGATATCGTGAGGGAAATCAATTCGGGCCTCAACCTGGCGGAAATCCGACTGAAGGCCGGTTTTTTCAGTGTCGCCGTGCCGTTCCTGTTCGCCATCAACATCGCTGACATCGTCGAGGTCGGGGCTTCACCCGAGATGGCCCCCTGGCGCCTGAACAACGGCTATGACCGCCCCATTGCCCGACGGATCGCCGAAAGCGCCGGCGTTTCACGGGACGCCTTCGGACAGTGGAAGAAATCCGTGTGCAACTACTACCGCTACCCCAACAACCCAACACTGCGAAGCGCCTTTTTCAAATACCTCCAAGAGCGGTACGGTGTCGGCCCTGAAAAGGCCTACTTATCTCATGCCGCCAACCAGGCCGCGCTTTTCGCCCAAAAAGCCCTGTCCCATCTCGGGATATGCCCTGGGGAATATAACCGACTGTTTTTCATGAAAGACCTGGACCTACCCTTTCTCATGTGGATCTGGTCCGCAGGCATTCTGAGCCGACATCTCGCCGGACAAATCGCTGACTACTTTCCACAGGCGCGTTTTTCCCGTTAAAATTCGACGGGTTTCTGCTTTGAACGATTTGCGCGATTGCCGCCGGCGCAACTTCCTATCTCTTTGATCAACGGGTCCCTTTTGACTTTTGAAACGCTCCGATGAGGGGAGTGGCTCATTTGTAAGGCACCAATGCACCCCGGCGTCGGGGAAAAACGCCGATTGACCAATAGGTACTGCTGATCTATGTTATGCATTACCTTTCAGTTCCGGGCGATGCCGGCATTCCAAACCGCCCAAAACGAGCGGCATCCACCTGCGGGCGCAACCGCCGCCTGTTGACCGCCCTGCCGCCCGACCGGCCGACAAATGAGCTTTAAAGCAATCACATACCGCTATTCAGAGTGGGTCGTGCGGCGTCGCGTAGCCATCGTGGTGCTCACCCTGCTGGCCGTGGCGGGCTTCGCCGCCGGCGGGCGCAACCTCAGCTTCGTAAACGACTCTCGCATCTTTTTCAGCAAGGAAAACCCGCAGTTGAAAGCCCTGGACGCCCTGGAGAACACCTACAGCAAGGAGGACAACGTCTTCTTCGCGCTGGCCCCCGGGAGCGGCGACGTCTTCACCCCCGAGGTGCTGGCGGCCGTGGCCGAGCTGACCGAGGCCTGCTGGCAGATGCCCCACTCCAGCCGGGTGGACTCGCTGACCAATTTCCAGCATACCCGTGCCGAGGGCGACGACCTGATCGTGGAGGATCTGGTGGGGGACCCGGCCAGGCTGTCACCCGAAGACCTGCGGCGCATCCGGCGCATCGCGGTATCGGAACCCATGCTGGTGGACCGCCTGATTTCCCCGGACGGGCGCGTGACGGGCGTCAACGTGGATATCGTGAAATCCGGCAAGGGCAACGAAATCCCCGAGATCATGGATTTTACCCGCAAGCTGGCCGACGATTTCCGCCGCAGGCACCCGGACATCGCCGTTTACATCACCGGCGGCGTGCCCTTCGACGACGCTTTCGCCGAGGCGGCCGTCAAGGACCTGCAGACCCTGGTGCCGATCATGTTCGCGGTACTGCTGGTCATCATGGTACTGGCGCTCAAGTCGATCTACGGCACCCTGGCCACCTTCCTGGTGATCGCCTTTTCCATGGTCACGGGCATCGGCGCGGCCGGCTGGCTGGGCCTGTCCATGAACCCGGTCTCGGCCAACGCGCCCACCATCATCCTTACCCTGGCGGTGGCCGACTCCATCCACCTGCTGACCACCATGTTCCACCTGATGCGCGAGGGGCGCCCGCGCCACGACGCGGTGGTGGAGTCGCTGCGCATCAACATGCAGCCGGTTTTCCTCACCAGCCTGACCACGGCCGTGGGTTTCCTGACCATGAACTTCTCCGACGCCCCGCCCTTCCGGGACCTGGGAAACATCGTGGCCATCGGCGTGACCGCCGCCTGGGCCTACTCGGTGCTCTTTCTGCCGGCCTTTATGGCGATGCTGCCGGTGCGGGTACGGAACACCGCCGAGGGAGCCGCGTGCCGCCACTGCGACCGCCTGGCCAACTTCGTCATCTGCCGGCGCAGGGGCCTGTTCCGGGGCATGCTGGCGGCCGGCATCCTGATGTCGCTGGGGACGCTGCGCATCCAGCTCAACGACAATTTCATCGAATACTTCGACCACCGCTACGAGATCCGCCGCGACACCGATTTCATCCAGAAAAACCTCACCGGGCTGGACATCATCGAATACTCGCTGGACTCCGGCGAGAGCGGAGGCATCAACGAACCCAGGTTCCTGGACACCGTGGACGCCTTCGCCCGCTGGTACCGCCGACAGCCCCACGTGGTCCACGTCAGCACCATGACCGACGTCTTCAAACGCCTGAACAAGAGCATGCACGGCGACGACCCGGCCTTTTACCGCATCCCGGAAAAGCGCGATCTGGCTGCCCAGTACCTGCTGCTCTACGAGATGTCGCTGCCTTTCGGACTGGATCTCAACAACCAGATCAACGTCAAGAAGTCCTCCCTGCGCTTCACGGTCTACCTGGTGGACGTCACCGCGCGGGACCTGCGCGAGATCGACGCCCGGGCGCGCGCCTGGCTCAAGGCCAACGCCCCGCCGCAGATGTACACTTACGGCACGGGGCTCTCCATCATGTTCGCACACATCTCCCAGCGCAACATCCACAGCATGCTGGGGGCTTCCTTCGGCGCGCTGGTGGTCATTTCGGCCATCCTGATCATCGCCCTGAAGAGCTTCCGGCTGGGCATCATCAGCCTGATTCCCAACCTGGCGCCGGCGGCCATGGCCTTCGGCCTGTGGGGCTTCACCGTGCGGCAGGTGGGGCTGGCCATCTCGGTCATGGCGGCCCTGACGCTGGGCATCGTGGTCGACGACACCGTGCACTTCATGAGCAAGTACCTGCTGGCGCGGCGCGAACACGGCATGGCGCCGCCCGACGCCGTGCGCTACGCCTTCCACACCGTGGGCGCGGCGATTGCCATCAGCACCGCCACCCTGGTGGCCGGGTTCCTGGTACTGGCCTTCTCGGGGTTCAAGACCAACGCCAACATGGGCCTCATGACCGCCATCACCATCGTGCTGGCCCTGGTGCTGGACTTTTTCTTTTTACCCGTGCTTCTGATGAAAGCGGAGAAAAAAAGCGATGAAATCACCGAAGATCAGACGGCTGCTGCTTGTCTGGCTGTGTCTGCTGACGGCGGGCGCAACGACCGCTGACGCCCAGAGCCCCGAGGAAAAGGGGCTGGCCATCGCCCGCGAGGCCGACCGCCGCGACGAGGGATTCAAGGACTTCACGGCCGACATGCGCATGATCCTCAAGAACCGCCACGGCCAGCAGAGCGTGCGCAGCCTGCGCATCCGCACCCTGGAAGTCCCCGGCGACGGCGACAAGAGCCTGACCATCTTCGACAACCCGCGCGACGTCAAAGGCACCGCCTTTTTGAGCTACACCCACAAGGTCGGCGACGACGACCAGTGGCTCTACCTGCCGGCCTTAAAGCGCGTCAAGCGCATCAGCTCGCGCAACAAGTCGGGCTCCTTCGTGGGCAGCGAGTTCTCCTACGAGGACATCGCCAGCCAGGAAGTGGAGAAATACACCTACAAGTACCTGCGCGACGAGAAACGCGACGGCCGCGACTGCTTCGTCATCGAGCGCTACCCCGTGGACAGGAAGAACTCCGGCTACACGCGCCAGGTGATCTGGCTGGACAAGGAGGCCTACCGGGTCTGGAAGATCGACTACTACGACCGCAAGAACACGCTGCTCAAGACGCTCACGGCCTCGGACTACCGCCAGTATAAAAACAAGTTCTGGCGGGCCCACAAGATGGAGATGATCAACCACCAGAACGGCAAGAGCACCATCCTGGAATGGACCAATTTCCACTTCGGCACGGGCCTGACCTCCAAAGACTTCAGCAAGAACAGCCTCAAGCGCGCCCGGTGATGCGCCGCCTCCCGGCCGCATTTTTCTGGCTGCTGGCGTCGTGGCTGTGCTGGGGGGCCCACGGGGCCTATGGCCACGAACTCACCGGCTACCTCGAGACCGAGGGAAGGCTGTTTCCGGAGAGTCCGCTTTTCGAGCAGCAGCGCTTCAACGACGTCTCGCTGGCCGCCGCGCCCGAATACTACCACGCGTTCGAGAACGGCTCCAGTGTGACCGCCGTGCTCTTCGGCCGCCTGGACAGCGCCGACCGGCACCGCACCCACGCCGACATCCGTGAACTCAAGTTCCTCTACCTGGCCGATGACTGGGAACTCACCGTGGGCGTCGACCGCGTCTTCTGGGGGGTCACTGAGTTTTACCACCTGGCGGACATCATCAACCAGACCGACCTGGTGGAAGAAATCAGCGGTGATGAGAAGCTGGGCCAGCCCATGGCGCACCTGTCGGTGCCGATGGACTGGGGCGTGGTGGATCTTTTCGTGATGCCCTGGTTCCGGGAGATCACCTTCCCGGGGCCCCACGGCCGGCTGCGTTTCGGGATTCCCATCAACACCGACGACCCCATCTACGAGAGTCCCGCCGAACAGAGCCACGTGGACGTGGCCGTCCGGTACAGCCACACCATCGGCGACGTGGACTTCGGCATCTACCAGTTCTACGGCACGGCCCGCCAGCCCACCATGGTGCCGGCCCTGACGTCGCTGGGGGAACTGGAGCTGCGCCCCTTCTACCAGATCGTCAGCCAGACGGGCCTGGACGCCCAGCTGGTGCTGGGCCAGTGGCTCCTGAAGCTGGAGTCCATCTACCGTGTGGGCCAGGGCGACCCCTACTATTCGGGCACGGGCGGCTTCGAGTACACCCTGGTGGCCGTGGTCGACACGTCCATGGATCTGGGCATCCTGATGGAGTATGCCTACGACCAGCGCGGCAACCGGGCCTTCACCTACTACCAGGACGACATCGTGTTCGGCCTGCGCCTGGCGGTCAACGACGCTGCCGGGTCCGAACTGCTGCTGGGCGCCGGGTACGATTTCGAAAACCGGACCAAGCTCGTCAGCCTGGAGGCCAGCCGTCGCCTGAGCGACCACTTCAAACTGTCCGTCAAGTCCGCTTTCTTCCTCGACGTAGGACCGAACGACATTCTCTACGACCTGCGCCGCGACTCTTTCATACGGCTGCTGCTGCGCTACTATTTTTAGACAGGCGCCCGGTGTCCGCCGCCGGCGATGCCCGGGCGGGCGTATCCCGCCGGCAAATCCGCCTTGCAATTCGATGCGTGCGTTCCTATTATGTAATCATCACGATGAAACCGGCGGCAAAAACATACCGCAGGCCCCGGAACAGGAGCGGGCCCGCAAGGCTCTGGTTTTCCTTCCTGTATTCCCTGAGCGGCCTGCGCTTCGCACTGGCGGAGACCGCCTTTCAGCTGGAGCTGGCCGGCTACGGGGTGCTGCTGGTGGTCCTGTATTTTCTGCCGGTCTCGCTGGTTTTCAAGTGCGTGCTGCTGTTTGCCAACACCCTGGTGCTGATCATCGAACTGGCCAACACCGGGCTGGAAACCATCGTGGACATGATTTCCCCGCAATACGACCTCAACGCCAAGAAGGTGAAGGACATCGGCAGCGCGGCCGTGTTCGTCAGCCTGATGCTGGCGCTGGCGCTCTGGGGCAGCGCGGTGGCACCCCTTTTCTGAGGCGGCCGGCGCTTGCCGCAAACCGCCGGCGCGGCCGCGATGCGAATGCGGGGCAACACGGGTCGAACCCGGTACAACCCATGAAAACAGGGACCTATTGTTTGCTGGCCGTCGCGGCGCTGATCGTCGGCCTCATGATCCCGGGGACCGCAGAGGTCTGCGCCGCCCGCGCGCGCCCCGCCGTGTGGGCCGGCAGGTTCTATCCCGCCGACCCGGCAGCGCTGCGCAAGACCATCTCCGACCTGCTCGCCGAGGCGCGCCGCCACGCCGTCATGCTGCCGGCCGACCGGCCGCTGCGGGCCATCGTCATGCCCCACGCGGGCTATGTCTACTCGGGCCTGACCGCCGCCCACGCCGCCCTGGCCCTGGCGGGCCGGCACTTCAAGCGCGTCGTGCTGCTGGGGCCCGATCACCGCGTGGGGCTGCGCGGCTGCGCGGTCAGTGATGCCCAGGCCTGGCAGACGCCGCTGGGCAGGGTGCCGGTCGATGCGGCCGCCCGCAGGCTGGACGAGCGCTACCGCGATTTTTCGCCCAACGCGACCTCCGACGCCCTGGAGCACTGCCTGGAAGTGGAACTGCCCTTCCTGCAGGTGCAACTGGGGAAATTCACCATCGTACCCATCGTCATGGGGCAGGCCGACGTGCCGGAAGTGGCCCGCGTCGTCGACGCCCTGCTGGACCGCGACACCCTGCTGGTGGTCAGCTCGGACCTTTCCCACTACCTGCCCTACGACCAGGCCGTCGCCAGGGACCGCCGCACCGTGGCGGCCGTGGCGTCCCTGGATGACGGGGCGCTGGCCGGCTGCCGCAACTGCGCCTGCGGACGCGACCCGCTGCGGGTGCTCGTTTCCCTGGCCCGCCGGCACGGCTGGCAGCCCCAAGTGCTTTACACCAACAACAGCGGTGACACCGCGGGAGACAAGGACCGCGTGGTGGGATACGCGGCCATCGCCTTTCTGGGAGAAAACGCCATGACGACCGAAACCGACGACGCTGCAGTATTGAACGAAGAACAGGGCATGGCCCTGGTAAAGCTGGCGCGGCACACCATCGCCGAAAAACTGGGCCTGAAAGATGCCGCACTGCCCGACGATGTCCGGGCCGTCCTGGCGCAGGACGCCCTGCAGGCCCGGCGCGGCACCTTCGTGACCCTCAAAATCAGGGGCCGGCTGCGGGGGTGCATCGGCAATATCGCCGCCACCGGTTCCATCGTGGACAGCGTGCGCCAGAACGCGGTCAACGCCGCCTTTCGCGATCCGCGTTTTTCGCCCCTGACGGCCGCCGAGTTCGACGACGTGGACATCGAGGTCAGCATCCTGACCGAGCCCAAACCCCTGGCGTTCTCGGACGCCGGCGACCTGCTCTCCAAGCTGCGGCCCGAAACAGACGGCGTCATCATCCGCCGCGGGGGCGCCGGGGCGACGTTCCTGCCCCAGGTGTGGGAACAGCTGCCGAAACCCGAAGAATTCCTGTCCCACCTGTGCCTGAAGGCCGGGATGTCCGCCGACGCCTGGAAGCGCCCCGGACTGGAGGTGCTCACCTACCAGGTGCAGTATTTTGAAGAGGGAAAATAAACACGCCGTCGAACGGGTGGTAGTGGCCACGGGGATCTCCTCGGTGGCCGGGCAGCTGGTCATCATCCGCGAGTTTCTGACGCAGTTCAACGGCAACGAGTTCGTCATCGCCCTGATCCTCTTCGACTGGCTGGTGCTGGGCGCGGCCGGCACCCTGCTGGCAAGAAGCGTCGGCGGCCGGGTGACGGCGGCCACCGGCCGCGGCCTGCGGATCGTCTCCCTGGCCCTGGCCCTGATGCCCACGGCCCTGATCCTGGCCATCCGCCTGCTGCGCCAGCTGGTGTTCGTGCCGGGCGCGTCGGTGGGCTTCGGCGCTACTTTCGCCTTCACCTTCCTGTGCATGCTGCCGTACTGCCTGCTGGTGGGCTTCGCCCTGCCCTACGCCCTGTTCGTGCTGCGCCGCGAAATCCCGGACTACCCCGGGGCGCGCCTCTACATCCTGGACAACGTGGGCGACATCACCGGCGGCCTGCTTTTTTCCGCGCTGCTGGTCTGGCTGGTGACGCCGCTGACCGCCATGCTGCTGGTCAACCTGCCGCTGCTGGCGGCCCTGGTGGCGGCGGCGGGCAATCGCAGGACGGCGGCCGCGGCCGCCGTGCCGGCGTGCCTCCTGCTGGCCGGCGGCGTGCACGTGGAAAAGGCTTCCCTGCGGGCGGCGCCGGGGGAATTCATCGACTACCGCGAGACACGCTACGGCCGCATCGGGGTCTACCGTCAGTTCGAGCAGGTGACCGTCTTCGCCGACGGTCTGCCGGTGGCCAGCTCCCAGACCCCCGGCCTGGCCGAAGAGCTGGTGCACTTTCCCCTGGCCCAGCTCGAAAAGGCCGATCGCGTGCTGCTGATCTCGGCCGTACCGGGGGTCATGGCCCAGGTCGCCAAGTACCGCCCCCGGCGGGTGGACTACGTCGAACTCAACCCCCAGGTCAGCGACATCGGCCTGCGCTACGGCCTGATCGCACGGATTCCCGGCCTGCGGATCATCAACCGCGACGCGCGCGCCTTCCTGGCCCAAAGCCGCGACCGCTACGACGCCATCGTTGTCTGCCTGCCCGAGCCGGACACCTACCGGCTCAACCGTTTCTTCACGGTCGCGTTCTTCCGCCTGGCCGCCGCGCACCTCGCGCCGGGCGGCATTTTGAGCTTCTCGATGAAGGGCTACGGAAACTACCTGTCCGAGACCCAGCGCCGCAAGCTGTCCACGGTGTACGCCACGGCCCGTGCGGTTTTTCCCCACGTACGGCTGCTGCCCGGGCGGCGCGTCGTGTTCCTGTGCCGCGACGCGCCCATCGACACCGACATCCCGGCGCTGCTGGCGGAAAAGGGCATCGCCACCGACACCATTTCCGCCTATTTCGCCGGCGACCTGTCCCCCGGGCGCATCTCGGATCTCAACCGCCTCATGGACGCGCGTGCGCCGGAAAACCGCGACCTGCGGCCGCGCCTGATGCGGCCGATGCTTTCCCAGTGGTTCGAGAAATTCGACGCCTCGCCGGCCTGGTTCTACATCCCGCTCGCCGTGCTGCTGGCCGTCTACCTGGCGCTGATGGGCCGCGAGGACTTCGTGCTCTTCACCACCGGCTGGTTCGACATGGGCTGCGAAATACTGGTCATCTTTGCCTTTCAGATCATTTTCGGGTATATTTATTTCCAGATCGGGCTGATCGTGACGGTTTTCCTGGCCGGCCTGCTGCCCGGCGCCTGGGTCGCCATGCGCGGGGAATTCCGTTCCCGGAACGCCCTCGCGGCGGCAGACCTCCTGCTCATTGCCCTGTGCGGCCTGCTGGCCGCCGCCCTGGCCTTCGCCCGCGACTTGCTGCCGGCGGGCTTTTTCCTGGCCTTCGGCTTCACGGTCTCGCTGGTGTGCGGCTTCCAATTCCCGGTGGCCCTGGCGCGGCGCGACGACGACCGCCGGGCGGTGACCGGCATCCTGTCCGCCGACCTGGCCGGCGCGGCCTGCGGCACCCTGGTGACCAGCACGCTGCTGATCCCCTACACCGGCATCTTGTGGAGCATCGCCGCCCTGGCGGGCCTGAAAGCCGTCAGCGCAATGGTGGGGGGACAAGTGGGGGGGGACGTCCTTAAATAATTCAATAACTGCCTAATACTTCAAAATTAAACAACCAAGCCGGCGTGTCACGGGCAACGGGCCGTCGGCAAATCCGTCCGTGTGGGTCTGCAGCCATTTTCACAACGGGCAACCAACAGCGGGCCACTGACCAATGCCGCTCCTCAATCGCCGTGAATTCATCACCTGCAGTGCCGTCCTGTTGGGCGGCGCGCTGCCCTGCCAGGCCTTCTGGCCCCTGTCGGGCGGCCAGAACGCCGGGTCGGGCGCCGACATCCGCGGTCACATTTTCCGGGGCGATGCCCCCGAAAAGCCCTGGAAATGGTCCCACGAGGGTTTCCGGTACCGAAAACTGGGCAAGGGGCGCGTGATCTGCGGCGTGTGCCCGCATCACTGCGAGCTGCGCCCCGGGGACCGCAGCGTGTGCCGCTCCAAGGTCAACATCGGCGGCACCCTCTACAGCCTGGCCTACGGCAACCCCTGCGCCGTGCACGTGGACCCCATCGAAAAGAAACCGCTGTTCCACTTCCGGCCGCGCACCACGGCCTTTTCCATCGCCACCACGGGCTGCAACCTGCGCTGCCTCAACTGCCAGAATTGGGAAATCTCCCAGGCCCGGCCCCGGGAGGTGCGCCACCGGGAGCTGTTTCCGGCCCAGGTGGTCGCAGCGGCCCGCGAGAGCGGCTGCCCCTCCATCGCCTACACGTATTCCGAGCCCATTACCTTCATCGAGTACATGGCCGACACCGCCCGCCTGGCAAAAGAAGCCGGCATTTACAACCTCATGATCTCGGCCGGTTACATCAACCGCAAGCCCCTGCTGGCGCTGTGCCGGCTCATCGACGCGGCCAACATCAACCTCAAGTCCTTCAGCGACGCCATCTACCGCCGTTTGAACGGCGCCCGCCTCAAGCCGGTGCTCAACACTTTCCGCACGCTCAACGAACAGGGCGTGCACTTCGAGATGACCAACCTGGTGGTGCCGGGCTACGTGGACGACCCCGACATGGTCAAGCGCATGTGCGCCTGGATTCTTGAAAACCTTGGCCCCGACCATCCCCTGCATTTCCTGCGCTTTTTCCCCCGCTACAAGCTTGACCGGCTGCCGCCCACCCCCGTCTCCACCCTGACGCGCTTTCGCAAAATCGCCATGGACGCAGGTATCCGCTACGTCTACGTGGGCAACGTCCCCGGCCACGAGGGCAACAACACCTACTGTCACCACTGCGGAAAGCTGCTGATCGAACGACGTGGGTTCTTCATTCCCACATGGCACCTCAAGGGCGACCGTTGCGGTTTCTGCGGCACGCCCATTCCCGGGGTATGGAGCTGACCCCGGTCGCAAAGCATCAATCCGGGGAGACGACTTGCAGGACATACTCGGCGATATGCCGGGAATTCAATTGCTTCAGCGCCTCTGGGTCAACCGGCTCGTTGTTGATCTCCACCGACCGGCATGCACTCCAGAAGTCCGTGCGTTGCTGCCTGAAAAATGACAGCAGGTCGTCGGTCGAAACCCGGATTCCCGATTTCAGGAAAACCGGACCCAACTCCCGGATCACCAGATTGAAGAGCTTGATGACGATGACGCCGTCGCGGCGTTCGGTCCGTTCCTCCCCGCTTCTGTAACTGATGGTGCTTCGCAAGGAAGCCAAGTCTCCACCTCTTCTCAAAATCGCTCCCACCAGCCCGGGCATGGCCGCAGCCAGTGCGAGTGTGGCGCCGTCTTGGACAACGGCGGTGTTGACGTCATCGACAGGGTGGCCATCGAGAAAAATAGTTTTGATGCGATTGTCGATATAATCGGCACTGATGCCAAACTGGCCGCAAAGCATGGCGCTGATGCTGCACCCCGTCTCTACCTGGATCCGGGCTCCCTTCTGCAGAAAAGGGGAAAACACCGACGGTCGATCGTGGGTGATGGCAATGCGGCCGCTGCCGGAGATGGAATCGTCCATTGGAACTCCTATATTCATTAAAGTTACGACTGCCGAACCGCCTGAACGGGCCCGTCCGTCCGCAACACCTCTCTTGGTGTAAAACAACCGGTACGGACAGACCCGCCTAGCCCCCTTCAGCCTCCTGATACCGGCGGGAATACAGCGACCCGCTCCCCGCCTTGCAGGCGATGCTGCCCATCGGCCCTTTTGGCGTTCACGAATACGACGGTCCGCTGGAACCCGGTGATTCGCAACGTGTCGAGCAGCCGCTGCACGTTGATGCCGGGTTCGATCGGAAAGTGGTCCGCATTTTGCGGTGTGTACGCTTTCAGAGCGGCAAACAGTTTGATTTGAATGTGCGCCTGCATCATTGCTTGGGAAAAGATCCGCTGGAAGCTAAAAGTTGAATACCGAGTCCAGTGCCTCGTCCCCGACCTGGAAGGTGATGTTGTGGGGCTTTAGAGGTTCGGTCATAAAAAACTCGGGCAAACGGTCGTCTTGCGCAGAGAAGCCGGCCCGCCGATTGAAATCGCGTTCTTCTTTTAGCACTGCCCTGCCCAAGGTGGCGACTGCTTCGGCATCCCATTGCAGGCCGTAAAAGGCGTTTACCAAGTCCACCATCGCCTGGAAGGTATCTTGCTGATCCAGGAGGGCAAATGCCACGAAGAGGCACAACCCCAATGCGTCGATGGCAGCCGTTGCGATCTGCAGGTTGCGGCGGCAATCCGCTTGACATCTGGGATGGTGCAATGGGGACATCCCAAAACGACCATATCCACCTTTTCCCCGTCCCCCGCAAAACGGTCCAGACTCTCGCGGATATCTCTTCCCGTGACGACAATGTCTTCCTCCGGCTTTCGGTTTCCCAGGGCCGCCTCGCGGGTCGGCGCCTCGGGTGTCACACCGACCATGTGGCAGACCCCTACCGCCCCCGTCACCGCCAACGGGGCAATGAGAGATTTGAGCGATTCCAGCGGCATGTTTTTCGGCAGCCCCTCAATGGCAATGTTGCGCCCACCCGCCCGAGCCCCCAAATAGTAGCCGGCCGCACTCAATTCGACGTCCGAAAGCCGGCCGGGTTCCCGGTCTTCAAATCGGACGGCCACCCGGGCACGGCGATCTTCGTCCAGCAGCAGCCCCCGCAAAGGTGTTCGACCCGTGACAGCCGAGGCCAGGGCCACCACCGCATCCCGGTTGCAGCGGGCGCCCAACAGGGAATTGGCGATCAGCTGGGCACCGGAACCGACCCAGGATACGACCTGGTCCTGGCGCGGCAAGTTGCCCACCAGCATCGGCAGGCAGGTGTAGGTCTGACAGACACCGAGCCGCCTGTAGACATCCACGCGCGTTTCACAAGCCGGCAGCTCCCGCCGGGCAAACGCCTCCGGGACACCCATCTGTTGCCAACTTGAAGGATCGCAGGCCGACATCCATGGATGAACCGTTGTAAACACGGCCATCTGTGTGATGCCTTCGGTCAGGCCCAGCAACAGTTCCGGCGGTTCCAGCGGCATGATGTGGGCGCTGCTGATCTCAACCATCTCCGGCGCATCGAAGGCCTCTGCAAACTTGATGAGGATCTCCATGCAGCGCGCCACCCCAGGTCCCTCTTCTCCGCGGGCCATTCGTTTTTCCCGCTGCGTCAGGCGCATCGCTTTGCTCCGTCCTTCGATTTCATCCTGCCGGTGCCGGTTGCACCGGCCGCAACATCATGTTTTCTGTCCGGGCAGGGGGCGGCCCGATTTATCCAGGCAAAGATAATCATCCACGATATTGTGAGTGTGCACCCAATCGCCTTTCTTGATGTCGCGGCTCGCCCGCCCGATCGTCTCGCCGTACTTGACGACCCGTTTGCCCCGCCCGATGCCGGCGGCGGCGATCTTGTGGCCGAAAGGCACGTCCTGGTTGCACACATAGACCTGGCGGCCCCCGTTCTCGTTGACAACCACCTCGTCGCCTTTGACGCACGGCGCCAAGACGGTGACCACGTTATCGGCCGCCTCGATTCGCTTTGCATATTTCGTCATTTCCGCCTCGCCTCCGGTCGAGTTACATGACCGGCCCCTTGATCAAAATCTCCATACCCTCGTGGTTGAGAATCTCGCAGCGGGTCATCCGACCGCTGGCCACCTCCACGGCGAACCGGTAGAGCCGTTCTCCGGCTGCCGCGACACTTTCCGTCTCCTCGATCACCGAGGCGACATCCACGTCGATATGCTCCGCCATGGTCCGGTTGGTGTGGGCATTGCCGCAAACCTTTATAGTGGGCATGATGGGATGACCGTTGGGTGCTCCCCGACCGGTGGTAAACAAGTGCACCACCGCGCCGCCGGCCGCCGATGCGGTCAGGTTCTCGAACCCGTGACCCGGAAAATTCATGATATACCGGCCGGGTTTCTCTGGCAGGCGCTCGGCATAGTCCAGGACCCCCTGGATGGGAACGGATCCCCCTTTGGCGTTGGCCCCCAGTGCTTTTTCCCGGAGCGTCGTCAGCCCGCCGGCCACGTTGCCCGCCGTCATTTGACTCCCTCGCACGTCGGCACCCACGGCGTGCCCGCGCATGTATAGATCCCGAACGTAGTCGACAATTTTCTCTCCGTCCTGCGGGTCGACACACAGTTTTTTCAACGCGTACTCACCGCCCATGATGTCGCAGATTTCGCCCTGGATGAACCGCCCGCCGTTCTCGGTCATCAGGCGGCATACCTCTCCGACAACCAGGTTGGAGGACAGGCCGGAAGTGGTATCAGACGATCCGCATTTGGTTCCGACAACCAACTTGTCCAGACCAAAGGGCTCACGGCGAACGGCGCTGACCGCAGCAACCAGCTTCACCGCAACGCGGGCGGCTCTAGCGAGCGTGTCGATCATGCCCCCGATCTCGTGGGTAACCACCAGCTCCACCGGTTTGCCGCTGGCCTTTATCGCCTCATAGACCTCTTCTGCGCTGACCATCTCGCAGCCGAGACTGACCAGCAGCACGGCACCTACATTGGGATTCTTTCCCAAGTTGATCAGCGTTCGGGTCACCTGCTCGGTGTCCTGGGGCGGGTGCAGGCACCCCTGGTTATGCAGCAGCGCCTTGGTACCGCGGATCATGCGCTCCAGGTGGGTGCAGAGGTTATTCACGCACCCCACAGTGGGAATCAATGCCACGTAATTGCGTGCCCCGACAGAACCGTCCGAGCGGGGATAGCCATAAAATTTCATCATCGGTCTCCTGACGCTTGCATCGGCAGAGCAAAGCTCCCCGCGTAATCAGACTTCCGCACCCTGGTCTTCTTTCATCTTACGAATCAAGAGGTTGGCCGTACGTTCGAGGTGGGCTTTCAGGTGTTCCCTGGCCCGATCGAAATGGCCCAGTGAGATCCCTTTGAAAATGAGGCTGTGGTCGCTAACGGAAAACTGGTGGGATCCCGGCAAGTTCAGATACATCAGCTGATATCTGGACAAGGTGGACTGAATGCTCTTGTAAAAATGATTCAGCCAGTCATTGCGGCACGACTTGACCAGTTGAACATGGAAATTGGCCATCACTTCCAGATGCGGAAGCATGTCCCTGGGAGCGGAACTGGTCGGCAAGGGGCAATTTTCCGCCGCTTCCAGCGCCTCTTTCAGCGACGGCAGCGATGTGAGATTCAGTTCCTCCAGGATGTCGATGGCCGTGCATTCGATCATCTTTCGCGCATAAAAGACCTGGGCGCAATCCTCCACCGACAGCTTGGTGACATAAGTTCCCTTACGGGGAACGTTGACCACCAGGTTTTCGTGTTCCAGTTTTCGAAAGGCTTCACGGATCGGTGGTCGGCTGACACCGATCTGTCTGGATAGCGCATTTTCGTTAAACCACATTCCGGGAGACAGCGCTCCGGTTACAATTTCCTGCCGGAGGTACTGAACCACACTTTCTGTGACACCCTGAATTTTCACTCTGCAGCTCCCTTGGGCAATCTCTCGGCCCGCACCGTGGCACGGACCCTCCCCAGCATATGTTTACTGTAGACAATATATTTGTATATTGTAGACCGCGTGTCAAGGAGCAATTTCCCCATGATTCCTGTTATCCCGATGGCCGGTTTTTTGGCTCGGCCGTCATCTCTCCGTTGCGTGCGGTCACGCCCTCGCCCGAAAGCATCGCTTATTACGACAGTTCCAAGCAATAAGCCAAGAGTGCCGCTTTTCATCGTGTGAATTCTGTCAGGCCCGCGCGGTCGGCAGGCTTCGGGCGCTGAGACTTGAAGAACAGGCGGCCCGGCGAATATGGACCACCGCGGCCCCTTGACGAATCTTGACACCCCACGGCATTCATGCCATAGGTAAAAATGAGTGGAATTCAAGAAATGACGATCGGAAACAATACCATCGCTAACCCTAATGGCAGGAGGTAATACCATGAAAAAAGCTGCACTACTTATTGGTTGTATCTTTGCTGTATCACTTCTTTTTATCGGTGCCGCAAATGCCCAGGACTCGGTCAAAGTGGGCATCGTCCTGCCAACGACTGGTTCGCTGGCCAAGTTCGGAGAAATTGAGAGAGATGCCTTCCTCATGGCCCAGGAGGAGATCAACGCCGCCGGGGGCATCAACGGCAAGAAACTGGAGCTGCTCATCGAAGACACCACCGGCCGTCCGGACGTGGGCCGCTCGGTGGTGGAAAAGCTGATCACCAAGGACAAGGTGGTCATGATCGGCGGCGGCTACAGCAGCTCGGTGACCTACGCCACGGCCGGCGTCTGCCAGCAGAACAGCATGCCTTTCCTGGTCAACACCGGATCGGCTGACAAGATCACGACCTCGGGGTGGACCTGGATCTACCGCCTCAACCCGCCGGTTTCGCAGTACGCCAGCGCCGTCAAATCCCTGCTGACCCAGGTCATCAAGCCCAAGACGGTGGCCATCCTGCACGAAAACTCGCTTTTCGGCACCAAGGGCGCCAAGAAGTTCGAAAAAACCTGCAAAGAACTCGGCTACAAGGTCGTGCTCAAGGAAGGCTATGAGCACGGTGGTATCGACTTCAAGCCGGTGCTGACGCGCGTCAAGGAGAAAAACCCGGACGTCATCTACATGATCTCCTACATCATGGACGCCTCGCTGCTGATGAAACAGGCCAAGGAGCTGAAACTGACGCCCAAGATGTTCATCGGCGGCGCGGCCGGCTTCACCCTGCCGGAGTTCAAAGAAAACGCCGGTGTGGCCTCCAACTACGTTATCTCGGCCACTCTCTGGCACCAGGTGCTGCCCTTCCCCGGCGCCATGGACTTCTACAAGAAGTTCAAGGCCCGCTTCAAGAAGTCGGTGGACTACCACGGCGCCGAGGCCTATGCCGCCTGCTACGTGATCGCCGACGTGCTCAAACGCGCCAAGTCCTTCAAGAACACGGACATCAAGGCCGCCCTGGACGCCACCGACATGATGACCGTCTTCGGCCCCGTCAAGTTCACCACCTGGGGCAAAATGAAAAACCAGAACAAGGCCGCCACCTACGTGGTCCAGTGGATCGACGGCAAGCTGGAACTGGTGTGGCCCAAGGATCACGCCACCAAAGAGTTCGTGTTCCCCGTGGACTGGCTGAAAGTCTGGGGTTACAAATAATCCGGCGTCAGCGGTCAGCGGCCGGCTCACCGCCGATAACGAAAAACTTCACCTCCACGGCCCGCGTTCAGGGGCCGCGGAGGGACCGTGAACCGCAAGACGGCCAACGAACGGCCCGGGTCGGCGCGCAGCCGGTCCGGGCTGTACTTTAAAATCCTCTGCCACGCTTTTCCCGAAAGGATCGGCCCATGGATGTTTTTATCCAGACCATCGTTTCCGGCATTCTGATCGGCGGCATCTACAGCATGATCGGCATCGGCATGACGCTCATCATGGGGGTCATGGGCATCATCAACCTGGCCCACGGCCAGCTCATGATGGTGGCCATGTACATCACCTTCGTGCTGGCGCACTACTTCCACATCGACCCCTACGTGTCACTGCTGGTGGCCATGCCGGCGCTTTTCCTGCTGGGAGCCTTCCTGCAGAAATTCCTGCTCAACCCCCTCATGGAGGTCGAGTCCATCCTGCCGGAAAACCAGGTACTGATGACGGTGGGCATCGGCATGGTGCTGACTGAAATCGCGCGCTTCATCTTCAGTTCCGACTACAAGACGGTGAAGACATCCTACAGTTCCTCGGCTCTTTTCATCGGAACCATCTCGTTCAACGTCCCCATGTGCATCGCCTTCGTGTTCGCGCTGCTCTTCACGGCGGCGCTTTTCTGGTTCCTGCTCAAGACCGACCTGGGCCGCTCCATCCGGGCCACGGCCCAGGACAAGGACGCCGCCACCCTGATGGGCATCAACAGCAACCGCATCACCATCATCACCTTCGGCATTGGATCGGCGCTGGTGGCCGCGGCCGGCGTCCTGCTGATGCCCATCTTCTATCTCTTTCCGGACATCGGCGGCGCCTTCACGCTCAAGGCCTTCGTGATCACCATCCTCGGGGGCCTGGGCAGCACGGTGGGCGCCATCTTCGGCGGCATCGTGCTGGGCATTGCCGAAACCCTGGGCGCCACCTACATCGGCATGGGCTATAAGGAGATGGTGGGATACGTCATCTTCGTACTGGTGCTGATCTTTCTGCCGGGCGGCCTCAAGCGCCTGACGAAAGTGTAGAGGGACTTATGCAGAAAAAAAACATCGCGTCGATCGTTGCGCTGGTCATTGCCATCGCCTTTCCGCTGGTGGTGCGGTCCAGCTACTACCAGCACCTGGTGATCATCAGCCTCATGTGGGTGATCATCGGATCCTCCTGGAACCTGTTGGCCGGCTACACCGGGCAGGTCTCCTTCGGACACGCCATCTTCTTCGGCGTCGGGGCCTACACGGCCGGCCTGTGCGTGACGCAGCTGGGCATTTCGGCCTGGTGGGGCATGCTCTTCGGCGGGCTGACGGCCATGCTGGCGGGACTCTTCGTGGGCTGGGTGTGTTTTCGCCTGCGCGGTCCCTACTTCGCCCTGGCCACGCTGGCCGGCGGCGAGATCTTTCGCCTGATCGCCACCAACTGGGAGAGCCTCACCGAGGGCATGGTGGGCATCCTCATCATCCAGACATTCAAGAGCAAGCTCCCCTATTACTACATCGTGCTGGTACTGGCCCTGAGCTGTATCCTGGTCATTCGACTGATCATGAAATCCAAGTGGGGCTATTACTTCGTCTCCATCCGCGAGGACCAGGACGCCGCCGAGTCCCTGGGCATCAACACCACGCTCTATAAAAACATCTCGCTGCTGGTCAGCTCGTTCTTCACCGGCATGGCGGGAGCCTTCTACATGAACTACATGGCCTTCATCGACCCGGAGGTGGTCTTTTCGCTGCATTTCATCTCCATCATGGCCATCCTGGTGGGCATCGTGGGCGGCGTGGCCACCATCTGGGGTCCGGCCGTGGGCGCTTTCATCATGGTGGGGCTGCAGGAAACCTTCCGCAGCTCCTTTTTCGGGCTGGCGCCGGAGTGGATCAGCCAGGCCCACGCGCTGGCCTTCGGCCTGCTGGTGATCTTCGTCATCATGTACCTGCCCAACGGCGTGGTGGGCGACTGGCAGAAAATCAAACGTTACGTGTTCCGGGTCAAGCCGGCTGCCTGACGGCACATTCGAGAGGATAGGCATGGCACTACTGGAGATTCAAAACCTGACGAAGTCCTTCCGGGGCCTCACGGCGGTGAACAACGTCAGTTTCGAGGTCAACGAGGGGGAAATCGTCAGTCTGATCGGCCCCAACGGCGCCGGCAAGACGACGATTTTCAACTGCATCAACCAGTTTTTTCCCATCACCTCGGGCGACATCCGCTTCCAGGGAAAGAGCATCAAGGGCATGAAAACCTGGCAGATCTGCAAGCTGGGCATCGGCCGCACCTTCCAGGTGGTCAAGCCCCTGGCGCGCATGACGGTCATGGACAACGTGACGGCGTCGTCCTTCTGCCGCGTCAAGTCCATCGCCGAGGCCCGGGCGCAGGCGGAACGGGTGCTGGAGTTCTGCAACCTGATCTCGGAAAAGGACAAGCTGGCGCGCAGCCTGCCCATCGGCGGCCGCAAGCGCCTGGAAATCGCCCGCGCCCTGGCCACGCAGCCCAAGCTGCTGCTGCTGGACGAAACCGCCGCCGGTCTGAACCCTTCGGAACTCGACGAGGCCATCGAACTGATCCGCAAGATCAAGCAGAGCGGCACCGCCATCCTGGTGGTCGAGCACATCATGAAGGTCATCATGTCTATATCGGACCGCATCCACGCCATCAGTTTCGGCCAGACCATCGCCGAGGGCACCCCCGAGGAAGTGGCCAACAACAAGGCGGTCATCGAAGCATACCTGGGAGAAGAAAATGCTTAAGGTCAATTCCATCAACGTGGCCTACGGAGACCTGCAGGTGCTCTGGGACGTGAGCTTCGAGGTCCGGGAGGGCGAGATCCTGGTGCTGGTGGGCGCCAACGGCGCCGGAAAGTCCACGACCCTGCGGACCATATCCTCCCTGCTCAAGCCCATGAGCGGCACCATCGAGTTCGAGGGGGTGCGCCTGGATCAGCTGCCGCCCAACAAGATCATCGAACACGGGGTGGTGCACGTTCCCGAGGGCCGGCGGCTGTTTCCGGACATGACCGTCGAGGAGAACCTCATCATGGGGTCGCTCTACGGCGAGGCCAGGCGCAAACGGCCGCAGACCCTGGAGTACACCTACTCGCTGTTTCCGCGCCTCAAGGAGCGGCGCAAGCAACTGGCCGGCACCCTTTCCGGCGGCGAACAGCAGATGGTGGCCGTGGGTCGCGGCGTGATGTCCCTGCCGCGGCTGATGATGTTCGACGAACCGTCGCTGGGCCTGTCGCCGCTGCTGGTGCAGGACATCTTCAATCTGGTGCGCAAGATCAACGACGAGGGCGTCACGGTGCTGCTGGTCGAGCAGAACGTCACCAAAACGCTGGCCATGTGCCACCGGGCCTACGTGCTGGAAAACGGTCGCATCACGCTGACCGGGACCGGTGAGGAGCTGATGGCCGACGACCACGTCAAGGAGGCTTACCTGGGAATTTAGGGGCAGGGCGCAAGGGGAGAAGGCACGGAGGCACAGAGTTTCCGGTGGCCGTGCAGCGCCGAACGTTTTTCGAAGAGACGGAAAAGCCGAAACAAGATCCTTGTTTCGGCTTTTCAAATGGGTGGAAGCGTGGTTGCCCAGTCGTCTATTTGACGGTCACCACAGGGCACGGGGCTTTGAGGATGACGTACTGGGCCGTAGATCCCATAAGGATCTTGCTGACCTTGGAGCGCCGTTTGACGCCCATGATGATCTCGTCGACCTTTTTCTCCTCGGCGAAATGCACGATGTCCTCGCCCGGGGACAGTCCCCGGATCAGCAGGTGGGTATTGCAGGTGACGCCGTTTTCTCTGAAAAGTTCCTCAGCATAGGCCAGCCCGCCCTCGGCATTTTCGATTTCCTCGCGCTGACCCTCGCCGCCCTTGATCATGGACGTCACCACTTCGACGTCGGCACCAAAGGCCTTGGCATGTTGGACGGCCAAGTGCATCGCCTCGCGGGCCGAATTGGAACCATCGTAACCGACCAGAATCTTCATCAGAACCTCCATCTTTTTGCCGCGCATCCGCGGCGTACACGTTGATGTTGCCACCACCCCCGATTTCCCCTCTACGATAATCACTTCTAGCGGAAATGCACGTTTTTTTAACCACCCATGTACCCGGGATGCCGCTGATTGACGGATGAAACCCAACCGCGTATAAAACAGCTATGGCCGCCCCGGAACCCAATATCGAGCGCCGCCCCCTGGCCGACCGCATCCGGCCCCAGCGCCTGGAGAGGGTCGTCGGGCAGGCGCATCTCATCGGTGAAAACAAGCCCATCCGCCGGGCCGTGGAGCGCCGCGCCGTGCACTCCATGATCCTGTGGGGGCCGCCCGGCAGCGGCAAAACCACCCTGGCGCGGGTCATCGCCGCCGAGATCGGGGCGGTTTTCCACGAGTTGTCGGCGGTTTCGGCCGGCAAGGCCGACGTACGCAAGGTGGTCGAAGCGGCGCGCAGGGCGCCGACCGCGTCCGGCACGATTCTGTTTCTGGACGAAATCCACCGCTTCAACAAAGCCCAGCAGGATTTCCTGCTGCCCTACGTGGAAGACGGCAGCGTGACCCTCATCGGCGCCACCACCGAAAACCCCAGCTTCGAGGTCATCCCGGCCCTGCTTTCCCGCTGCCGCGTGTACGTGCTCAACGAGCTGAGCGAGGAAGAACTGGCCGACATCGTCGCCGCCGGTACGGACGAACTGGGGGTGGAACTGGACGAAACGGCGGTCCGCTTCCTGGTGCAGTTCGCCAACGGCGACGCGCGTACGGCCCTGAACGTGTTGGAAACGGCCGCACGACTCTACAGCCGGTCCGGCAAAGAGAAAGCGGCAAAGCCGGGAGGGACGGCACCCATCGTCCTGGACGACCTGAAAAACGCGCTGCAGTCCAAGCACCTGCGCTACGACACGGGCGGCGAAGAGCACTACAACACCATTTCGGCCTTCATCAAGAGCATGCGCGCCTCCAACCCCGACGCCGCTCTGTACTACCTGGCACGCATGGTGGAGGCCGGCGAAGACCCCAAGTTCATCGCCCGTCGCATGGTGGTTTTCGCCTCCGAGGACATCGGTATGGCCCAACCCACAGCCCTGGTGGTGGCCAACGAGGTCTTCCGGGCCGTGGAGACCATCGGCTACCCCGAGTGCGCCATCAACCTGGCCCACGGGGCCGTCTACCTCGCCACGGCCCGCAAGGACCGCGCCGCCTACGAAGGGCTGCGGGCAGCGCAGGCCGACGTGAAACGCCACGGCAACCTGCCCATTCCGCTGAACCTGCGCAACGCCCCCACCCGCCTGATGAAAGAGCTGGGCTACGGCAAGGGGTACGAAAAGTACAACCGCCGGGACCTGCTGCCGGACCGGCTCAAGGGGCGGCGCTACTACCGGCCCAAATAGGGGTTCGTTTCCCGCCTGCGCCGGGCGCGCGTTTCCGGGGACGCCGGGAAGCGGGGACGCCGGCCGCAAGATCAGTGGCAGGCGCCCCCGGAAGCGCTATAACGGCGGGCCAACTCATCGAAGAAGGCGTCGGTCAGCAGTTCGGCGAAACGCTCCCCGTGACGGCTGTGGGTCTTGTAGAACGCCAGGCAGTCGCCCACGATCGCCAGCACCCGGTCGGCGCTGTAGATCCCCGGCAGTTCCCGCGCCAGGCGCGGGTGACGGCCCAGTTTGCCGCCCAGCAGCACCCGGAAACCGGTCCGGCCGGCGGCCAGTGTTCCTGTGGGGCAGGCCGTGACGCACTGGCCGCAGGCCACGCAGCGTTCCATCGCCGGCCGCGGGGGCCCTTCGTCGTCCAGGTCGAAGACGTCTTCCCTGCAGATGTCCACGCAGGCGCCGCAGGCCGTGCACGGCTCACCGGTGAGGCGAACGTCGACGGCCCCGAGAATGCCCACGTCCTTGATCTGGGGCTGGGAACAGGCATTGGGGCAATCCGCCAGCGAGATGCGAAACTCGTGGTGAAACTTCAGGTCCCCGCGCACCCGCTCCCTGAGAAACCCCAGCAGGTCCTGAGACTTGAGCAGTTCCTCCAGGCGGCGGTAGAGTTCGTCGCCGGGCACCGCGCGGTTGGGGCAGCCGTTGGGGCCGAAGCACATGTCGATGCGATAGCCCTTGACGTCCCGGCTCATGCCGGACAGGTAGCGCCGCTGGGTGGCCCGCACGTCGGCCAGCGACACCACTTTTTTGCCCGCCGTGCGGGCCTCCTGCTCCACCCGTGCGCGCACCCTCTTGCGCACGAAAAAGGGGACTTTCCGGATGGCCTCCTCGGCATCGGCCGACCATTTCATAACGTACTTCCTTCCTCCGTGCCGCCGGCGGCGGGTTTGTTTCGCGGTGTAACCTTCCGGGTCAAGGGGGCTCAATTACTATAATACCCCATGCAGCCGGGCGCAAGCACCCCTGGCGACAGGGAACAGATTGCCTTGCGAGACGGGTCCCCGCGTCGTGCCGGCCGAACATCGGGACGGTCCGCAAGGGTGTGCCGACCGGGGTTCAAATCGGATTTTCGAGACACTTAACATACTGATTATATAACAGAACGAATATATGTTGACAGAATGGACGCCTCTACTTATAGTATGTTTCAATCAGTGAGGCGTATTCAGAAGGACAACGCCTCTTTTCTTTATGCCGTTATGGTGTCCGTCATCTCTTACGTCAGGAGAGAACCGCGATGATCTCACGTGTTGTTGCCGTCACGGCGCTGGCCGTTGTACTGGCTGCATCGGTCGCCGCCCGGAGTGCGGAAGGTCCGGCGACCCCGCTCATGCTGGAAGAGGCCATTGCCACGGCCCTGGCGCACAACCCCAGGATCCAGGCTGCCCGCTCCCAGCTGGACGCCTCTCAGGAGCGCATCGCCCAGGCGCGGTCCGGGTTTCTGCCGCAGATTTCCTTCAGGGAACGCTACAGCAACACCAACAACCCCATGTGGGCCTTTGCCACCAAGCTGAACCAGGGAGTCATCACCCAGCAGGATTTCAATCCTGATCTGCTCAACGACCCGGACAGCATCAACAATTTCGCCACCGTGTTCTCGGTGGTCTGGCCCCTCTTCGACAGCGGTCAGACCTGGTATGGCCACAAGCAGGCCAAGCTGGGTTCCGAAATCGCCGGATTCGGCCTGGAGCGCACCCGCCAGCAGATCACGGCCCAGACCATCATCCGCTACACGGGCCTGCTGCTGGCCATGAAAAACCTGGCGGTGGTGGAACAGGCCCTCAAATCGGCGCGCGCCAATCTCAAGATGGTGGAATCGCGATACAAAACCGGGTTTTTCGTGAAAAGCGACCTGCTGCGCGCCCAGGTACGTATCGGCAACCTGGAACAACAGCGGCTGCAGGCCGAAAGCGCCGTGGCCGTGGCCCAGGCGGGCCTCAACGCGGCCATGGGCGTGGACGTCACCCAGCGGCACGAACCGGTCAGCGTGCTGGACCGGGTAAGCGAACCGCAGGGCACGTTGGACTCATGGATCCAGACCGCCCTGGAAAAACGCCTGGACCTCAAACAGCTTCGCTACCGCAAGGACATCGCCGCCCAGGAGTTCAAGAAGGCCCGCGCCGCGCACCTGCCCTCCATTCACCTGATGGGCAACTACGAAATCAACAGCGAAAAGTTCGACGGCAGCCACGACAACTACACCGTGGGCGCCGAGCTGAACCTCAACCTCTACTCGGGAAACCGGCTGTCGGCTCGCGCCCGGGAAGCCAGGGCGCTGCTGCAGGCCGTCGAGGCCCAGCTGCGGGACATGGAACTGGGCATCCGGGTCGAGACGCGCCAGGCCTTCCTGGAGTCCCGCAGCAGCTGGCAGGCCATCGAGGTGGCGCGCATCGCGGTGTCTCAGGCCGAAGAGGGACTGCGCATCGTCAAGAACCGTTATAAGAACGGCCTCGTCACCATGGTGGATCTGCTGGATTCCGAGGTGGCGCTGCAGCAGGCGCGCACCCACCTTTTCCGCCGCCTCCACGATTACAAAGTCTCCTCCACCAAGCTGGCGCTGGCCGCGGGGACCATCGATGAAAACACCCGTTGACCGAGCGCAGAGCGGAAACCCGAAATCGCAAACCCCGACCGACTGCCGGCATGCCGCCGGCGGGTCACTCACAGTGTCCAAGCGGAGTCATCGAATGCGACTGAAACTATCGACAGCAGCGTTGATCATCGGCATCAGCCTTCTGGCCGCCGGCTGCGGCCAGAAGATCGAACCCGGCACCACCGCCGACGCGTCCAAAACGACCGTCAAGGCCACAGTGGCCGTGGCCGACATCGCCCAGCACCCGTTCATCTACCGGGCCGTGGGCACGGTGGAAGCCAGGACCGCCAGCACCTTGTCCAGCAAGCTGATGGGGACGGTGACGGACGTGAAGGTGCGCGTGGGCGACATCGTCAAGAAGGGCGACGTCCTGGTGACTATCGATGACGAGCAGGTGGCGGCCGGCCTGCGCCAGGCCCAGGCCGCCCTGGACGAGGCCCGCCGCGGCCTGGACGCCGCCCGCTCGGCCTACGAGGCGGCCAAGGCCGGTGCTTCGCTGGCTGGCACCACCTACAAACGCTACCAGCAGCTGATGAAGGAGGATTCCGTCAGCAAACAGGAGTTTGACGAGGTGGCGGCCCGCTACCGCCAAGCCACCTCCGCCCTCAACCGGGCGGCGGCCATGGTCAAGGCGGCGCGCTTCCGTATTCAGCAGGCCGAGGCCGGCCTGGTGGCGGCCCAGGCCCGCAACCGGGATGTGATCGTGCGGGCGCCCTACGACGGCATCGTGGCCGCCAAGATGGTCGAGGTGGGCGACCTGGCCTCGCCGGGCACGCCCTTCGTGAAACTGGAAAAAATCGGAGACTTCGAAGTGCGCGTGGCCGTCCCGGAGGAATACGGACGGCAGGTCCGGCTGGGCCAGCAGCTGAACGTCCACATTCCCTCGTTGGGTTTGACCGGCCTGACCGGCAAGGTCCGGACCATCTCTCCGGCGGCCGACCAGGCCACACGCACCTTCACCGCCAAGATCACCCTGCCGCCTGAAAAGCACATCAAGTCGGGCCTTTTCGCCCGTGTGGACATCCCGGTGGGGGAAGCCGGCCTGCTCACCTTGCCCCGCACGGCCCTGGTCAAGTATGGCCAGCTGACGGGGTTCTACCTGGTGGACGACAAGCAGGTTGCGCGCTTCCGCCTGGTGCGCATCGGCCGGACACTCGGGGATCGCGTAGAGATCGTCTCCGGCCTCAAGACCGGTGACCGTTACGTGGTCAAGCCTTCCGTGAAATTGGAAGACGGGGTCAAAGTGGAGGTCCAGTCATGACACAGCACGAGGGCCCGGCCGGGAAAATCGCCCATTTTTTCATCCAGTCGAAGCTCACGCCGCTGATCATCGTCGCCTCCATCCTGCTGGGGGTGGCGGCCATCATCGCACTGCCCCGCGAAGAAGAACCCCAGATCATCGTTCCCATGATCGATGTCTTCGTGCGCATGCCGGGGGCCACCGCCAAGGAGGTCGAACAGCGCATCACCCGCCCCATGGAGCAGCTGCTGTGGGAGATTCCGGGCGTGGAGTACGTGTATTCCACCAGCAGCCCGGGCATGTGCCTGGCCATCGTGCGATTCTACGTGGGTGAAGACGAGGAAGAGTCCATCGTCCGGCTGCAGTCCAAGCTGTCCTCCAACTACGACCGTATCCCGTGGGCGGCCTCGCCTCCACTGATCAAGCCGCGCTACATCGACGACGTCCCCATCCTGGCGCTGACTTTCTGGAGCGAGACCGCGGACCACTACACCCTGCGGCGCATCGCCGCCGAGGTGGAGAACAAGGTCAAACAGGAGCGCAACGTATCCCTCACCAAGATCATCGGCGGGCAGCGACGCGAACTGACGGTTCACCTGGACCCCGACCGCCTGGCGGCCTACAACCTCGACCCCCAGCGCGTGGCCATGATGCTGACCGGCGCCAACCAGGCCTCCAACACGGGCAGCTACCCGTCGGTGGCGGGTGAGATCAAGGTCTACACCGAGGGCTTCCTGAAAAACCGCCGCGAGGTCGAAAGCGTGGTGGTGGGCGTCCACCAGGGACGCGCGGTGTACCTGCGGGACGTGGCCACGGTGGAAGACGGCCCCGGTGAACCCAGCCAGTACGTTTTCCTGGGCGCCGGACCGGCCGCCGAGGAAAAGGGCATCCACGCGCCGCCGACGACCGAAGGCGTCTACCCCGCGGTCACCCTGACCATCGCCAAGCGCAAGGGGACCAACGCCATCACGGTGGCCAATGAAGTACTGCGCCGGATGGAGGTGCTGCGCGGTTCGGTGATCCCGGACAACGTGCACGTCACCATCACCCGCCACTACGGCGAGACGGCCGAGGAGAAGTCCAACGAGCTGCTGTACCACATGGCCATCGCCGTGGTGTCGGTGACCCTCCTGATCGCCCTCACGCTGGGCCTGCGCGAATCGGGGATCGTGCTGCTGGCCATTCCCGTCACCCTGGCCCTGACGCTGTTCATGTTCTACCTGTACGGGTACACCCTCAACCGCATCACCCTTTTCGCCCTGATTTTCTCTATCGGTATCCTGGTGGACGACGCCATCGTGGTGGTGGAAAACATCGTGCGCCACTTCCGGCTGCCCGAAAACGCGGGACGACCCCGGGCCCGGGTGGCCGTGGAGGCCGTGGCCGAAGTGGGCAACCCCACCATCCTGGCCACGCTGACGGTCATCGCCGCCATTCTGCCCATGGCCTTCGTGGGCGGGCTGATGGGGCCGTATATGCGCCCCATCCCGGTGGGTGCCTCGGCCGCCATGGGCTTCTCCATGCTGGTGGCCTTCATGGTGACCCCTTGGGCGTCGCTGCGGATCCTGCGGCATGAAGAGAGCAACGGCGAAGTCAAAGTGGAAAAAGAGGACTGGTTCACGCGCCTGTACCGCCATATCATGGGTCCCCTGCTGCACAACACGCTGCTGCGGTGGACTTTCCTGATCGGTGTGGTGGTGCTGCTGTTGGCGGCCTGCGCCATGGTGGTCGTGGGGCTGGTGCGCGTTAAGATGCTGCCTTTCGACAACAAGAGCGAGTTCCAGGTGATCATCGACATGCCCGAAACCGCCACGCTGGAGGAGACCACCGCCGCCGCCCAGGAGATGGGCAACTACCTGAGGACTGTCAACGAGGTCACCGACTACGAGATCTACGCCGGCACGGCCTCGCCCTTCAACTTCAACGGGCTGGTGCGCCACTACTACCTGCGGCGCGGCCCCCACATGGCCGACATCCAGGTCAACTTGGCCCCCAAAGGCGACCGCAGGGACCAGAGCCACGACATCGCCAAACGCGTGCGGCCGGTGCTCAGGGCCATCGGCGATAAGTACAATGCCCGCATCAAGGTGGCGGAGGTGCCGCCCGGTCCGCCGGTGCTCTCCACCCTGGTGGCCGAGATCTACGGCCCCGACTACGAGCGCCAGAAACAGATCGCCCTGCAGATCCGCAAGATATTCGAGGAGACGCCCGGCGTGGTGGACGTGGACTGGTACATGGAAGCCCCCCAGACGCAGTACGACATCGAGATCGACCGGGAAAAGGCGGCCCTTTCGGGCATCAGCGTGGCGCAGATCAACCAGACCCTGCAGATCGCGCTTTCCGGGCGGCAGGTGGGCTTGCTGCACCAGCCTCTGGAAAAGGAGGATGTACCCATCGTCCTGCGCTTTCCGCTATCGGCCCGCGCCGGGGTGGAACGCCTCGAGAGCATACGGCTGCCGACGCCTGCCGGCCGGCAGGTGCCGCTGTCGACCCTTATCAAGGTCAGAAAGACCCTGGCCGACACCAGCATCTACCACAAGAACCTGATGCCCGTGGTGTATGTCATCGGCGATGTGGCCGGCGTCAAGGAGAGCCCGGTCTACGCCATCCTGGAGATGAATAAAAAGATCGACGCCCTGACCCTGCCCGAGGGCTACCACCTCGAGAAGTATAACTACAACATGCCCGAGAACACCCGGCGCTACACCATGAAATGGGACGGTGAGTGGCACATCACCCTTGAGGTCTTCCGCGACATGGGCATCGCCTTTGCGGTGGTCATCGTGCTGATCTTCGTACTGGTGGTGGGCTGGTTCCAGTCCTTCTCGACGGCTCTGGTCATCCTGGCGGCGGTGCCCTTCTCGCTCATCGGCATCATGCCGGCCCACTGGGCCATGGGCGCTTTTTTCACGGCCACCTCGATGATCGGCATGATCGCCGGCGCCGGCATCGTGGTGCGGAATTCCATCATCCTGGTGGACTTCATCGAACTGCGCCTGCGCGAGGGTATGCCCCTGGACGAGGCCGTGATCGACGCCGGGGCGGTGCGTTTCCGGCCCATGATGCTGACAGCGGCGGCCGTGGTGGTGGCCGGGTCGGTGATCCTCTTCGACCCCATCTTCCAAGGACTGGCTATCTCGCTGATGGCCGGCGAGGTGGCCTCGCTGATGTTCTCGCGCATGACGGTGCCCATCCTGTACTTCCTGGACAAGCGCTGGGAGTTTGCGCACCTGAAACACATCCCGGCCATCGAGCGCGGGCACCAGGATGAGGAGAGCTGATACATTCCGATGACGCTCCGCGGCAGCATCCGCCCGCGGGGCTTTTCACAAACCGGGGGAGAGAGGAGACTGCAGGCGGTCTAAAGCCTCGTGGGCCAGTTCCGCCACGCTGACGGTCTGCAGCCGGCCATCGGGACAGTAGAGCGACAGCTCTTCCGCATCGTCGACCAGTGAGCGCAGCAGCGGCGCCAGACGGCGGTCGGCCAGTGCCGCGGCGGTCCGGGCCGCCAGCCCACGGTGGACAGGGTCACCGGACTGCAGATAGGGAGGCAGGAAGCGGGCCGCCGGCGCCATCAGGTCCGGGTGGGCGCGGGACAGGCGCGCAGCGGCCCAGAGGGCGCCGCGCTGCAGGCTTTCGTGCTCCAGGTAATTGCCTTCCGGGTCCAGGTAGGAAATCAGCAGACAGGAAAACTCTTTGGCCAGCGGCCGGCTGCGGGCCATGATCTCGGCCATGGCCTCGGGTGCCCCCCAGCCGATGCCGCCGGACTCGTCGTTGAGGCTCCACATCAGACGGCGCATGACCACCCGCGCCGATTCGGGCGAGTGTTCGAACAGTTGCGCCACCACCGCCCCCACGGCCGTGACAGCCCGCCACTTGAGCCTCTCGTCGGTGCTGCAGAAAAAGGAAATCAGGGGATTGACGACCTGTCGTGCCGGCAGGCGCAGCAGCTCCGCCAGCGCCCCATCGAGACTGCGCTCTTCGAGAAGCCGCCGTACTTCCCGTTTCAGGGCCCGGCCGCCGCTTCTGTTGTGCTGCCGCATGCGAAAGCCTCGTCTATTCTCCCCGATCGGTGGGATGCCGGACCCGCAGGGAACATTTCCAGGCGATCCGGGGGTTTTCATCAATCGTCCATCACGCCCGGATGTCCGACTCGTCCCAGTGAATGCAGTCTTCGGGGCAATAGCTGATGGCCCGGTCCACTTCGTCCTGCGGGTAATCGGACCGTTTGATGACCTCCACGTACCCGGCGGGGGCGATGCGGAAAGCCTGCGGGCAGAGTTCCACGCATGTGCCGCAGGTGGTGCAGTCGCTCAGATCGATAACGGGTACTTTCATCGTGCTTTCACTTCCGGGCGTGACCGTGGAAAAAGCCGGTGCCGTTTTCGGTCGGCCAAAAAATCCGGCGAGCCGGATACTGGTTTTCCGGCCCGCCCCTGTTTCTACATGCGGATGATGCGCTCGCCGATCTTGCGGCCAAACTGGAAGCAGGTCTCCAGGGCATCGGCGTCGGGAACGTACTGTATGCGCAAGCCCTCGTCGACGATTTCCAGCTTCATGGCCTCGAAGTACTGGTTGATCTGCTTGACGGCTTCACCACTCCAGCCGTATGAGCCGAAGGCAGCGGCAATCTTGTTCTTGGGCCGCAGTCCTTTCATGTAGGTCAGCATGTCGGCCACGGTGGGAAAGATCCCGTTGTTGAGCGTTGGGGACCCCACCACGATGGCTTTTGCGTCCATCACCTCGGTCATGACGTCGGAGCGGTGCCACTTGCGCAGGCTCATGGGCCGCACCTCCACGCCCACCTCGTCCAGGCCCGAAGATATGGCGTCGGCCATTTTTTCGGTGCTGTGCCACATGGAATCGTACACCAGGATGGCCTTGTCGATGCCCTCCTGGCGGCTCCAGCTGGCGTACGCGTCGATGATCTTGCCCGGGTCGCTTCGCCAGATAATGCCGTGGTCCGGGCAGATCATTTTGATTTCCAGCCCCATCTCGGCCACCGTTTTGAGCAGTTTGGCCACCTGGGGGGAAAAATGCATCAGGATGTTGGTAAAGTACTTCTTGGCGTGGGGCATGATGGCGTCGCCGATGACGTCGTCAAATTTTTCGTTACCGGCGTAGTGCTGCCCGAAAGCGTCCGACGAAAAGAGGACCTTGTCCTCCTTGACGTAGGTGAACATGCTGTCGGGCCAATGCAGCATGCGAGTTTCCAGGAAAGCCAGCGTTCGCCGCCCCAGCTTGAGTTCCTCTCCGTTTTTCACGGCGTGGTAGTTCCAGTCGCGGGGAAAATGCAGCGCCAGGTTTTTTCTGCCCATCTTGGAGCAGTAAAGCGGCGTATCCTCCCCGATCTCACGCATGACCTCCACCAGGCCGCCGCTGTGGTCCATCTCGGCGTGGTTGCTGATCATGAAGTCGATCTTTTTGGGATCGACGATCTGGGCGATGTTGGCCAGCAGTTTGTCTTCGAAACCTTTCTTCACCGTGTCAATGAGGGCGATCTTCTCGTCGACGATCAGAAAGGCGTTGTAGCTGCTTCCCAGCGGTGTGGAGTAACCGTGGAAGTCCTGGATGTTCCAATCGTTTACACCGACATCGTAGATTCCTTCAGCGATCTGTACGGGTTTCATGGCGCTCCCTGAATGTCGAGGGTTCCGGCTGGAAAGGCCCGTTGCCTCGTAACGGTTGTTTTTTCAAAAGCGCCCTTTTCACCCGCCTGACGGGGGCAAAAAGGGCGGCTCTCACCGGTTCCGGAACGCGACGGGCGCGTCATCCGGCCCCGCGTTCTTATTCCTGCTTTTCAAAATCATCTTTGGAGGCGCCGCAGACAGGGCACTCCCAATCGTCGGGAACGTCTTCCCACTTGGTGCCGGACGCCACATCGTTGTCGGGGTCTCCGAGTTCCGGGTCGTAAACATAACCGCAGATCGTGCACACATACTTGTCCATTACTGATTCCTCCTCGATTTTACGCCCACCCGCGCACCGGAGCCTCCGGCACGGGCGGAACTGTGAATTTGGATATGAAATCTCCGCTTCCTGTACGCTGTTACTTCGCTTTTTCCACCAGCTCCCTTACCCGCACGGCGATATCCTGCCGCATACGGGCCACGACTTCAACGGAGGCGGCGGGATCCACGCCGATCTCCCAGTGGACGGTTTCGGCGGCGGTGGAGGCGACGCTCTCAGGGTGGCTGCCGAGAACCACCATGAGGTCGGCGGGGCGCCCGCCGAAAGCTTCCTCCAAGGAACGCGGCCGGAGAAACCCCATGTCGATTCCCTCCGCCTGCATGGCCGCCACCATGGCGTCGCTGACGGCTTCGGCCGGCTGCCAGCCCGCCGACTCGACGTCCAGCTCTTCGCCGGCCATATCCCGCGCCAGAGCGGCCGCCATCTGGCTGCGGCAGGCATCGGCGCGGCTGACGAAAAGCACTTTCCGGCGCCCGGCCAAGGGGCCGACCACTTCAGACACCGCCCGCCGGATGTCGTCGTGCACTCCGGCATGGCGCTGCATGTCCCCGATTTTCTCGATGCCCCGATAGGTCAAAGCACCCGCGTAACCGGCCGAGAGGGCATCGAAGAAGTAGCGCATCGAAAGTTCGATGGCGTCGAAGAGGTTCTTGCCGCGGGTGGCCCCCACCGACAGCAGGTGGCCGCGGCGGTAATGCCTGGCGGGGTCCCGCAGCTTGAGCACGTACTTCCTGGCCCACAGGGTCTGACAGCGGTCCACCAGCGCCTTGAGCTGTGCCGACATGTTGTAGAAGAAAACCGGCGTCGCGACGACCACCACGTCGGCACGCCGCAGAAGGGTGTAGCCCTCAGCGGCCATGTCGTCGTCGATGGGGCAGGTGCCGCGCTTTTCGCACACGGTGTACTCCATGCACGGCCGGATGTCTCGGCGGGGCACATCGATAAGCGCCACTTCGGACCCCAACTTTGCGGCTTCCGCCAGGAAGGCGTCCAGCAGAAACCCGCTGTTGCTCTTTTTACGCGGGCTTCCGTTGATGCCCAGAACCAGCATGTCTTTTCCCCGCTATTTCTTGTGGCAGCCGGAGCAGGACGTGGGCCCCGCCTCCTTGTCGGCCTTCTTGAGGGCCCGATGGCACTTGAGGCACAACTTGTTCATGACCTGCTTTTTCTTTAGCGCCCCGTCGTCTTTCATGGCATTGATGCCGCCGCCCTTTTTGGGGAAAATGCTGTGGCAGATCTTGCAGTCCTTCAGGTCCTCCTGGTGCTCACGGTGCGGCAGGGTGATGTTCCCCTTGCTGCCGCCGTCGATGAACAGCGTTTCCGGCCCCTTCCGGTCGGAAGTGGCCGTCTGTGCGGGAACCGCCGCCAGGGCCAGGCACAACGTGAGCACCGTGACAAACACCGGCGCAACCCGATTCAGATGCACTTTCATTTTACTGGGGTCTCCTCTGTCCGGTGAAATGATGGACACCCCCGCGGCAGGATCACCGTCCGCGGACCGGCGCAGGCCGCCGGCGGAAGGCACGCCCGGAGATCAGGTTCCGGCGTCCAGCTTGCACTGGGTGAAATCGATGTCGGCCCCGCATTTCTTGCACTTGTGGGGCCGGTCGAATTCATCTGAAAAGATCTCGACTTCGTGCCCGCAGGCGCTGCACTTGCAGATGAAAGACTTGAGGTTCTTGAAATCGTGGAACCCGGGGCAGTGCTGTGGTGTCGTTTCCTGGACCATTGTTTCCCTCCTTTCTGATGCGCGATCACGGTCCCCTCGGAAGTCCGAGGGACGGGCGATCATCCCGCCAGCTTCTTGGCAATTTCCTTTCCGTACTCCTGCGCCATCTGGATGCCGCCGCCCAGGGAACTCGATTTGAGCCGCAGCGGGCCGCTGACCACGTCCATTTTGAGGATATGCTCCATGGTCTCGAAAATGCGATCCGGGGCCTCCCCGCTCCAGCCGAAGGCGCCGAAAGCCCCCCCGACCTTGCCGGACAAATCCGCCTTCTCGGCGAGGAACAGAAAGGTCTTCATTCCCTGCATCATGTCGCCGTGATAGGTTGCGGATCCCAGCACCAGGCCGTCATAGCCCTCGAGGTCCTTTTCCGATGCGATGTCATTGGTCTTGCGGACATCGGCTTCTACGCCGCTGATGCGCAGCCCCTCACCGATCAGTTCCCCGATTTTCTGGGTTTCCCCGGTTCTGCTGGCATAGACGATCAATACTTTTGCCATCGATTCCTCCCCGAAATGCATTTCACGTTCGCGTGGCGGTAAAACCCGTCCGTGGGTCGAACCGGCCTCCGTTCAACCCAGGCGCTTGTCACTGCCGTCGTACTGGCAGTCGGGCGTGTAACAGGAAACATCCAGAAACTCACACTTTTCCTTGCAGGACGGGCATTCCTGAGGAGGAGTGTCCGCTTCCACGGTGTACCCGCATTTTGCACATTTCCAGCTTGCCATGATCGTTGTCTCCCTGGTTGTGGAACGGTCCCCCATACGCGGCGGGGCCGGCCATCAACGCAGGGCCGGCGTGCCGCCGGCCCTGCGTTGGGTTGCGTCACCCTGCATGCCCTGCCAAGCGCTAGGCCTTCCACAGACCGTGCAGGTTGCAGAATTCCCGGGCGGTGACGTCGGAGGCGTCCACCTTGAATACGGCCTCGGGCGCGTCGCCGGGATTGAGGAACTTGCGGTAGGCGGTGCCGTCGGCCACGATCTGGATCCACTCGATGAGGTGCTTTTCCTCCATGGGGTGCGCCACCTCACCCACCGTGACCTTCACGCCGCCCTCGACTTTCTCGATCACGGGCACGTGCTTCTCGGTGGCCGCGTCCACGGTGTTCTCGGTGAGCTGGGCCATGGCCTGGCCACAGCAGGTAAGCTCGCCGGCACCGCCGTGAAGGACCTCTACGATGTTGCCGCACAGTTCGCATTTATACACTTCGAGTCTCTCTGCCATGAATTCCTCCTCTTTTCGATTGCGTTGTCGTGATGACTTGATGAACGGACGGTCGCCGAACGATGACAAAACGGCGGCCGTCTACCAGTTTTCTCCCAGCAGTTCGAAATAAGCCTGGGGATGAGCGCAGGCCGGACACATCTCGGGCGCCTCGGTCCCGACGTGTAGGTAGCCGCAGTTACGACAGCGCCAGACGACCTCTTCGTCACGCTTGAACACGCGGTCGGCTTCCACGTTGGCCGCCAGGTCGTTGTAACGCTTCTCGTGCTGTTTCTCGGCCACGGCCACGTTCTCCCACACCATGGCGATGGCTTCGAAGCCCTCCTCGCGGGCGATGCGAGCGAACTCGGGGTACATCTCGGTGTGCTCGAAACGCTCGCCGGCCGCCGCGGCCCTGAGGTTTTCCAGGGTGTTGCCGATGACGCCGGCCGGGAAGGCGGCCGTGATCTCCACTTCCCCGCCCTCAAGGAATTTGAAGAAGCGCTTGGCGTGCTCCTTCTCCTGGTCGGCGGTTTCGGCGAAGATGTCGGCAATCTGCATGTACCCCTCTTCTCGGGCCTTGCTGGCGAAATAGGTGTAGCGGTTGCGGGCCTGGGATTCGCCGGCAAAGGAAGCCAGAAGATTTTTTTCGGTGCGTGTACCTTTCAATGCAGCCATGAGATTACCTCCTCTGTGCTAAACGGTAGCGGGTTAACGGATATGGCTGGCAGCCGGACGGCCGCCGGCTTCCATATGATCCCTGGAGACACGTCCCGGAGAACACGCATACACCATTAATAATATTTTATAAGCGCTCCCGCCTTTCAAGGCGGGTCGACTTCGGGCTGCCAAAGAGAGATAAAGCGGATATTTTATATCTCTCATGAGACAATAAGGCATTTTACCCCGAATGCAAGCCCCGCCGGCGCCCGCGCGCGGAAAAATTCAGATCAGTTTCTTGAGCTTGTCGGCCATGTAGTCGGCGCTCTTTTCGGAGCACGACGGGCAGAGCCCGACGAACTCGAAATGGTGGCCGTTGATCTGGTAGTCGGTGACCCCGCGCACCTCCCGCTCAATGTCCACCAGGGGCGGGATGGGGGCGTCGTCGATGCGTCCGCACTGCATGCAGCGAATGTGGTAGTGGTTCTCCGGGTTCCAGTCGAAACGCCTGACCGATCCGCTGTATTCCAGCTTGCGAATCTCGCCCAGCTCCGAAAGGATCTCCAGGTTACGGTACACCGTTCCGAGGCTGATGCGAGGCAGCCGTTTGCGGACGATATCGTACACCTCGTCGGCGGACAGGTGCCGTTTGACCCGGCGCATCTCCTCCAGGATCAGTTTGCGCTGGCGGGTCATTCTCAGTGCACGTTCTTTCATGAACCTCTATCCACCGGCGTCGGCCCCGTCAACGTTGATCCATGGGAACGAAGCGGCATTCCTCGGGGCCGCAGTAATCGCCCACGTACTGCGATTCGGGGCGATAGAGCGTGGGCTTCGGCGCCGCCTCGGCGAAACGCTCCTCGATGACGTGGGCCGTCCAGCCGGCGATGCGCGAGACGGCGAACACGGGGGTGAACATGTCGATGGGAATCCCCATGGTGAAATACAGCGGTGCGCTGTAGAAATCCACGTTGACGAAAATGTCGATGCCCTTCTTCTCCCTGAAGAGCGCCTTTCCGACCTTTTCCAACCGCTCGGCGATCTCGAACCACCGGGGCTGGCCGGCCAGCTGCCCCATGCGCCGGGCCATGGGCGCCAGGATCAGTGCGCGGGGGTCGTCGACCTTGTACACCGCGTGCCCCAGGCCGTAGATCAGGCCGCCGGCGGCCAGTTCGCGCGCGACGTAATCCTCCACGTTGTCCGGATCGCCGATGCGCTGCAGCAGGCGCATGACCCGCTCGTTGGCGCCGCCGTGCAGCGGCCCGGAAAGCGATCCCACGGCAGCCGAACAGGCGGCGTACATGTGCGCCCGCGTGGAGGCCACCTGGCGTGCGGAAAAGGTCGAGGCGTTGAACGAGTGCTCGGCGTGCAGCACCAGGCACACGTCCATGAAGCGCGCGACCTCGTCGTCCGGCCGCCGTCCGGTCAACATGTACAGAAAGTTGCCGGCGTGGCCCAGGTCCTCCGCCGGCGGCACGGGCGCCGCATCCTGCCGGATGCGCTGCCAGGCGGCAATCAGGCCGGGTACGCGGGCGATCAGCTTCTCGGCCATGCGGCGGTAAGCTTCGGGGGTTTCCTCGGCGATTTCGGGATCGTGACTGGCCAGCAACGAAATGGCGGCCTGCAGCACATCCATCGGGCGGGCATCGCGCGGACGGGTTGCCAGGGCGTCGAGAACCCCCTGGGGGATCCGCCGGTGGGCGGCCAGCCGGGCTTTGAAACCGGAGAGTTCTTCGGCCGAGGGCAGGCGCTCGTAGAGCAGCAGGTGAACGACCTCCTCGTAAGTGGCGCTGGTGGCCAGGTCCTTGACCAGGTACCCCCGGTAAATCAGCTTGCCGGCCTCGCCATCCACGTCGCTGATGCGCGTGCTGGCCACGATGACGCCGCGCAGGCCGGTGTTGACGGTGGGTGTGCACTCCTGATCCATGGAAAAGTCACCTCCCCCCGGCCCCTCGCCCGAACCGTCGCGACGGGCGAAGGGTCTAGTGGACAACGGTTCCGGTTTCAGAATATCTTCTCGGGCGGCCGCCGTTCGGGCACGTACTCGTGGGGAATGCTGCCCTCGTTCCAGGCTTTGGAAACATACAAGTTGCAGTAGCAGCTGCCGTACTCCTCGACGTCGGCCTCGCGGTACACGCAGGGGCAGATGATGTCACGGTCCTTTTCCCGGTCGCCGGACGCCAAGCGGCAGGGACACACCATGTATCCGTATCTTTCCTTGTTGATCAGCAGCGCCTCGAGCAGATCGAAAACGCGTTCCCTGTCGTTGTTGAAATAATACCCCTTGGGCTCCTGGACCTTCTTCAGGCGTTCGTAAAGTTCCTGTGCGTTCATTCGAGTCCCAGCGCCTCCTTGATCTCCTTTTCCTTGAACCCCACCACGACCTTGTCGCCGATGACGATGGTGGGAAAGGAGCATTTGGGGTTGAACTTCCTCACATCCTCCAGGATGGCGGCCCGCTCCTTGCCCTCCAGCAGGTCCACATCCACGAAATCGTATTTTATGGTGCACTCCGAGAGCATCCGTTTGGCGGCCTTGCAATGGCTGCACGTGCTGAGGGAGAAAATCCTGACGGCATGCTCGTCCCGGCTCTCTTCCGCCGCCGCCTTGTTGTCCTGTTTGTCATCCATCTTCAGATTCCTTTCCTGTGTTCATGCGGTGGTGCAACGCAACATCGCCTGGTAAAAACGAGTGCTGGGAAAGCTTTTGAACCCCCGGCCTGCGGATCGCCGCAAAATACCACCGGGTAGTGGCCATCAATAGTACAAAGTGTGTGATTATTCAATTAAAAAATCTTTGCACGATTTGCTTGACAGGAATTTTCATTTATCATATAGATAATAGTAACGATTCTCAGTTAGACAAGTGGCAGTGCTATTAATTGTTTAATTTCAAATAGTTAATCTTTCCATGAAGGGAGAAAAAATGGCAGACGACAAAAAGGAACTCATCAAGAAAAAAGTTAAAAAACAAGTCAGCGTTCGGGATCTGACCATCTGTGAAACCACCGCGCAGATGCTGGAAAGAACCCGCAAAGACGGCGTCGAAACGGCTTTCGACCGGGCCCTTTCCATGAAAGCCTGCCCCATCGGCGCCGATTCAGCCTGCTGCAAGCACTGTTCCATGGGCCCCTGCCGTCTGAACGCCAAAGACCCCTACGGCAAGGTGGGTGTCTGCGGCGCCACCATCGACACCATCCAGGCCCGTAACTTCGCCCGTATGGTCGCCTCGGGCGCGGCCGCCCACACCGACCACGGCATGGCCATGCTGGAACTGTTCCGCGACGTGGTGCGCGGTGAAATCGCCGATTACAAGATCAAGGACGTCAAGAAGCTCGAGGA
Organism: uncultured Desulfobacteraceae bacterium; assembly: GCA_964476595.1. Classification (GTDB taxonomy): domain Bacteria; phylum Desulfobacterota; class Desulfobacteria; order Desulfobacterales; family JALSRD01; genus JALSRD01. Next base: position 41,428 of record CAYZCL010000123.1, read on the forward strand.
AGTGGCCGAGAGCATCGGCATCGAGACCCTGGGGCGTACCCCCGAGGACATCGCCACCGATCTCTATGAGGAACTCGAGGCCACCTACACCCAGATCGAAGGCGAGATTCCCTTCATGAAGCGCGTACCGCCCAAGACCCTCGAGGGCTGGCGGAAAATGGGGGTCGTGCCCCGCGGCGCCATGATCGAAATCATGGAGATGATGCATCGCACCCACATGGGCGTCGATCAGGATTACGACAACATCACCAAGCAGGCTACCCGTACCGCTATCGCCGACGGCTGGGGCGGCTCCATGGTCTCCACCGAGATTTCCGACATCCTCTACGGCACGCCCACCCCGGTGGCCGTGGACGTCAACATGGGTGTGCTCAAGGAAGACCATGTCAATATCATCGTGCACGGCCACGAACCCAACATGTTCGAGTCCATGGTCGAGTCGTGCAATGATCCCGAACTGGTCAAGGCCGCCCAGGCCGCCGGCGCCAAAGGCATCAACCTGGTGGGCATGTGCTGCTCGGGCGCAGAGATGATGTCGCGTCACGGCGTGCCCCACGCCGGCAACTTCATGTCCACCGAGGCCGTGCTGGCCACCGGCGCCATCGACGCCATGTGTGTGGACATCCAGTGCATCAAGCAGGGTCTGGTGACCGTCGCCGAGTGTTACAAGACCAAGTTCATCACCACCAACCGCCGTGCGCACATCGAGGGCGCCACCCATATCGAGTTCCTGGAACACGATCCGCGCGCCTCCACGGACGAGATGGTCATCCAGGCCATCGCCCGTTTCAAGACCCGCAGCATTCCCATCGAGATCCCCCAGATTTCCAATCCGGGCATCCACGGGTTCTCCCACGAGTACATCAACTACATGCTGGGCGGGACCTTCCGGGCCTCCTACAAGCCGCTCAACGACAACATCGTCAACGGCCGTATTCGCGGCGTGGCCGGCGTAGTGGGCTGCACCAACCCGCGGGTCAAGCAGGACTGGGTACATGTAGAGCTGACCAAGGAATTGATTAAAAACGACGTGCTGGTGCTGATGACGGGCTGCGCCCAGATCGCGGTCGCCAAGGCCGGGCTGTTCACCCCCGAAGCCGCGCACCTGGCCGGGCCGGGGCTGGCGGAAGTCTGCGAAACCGTAGGCATGCCGCCCGTGCTGGGCATCGGCTCCTGCGTGGACAACAGCCGTATCCTGATCGCCGCCTCGGAAATGGTCAGGGTGGGCGGGCTGGGCGACTGCCTGGCGGATCTGCCGGTGGCCGGTGCGGCACCGGAGTGGATGAGCGAGAAGGCCATCAGTATCGGTCAGTATTTCGTGGCCTCGGGCGTGTACACCGTTTTCGGCGTCACCTTCCCCATCGTCGAGGAGACCAAGTTCCACAAGCTGCTCTTCGACGGCCTGGAATCCACCTACAACATGGGCAAGTGGGACTTCACCCCGGATCCCTATGACATGGCCCAAAAAATGATCGCCCATATCGACAAGAAGCGCAAGGCTTTGGGCATCGACAAGGCCAGGGAGCGCGTCCTCATGGATATGGCCAGCCGCCGCGAGATGGACGCCGCCTAACGCGGCCTCCGGATCGCCGCTGCTACGGCATCTGCAAAAAAAGGGGAGCCCCGTACGGGGTTCCCCTTTTTGTCTGGAGCGATCCCCGCCCCCCGGGCGGACCGCGTGGTTACGCTATCCCCGCCACTCGGTGTCGTCGACGGTGGTCTTGAAATCGGGCTCCACGACTTCGGGCGCCTCAAGGTCACGGGCCTTGCGGCGATCCTCGGGAGTTGGAATCCCTACGAATACCAAGCGCTTGCGGGGGCATTTCTCGCAGGCCTCCAAGACCTCCAGGGAGCACTCCGGGGTGTAAGCATCGTAATCGATGGTCGACAGGTTGTCCTCGAGCTTGAAGAGACCGGAGATACGCGCGCAGGCGCCGCAACCGATGCAGCCCACCTTGCAGACGGCCGTCACGTCGCGGCCCTTATCCTTGTTGGAGCAGGCCACGGCCAGCACCTGTTCGGATTTGAAAGGCGTGATGGTGATGATGTTGCGCGGGCACACTTTGGCGCAGGCGCCGCAGCCCACGCAGCTCTGGTAATCCACCGTGGCCAGGCCGTCGACCACGTGGATGGCGTCGAAGCGGCAAGCCCGCTGGCAATCGCCAAAACCTAGGCACCCGTAGGTGCAGGCCTGCACGCCGGTGACCAGGTTGGCCGCGCTGCAGCGCGGCTCCCCGTGGTACTCGTGGCGCCCCAGGCGGTCTTCGTAACGGGCGCCGCAGTGCACGATGGGCCGGTAAGGCAGGGTCTCGCCCACCTCGACGCCCATGATCAGCGCCACGTCCAGGGCGCAGCGCTGGCCGCCCACCACGCATTTGTTGACGGCCTCGTGCTCCAGCACCACGGCCTCGGCGTACTCGCCGCAGCCCACATAGCCGCACCCGCCACAGTTAGCCCCCGGCAGTACGTCGATGACTTTCACCACACGCGGATCCACCTCCACGCGAAACTTGCGGTCGGCCCATCCCAGCACGTAGCCCAGCACCATGGCCATGGCCAGCAGTACACCCGCCGACAATCCAATGGTGATCCAAGTCATCCGCGCTTCCCCCGATACAATGGCGGGTGACCGCCGTTCAACCGTTTGCGGTGCACCATCACCCTCCCCCCAAGGCGGCCCGCAGGCCGCTGTCCACGCCGGTAAAGCCCATGAAGGCCATGGCCAGAATACCGCCGATGATCAACGTGATGGCCGCCCCCTTGAAAGGCTCAGGGACGTCGCACAACTCGAGCTCCTCACGGATACCGGCCATGATAACAATGGCGACGGTGAAGCCCACCCCACCGAAAAAGCCCAAGGTCAGGGCCTTTCCCAGGTCCCAGGCCTCGGCCGGGTTCTCCACACCTACCACGTGCCCCATGATGACCAGGCAGGCGAAGAGGATGGCGCAGTTGGTGGTAATCAAGGGCAGAAAGACGCCAAAAGACTTATACAGCGGCGGGTAGAAGCGGCGCACATACATCTCCACGAATTGCACCGAGGAGGCAATTACAAAAATGTAGACGATATAGGTCAAGATCGTCAAGTCCACGGCCGCCGCGGTCTCAGGCGGCAGAAAGAAACCGGCTACCCAGCGCGTCAAGGGCGCGCCGGGCATGAGTACCAACGTGGTGATGGTCCAGCTTAGAAAAGAGGCGATGCTGATCACGAAGGTCACGGCACCGCCCATTCCTAGAGCCATCTCCACGCGCCGCGAGACCCCGATGAAAGGGCAGATGCCCACGAAATAGTAGAGCACGAAGTTGTTGATCAGGGCCGCCCCCACGGCGATCAGGAATATGTCAACGGCATAACCCATGCGCTATCCCCCTCCGCCGCGGCGCGCCGCGACCCAGTTGGCCAGGGCCAACAGCAGCCCGAAGGTCAGGAAGGCGCCCGGCGGCAGCACCATGATCACCCAGGCCGGCCACGCCGCCGGCAGCACCCGTATGCCGGCCAGGGCGCCGGTGCCCAGCAGTTCGCGCACCGCCGCAATGCTCACCAGCGCCAGCCCGAAACCAACAGTCTGGCCCACGGCGTCGGCCGCCGCCGTGAACACGGGCTGGCGTGAGGCGCAGACCTCGCAGCGGCAGATGATGATGCAGTTGACGATGATCAGCGGGATGTAAGGCCCCAGGGCCTTGCTCATGGTGTACATGTAGGCCGCCAGGAAACGGTCGACCATGGTCACGAAGGCGGCGATGATCAGGGTGAACACCACGATACGCAGGTGGGGCTTGAGCAGGTTGCGGATCAGGCTGATGATCACGTTGGCGCTCAGCAGCACGAAACCCACCGCCCCGGCCATGGTCATGGCCGGTTTCAGGCCGTTGGTGACCGCCAGGGTGGCGCACAGCCCCAGCAGCTGCCGGTAGACCGGGTTTTCGGGGAGAATGCCCTGGACGAAGCGCTCGGCCGCCGTGGATTGATCCGCCATTTATGATCCTCCCCCCGAAAAACGCACCGCCTCCGGCGTGAGGCGTCCGGCCAGGTCACGGACGGTTCGGTTGACGATGCGCACCACGCTGCGCGACGAGATGGTGGCGCCCGATACGGCGTCGATGCCCTGGCCCTTTGCGCCACGCCCCTTGACGACCTCGAGCGGCACGGCGGTCCTGCGGCCGACGAACTGGCGGCGCCAGGACGGCAGCACAATCTTGGCGCCCAGGCCGGGTGTTTCCTTCTGCTCCAGGATGAAAAGGCCCGTGATGGCGGTCACGCCGGGATCGAACCCGATGAGCGCCTCGATGCGGTCGGCGTAGCCCTGGCCGGCGGTCCGGACCACCCAGCCGGCCGGACGCCCCCCGCGGCGTACCAGGAACACCCGGTAGAAACGGGCGGCGCCGTTTGCGGGCACTTCGAAGATACCGGATCTGATTTCCAGGGCGCCGGGCTTCAGCGACGCCGGGTCGATCCCCACCAGCGCCGGTACCTGCCGCAGGGTCTCGTTGCGCTTGTTGGCCGCGATGATGGGGCTCAGATACACCTGCACGGCGGCCAGGGCCGCACCCAGCACCAGGGCCAGCACCAGCACCAGCCAGGCACGCGCCAGGTTGCCGTCACCCAGCCGGCCGGCCGGGTCGGGCGCACTATGGTCGAGGGTGTCTTCCATGCAAAACCAACGTCGTCAAATCCCGCCGAAAGGCCGCGGGATGGTCCAGCGGTTGATCAGCGGCGTCAAGGCGTTCATCAGCAGCACCGCAAACATGACGCCCTCGGGATAGCCGCTGAAGAGCCGCAGCAGCATGACCAGCGCCCCGATGCCCAGGCCGAAAATCCACTTGCCACGGGCGGTCAGCGGACTGGTGACCGGATCGGTGGCGATGAAAAAAGCTCCAAAGAGCAGCGCACCGCAGGTGAGTTCGTGGGCCACCGTCCAGCCGTCCGAGAGGTGCACCAGATTGACCGCGCCGCCGATGACCAGCACGCCGGTCAGCACACCGGCCGGGATCTCCCACGAGGCCGTGCGCCGCAGGCACAGGAACAGGCCGCCCAGCAGGCAGGCCAGGGCGCTGGTCTCTCCGATGGAGCCGTTGACGCCGCCCAGGAACAGGCTCGCCAGCGGCGCCGTCACGCCCAGCTGTTTGTGGGCGGTCAGCGGCGTGGCCCGGGACAGGATGTCCACCCCCAAACCGCTCTCCACGTACCCCGAAGCGGCCAGGCTGCCGGCAAAGGCGATCATGACGAAGGCGCGGCCCACCATGGCGGGGTTGAAGATGTTCATACCCAGGCCGCCGAAAACGGTCTTGCCCACGCCCATGGCCACCACGGCGGCGATGCAGCCCACGTACCAAGGCGCGGTGGCCGGCAGCGACAGTGCCAGGATCACCCCGGTCACGGCCGCCGACAGGTCTCCCAGGCTCAGGCGGCGGCCCCGCATGCGCACGAACAGCGCCTCGGCCGCGAGGCAGGCCGCCACGCAGATGACCAGCTGCCGCACGGCGTACCAGCGGAAAAAGTACACGGCCGCCGCCACCGGCGGCACCAGGGCGATGAGCACGTCGCGCATCATGCCCCGGATGGTCATCCCCATGGAGAAAATGTGCGGAGACGGCGCCACGTGGATTTCGGGCGTGCGCTCCGCCGTTTCGGGGGGGTCGGGTCCGGGCTTCTTCACGCTATTTGATTCTTTCCGCCGCCAGCAGGGCTTTTCCGGTACGGATGTGCTGCACCAGCAGCAGTCCGGCCGGACAGATGTAGGCGCAACTGCCGCACTCGAAACAGGCCATGATGTTGTAACGCCGTGCCAGTCCCAGGTCTTTGATGCGCGACGCCATGGCCAGGCGCGTGGGCACCAGGTTCATGGGGCACACGTCCACGCAGCGGCCGCAGCGCACGCAGACGCTTTGCTCCACGCGACGCACCTCTTCGTGGGTCAGCACCGTGATGCCGCTGGTCCCCTTGGTGACCGGCGTCTGGGGGTCGGTGAAGGCGAAGCCCATCATGGGACCGCCGGCGATGATGCGTGCCGCGGTCTTTCGAAGTCCGCCGCAGATCTCGATGATCTCCCCCATGGCCATGCCGATGGGCACCAGCAGGTTCTTGGGTTCCACGATGCCCCCGCCGGTAACGCTGATCACGCGGTGGGTCAAGGGAATGTCGCGCATGACGGCGCGCGCCACGGCAGTCATGGTGGCCACGTTTGTGATGGCCACGCCGATGTCGGCCGGCAGGCCGCCCAGGGGCACTTCGCGGTCCAGCACGGCCTTGATGAGGTGCTTTTCGCTGCCCTGGGGGTACTTGGTCCGGAGCACGGCGATGCGGATACCGGCCCCGGCGGCCAGGCGCCGCAGAGCATCCACCGCTTCGAGCTTGTTGTCCTCGATGCCGATGAAGGTACGCCGCACCCCCACGGCGCGTCCGGCCAGCAGGGCACCGGCCACCACGGCTTCGGGAGCCTCCACCATCACGCGGTAGTCGGTGGTCAGGTACGGCTCGCACTCGCATCCGTTGACCACCAGGGTGTCGACGGGCTTTTCGCCCACCGGGGTGATCTTGACGTGGGTGGGGAAAGCGGCGCCCCCGAGGCCCACGATGCCGGCGTTGTGAATGGCGTCACTGATTTTTTCAGGCGCCATGCCCTGGTAGGCCTTCGCCGGCCAGCTGCCGCCGAACAGCCGGTCCCACAACTCCTGGCCGCCCGGCTGCTCGCCCTCGGTGCGGATGACGATGGCCTGCAGGTGCCGTCCGTTGGGCAGCGTGACCACCGTCGGCTTCTGAACCACACCGCCCACCGGGGCGTGCAATGCCGCCGAGACGAAGGCTTCACCGCGGCCGATCAGTTCCCCGAAGGCCACCTCCTGCCGGGGCTTGACCACCGGCGTGCAGGGCCCGCCCACGTGCTGCTGCAAGGGCAGTACGACCCTGTCAGGCGCCGGGACGATCTCGATGGGCGCATCGGCCGACAGTTCCTTGCGTTGGGGTGGGTGCACACCGTGGGCAAAGGTCCCCCGTCCGGGAAGCATCCCGGGACCGGACTTGCATGCGTTTCGGGCTATCAGTCGCATCAGGGAAAACCGCCTTTCCACCCAAGTTTCCCCTGTGCTCTAAGCAAAATGCTACTTTGTGTCAAGTCAGAAGATGAACCCTATGCGGCGGCATCGCGGATGTACCACAATCGTTCAAACCGGCGCAGGCGTCAAATCGGTTGATAAATCCAGCACGCTCATGTATTTAAAGGATCCAGGCTACGTTCGGTTGTCCCCGACATTCACCTGGAAGGCACAATGGGCGAAGAGCATCACAAAATTTTACTATCCACCGACGGCTCCCGTCAGGCGCTGGAGGCCGTGCGCTACGTGGCGGCCCTCTTTCCACCCGCCCACACCGGGGTCGTTTTGTTCAACGTGGGCAGCGGGTACCCGGAAGTATTCTGGGACATGGACGGCAACCCGCTTTACCGTTCGAAGAAAAACAGCGTCATGAGATGGCTGGCCGACCAGCAGTTGGTGCTGGGAGAATTCAAGGAGATCGCCGAGAAGATCTTCGCGGATGCCGGCTATCCGGAAAACGCCGTGCAGATCCGCACCCAGCCCAGGAAAACCGGTACGCTGGCCGATATCGTTTGCGAATCCTACCAGGGCTACAGCGCCATGGTGCTGGGGCAGACCGGCGTCAGCCGTATCAAGGACTTGGTGGTGGGCAGCCTGGCCAGCCGGCTGGTGGGAAAAATCAAGCACATCCCCCTGGTTATCGTAAGCGGATGTCCCTCGCCGGGCGGCATCCTGGTCGCCTTGGACGAGTCCATCGAGGCCATGCGCGTGGTCAGCAGCATCGCCGATCTGGTGGGAGCTGCCAACCCCGAGATCATCCTGTGCCACGCCCTTCGCCTGCCGGGTATGTTTCGTTTTTCCAGCGGCCATTTGCAACCTACCGAGAGGGAGTTGGACTGGCTGGAATACCGGAAGAACAAGTTCCGTCCCTACATGGACGAGGCGGTCCAGCGGCTTCGGCAATGCGGCGTTGCGGCCGAAAGAATCACCCGCGATTTTGTTGCCGTCAAGGGAAACCCCATCCCGAAAATTTTCGAGATCGCCCGCCACAGAAACTGCAGCACCCTGGCCGTGGGGCGGCGCGAAGCCGTGGGCTTCGCCGAGACCCACTTCCGCACCCGCTTCAGCGACAAGCTCCTCAAACGAGTGGTGGACATGGCCGTCTGGATCGTCAGCTGAGCGGACGGGACGGCGTTGCGGCGGCGCACTCCCTTCGACGCCGCTTGAGTTCGGTCCCCACGGCGGTGGCGATGTTCTTGAGCAGGTAAGGCTTTTTGACGTAGGTGCCGACGCCCAGCCGTTGGGCCTCTTTCACCCGCTTGGACTCCGAAAAGCCGCTGACGATGATGGCCTTCTGGCCGGGCCGGATCTTCAGGATGCGACGGTAGGTCTCGAGCCCGTCGATGCCCGGCACCATGATCATATCCAGCACGATCAGGTCGACATCGTGGCTGCGCAGGTATTTGACCGCCGCCTCGCCGCTGGAGACCGCCGATACCCGGTAGCCCAACTGGGTGAGCATACTGGCGGCGATCTCCCGCTGGTCTTCCATGTCGTCGACCACCAGGATGGATTCCCCCTTTCCCCGGTACTCCCCGACGGAAAAACCCTGCTCCATGTCCAGGGGCTTTTCACGCGTGGCGGGCAGGTAGATGGAAAAAGTCGTCCCCTCGCCCTCCCGGCTGTCGATGTCGATGTAGCCGTCGTGGTCCTGTATGGTGCCCCACACCACCGCCATCCCCAGGCCTGTCCCGCTTCGGCCCATCACCTTCTTGGTGTAGAACGGCTCGAAAATGCGCGACATGTCGTCGCGGGAAATACCGATGCCGGTGTCGGAGACGGTCAGCAGGATGTAATCCCCCTCCTTGAGGTGGTGCGACAGCGGAGAGGCGGCGTCCACATAGGCGTTGCACGTGCGGATGGCGATGGTCCCCCCGTCGGGCATGGCCTCGGCGGCATTGGAGACCAGGTTCATGAGGGTCTTGGACAGGTGGACGGGCGAACCCTTGACGGACAGCAGTTCCTCTTCCAGGCGCGTTTCGACGGAAACCCCCGGGTGGTGCTGTTCCAGGTCCCTGAACTCCGGACTGCTGAGATAATCCGACACGATGGCGTTGACGTCGACGACCTCGGTCACCGCCACGCCCCTCCTGGCGAGGGTAAGCAGGTCCTGTACGATCCGGGCGGCCTTTTCGCCGGATTTCTGAATGGTCATGAGCGGCTTTTCCAGAGAACTGCCCTCCGGCAGCTGCATGAGCAGCAGTTCCGGATAACTCACCAGGCCCGCCAGGATGTTGTTCAGGTCGTGGGCCACGCCCCCCGCCAGGGTGCCGATGGCCTCCATCTTCTCGGCCCGCTGGAGGCGCAGGGACAGCTCCTGGCGGGCCTTCTCGGCGGCCTTGAGCTCGGTCACGTCGTTTCCAATGCACAGGATTTCGGTCAGCTTTCCGTCCGGGGAAAAAATCGGTTTGTAGGTCCAGGTGATCCAGAGCTTGCGGTTTTCGCGGGTGCGCACTTCCTCCTCGCGTGCCACCCTTTTCTCCGGATCGAGGCTGATGTCACTGACGAGTGCGCGGAAGTTCTCCCTGGCGTCCTCGGTCGGCTCGGAGATAGTGTCCAGGATGCTTTTGCCCAGCAGTTCGATTTCGCTGTAACCCAGCAGTTTCTGAGCGAATTCATTCAGGAAATTGATGTGGCCGGTGGTGTCGATACGCAGGATGATGCTGTTGGCGTTCTCCACCAGTTCCCGGTATTTGCGCTCGTTCTCCTTGACCTGGTGAAAGGCGCGTGCATTGATGATGCTGACGGCGGTCTGGGAGGCGATCCCCACCAGCAGGCTCATGTCCGTCTGCATCAGGGGGCGTCGGGAGTGGACATTGTCGACGCACAGCAGCCCCAGGGATTCTTTTTCGTAGATGATGGGCACCGACAGCAGGGAACCGATTTTCAGGTCTTCGGCGAGCCGCACACTGCGCGGGGACAGGTCTTTGACTTTCTCCTGCATGTCGTTGATCAGAATGGGCTTCTGCTCACGAAAGGCCAGCACCAGCGGGCCCCTGGATTCTTTTTTACTCAGGTCGAACTGGGCCTTCTGCAGGATGCGCTCCTGTTTTTCGGTGTAGCCGTATCCGCACTTGAACATCAGCCGCGTACGGTCGCGGTTCACCAGCCAGATGGCCCCGCGATCGAAGTCCAACCGTTTTTCGGTGATCCGCATGACCTCCTGCAGGAGCCGGTCCACATCTGAGAATCGCGATATGGCCTGTCCGGTCTCCTGGATCAGCAAGGCGTTGTTGTAACGGATGTTCATCTCCTCGAGGTGCGCGGCGGCGACGTCCCCCTGCTTCTTCAGGGTGTCGGCCAGGCTGTCCTTTTCCATCTTCAGCGAGACCAGCGAAAGCCCCAGGCACAAGATGGCGTCCGCCAGCAAGACGTGCACGAAGCTGCGCAGGGGCAGGAGAAAAAACAGCGCCGCCATTGTCACGAGGCTTGCCAGGATGGTGACATTGCGGATCTGCCGCCAGCGGCCGAACTGGGTTTCTTCCCACTGTACGAGGTAGCGGCAGTGCTTGTCTCCGCGGTGAAAGCACTCGGGGTGCTCGAGTTTGGCGAACCGGTTGGTGAAGAGGGTCGCCAGGGATTCGAAAGATCCCATCCGGTTTTCGCACTGGTAGGGTTTTTCGGCGACGCCGGGCGCCGGCGTGGCGATGATCTCCACCTTGCGCGGACCGATCCTGGTGGTCTGCACGCTGGCCCCCCGGCTCATGATGCTGTATATCTTTCCCATCAGCCGGTAGGCGGCGCTGGGATTCACGAATCCCAGCGCATACTCCCGCAGGGCACCGATTCCCTTGGACGAGGTGGTGTACTGGCCGGCTTCCCTGGCGATGTCGGGGTTTCCGGTGGCGGCGAGTGCCGCCTCCTGAAAGGCATCCACCTGTTCCTGTGTGAACCAGTGAGCCGGGTCTTCCATCTCGTAGCGGGTCATGCCGGCCCGGGATAGGATCGTGTCCACATCGACCCGGGGGTAGCGGTAGCCCAGGTACTCGGTGTAGATCTTGATGATCCTGCTGTTGTAGAGCCGGTGCTGGTCTTTCATCTCTTCCTGTCTCATGGTTAGGAAGGCTCGCTGTGTCTGTCGATTTTAAGGTTGAAGTTCCGGCGCGAGAGACATATCATGCTGGTGTCATACAGCCATATCATGTTGATGTCATAATGATAAACAAAAATTTCTTCCCTTTCCAGAAAGAAAATGAGGCCTAAATGGTGGAATCCTACCTGATGGAGAGCCCCGATGAAGCGATCCGCCTGGAGTTGAAAACCGATCCCGAGGCCGTTCGGAGCCAGGCACGGTGGTGTGGGGTGAAAGAGGGCATGAAGGTGCTGGACGCCGGATGCGGTCCCGGTACGGTGACCCGCATTCTGCACGCCATGGTGGAACCTTCGGGGAGCATCACGGGGATCGACTGCTCAGAGGGACGCCTCGCCTATGCGCAGGAACGCAGCACGGACTGTGAGGGGATCGAATTCGTGAAGCACAACATTTGCGAACCCTTCCCCTATCGCGGAGAATTCGATCTCGTGTGGGTCCGTTTCGTGCTGGAATATTTCCGAAACGATCTCTCCCGCATCGTCGCCAACCTTTCCGAGACGTTGAAACCGGGTGGCACACTCTGCCTGCTGGACCTGGACAACAACTGCCTAAACCACTTCCCGTTGCCCGAAAAGATGGCCGTGGTGCTGCCGAACATATTGAAGCTGCTGGAAGAGAAACACAATTTCGACCCGTTCGTGGGCCGCAAACTCTACACCCTGCTCTACGACCTGGGGTATGAAAACATCGAGGTGGAGATCCGGGCCCACCACCTGATTTACGGCCGCCTGATGGATCGCGATTTTTTCAACTGGATGAAAAAAATCGAAATGATCACCGGCCGGGAGAAAAAACTGTTCGACGGCTACCCAGGGGGGGTGGAGGGGTTTTTCAAGGACTTTCAGAAATTCTTCCTGGATCCGCGGCGTTTCACCTACACGCCCCTGGTCATGTGCAAGGGGACCAAACCATAGACGGGCACACCGTTTCTCAACCGCCGTGCATTGCCCATCCGCTCCGGAAATCCCGGCGTCCGAGGCCCGCGAATCCGGCCGGTGTCAGAGTTTCAACTTGCCGTTGGTGAACTCCATGAACCGGTCCCCGCTGGAAGGCAGGTTGAGCACCCAGAAAACGTACTTCTTGTCGAAAGGGACCCCGGCTTTCTCGGCCCACGAGACGGGAAAGGTGAGCACCGGCAGTACGTAGTCCTCGTAACCGGTCATCAGGCTGCGGGTCACCTTCTCCAGCGTGGCCCAATCGGCCATATCCTCCCGGATCACCAGGACCTGGATGCAGTTCAGAAATCCTGAGAAATTCAGCCCCGGGTCGGCATGGTGCAGGATGCACACGGCCACCAGCTTCCCGTCGCGCTTGAGGGCCCGGCACTCGATCCTGCGTCCGATGCCGCTGTTTTGATAATGTTTCTCCAGTTCCTCCGAGGCCTTCCGGGGTTTCGTGACCCCCAGCGCATCGATCCCCAGACCGCCCCATTTCCGTTGGTACCAGCGGTCGGTCTCCCGCTTGTCGGCCTCGGAAAGGGGGGACAGTTCCCAGCCTGCGGGGATGTCGCCGTCGCCGGGCCGCTTTCTCAGCGTCATGTAGGTCCATTGGTCCTGGGTGCAGCCCTGCCGGTCGTCGAGCGCCTCGGCAAAGCCCCCGAAAACCTGTTTCGGAAAGCGATTGTCCGGACGGTAATAACAGACTGCGTAGTCGATGTTCAGGGAAGGGTAACGGTGCATGTCGTTCAGGAAATACATGGCGTGCTTGAGCACCGTCAGGCCGCCCCTGGGGTTTTCGGCGGTGCGGGCGGCGTGGTGGTGCACCATCCAGGCCCGGTGGTAGGCGTGCACCAGGCTGATGTGGGCCAGGATCCTGCCGTGTTCCTCGAAAATGAAATACTTGGAGATGTCCGGGTTGCGTGTCAGGAGTTTTTGGTGGGTTTCCAGGAACTGCTCTCTCTGGCTCTGGATGTAAGCGTACTTGTCGGGGTAGATGAACCCGGTGGCAAAAAAGAAATCCCACAGGGCCTCCACGTCGGCCCCTTCGGAGATGAAACTGTGGGAATCCATGGAGCGACAGATGACCTGGCTCAAACGGGTGTAGCCCGGCAGGTCGATGTCCAGCAGGCACAGGCCGAAGCACAGGACGTCCGGCGTTTCGTCTTCCCGCTCGTAAATCACCTGTACCTTGCAACGGATCGGTCCGGTTCCCGGCAGGTGGATGCGTGCGTCGGGGATGATCAATCCCGGCACGAGAACCGCCTCGTCCCTGCGCTCACGCACGGAAAAGCCGGAGGAGGAGATCTCGCAGGTGTGGATCTGGACCCCTTTTCCCGAAATGGGGTGCCGGAAGCTGATGGCCGGAGGGGGATCCAGGTGCACGCGCGGATTGCGAACCCGTCTTTTCCGGTACCTCTCGATCGTGTCACTGGACAGTTTGACCACCAGCCCGGTTTTCCCGTCGCGCTTCCACCGGCGGATCAGGCTGCACGTGGATTCCAGGAGCACGCAGCCCTGTTTCTGCAGCGTCAGGGTCATCGGCTTCTCGACGGCCGATGCGTCCGGATCGCCGCCGGCCAGTTCGAGGTGGTACGCCTTGCGGTTGAAATCCAGCAGCATTCCGCAGTAAGTGCTTCCCCCCGCCGTGAGGCGGATCTCGACTTGCGCCGCCCGGAAACGTCGTCTCCGGCGCCGCCCCAGCAGGAAAGCCTTGCCTACAAGTTTGAGGACCATTTTGTCCCCGTCGACGGACATCAGCACCACCGGTGCGATGAGCACCTGCTTGCCGTCCTCGATGAGCACGTGCTGCGGAACGGCCGAGGGGATGCTCTGCAGGATAGCGGCATCTTCCAGCCTGCAGGCGAATATGCCGTCCCGGCAGGGTTCCGGGATGGCCGCCACCAGTTCATGGTCCGATTCCTGGGGGTCGCTGAAATGCAGCAGAACCCGATCGTCGCTGAAGTGCAGGTAGTTGATCAGGTTCGCCACGAACTCGGGTTTGCGGCGCTTGGGCTTGAAAGGGATCTGGTTCTCGGATTTGAAAAGCCAGAGAACGTCGCGGAAGTTCTGCCTTACGGGTAGTGGTTGTGGCTGTGGTATCATATTAAGAGAATCGGCATTCGCTGTCAGATTCTTTAACACCTTACCCCGAGAGGACATCAAAACAGCCGAAATATGTTTTGAGTCGGCATGTTACTGTTGACAACCTAATTGACACATTAGAAAATGTCAACAATCTGCCGTAAAAAAAACAGGAAGTGCGCTATTTTTCCGACAGCGATTCTGGCGAGGCCGCTCCGCTTCCACCGGCCCCGCCCGGCCTCACATGCGCACCGGCACGGGCCGGCGAATGCGGATCTTCTCGAAATCGATGGCCACATCGTATACCAGGATCTCGACCCCGTTTTCCACGGCGCGGCGCAGCTCGCGACCATAGGCGGCGTCGATGTGGTCGGCCGGCTGAAAAAACGCGGCGTCCATGCGCTGGACGAGGTAGAAAATCACGCTGCGGAACCCTTCGGCCGCCAGCTTCTGCAGCGCCTGGAGATGTTTCAGCCCCCTGGCGGTCACCGCGTCGGGGAAGCAGGCCTTCCCATCGGTAACCAGCGTGCAGTTCTTGACCTCCACGAAACAGGTCCTGCGCCCGTCTTGCTCCAGCACCATGTCCAGGCGGGTGTGGCGGCCGGTCCTGACCTCCCGCCTCAGGCTTCCGTAACCGACCAGCTCCGGCACCCGGCCGCCGCCGACGCCCAGCTGCACCAGACGGTTGGGGACCTGGGTGTTGACCCCTACCAGCGAAGTGGGCATATCGATGATCTGCCAGGTGTACTTGAGCTTGCGGCGGGGGTCGTCATGGTGGGAAACGTACACCGGGCGGCCCGGCTGGGCGCAGGCCAGCATGGAGCCGGAGTTGGGGCAGTGGGCGGTAACGGTGGCGCCGTCTTCCAGTTCGACATCCGCTAGAAAACGCTTGTAGCGCCGGATCAGCCTGCCCGCCAGCAGCGGCGGCCAGCGATGAAAATCTTCTTCCCGCCTCGGTTCGCCTGTACCCCTCACCGTTTTCCTCCTCTCCTGTCCGCCCGGTTCTCACATGTGCCTGATTTCTACCGGAAAGCATCGCAGCGGGTCAAGGCCATTCGGATCCTGCGCCGGCGCACCGCCCGGCTTTCCCCTTGACATTAAAACAGAAATCAGTAAATTACGGGAAAAAAAGAACTTCCTGGTGAGACGGCCGCCGTGGAGACCGCCTCAACCCGCTGCCGGATGATTGGCTCACAACACCACTTACTCGAAGGAGGCGTGCCGTGAAAGTTCTGATCAGCGACAACCTGGGGGAAATCGGCATTCAGATGCTGCAGCGCGAAGAGGGCATCGAGGTCGACGTCAAAACGGGCCTGGCGCCCGAGGCGCTCAAGGCGGAGATCGCGCCGTACCACGGTCTGGTGATCCGCTCCGCCACCAAGGTGACCGCAGACCTGCTGGATGCGGCCGAAAATCTGAAGATCATCGGACGGGCCGGCATCGGCCTGGACAACGTGGACATTCCGGCGGCCACCAAGCGCGGCATCGTGGTCATGAACACGCCGGGCGGCAACGTGGTCACCACGGCCGAGCACACCATCGCCATGATGATGGCGCTGACCCGCAACATCCCCCGGGGAACGGCCACCCTCAAGGCCGGCAAGTGGGAGAAGAAGAAGCTCCAGGGGCGCGAGCTGTTCAACAAGACCCTGGGAGTCATCGGTTTCGGCAAGATCGGGTCCATCGTGGCCGATCGCGCCCGGGGGTTGAAGATGAAGGTCATCGTCCACGATCCCTTCGTCAACCCGGACCAGATCGAAAAGGCCGGTTTCCGACCCGTCGAAATGGCCGAGCTGCTGGAGACTTCCGACTATATCACGGTGCACGTCCCCAAGCTCAAGGAAACCCACGGCATTCTCAACCACGACTCCTTCGAACACGTCAAGGAGGGCGTCATGGTGATCAACTGCGCACGGGGCGGCATCGTGGACGAGAAGGCGCTTTATGACGCCATCGTCTCCGGCCGCGTGGCCGGCGCGGCGCTGGACGTTTTCGAGACCGAGCCCCCGGGCGACAACCCGCTGCTCAAACTCGACCAGGTCATCTGCACCCCGCACCTGGGCGCCTCCACCCGCGAAGCCCAGTCCAACGTGGCGGCCGCCGTGGCCGAGCAGATGATCGCCTTTCTCAAGGAGGGCACCATCATCAACGCCGTCAACGTGCCGTCGGTGACCGGCGAACTGCTGGAAAAACTGAGCCCCTTCCTGACCTGCGCCGAAAAGATCGGGGCACTGCAGGCCCAGCTGGTGTGCGGCGCCGTCAAGGAAGTGGCCATCGAGTACGCCGGCGACTTCCAGGGGCTGGACCTGACGCCCGTCACGGCCGCCGTGCTCAAGGGACTGCTGGCACGGCAAATCAAGGACGACGTCAACTTCGTCAACGCGCCGGTGCTGGCCAAAGAACGCGGCATCCGCGTGAGCGAAGCCACCACCGGAGAGTCCGAGGACTACCTCAACCTGATTACGGTGCGGGTCACCACCACCGATATGACCAACTCGGTGGCCGGCACCATCTTCGGCAAGCACAGCCTGCGCATCGTCAAGATCAACACGTTCCGCCTGGAAATGATTCCCAGCGGGCACCTGGCGCTGATCCACAACATCGACAAGCCCGGATCCATCGGCCAGATCGGTACGGTGCTGGGCAAACACGACATCAACATCGGCAAGATGCAGGTCGGCCAGGAGGAGGAAGGCGACCGTAACATCATCTTCCTGAGCACCGACACCCCCATTCCGGCCGATGTACAGGAAGAGCTGCGCCAGCTGTCGCTGGTGCAGACGGTGACACCGCTGGAGTTCTGATACGAAAGAGAAAATATCATTCAGGAGCGAAACCATGGCTGAGGAAAAAGAAGAGAAAAAGGAATTTGTCGTCAGGGACCGGCGGCTCTTCACCGAGGACGGCCAGCCCCGTTCCGAGGCGGAGAGCCCTGAAGAGAAGCCGGAAGCGTCCCGGCCGGAACCGCCGCCCGGAGAATCCGAATCCACCGCCCCCGAAAGCAGCGCCGCCGACACGGGCGGTGACGCCCAGGCCGGGCAGATGCCGCCGCTGCCGGAGGTCTCGTTCGCCACCTTCGTGCTCTCGCTCAATTCGGAGGCCCTGCTGCACCTGGGGATGATCGCCAACCCCACCACCGGCAAGCAGGAAAAGAACCTGCCTCTGGCCAAGTACACCATCGACACCCTGGGGATGCTGGAGGAAAAAACGCGGGGCAACCTGAGCGACGACGAGGCGGCCATGCTCAAGAACATCCTCTTCGACCTGAGGATGATCTACGTGCGCGAAACCACCTGAGGGGCCGCGCCCCAAGGCGGGGGCAGCTCCTGCTTTTCCCGACGACATCGGCGCCACAGCCCGGACGCCGACCGCCATGGAGGAGACGACAGGCGATGACATCACAGCGCACGCAATTACCGACGGGCCGCGGCACGACCCGACGTCTGCGGATCCTTCTCCTGCTGGCGGGCATCCTGCTGGCGCTGCCGGGCGGGACCCCGGCGGCCGGAAAGGCGGCCGCCGACGCGCCGACGATCACCCTGCCGGGGGGCTTCAGCGCCCTGGCCGAAAAGGTGGGGCCCGCCGTGGTCAACATCAGCACCGAGAAAACGGTCAACGGCGGCGGCCGCATCTTCCGTCACTTCGGCCGCAACCCGTTCGGCGGCGACGACGGCATGGACGACTTTTTCAAGCGCTTTTTCGGCGAGGACCCGCACCGCAAATTCAAGCAGCGCAGCCTGGGATCCGGATTCATCATCGACGCCGGGGGCTACATCGTCACCAACAACCACGTGGTGGAGAACGCCGACAAGATCAAGGTCATCCTCAGCGACGAACGCGAACTGGATGCCGAAGTGACGGGGCGTGACCCCAACACCGACATCGCCCTGATCCGGGTCAAATCGGCCGACAGGCTGCCGGTGGTCCCCCTGGGGGACTCGGACGCCATCAAAGTCGGCCAATGGGTGGTGGCCATCGGCAACCCCTTCGGCCTGGACCACACCGTCACCGCCGGCATCGTATCGGCCAAGGGCCGCGTCATCGGCTCCGGCCCCTACGACGACTACATCCAGACCGACGCCTCCATCAACCCGGGCAACAGCGGCGGACCGCTGCTGAATATGAAAGGCGAAGTCATCGGCATCAACACCGCCATCATCGCCAGCGGCCAGGGCATCGGTTTCGCCATCCCCATCAACCTGGCACGTCCCATCATCGAGCAGCTCAAGCGGACCGGTGAGGTGGTGCGCGGCTGGCTGGGGGTCACCATCAAGGATCTGCCCAGGGACCTGGCCGAATACCTGGGGGTCGGCGGACAGAAGGGCGCGCTGGTCATCGACGTGGTCCCCGGCGACCCGGCGGAAAAGGCCGGCATCGCGCCCAAGGACGTCATCGTGTCCGTCAACGGGCAGCGGATCAACAACAGCCACGACCTGACCGCCATCGTCGCCGGCATCCCGGTGGGCGACACGGCCCGCGTGACCGTCATCCGCGATGGCAAGCAGAAGACCATCGCGGTAAAGGTCGGCAAACGCCCCGACACCCGCAGGATCGCCAAGCGCAGCCCCTCGCGGCAGACGGAAGGGCTGGGCATGCGCGTCTCCGATCTTTCGGCGGAGGCCGCTGAACGGCTGGGCATTGCCGCGGACGGCGGCGTCATCGTCGAGGAGCTGGAAGCAGACGGCAAGGCGGAGGAGGCCGGCGTGCGCAAAGGCGACGTTATCAAAGAAATCAACCACCGGTCCGTCGAGGACACCGACGCCTATACCCGCATCCTGCAGAGCATCGCCAGCGGGGAAAAGATACAGCTTTTCATCTGGCGCCTCAACGAGGGCTTCGTGGTGGTCAAACTGACCAAGTAGACACTTGAATAACGCACTGCGCATTCCGGCTCCCGCCAAGATCAATCTCTTCCTGCGGGTGATCCGCAAACGCCCCGACGGCTATCACGACCTGGCCTCGCTGATGTGCTGCGTGGGGCTCTATGACGTGATCAGCATCGCGCCGGGCGGCAGCGATATCCGGGTGAGCTGCGGCCACCCGCAGGTACCCGAAGACGAGCGCAACCTGGCCTGGCGCGCCGCGGATCTCTTCTTTTCCCGGCGGGGTGTCCACGGCGGCGCCCGCATCTCCATCGTCAAAAACATCCCCGTGGCGGCAGGCCTGGGGGGCGGCAGCAGCGACGCCGCCGCCGTGCTGCTGGGGCTCAACCGGCTGTGGGACGACCGCCTGTCGGAGTCGGAACTGATGGCGCTGGGCCGCCGCCTGGGAGCCGATGTCCCCTACCTGATCTACCGCAAACCGGCGCTGGCCACCGGCATCGGCGACCGGCTGGAACCCTTTGACGGGCTACCCCGCGCACCGGTGGTTCTGGTCAACCCGGGAATCGAGGTGTCCACGGCCTGGGCGTACAAAAATCTGAATTTAAGATTGACAAAACAGCCAAAACAGCTTAATTATTCCTCTTTTGGGAATAAAAAGTTCAGTTTTGCCACCGGGTTGCACAACGATCTGGAAGCGGTCACACTGCCCCGCTTTCCCGTGATCCGGGAGGTGAAGGCGAGGCTGACGGACATGGGCGCCCGGGGCGCGCTCATGTCGGGCAGCGGCCCCACGGTGTTCGGTATTTTCGCCGACATGCGGACCGCACGGGAGGCCAAGGGCCGGCTGGCGGCACAGCGATCGTGGCGGGTGTTTCTGACGCACCTTCTGGCATGATCGGCGGTCGCACCGGGGAGGGGAAGAAGCTTTTCACACTGGGGCGTCGTCAAGCGGTAAGACACAGGATTTTGGTTCCTGCATTCGGAGGTTCGAATCCTCCCGCCCCAGCCATCACACGATCTTGACGGCGACGGCAGCGGCGTTCTGACGGCAAGCGGTTTTCGAGGAGTTCACGGAGGGGGAAATGAAGGGGCTATCCATCTTTACGGGCAATTCCAATCCCGAATTGGCCAAAAAGATCTGCACCTACCTTGGCATGCCGCTGGGGGGCGCCGAAGTCAAAACGTTCAGCGACGGGGAAGTTCAGATCGAGATTCATGAAAACGTGCGTCTCAGCGACGTGTACGTGGTGCAGTCGACCTGCCGTCCGGTGAACGACTCGCTGGTGGAACTGCTGCTGATGCTCGACGCCGTAAACCGCTCCTCGGCGTTTCGGGTGACGGCCGTGATCCCCTATTTCGGATACGCCCGGCAGGACAAGAAAGTCGCCCCGCGGGTGCCCATCAGCGCCAAGCTGGTGGCCGACATCCTGACCACCGCCGGGGCCGACCGCATCATCACCATGGACCTACACGCGGGGCAGATCCAAGGTTTCTTCAACATCCCGGTGGACAACCTGTTCGCCGCGCCGGTGCTGCTGGACTACATCCGCAGCACCTTTGAAAACGACATCGTCATCGTCTCACCGGATGCCGGCGGCGTGGAGCGCGCCCGGGCCTTCGCCAAGCGCCTGGGCGCCGGGCTGGCGATCATCGACAAACGCCGCGAAGCGCCCAACAAGGCCAAGGCCATGGCCGTCATCGGCAACGTCGAGAACAAAACCACCCTCATCCTGGACGACATGGTGGACACCGCCGGCACGCTCACCGAGGCCGCCGAGGCGCTGGCGCGCAACGGCGCACGGGAAATCCACTCCATCTGTACCCACCCGGTGCTGTCCGGACCGGCGGTGGAACGCATCGAGGACTCGGCCTTGAAAAGCGTGGTGGTGACGGACACCATTCCGTTGGCCGAGAACGCGCTGGCCTGCGAAAAATTCAAGGTGTTGTCCATCGCGGAACTGGTGGGAGAGGCCATCATCCGAAGCCACCGGGGCGATTCGGTGACATCGCTTTTTGTTTAACCCTTTAATCGAGCACGATTCTACACTCTGCAACACAAGGAGGTCTTTTCTTGGAAGCCATCGAACTGAAAACCCGCGTGCGGCAGGGCCTGGGCAAGAACGCCGCCAGGGCCCTGCGCCGCGAAGGAAAACTGCCGGCCGTGCTGTACGGACCGGATACCGAACCCCTGCTGCTCAGCGTCGACACCCACGAACTCGAGCTGGCCGTCAAGAGCGGCCCCAGCGGACAGCTGCTGCTGCGGCTGGTCATCGAAAACGGAGAACGCACCACGCGGCTGGCCATGATCAAGGAACTGCAGCGCCACCCCCTTTCCCGGGAACCGCTGCACGTCGATTTCTACGAAATTTCCATGGACCGCAAGATCAGCGTCAAGGTTCCGGTGGTTACCACGGGTGAGTCCAGGGGCGTCGCCATGGGCGGCATGCTGCAGATCATCCGCCACGAACTGGAGGTGGAGTGCCTGCCGGACCGCATCCCGGAAAATATCGAGATCGACATCACCGAACTGGACGTCGGCGATTCCGTACACCTCCAAGAGATTCCGCTGGACGACGGCGTTGAGTTTCCGGCCGACGCCAACTTCACCGTCCTGACCATCCTGAGTCCCAAGAAGGAAGAGGTCAAGGAGGAAGAGGAAGAGGGCGAAGAGCTGGAGATGGAAGCCGAGGGCGGTGAAGAGGCCGAATCCGCCGAAAGCGCCGAGTAGCGGCCCGGGCGGCGGCCTGGCAGGGACGGCCGCGGGAACCGAAACCAACGCGATGACAGAGACCATTGAAACTGATCGCCGGACTGGGAAATCCGGGCAGGGCCTACGCCGCTACCCGGCACAATATCGGATTCATGGTCGTCGACCGGCTGGCCACCGACTACGGCATCGGGGTGGAGCGCAGCAAATTCAACGCCCGCTTCGGGCGCGGCACCATCGAGGGGCGGGCCGTCATCCTGGCCAAGCCCCAGGCGTACATGAACCGCAGCGGACCGCCGCTGTCTCAACTGACCCGTTTTTTCAAGATTCCATGCAACGAGCTGATCGTCATCCATGACGATATGGATATTGCCTTTGGCAGGATCAAAATAAAACAGAAAGGGGGGAGTGGAGGACACAAGGGTATACGATCGTTAAGAGAGGCCTTCGGCGATGACAGGTTCGTGCGGGTGCGTGTGGGGGTGGGACGGCCCACGGCCCATCAGGATGCGGCCGACTATGTCCTGGCGAACTTCTCCCCTGCGGAGCGCCGGATGCTCGACGAGGTCATCGCCCAGGCGCGGGAAGCCGTGGTCACCATCCTGCGGGAAGGTGCGCAGGTGGCCATGAATCGTTTCAACGGTCTTAACACGCTGAGGTCAGGCTAAGAGATGGAGGTAAGAATGGACTATGTAATGGGAAATGTACCACTGGTATGTGCCTTGGTTGGTCTCGTTGGAGTTCTCTACGCGCTGATCACCGCCGCCGGCGTCAAGAGCAAACCGGCCGGCAACGAACGCATGCAGGAAATCGCGGGTGCCGTCAAAGAGGGCGCCATCGCGTACCTGAATCGTCAGGGTAAAAGTGTCGCCGTTGCCGGCGGCATTATTTTTATCGTCATCTTCGCCACCATGGGCGCCAAGAACGCCATCGGCTTCCTGATCGGCGCGTGTGCCTCTTACGCCGCCGGCTACATCGGCATGCGGGTGTCGGTCATCGCCAACGTGCGTGTCGCCGAAGCCGCCAAAAAGGGCCTGTCCGCGGGCTTGGCGCTGGCCTTCAAGGGCGGCTCGGTGACCGGCATGATGGTCGCCGGACTGGCGCTGGCGGCCGTGGCCGGCTACTACCACATCACCCATGACGTGGTGGCCCTGGTGGCCCTCGGTTTCGGCGGCAGCCTGATTTCCATCTTCGCACGGCTGGGCGGCGGCATTTTCACCAAGGGCGCCGACGTGGGCGCCGACCTGGTGGGCAAGGTCGAAGCCGGCATTCCCGAAGACGATCCCCGCAACCCGGCCACCATCGCCGACAACGTGGGTGACAACGTGGGTGACTGCGCCGGCATGGCCGCCGACCTGTTCGAGACTTACGCCGTCACCGCCGTGGCCGCCATGCTCATCGGCCACCTGCTGTTCCCGAAGGTCGAGATGGCCGTCGAGTTTCCGCTGCTGTTGGGTGCGGTCTCCATTTTCGCTTCCATCATCGCCAGCTTCTTCGTGCGGCTGGGAAAGAGCGAATACATCATGGGCGCCCTGTACAAGGGCATGTTCGGCGCCGCCATCCTGGCCATCGGTGGTTTCTACTACGTGACCATCAAGATGATGCCTGCCCTGCCGGACATCGCGCCCATGGCGCTGTTTTACGCGGCCATGAGCGGTATCGTGCTCACGGTGGTCATCGTCATCATCACCGAATATTACACCGGCATCTACGGGCCTGTTAAGGCGGTCGCCCAAGCGTCGACCACCGGTCACGGCACCAACATCATCGCCGGCCTGGGCGTCAGCATGCAGGCCACCGCGGCCCCGGTGCTGGCCATCTGCGCCACCATCCTGACGGCCTACCACTTCGCCGGCCTGTACGGCATCGCCACGGCCGCCATGGCCATGCTTTCCATGACCGGCATGGTCATCGCCATCGATGCCTACGGCCCCATCACGGACAACGCCGGCGGCATCGCCGAGATGGCCGAGATGGACGACAGTGTGCGTGCCGTCACCGACCCGTTGGACGCGGTGGGCAACACCACCAAGGCCGTTACCAAGGGGTACGCCATTGGTTCGGCCGGCCTGGCGGCGCTGGTACTCTTCGCCTGCTACGTCTTCGAATTCCAGATGCGGGGCGGCAAGGGCGGCATCACTTTTGACCTGTCCAACGTCAACGTGATCATCGGCCTGTTCATCGGCGGTCTGCTGCCCTATCTGTTCGCCTCCATCGCCATGCAGGCGGTGGGACGCGCCGGCGGCGCGGTGGTGGACGAGGTCCGCCGCCAGTTCCGCGAGATCCCGGGCATCATGGAAGGCACGGGAAAACCGGACTACAGCGCCTGTGTCGACATCGTCACCAAGTTCGCCCTCAAGGAGATGATCGTTCCAGCCCTGCTGCCGGTGGTGGCCCCCCTGCTGGTGGGCTTCCTGCTGGGCAAGGTGGCCCTGGGCGGCATGCTGATCGGCTCGATCATCACCGGCCTGTTCGTGGCCATCTCGATGACCACGGGCGGCGCGGCTTGGGACAATGCCAAGAAGTACATCGAGGACGGCCACCTGGGCGGCAAGGGCAGCGATGCCCACAAAGCCGCCGTTACCGGCGACACCGTGGGCGACCCCTACAAGGACACCGCCGGACCGGCAGTCAATCCCATGATCAAGATCCTGAACGTGGTGGCGCTGCTGATGGTGCCCTTCCTGCTGTAACCTGATCTGGTAACCGTTCGACCCCAAAGGATTGGCGTCGCCGACGCCAATCCTTTTTTATTTTATTGATCGCACCTCGATTGTGTGGTATTATATTTGGGTCTTGATTGAAGAACATTCGGTGAACCACATTCAGCGGCGGTCCGGCGTACCGTGAGGGCCCTTCAGAAGTGCCGCTTCCCCGGAAATCGCTTCCTTCGAGTTCAACAGAAACGGCTGTTATCAAGGAGACCCTTTTCCTGCGTTGACGGCGATCTGTTTTTGATATTTGGAGATGGTGTTGAGGATGACAGAGAAAAAAGCAAAAGAGCAGACAGCGAAAACCGACGTGCCCAAGTTCAAGGTGGGGGATCTGGCGGTTTACCCGGCCCACGGGGTGGGCCGCATCGAGGCCATCGAAAGTCGGGTAGTCAACGGTGAAAAACACGATTTCTACATCATGAAAATCCTCGAAAACCAGATGGTGATCATGATCCCGACCTGGAACGTGGCCTCGGTGGGGTTGCGGGACATCATCGACGAGAAGGAAATTCCCAAGGTCTACGAGGTCATGAAAAGCGAACGCGAGGCGGGCACCGAGAGCCAGACCTGGAACCGGCGTTACCGCGAGTACATGGAAAAAATAAAGACTGGATCTGTTTTTGAAGTAGCTGAGGTTTACAGGGATCTTTTGATGCTTAAGGTGGAAAAAGAACTCTCTTTTGGAGAACGAAAAATGTTGGATACGGCCAGGAACCTCCTGGTCAAGGAAATATCTCTCGCAAAAAACGTAGGAGAAGAACAGGTAGAAAAAGACCTGGATAAAATCTTCTCTTGACGGCGGTATA